>CANQWA010000031.1 GCA_947627445.1 uncultured Ruminococcus sp.
TACAGTTCCAGGCTCCATGTTAATCCAAACCATACGAGGCAGCTGCCGCCAGCCTGTAAGTTCAGTCCGTGTCCGGCAGCGGCAGGGTGCAGCAGACCAACTTGCAGCCTTCCGGCGTTCCAGTTCCGAATACTGTCAGAGGACTGGATTTCCTGATAGGAAACATTCAGCTTTCGCAATCGCTCTTGAATCCGCTCCAAATCATGCTTGAACCAATACGCCACCAGAACGGGTTTGCCGTTGGCTGCCTCTATCAAGTCTTCCAGTGCATCCAGCTTTCGGCTGTGAATAGGAATCACTGTTCCGGTGTCGTCATACACTGCACCATTTGCCAGTTGGGAAAGTTTGTTGCTGAGAGCGGCAGCGTTGGCAGCAGTAATCTCGGCGTCCTGCATCTCCAGAATCAGTTCAGACTTGAACTGCTTGTAAGTTTCTTGCTCCGTGTCGGACAGCTGCACGGGATATTCGTTGGAAAGTAATTCCGGCATGTGCAGATGGTCGAGGGCTTTCATCGAAACGGTGATGTCCGATATTTTTTCGTAGATCCGTTCTTCTGCATCGGGCAGGGGCTTGTAGGAATACACGATATATCCGTTCTGCTTGTCCGGCTTGAAGTAGGCATTCCGATACTGCCCGATGAATCTGCCAAGCCGCTGCCCCATATCCAGAAGACGAAACTCTGCCCATAAATCCATTAAGCCGTTGCTGGCAGGCGTTCCAGTCAGCCCCACGATGCGTTTCACGTTCGGTCGAACTTTCATCAGTGCCTTGAAGCGTTTGCTTTGGTGGTTCTTGAAACTGGACAGTTCATCAATCACAACCATGTCATAGTCAAAGGCGGTATTGCTGACAAGCCAGTCCACATTTTCACGATTGATGATGTAGATGTCGGCATCTGCCTTCAAAGCTGCAATGCGTTCTTCTGCCGTTCCGACTGCAACGCTGTATCTCAGGTGTTTCAGATGATCCCATTTTTGCACTTCTGCCGACCATGTATCTCTTGCTACTCTCAGCGGTGCGATAATCAAAACTCTTCTGACTTCAAACAAGTCATATATCAGATTGTTAATGGCAGTCAGAGTTGTTATCGTCTTGCCAAGACCCATATCAAGCAGAAGTGCTGCAATTTTATGTTCCTCTATGAACTTAACTGCATATTCTTGATAATCATGAAGCTTCATTACTCATCACCTCTTTTATGATTTTTTCGATGTCCTCACAAGCATCCAAGACATAAACCAGAAAACCCAATCGCCTCAGAAGTTTATGCCGGGAAAGTTGAAGCGGTCTGGGTTTCTCTCCGGGTGCTTTCACTTCCACAAAAGCAATTCTACCGCCGGGCATCAATACGATGCGGTCTGGAACGCCTGCCGTTCCGGGAGACGTGAATTTCCAGCATACACCACTATTTTGCTTTACTGCCTTTGTGAGTTTTTCTTCAATTATTTTTTCTCGCATGGGAGTACATACACACTTTCACCATTTTTCATAGCTTCAGTTATTTCATCAAGAACCCTTGGGACATCATCTATTTTGGCAAGAGTTCTTTTTTTCCTATCGGTCATAATCACAAGATTTTCAGGATGTAATGTGTCCTGATAGAGTGCATCAAATTTTTCAAGGTTAACCAAAAGATTATTTTTCTTGATCCACATAATGTTTCCTCCTAAAAAGTACGCAATATGGGAATTGTGCCGCTCGTAGCCGGTCATTTACAAACCTTATATATAGAAGAAATTTTTACTTTTTTTCTCGCCTGCGTAAAGACTGTATATGACCGGCTTACACCGGCACACTCCCGATTTTTGGGGCTTTTTTCGTATTTTTGTGCCGGTCAAGTTAGTCGAGGATGCCATAAGTCAATTGAATTCCAATGATGTATTTACCATCCCTCATCTTTTTTCTCTTGTATCCTGCCTGTTCCAGAGCCGCATAAAAATCAGAGGTACTGCGGATGTATTCACCATTTTCAATGCAGTATTCTCTGTAGTTGTTGTAAAGTTCACCGGATTTCTCCTGATAGCTTCTATTCACGATACAGCATTCATTGATGAAGTTTCCAAGCCAGTCATTGCCTTCCCGATAGGCTCCGATTGCATCTAAAACACACTGCGGTCTGTTGATCTGATAGTTTGCCGCAATCACCTTTCTTGCACCCTCAATCAGCCAGGAAAGCACTGCACCGCCTGCGTTATCCACAAGATGCTGCGTGTAGTTTTTGATGTCCTTAGAGCCTTGAATTTTTGCGTGAAACGGAATGACAATCAATCTCCGCCATGTGCCATCATCCGATGCACCAACTTTCGGCAGGTGATTGGTATACAGCACAAGTGTATGACTGGGTTCAAAGTGGAATGGTGCTTTGAATTTCTTTTCGGCAAAAATCGGGTCAGTGGAACAGAGCTGTTTTACCACACTGGTATTCAATCGCATTCCTTCCTGCAATTCTGCCGCAATAATCATCCGTTTTCCTTTCAGTTCCGCCATTTCAGGCTTGACATTACGCTTGCAATTGACGGTCAGTGCATCTGCTGAAATGTTACCGCTGTAACTGCCGAGAACCTTGTAAATGACATTCCAGAACGTACTTTTGCCGTTTCGTCCGTCACCGTAGGCAATAATCATCGCCTCCAAATACACCTTACCCACAATACAAAGTCCGCAAATCATCTGCACATAATCAATCAAGCTTTGGTCACCACAAAAGAACAGCTGTAAGGCATCCTCCCACAAATCCTTACCAGCATCACTTGGAACAACCGCCGTCACTTTCGTTAAAAGGTCGGCAGGATCTGTCGGTTTCCAGCCATTCAATCCTTCAGGCAGATAATACGTGCCTCCGGGGGTATTGAGGAGCATTGGATTGCTGTCGAGGGCTTCGGGATTGTGGAGAACCAGCGGCTTTGCAGCATCCAGTGCATTGGTCATACTGCGAACATGGCGGTATTTCATCACGAATGCCTTGAAAGTGGCATAGTACTGATACTCCTTGTATGCGGCGGTCTGTTCCTCGTCCAGACTATCCCGAAACTTTTTGCCGCCATTGATTGCTGCATCTCTTGCAACACCAAGGCTTTCTAGTTTCAGAAGTGATGCTTCCACCTGCTTTTCGGCTTCTGCCAGCTGTATGTCTGTATGTTCGATCATAGCAAGGGTGACAGCGTGCTCTGACTCCTCCCAATAGGTTCCGTTGTAGCGAAGATAATCGGTCGCAATGGTAAATGCCACCTCATCTGAAAAGCCTTCTACAAATGTGCGAGCCTCTCCAACGTCCGAAAAATCATCGGGAATCAGGGACTGTTTGCCGTATGCTTCAGGAGAAATATATCCTTCCTGCGAGGTTACTTTTTTTCCGAATTTGCAGGCACTGTGCCAGATTGCTTCCAGTTCTTCATCCGGTAGCGGTGGTTCGCATTCGGCTGCTTTTTCCAGAAACTTCTGATAACTTTCCTCAGTCACACCAAAACGCTTGACCAGCTTTCCAGCCATGCGAGACATTGTGCTGTTACGCTGTCCCTGCGGAATGTTACGGTTTGACTTCATCAGTGTAAGCCAGTCCTCAATGGATAAACTGCCTTCGTGCCATACAACATCACTCGGACAGCCAAAGAGAAAACGTGAGGCATCCAGTGCATTTCCGTCGAAGAACGGCAGTTCCTTATGGATTTTCTGCTTTATCGCCTTGTGGGAATTTGCATCGTTGCAGGGTACTGTCGGGAAAAATACATGAAAACGTGGTCTTGCGGATTTATTCCCTTTCGCCAGCATATGATGACGGCTGTAGGTTACTGCAAATGCAACATCACTGAGGAAACTTGCCAGTTTTTCCTGTGTGATCCAGTCTTTCGGGTCATCTGAATGGTCGTTGTCACAATCCATGGGTACTACATCAGACAGCAGGAAATTGGCGTCACTGCGGGCAAAATTCTCATACTGAGCACAGACATGATCGTAGACAACGGCTTTTTTCAAATCCGCTTCTGAAGTAATGACCTTTTGGTTTGGATAAAGGATATTCTTTTCATTGCCGGTACAGTTTGCTGTATAGAGCGTAAATTTCATTCTATTTCCTCCAGTTCTTCGGTAAAATACCGAATGGTCATATGCCGCCGCTTCGCCCATTTGATTTCCTGCTGCATCCCCTCCGACCGCACAGAACCAAACACCCACAGCTGGGCACACTTTGACAGCAGTACCAAATTCATGAACATCGCTGTCTGACGATCTTCGCCCAGACTGTCATCCATGAATTGCGGAAACAGCAAGTGGGGAGCGATAGGGACATAGTGGGTGTCTACTGCAAAGCGGCTGTATCGTCTGGCGTTTTCGATATTGTCATTGATGCAGCCGTGAGAATAGGGAGAACAAATATATACCAGCGGTCGATAAGCGGCAGCCTTTTTCGCCCTGCGTTCCTCTCGTTCAATACGGCTCAGTGCTTCATAAGCAGTGAGATCGATGTACCCCTCAGCGTTATACAGATTCATGCAGTGCTCCTTTCAGCCGCTTCAGTGTGCAGGCATCGCAGTAAACGGCACTGCTGAAAATGTCAAAGTTTTCTGCTGTCCAGAAGATACTCAGATCAACCGGCACTTCTGCACCGCACTGCGGGCAGTGGCAGTATACGTTTTCGTTGTTGATCTCCACGGAGATACTGGTTGCGTCATTCAGATTTTCTTTGATATAAAACATATGGAATCCTCCTAATCTTTCTTGTAAAAGTTGCATTCATATCCGTCTGCCCGAAGCAGCAGTCCCTTTGCCCAGTCTGGTGTTCTCGCCATCTGCTGACAGATCTCATCCAGCTTTGTATCTTTCGGGCATTCGATGATCATTTCATCGTGAATATGCCCGACAATGAAGTATTGTGATAGTGTCTGCATGGAATACATCAGCAGATCTCTTGCAATTCCTTGGACGCAGTTCTCTACAAATTTCGGCCCATAGCTTTCAAACCTGTCCCATTTTTTCTGAGCATTAATGCCCATATATGTAACAGATTCACCGCCGAATTTATTCTTACCGATGTAGGGTTTAGCATAGGCAAGACGTCTGCCGCTTGGCAGCCTTATGAACAGGAACCCTGCCTCATAGGAAAATAGCAGTCCGTGTGTTTTCGTTGCCGTTTTTTCTTTGATTGCCTATTTTACAGCTCTATCTACCGCCCACCAGAGTTCTGTAATATGCGGTGAAGCCTCACGCCAGTCGGTTACGATCTGTTTCAGTTCCGTATCGGATAAGCCAAGAGAATCTGCTCCCATCGCTTTCATGGCTCCAACCGATCCGCCGAAACCACAAGCCAATTCGGATATCTTTCCTTTCTGCCTTAAATGCCCGTTTTCACCATGCTTTACAACTGGCACACCGAACATCTTTGATGCCGATGCACAGTAAATGTCCTCACCGTTTGCAAAAGCCTTCATTCGCCATTCTTCACCTGCAAGCCATGCGATCACTCTTGCTTCAATGGCAGAAAAGTCTGCAACGATAAATTTCATACCTTGCCTTGGAATAAATGCGGTGCGGATAAGCTGTGACAGTGTATCAGGAACATCATCATACAGCATCTGAATATCTTCAAAAGAACCGTACTTTACAAGTTCACGGGCTTCTGATAAATCCGGCAAGTGATTCTGCGGAAGATTTTGCAATTGCACATTTCTGCCAGCCCAACGCCCCGTCCTTGACGCACCATAAAAGCTGAACATCCCTCTTGCACGATTATCGCTGCAAGCTGTATTTTTCATAGCGGTATATTTTTTCACAGAGGATTTTGACAGTTGCAAACGCATCTGAAGCACGGATTTTACAGGTTCTTTTGCAGTTTTGATGAGTTCCTGCACCTGTGTTTTGCCAAGTGAATCCGACTTGTATCCCTGTGTTTCAAGCCAATCCAGCAACTGATATACAGAATTCGGATTTTCTACGCCCGTCAACCTTTTCATTTCAGCTGTCAGTTCTTCTTTTGCCTCTGCATCAAGGCCAATTGCCTTATCTGCAAGCTGCATATCTACGAGAATACCTCTGTCGTTGATTTCCTGGTCAAGATAAAATTCCTTCCACAGAAAATCAGGCACAGGGAAACGTGACAGTCTTCTGTCAATTTCCAATTCAGCCTCAACATCTCGCTTGTTGTATGCTTTAAAAATCTCCCATTTATCGGGATAATCAGTGGGGGAGTGAAACTGCGGTACACCGTCAATCGTGTCATATGGCACACAAAAGAATTTAATGAGAGCCTTGCCCTCTGTCATTTTCTGCTGTTCAATGCCCAAAACCTTTCCGACTTCTGCAAGTGATGATGGCAGTCCGAGTGTTCTTGCATGAATCATAGAACAATGCCAGCTTTCGGGATTTAAGAAATCTCCGACAGTATCTTCGTCAATGCTGTAACTCTGAAAATATTGAGGATAATTCTTACGAAGATATTTTGAAAGACAAACTCTCTCAAAATTTACATTAAATGCCCTTTTTATCACGTTTTCATCAACAAGAGCAGCGAGAATATTTTCGGAAATTTCTTCACCGTTTGCCGTATCAATCACCTGAACAGGTTGTCCGTCTATGGAGTATGCAAAAAGCAAAATATCAAAATACGGGGAATCCGCATAACGATACACACCTGATTTGGCAATGTCGATGTCGCTTTTGGTTTCTAAATCAATCATCAATTTTTGCATATCTCAATTACCCACCCAAGCATAACGCCTAGCTGTCCGCCCAGCTATCTTAGTTCAGAAAATCCTCGTCTTCTACGGTTGCAAAGTCGTCCTCTGCACGGCTGTGACCGCCCAGCGGCTCACCATCCCGAAGCTTCTGGATGTTCTGCAGTCCGCAGGCAATGCCACGGGATGTCTTGGTGTTGAACGCATAGAAGGTGATGCTGGCTCTGCCGTAGACACCGCTGTAAATCTCGCTGTGGTCTAAAATCTGCTGGCAGGCTGCATCCACGATGCCAGGGGCAGTGATGGAATTGGCATTGACGAAATAGCTGTTGGCATACGCTTCATCGTCCGGTCGCTCCAAATCCCCATCCCGAAGCGGAGTCTTGATCGATGTCAGTGGCGGAACGGACTTGCTGTTGCCCTTCAACTTGCCCTGACCCTCCTCGTAAGCAGCCTGAATGGCGGCACGAATCTTTTCGATGGTTTTCGTGTCAGACTTCAGAATGATGAGGGAAACGCTGTACTTCGGCTTGCTGTTCTCGTCCATTGCCTTGGCTTCCCAGAGGTTGGCGTAGCTAAATCTGCATACACCGGTTACTACTTTTGCAGGATTGATATACTTTGCCATGATAAAAACTCCTTTATTCTTTGAAATCTTCCTGTGCAGTATTCCACGCAGGTCGTTTGTCTGATAGCGGAACAAGTGTTGGCTTTCCCTGTGGTTTCACAAGCAAATCTCCCAACAATTCTTCGAATTTTTTCTTGCCCAGCATTCTGGTCATTGCGGTAATGCCCAGTACCTTATGTTCATATGGGTCGAACCCAGCAGCTTGTACCGCCTCCGCCGCTGCAGTTTCACTGCAATATGCTCGTCTGGCTCTGCCTTCAACCAGCTTCCAATTCTTCCACGCCTTTCCCTGTAAGGACTGCTGCAAGGCGTATTCCTTGATGTCGGAAGCCCATGCAGCCAGTTGGTCGGCAGTTTCCAGAATTGCTTCGATTTCGGTATCGGTCAGCTTGTCCGGCATCGCAAAATCATACTTTGCCAATTGCAGATTGTACTCCGCCCGTTTCCGGCAAGTTGCCTTCACTTTACAAAACCGACAGTGTTCACCAGCACAGAAATCTCCCTCGCCTTTGGCAGCAAGTTCGGCTTTTGGTTTCAGTTCGGTTTCCGCCCAGTGCAGCAGCTCCGGCAGCGACAGGGGGCATTCGCTGAGGTTCTGGATTCTCGGCTGAAAGATTACCATCCGAACCTCTGCGATGTCATAGAGGGCATCGAACAGTTCCAATGCACCCAGAGCATACAGCATCATCTGCGAGTTGTGATCAGCAGATACTGCTACGCCCTTACCATACTTAAAGTCAATGACAGTCAGGACATCATCTGCAACAATCACACAGTCGCCCGTACCAAAACCGCTGGGAACATATCGGCTGAAATCCAAACGCTGTTCCACTAAAACAATCGGTTCTTGCAGATTTGCCAGCTGTTCGGCGATGTATTGGGCGTAGCTGTCCGTGCAGTCTTCCATTTCTGTATCATAGAAATCCAAGTTCTCCGTTGGGTTGGCTGCCGGATTCCCAATCAGTTTTTGCACCTTATATTCTGCAAGCTCGTGGGCACACGTGCCTTCCCGAGCGTAGTCCGTCACGGTATCCGGCAGAGCAGCACAGAGCTGTGCGGAGGGCGGACACGCCAGCCAGCGGGAACTGGAGGAAGCAGAGAGCATGGCATGTTTATTCGGCATGGGCTTTCTCCTGTGCATCTGCGAACAGTGCAGCGTACCGTTCCGGCGGAACTTCAGACAATCGACTGCCGCCATACTTTTGCAGCAGTTTCAGCACCGTTTCCTTTTGTCCGCTGCGGGACAGATTTGCCAGAACGCTGCGGACTTCTTCCAGTGTGACGGGCTTTTCCACTGCTTTTTTGACCGTTTCTTCCTTTTGCGGACAGATCTGTGTGAACGTCTCCACTTCCGCCTTGGAAGCACTTTCTGCCCACTCTGATGCGATCTTTACGAAATCGCTGAGTGCTGCAAGGACATCTATGAGGGTTTTCATTTGTTTTCACTCCTTTGCATATTTTTGACGATAGGTCTGAGAACTAAATTCCGCTAATATTTGGCGAATCACTTCTGCTTGCCGAATATCTGCAAACAATAGCAATTGCTCCAAAGCAACAGATTGTTCTTCTGTAAGCATATTTTTATATGGATGATACCAATCTGCTACTCTAACACCGCCACCATTCCCGGAACACGTCTCCAGAGGATAGTCCAATGCAAGTGCATGAATGTCGTTGCGAACAGTATTACAACATACACACAATTCCTGTGCAAGAAGTGGAACTGTTGTTTGTCTGCGAGCAACTAAAATCTTCATGATTTCGGCACGCCGTTCATTCACACTCACATGGACACCCCCTTTCCTAATCGTCGAACTTACTCTATCATTCAAACTACCAGCCTTTTTGGTAGTTTGAAAAGAGTTCACAAAACATTTTCAATTTGTACAGGCATAAAAACACCGACAAGGTACAGAAAAAAATTCTGCACCTCATCGGATGTTCTCACTTTTTTACCAAACTGATCAGCCATGGAGCAATGGGTCTTGCAATCATTCTCGCATTCAGATATGCCATTTCCAGTGTCAGACAAGTGCTGCCCAGATAATATCCGTTTCGTTCTGCCAATGTCATGGCAAGGTTTGGTTTTTCCATATCTGTTAAACAGATCGGCAGCAGAAACTGCAATTGATTCTGGTATCCCTGCGGTACTACCAGCCCCGGCTCAATTACTGCTTTTCGTCTGCCCAGTTCCACTGCTGTTTCCAGAAGCAATGGCAGATTCTTGAACCGAAGCAGTTTCTTTGGCAGCCGTTCCCGATTTTCCGGATCGCTGAGAATGTGTTCTGCATTTACCCGAATTGGCCATTCCGGATTGAAGTTTACACCATTTTGCATCATCGGGAAATATGGCTTTTGGGGCAGCGGCTCTACATATCGCAGCTTGGAAGAAACAGCATCACAGAAGCCGGTGAAATACCATCTCAATGTGGTGTCTTTCTTTTTATTTCGTTCAAAGCAGGCGTAGATTGCCTGATATTGTCTTGTGTACAGTCCTGTATGAAAGCAGGCACAATTATTTTCCACATGGAAATATGCTGTTTCTCCAGTGTTGTAATCGATGCTCAGCTTCCGGAACATCATATGGAGATACCGTTCCAAAATCGGCGTATCTGTATTTTTACATTCGGTCTGCGGCTTTCGGAATCGCCATGCTTCCGGCAACGCCATTTCTGCCAATTGTTCTAACTGCCCGTACCAATCCGGCACATAGGCAAATTCAAATAAATCTGTTTCTATCATTTTATCACCTTACACTTAGAAAGTGCCTCCAGATACTTTGTTTGTATCTCTGCTTTCTGATCTTCACACACATATTGGTGCTCTGTGCCGTCTGAACAAATCTCAACCATAGTTGACAATGCACTGATATATGCATCATAATACTGCAGCAGTTTTTCCTGTGCATCATAGTCCCCTTTGACAGCACGATATACCGTTTCATAATCCAGTTTCATGCTTTTGTGTCCTTTCGTAATAACTGCGAATATTTGCAAATGCGTTTTTCTTCCGTTCTGACACGGAGCGTCTGGAGATCCGCAATGTTTCGGAAATCTAGGAAATAGACATTCCATACCAGAATTCTAAAATAACCACTTCCTTTTGTTTGGGCGGCAACAGCAGCATTGCCTGATACAGCCATTCTGTTGCAACGACACAGCAGTATCCGTTTCCAGCATCGATGAAATGTTCGGATGGATAAACTGCATTTTCACCATGTGTTTTCAAAATGTACTGCACAATATCTGTGTTGACTGACTCATTTTTCCTTCTTGTTTTTGCAGCAGCGGCGAAATTTCTGCTTGCATTTCTCATCACTGTTTTACTGAAACTATCGAAAATCTCAAGCTTCAGCTGATCATCATCATGTGAGGGAGCAGACATTATTTTCCCTCCCTCCATATTCAGTTTTGAGAAGCCCTTTTTTGCCCTCCTGAAATTACTAAGACAATTGAGAGAAGCAAAATGGGAAGGTTTTAGATGTAAATTTTATATGAACAGGCAGGAGAAAGAAAAAAGCAGCATACAAAACCGGTCATTTCGCCGGATTGTATGCTGCTTGGGGACAAAAAAAGGGGCAAGTCCAACAGTGTTAATGTTGAACTTGCCCCGAAAAATGAAAGGAATGGAGAATCATTAGAACGGACAATTTTCATGAAAAGATGCAAGCATACAGATGTGAAAGGGAAGTGCTGGAATCGATTCTGCGTGGAAAAGTTTATTTTAATGATAGGTTCCATCTGATGCTGCATCCTTCCGGCGTAAAAATACACCATAAGCGGATTTTAGGATGATCGGAACAGTTTCATCCAAATTGGAACAGCTATTTTGAGAAGCATAAATTCGCCTAGATGCTGCATCATTTCAAACCGGAAGGATACAGCATCTACATTTTGTAGATGCCGTATGCTTGATTGTATTGTTTTGAAATTTCCGGCTTTTACCGTTTGGAGTCCTCTTCCTGTTTCAACAAATTATAACGCATCTGGCAAAGGTCAATTACATTCAAAGTTTGATCTCCATTGAAATCTGCTGCTTTCCAATCTGCAAGCTGTGTGTCTGGAACAGACAACAGCCATTTTTGCAGCAGTACAACATCAGAAACTGTAAATGCACCGTCTGCATTAACATCCCCAATGATTCGCTCTTGATACTGAATAGTGGCTCCTGTTAGCTTTTCATTCAGCAAACCAATGGTAATCTGATTCCACTCTTCTTCCGTTCCGTTATAGGAAACTGCACGCAGATTTTTGCAGTTATAAAATGCGGAATCTCCCACCTTAATCAGGGAATTCGGAATTGTAAGGGTCTCCAGATAAGGATTCTCGGAAAAAGCATACATTGCAACAGATGTAACACCGCTTGGAATAGTATATGCAGCATCTGTCTTTGCGGCTGGATAGATTACGAGTGTGTCTTGCTTCTTGGAATACAGAACACCATCTAAGCTGGAAAAGTTAGCGTTATCTTTCGCAACCTGAATCTCCTGCAATGCACTGCAAGAGCCAAACGCATTTTTATCAATTTTTGCAACTCCAGTTGAAAGTTTCACAGACTTCAAAGAAGTACAGCCCAAAAACGCCATTTCACCAATGGAAGTTACTGTATTCGGGATTTCGATGGAGGTAATTGTAGAGAGATAAAATGCTCCGACAGAAATCGCAGTAACTGGAAGTCCTTCGATTTCAGAGGGAATTACAACATCAGAAATGGAATTGTCAAAGCCGGTGATCTCAATTGAATCTCCATGGTTGACATAGGTAAATGCCGATGTAGCTGTTGCAATACCAGTAGATACTTGATCAGGGTCTTTGACCGCAATGTCCAGATAACACGTCACATCAGAAAATCCACCGACGCCTTCACACTGATAGGCATACCAATGCTTTTCCGCATCATAGTTCACAGAGTTTTCTTTTACATATCCCTCTGCAATCAGCTGATCAAACAGTGCGTCCGCCATTTGCTTTCGGGTTTCCTGATCTGCATTCTGAAATGTGGTATCGCTGGACAGTACACCTACCTTTTGTGCGATTTCTGCCATTCTTTCAGCGTCAGCATCTGATACCACATCATAAATTACAACAGAAAAGGTTTTTGTGGTAGAAACTGTTCCATCAGCATCTGTCAGGCGAGCATAATAAGAATAAGAACCAACTGCCGCATTCTCAAACGACAGCACAGCAGACCAGGTTCTGTCATTTTCCAGGTCATCTCCGCTAACGTCGAAGTTGCCGTCATCCAGCATTTTTGCGACTACTTCGTTTGTTTTGGCATCAACCAGTTCTACATCGCTTCCGGAATACTTTAAGCAAGTAGCCGTAAAGATCACCTTTTTATCGGTTTCATCTTCCATAAACTCTGCGTTTCCAGTATGCTGATTTAACCGCAATGTAAAAGAAGGATACTCCGCTGCACAAATTTGCTCCGCACCGACAAAAAAGCAGGTGCCGCTCATCATTGCAGCAGTGAGCAGACTCAGAACTCTTTTTTTCATATAAGAAACCCCTTTCTTATGCAACTAAAACATTATCAATAAGGACAGCAGAATTATATGTGTTATCACCGACATTATTTACATTGAACTCTAATTTAATTGCTTTTCCAGCATACTGTTCCACATCAATTGTTACTGTTTTCCACTGAGTTTCATACATAGTATTATCACCACCATAAAAATTAGTGATATTTGTCCGATACCATGTTGAAGTATTTGTGGATTCTCTCAAAACAGTACTTGTTGACGTTCCAGCATAAATATTTGTTAAAAATTCATCGTCATATTCATCGCCAACCCATTCCATCGGTTCTTCAGAAATAAAGTTATAACTAAAGGTGAGAGTGGTAGCATTTTCGGGGATATGAAAAACTTGACTCACCTGACTAGAATTATAGTCACTTTTAGAGCCAATTCCAGTTGACATGAACAACAAATTGTTATCATGCACATAGCTTCCTAAAGAGTCTAGGATACGAACATCGCCAGAATAGTTCCAATATCTAGGAGAAGAATCATTCGACTCAAAATCACCATTTTTTACAGTAGCATTTGCCCAACTCTTATTAATATTTCCTGCTATTACTGGAATTTCTGTATAATTTGATTTGTTTTTAGTATTCGCATAATTAAATGCTTCTCCAGTAGTATGTCCATATATCATCTGCTGTGTAAAGTCTGTAAGCATATCATTTCCGTATCCTGCGTGCAATTCATTACAAAAACCAACTACAGTTTCAGCACCTACAGAATGAAGTGAATCATACATGTTGTATCCTATGATATCATTCTCGCCAAATATATCGCAGCTATAGAAGAAAAACAGTGTGTCATTCAATTCGTTTTCTTCATAGTATCTTTCAAAAAAGCTGTGTACAACACAAAAACTTTCTCCATATGGCACGATTCTTCCGCTTCTCAAATCTTTTTTATATCTCTTATAATTTTCATTATTGCCTGGATCACTTACAGCAATAAGAGGATTATTATTATTGTCAGCACCATGTGCAGCAATTACAACATAATCATAACTTGAAAGATTTTTTAATTCTTCAATACTAGTCGTATCACTGCCATCAGAATGATCAGCAGTTATGGTCGTATTCAAGCCTTCTTTAGACCACTTTTCTGCATAACTTTTAAAAAGAGAATATGAAAAATTACTATTTTTTCTGTCATATACATTAAGGTCATATATAATTTTTGCTGTACCCAGATATGAGTTATTTTCATTATTTGTAGACTCATCTAATTCAGTAGACTTATCATTCTCATTACTCAAAGATGAAGCCATTCCAACCGTCTCTGAATATTCTTCATTTATTACTTCAAAAAATCCAGTTATTTTGCAATTGTACATAAAAGAATACAAATTGGAATTCTTATCAAAAGTTATGCTAGAAGACACAATCAAAGAATGCGGATATTCCTCAGTTCCTGTTTCTGAAAGTTGCTTCAAAAGGTTTTTAATAGCATCCACTCTTTCTTCGAAAGTTAAATTTTTATACTCATCACTTTCAGAAAAAGTTTCCAATGCATTATTTACAGCAATCATTTCATCGATACTTTCATCTGAAATGTCTTCATACACATCAATTATAAAATCAGAAGATTTATTAGCTCCATCTTCAGCATAGAAACTCAGTTGTGCCTCTACTGCATTGTCCACAGTGACAACACAAGAAAATACGCCATCGTTTTCAAGGTCATCTCCATGATTTTCATAATCCCCATCATCGTACATGGTAGCTAAAACAATGCCGTTAGAAGCATCTACTAAATTAATTTCATGCACATCATCATATGCAGGTTTTGCATAGAAATATACCTTTCCATCATCCGTTGTCAAAAGGTCTTTTGTACTGGCTGAAAGTTTAATATTTTCAATTGAAGTAGAAGAGCCCATCTTAGAAGTATCTTCCTTCATCTCAGTCAATGAGTAAGAACTAATTTCCGGTTCTCCAGACTTAACACCAATAAAACCAAGCGAAACGCTTGAATTTGCAGCGATTGTAGAAGTATAGGTTCCTTTAAGTAAATATTGATATTCATCCAATTCTGTTACCGTTGCTGCCCAGCTGTTTGAGATTTCTGTAATCGTAAAATTGGTATCAATGGACAACTCCCAAGCTTCAATCGGCTTATCGGTGTGGTTGGTTATTACAATAGAACCATTAAATGAATCTCCCCATGACTCTCCTACAGATAGGGAGACATCATAATCCTCTGTTTTTTCTACTCTTGTCTGACAAAGGGCATAATAATCCGGAATCTCCGTGCAATCATTTACAGCATAGGTAAATGTAACCGCTGAACTAGGAGCAATATCTGCATTGTATCCATTGTTCTTGAAATACATTTTTCCGTTTTCCGCTGTCATTTCAGTAGCATTTGTTACATATTGAATATCTCCATTTGGTTCAAAATAGAGCATCCAATCTTCAATCGTTTCATTTCCAGTATTCGTAAGTGTCAATGATACCACTTCGGTATTTCCATACGAATTTGTTACAGAATATGAAACCGAAAAATCATCATATTCAAAATTAGCAGTTTTATTTTCTTCTGCCGCTGATACAGCAAATACACAACTCTGCATCATTAAAGCAAAAGAAATAAAGCCCGCAGCAATCTTTTTTCTATTCACTTTACATATCCCTTACTCTGCATTTTCGGAATTTGCTATATATCTGTTCAGACTAACTGCATCTTCCAAATCAATTTTATCATCGAGATTAAAATTCATTGCTGCAATATTCATCAAAGAACTTGTATCATCTGTACCACTGTTATAAGAAAACTCCAATGACAAGAGTACTAAAAATTTCATCAAGTAAGTAGAATCTGCTTCATTTACAATTCCATTATGATCAATATCACCCAAAGCAAATGTATGCATCTTAAATCCGCCAATATGAGATGTATCTACCATCGAAATAGAATTACGCAAATCACTTTCACTAAATGTGTTAATGCCTGTTCCCACCTTTACCAAACACATGATATCTGTGCCGGTATAAGTGCCATCTGTGATTAACTTATACGTCAATGATAAGTCAGAATCCTCATAGATGGGAAGAAGCTTTGAAATATTTGTATCATTATTGAGAAAATACAATACTTCATTATCATAATAGGAGTATTTTTCATGGAACAAAAAGTCCAGACAACCCCTTACATTTCTATCCACATTTGTGTTAATAACAGCAATGTAATGATCAGTGGAGGCCAAATTTGTTTCACTGTAGAATGGTGCGTCAATATGAATTTCTTCATCGGCACTATCCTCTAAATCATACATTGCAATTCCACTATTTTCACTTTCCCTTGCGATGATAGCAAGTCCTTTTTCGTATGTCTTCATCAAATCCTTAGATTCTTCTAAAGACAGTCCATTGTCAACCAAATACTGGGCAACTTGCTTAGTCTCAGCATCTGAAAAGGATGACACAAACTCTTCTTTTTGAACAGCATCATATTCTGCAGCATATGCTGGAAAACCAACTGCTGTTAATTGAAAGAGTAAAGCAGCTGCAACAGCGGATCCGGCAAATACTTTTCTTTTCATAAACACTCTCCATTCTTTTTATTTTTTACTGCACCAACTATCATAACTGTAGCAAGACATACAAATGATAATGAAAAACACATAATAAACTGCTTTGGCATAATCATTGATAAAAGAAGTTGAATTATAATTTCAGCAACCAAAATAATACGTGATCTTTTTCGATAGACAACATATTCTATCTCATCCAATTTCTTATGTTCTGCTTCAACTGGTGCAAGCAAAAAAATAATGATTCCACTCAAAAAACTCAGACAACTGCAAATTAAATTTCCAAGTGGGAAAAATTTAATTACCAAAAGAACTGTAATTATCATAAAAGACGAATATACATAACACCGACTTGCCGTTTTTGCATGAATTCCACCTCCAAAACTACGAAGTGGAATATATACTGCCAGAAACAGAAAACTCTCAAGTACCATCCGAAATACCAGTCCAATAACAAATGTTGTAACAACATTTAAAGCAACTGATAAGCCCTGTTGTACTCCAAAGCGATATAATTCCTTTTCTTCTGGTGGAATCACTTTTTTTTCGGTAAATCGATCTGCGATACGATTAGAAATTCGATAAAACATTAGAACTTACGCAGTTTTTTTGCCTGTTCCGGCATATCTTCCTGGTACAGTGTATATGTACAAGTGGAATTTGCTGTAACAATTGTGAAAACAAATGCAAGAGATGCAAGTAAACCGTAGTATTTTGAAAAGAATTTCCGCATAAAAAAGATCTCCCTTCACAGATTATCTTTTCGGCATTGTTATTATACCATAAAAAAAGTACCTGTGCGAGAAGTCTACGAAACTTACAGTGTTTTCGACGAAACTTACAGTTTTTCATATTTTTTTTTTATTTTGCAGCCATGCTTTTTTACAAATACAGAGCCACCTCAGCATTAAAATAGACATCATTATGATGGAGTTGACAGATTCCATCATATTTTTCAGCTGCTGATTCTACATTTTTCAATCCATATCCATGTGATTCTGTATCTTCTTTTGTTGTTACGATTTCGCCATTTTCATAATGAACCTTTCCTGGATAGGTATTTTTTACAGCAATAAAGAGCATACCCTTTCGATAAGTCATTGCGATTTTCAACTCACGTTTTCCGTCAGTTTTTTGAAGTGCCTGTACTGCATTGTCCAACAGATTTGTCAAAATTGTGGAAAGGTCTACAATTTCTATGGGAAGTTCTGTTGGTATAACAATGTCTACGGTTACAGTAACATTCCAATCAGAAATAGATCTTAACTTGTAATTGATAATGCTGTCTACCACAATATTTCCTGAAGTAGAGTACAGTACAGACTTTTTTTCTTCCTTCTGTATCAACTCTTGTAGATATTGTGAAGCCTCGTTGGTTTTGTGACCTTCAAGAAAAGCTTCTACAATAGAAAAATGATTGGAAATGTCATGTTGAAATCTTCTGGTGTCTTCCACTGCATTCTGCATCAGCTGACATTGGTTCTGGTAGTAATTTTTTTCTTGTTCTGCCGCTGTAGCTTTTGCAGCCCGTGCATATGCAATTGACAGTGATTCATACAGAAAAAATACTACGATATTGATGATAAATAAGAGAATCATGGAAACTGTGACCGATTGTGCTGTCACCCCAGAAACAGTTGTAAATAGCAATTCTACGCCAATTGTCAGGATTGGTATGCACGGAGAAACAAACATTGTCCATATGGGAAGAATCTTTTGCTCATTTCTGTGATGCGAAAAATATCCTAATAGCAGTACAACCCAAAAAATTACCATACGAGATAAGAAGATTCCGATCTCATTTTCATATTCATATTTTTGAAGAGGTTCTATATAGGCGTTTTTTGTGACTACGGATACAATCAATTCCGTTGCAAATGTTAAAACAATATATTCAAATATTGCAAGGAAGCGTTTTGGAAAAGTAGTGTTATAGCATAGTGAGATAGAAAAAAGTGAGATTATCGTGAAAATCAGATTCAAAAAAGGAATGTTTGCAACGAAATGGATCCCAATTGTCAATACAAAATATAATGCATAAACGCTAATTGTAATTACCTTGTTTCGTATCTGTGTTCCAAAAAGCGATTGAAAAAAATAATAAATAATATAGATGGAAAATAATTCCGAACAAGCGTATACAATATCGTAGTTGGATAAACTCATACGGACTCCTTTCGATTGATAGCAAATTGTTCTGCTCTGATCTCTTTTCGTTTTGACTGTGCGATTGGCAGTTCAATTCCTGTAGATAGATATACTTTATCATAGGCATATTTACGCACATATAAGTGATGAACTAGATATGTTTTGTGAATACGTAAAAACTGAAAAGATTTTAATTGTTTTTGCACATGATCCAACAAGCCATAAAAGCTATCTTTATGATATTCGTTCTGAGTGTAGTAGTGTATGATGATCTGGTGATCCTCACTCTCAAAATATATAATATCTTTGATCGGTATTTTCACAATGTTATGTCCTGTTTTGTATGTAAATGCATCGGCTTGTAAATGCAATCGATGAATCAAGCGTTCAAATACCTTTTCAATTTTTTCTTTGTTAATCGGTTTATGCACAAAATAAAGTGGATCATATTCAAAAATTTCAATGGCATACTCCTTATTTCCTGAGATATACGCAATTTGTGTGGCATCATTTTTTAAGTTGTCTCGAATCATTTTACTAACATCAATACCAGTAAATTCAGGCATTTCAATATCCAGAAAAATCAAATCGTAGAATTCACCGTTTTGTAGATGCTCACATAGTTCTTTCCCGCTGTAATAGATATCGATATCAATTGCAATGCCTTTATTGGTTGTAATTTCAATCAAAATCGTTTCGAGTTGTGTTCCTATTTCGACAGCATCATCTATAATTGCAATTCGAATCATGTAATCACCCCTTTGCTTCCATAATACCATAAAAAATCTTAAAAAGCAAGGGGACTAAAAGCTTTTCAATCAGAAATTCTAAAATAAAAACATATTTTTTATTTTGTCGAATCCAAACTTTATCAAAAATATACTACTTATAATATTATATACAAAAACGACCTGTTAGAAACACTTTCATAGCAGATCATTTTTATAAGATTAATTCAATTATTTGTTTATTCGATACGAAGATTTTCAATTATAACTTTTCTTTCACCGCTAAAGTTTTTCCTATGAAACACAAATTTCAATTCAGAAACATCTTTCCAAAACATAAAAGTACTTTGGAATTGAGCAAGCGGAATTTTGAATTCTCTCAAATCCTCATTTAAATAAATCTCGTAGGAAACGTCAATGCCATTAAGGCAAATTTCAATGTCCAAAAAAGTTATTCCTTCAGATATATAAGCTTCAAAGCACAAGTTTCTATCATTTGCAATATAATTTGTAAAATTTCGTTTTTCAGCAAATACAACAATGCTACATAATTTACTTTCTGTTTTTTCAAAATTTATTATAGCAGTTATTTTTTCTTGATTAGATTCCTTTTTAATGATCTTACAACCATCATTCTCCAAATCATCAATACAATAACTTCTTGCAAAAGCCATATTAAATTTTCGATTATTTTCTAAAGTCAAATTCAAAAACTCATCTCTAGCATTCTCCCAATGCGTCTGATTAGGATGAATACCAAATTTGTCATTTAATATCTTAAGAAACTCATTAAAAGCTGCTTTTGTCATGTTATCACAAGTTCCTAGTTTTATTCCAACTTTATTTCTTTCTACAACGCCTTGTACATCATTAAAATCAAATCCTGGAAGCAAAATACTTAAACTATCTGCCTTCCGTAACCAAACAGCTCCCATTTCATTTAGACATACAGGGCTTGCGTAATAATTATCAGATAAAAAGTAAATCGCATATATATTTTCATCAGAAATCAGCTGATTTAGATATGCATAAATATCATTTCCTATTGCAATTTTTGTTTCTGGTACAGAAGAACAAACAATATCTTTCTCTGTAAGTCCAATTTTGTACATAAACGAAACAAATGCATTAACGACTTTCTCATCTTTAGAAGAATGACTTAAAAATAATTTGTAACTCATTTTTTCTCTCCCTTTATGGAAAATTTAGCATCTAATATAAGTATACAGCATCTTTTCGTAAATAGCAATACTATTTTCGAATTTTTCGATAATTTAAGCTGCATTAATCTGTTGTGTTTCTATCAAAATATTGCTTTTAACAAAAAAACGATAGCCTCGACCTACCGTTTTATTTTACCCTATCGTTTTTTTGTTGTTTCAGAAACGCAAACAGCCTGCCAGGAAAACGCTCTCCAGCAGGCTGTTTTTGATTAATAAAGTTGAAAAAGCCACGCATTTTCGGCATTTTTCCAAAAAGAAAGCACTGCACAATTGTATCATTTGTGCAGTGCAGTTATGGCAAAAGACTCAACCTTTGATACAATGCACCCCTATGTAATTTTACGTACAGTGAGGGTGCATTTGCACCCTTTCCGTCAACAGCACAATCTGTGGATTTTTATGAACTCAACATCTTATTGAAATATCATATATTTTTGCAAATATTCCTTTTTGAGATGCAAAGGAGTAATGAAATTAAACGTACATGATAAAAATAGAAACCACCAGACAATATCCGAAGATAGTTAACGCAATCCTTTTATATAAGAATGTATATAACAAAAGAATCATGTAATTGACAAGTATAATTGATGATCAGAATAATCTTTCATGCCATCTAATATTCCTTGAAGAAATAAAATAGTCTGATCTTTAATCTTAACTAAATCGTCAACAGTATAATCTCTGCCACACTCAACAAATGATTGAGTTCCATGAGCAAGATTATTTCTTTTTTCTTTCACATCATTTAAAACAATTCCGCCTCTACAATCAGGATTGACCTGATAAGTGATACCATGTTCATTACAAACTTGGCGAATTTTATCTGCATCCAAATTGCCACTAACATTTGTAGCTTTACGATCAAGTACAAGCGTTTCACCTTTTAAAATCGAACTAATAATATTGGCAGCTTTTTCACGATATGAATTGTAGTGGGCTTTCTTGTCATACACTTCATTAAATTTAAATGTAAACCAAATATTTTGAATTTCTTGTCTTACTTGTTGATACGTTATTCCATGTTGCTGCAATTCATCATATATCTCAAGAATCCCACCCATAACCGTAGATTCAACAAGATTATAAATCATTAATAAGGCATTAGATTTTAAAATTTTCAAAAAATCATCATTGTAATATTTCTGGTCATTATTCTGTAATGACTTATTATCATAAAGTGACTTTAATGCATCATAATATAGTTCAATTTCTCCAACACGTTCATTAAAGGTATCAATTATCGCTTGCATTTTCTTCACCCGCCAACAACATATCACGAACGTACTCCACACGACCAGATACGCGTGCAAGAGAGTTGCTCGCATGCGTAGTAGTATGCTTTTTGAACTCATCACTATCTAACCATTCCATCGAATGGGGTATCAAGTCCGGTTTCTTTCTTAAAGCCAACCCCACACCAACAGCAATTGCCTCAAAGCGAACTCGTGGCGTTGATTTAGAAGTTTTGGTTTTTCTAAAGCCATTTTCGAAGTATTTCTCAACAAATGCAAGCATTTTTTCAAATTCATCTTTAAATGATTCTTTATCAAATTTACTTTGAGTATCTTCAACATACTTATCTAAGAATTCGTCTACTCGATGATTGAAATTTTGATAATTATTCAAAAATGCAAAAAATCTTAAAACAAGTTCAAGATCATCATATCTTTTTTTTGATGTTTCACTAACAGGGCATACTTTAATGAATACTGGATTTTTAGTACATTCCTTAAGAAAATCCATAAATGGACCAGCATAACTTCCTCTACGAATTTCGCTTGGTGTGGCGGGAACACCAGTTGTATTAATACGATTGAATATTTCTTGGCGAATTTCAATTGTAGTTTCATCTGATAATACAATTATTCGCATCGTAGTTTTATTAAATTTTCGTTTGAAATATTCAGGTAAATCTGCATACGTAAACCCGTTAAGTGATGTTAGTTTTTTTAGATTTGAAAGTTTAAGTTCATTATTCATGAATTCTTCTAGGGTTTGTGTACGCTGAGCCCCATCTATTATTTCGCATCTACCATCGTCAGCATCCGAAAAAAACATAAAGGGAATTGGAAGGCCCAACAGTATTGATTCGATAAAACGGTTTTTATTCGAATCCTCCCATATATACTGACGTTGATATTCATCCGGAATATAGAATTCATTTTCACGGTATTGCTGAACCAAAAAATCGATTGCATAATCACGTGTATCATAATCAATTTCTTTCCTTAACTCTTTAATTTGTGCCTCAGCAGTTTGCCGTTGTTCTGATGTAATAATTGATGACATCTCAATTAACCTCCATTTCATTAAGATGATTTTGAATACTCATGCCAATCGCTCTACCTAATTCAACTGGAACCGCATTTCCAATATGAATTCCAAGTTCTCTCCTATTAAATGGAATACCTTCTTCGACAAATCTATAATCTGCTGGAAATGATTGTAGCAAAGCACCTTCTCTATAAGATAATGCTCTATGTTGTTCAGGATGACCAAAACGCCCATTCCCATACCCATAAAACTGAGTAGTAATTGTTGGTGATGGTTCATCCCAACTCATTCTACCATAGACAGCACTATAGCTTTTTCCAGTTTTCTTTTTATGACAAGGTAATTGAAGATCTTCGTTCCAATCTCTCCATGTGCCACCAGGTACTGAATTACGTATTCTTTTCAAATTAATCTCTGACATTTTTGTTGAGCAATGTATTACATCATTACAATCACATTCTCCGTCTTTCAAAGGTGGAAGATGACCTATCGCTTCTTTTACCGTTCTATAATTTTCTTTATCATACAATGGAGGGATAAGTGCAATATCACCTAACAAGGAAGCCAATAACACGAGACGTTTTCTACGTTGTGGAACTCCATAATCAGGACAATAAACAATACTCCAAGAACAATGATAACCAGAATCAGTAAGATGATTCACAAAATCATCAAACACCTTTTCTTTGACAAGTTCAGGAACATTTTCCATTGATACAACGCTTGGATGTACTTGATCAATTAAATCAGAAAACGCATACAACAATCGCCATTTATCGTCCTTATGTCCTTCTTTTCTATAACGTTGAGTATATTTTGAAAAAGGCTGACACGGCGCACATCCAACTAAAATACGCAAATCATTGTTTGGATATAGAGCAATTAAATCATTAGGGTTTATTGTATTAACATCACCAGCAATAAAACGAGCATGATTGTTCGTTTCATAAGCAAATTGACATGATTCATCAAGGTCGATACCAGCAAGTACATTTAGACCTGCCAATTCTAACCCTTTAGTTAATCCCCCAATTCCACAAAATAAATCTATAACTGAAGCAGGCATGGTTACACCCTCTTTCCTATTATTTTTCATTCTCCATAAAAAGAAGATATGTTTCAATGCCAAGAGCATCTGCAATTTTCTGAATATTATCCAATGCAATACTACGTTTACCGCATTCAATTGCACTAATATATGTTCTGTGTAGCCCTGCCATATCAGCAAATTTTTCTTGTGAAACCCCAAGCTTTTTTCTATATTTTTTTAAATTACGAGAAAAAACTTGAACCGCATCCATACATAACACCTCAATTTATATTATATCATGTTGACTACAATAAGTCAACATACAATGAGTAACATTTTGTGCTATCGTTTTGGAATTGACAACGAAGGTGCATGGTTTCTTGCAACTGAGAACAGGATACTTAATACAATAAATTCAAGATAGTGAGCCGCATACGTCTATCAGTACTTTATTGATGTCTTCATCTATACAAACCGTCTGCGACATAATTTGCTCCGGACAAAACGCCTGACCAGAATTAACACAGCAATAAACCGCATTTGAATTCTTCGCAGTCATCTGCCAGAACGGATATTTTATAATAACTGGCGTATTAAATCCAACGCCAAGTTCCAGAAACAGCATATGCACACCCTCGTGACGGCGTATAAAATCAACGTATCGTTCACTTGCCTTGTACCACCCCTCGTCCTGCACAAATTTATCATCTGCACGCAGGTTCATTGTCATTGGCTTACCGCATTCCGGACACTTTGGAATAAGCTCAGACGGAATACTCATATTTTTCTGTTCATTGTACATTTTTCTGATTATTTCTTTGTTGTCAAAAGTTTTCTGACAACAAGGCTCCGAGCATTGAAAAAGTCCGTAGTCGCCTTGCGTATAGAAAAGCCTTTGCTTATCAAAACCTGCTTTCTGAAACTGGTGGTCAACATTTGTTGTCAGCACGAAATAATCCTTATTCTTTACAAGTTCAAATAGCTTTTGGTATGTACCGTTATCAACGTTCATGTAGCGATTGATGTAAATGTACCTTGACCAGTATGCCCAGTGTTCTTCCGGCGTTTCAAATGGGAAAAATCCGCCGGAATACATATCACTGAAACCATATTTCTGAATGAAGTCTGCAAAATACTTTTTAAAGCGTTCCCCGCTGTAAGTGAATCCTGCCGCTGTGGAAAGCCCTGCACCTGCACCGATTACAATTGCATCAGCGGATTCGATTTCTTGTTTCAGACGTCTGATTTTATCCCAGTAATCTTCTGTATATTTCATAGTCTTTCTCTGTGAAAACATTGAATATCACCTCGATGTTATGACTCTTACGAAATGCTCTGACTGTATCAACTGCAATCCTTGCTGCCTCTTTCTGCGGAAATCCAAACACGCCCGTTGAAATACAGCAGAATGCAATGCTTTTTATATCATTCTGTACAGCTGATTCAAGGCAAGACTTGTAACAACTTTTAAGGAGTTCGCAATGCTCATGGGTAAGTCGCCCCTGCACCATCGGTCCCACAGTATGTATTACATAATCACATGGTAAATTGTAAGCAGAGGTAATTTTTGCCTGTCCTGTCGGTTCTTCAAATCCTTGTTTTTCCATGATTTTGGCACATTCAAGCCTTAACCGAACACCTGAAAACGTGTGAATACAGTTGTCGATACAGCTGTGACACGGCTGGTAGCAGCCTGTCATTCCGGAATTGGCGGCGTTGACAATAGCACCGCATTTCAGTGTGGTAATATCGCCTTTCCAGAGGTAAATGCCATTCTCCATAGGCTGTAAATCTGCAATATCCGTAATACCCTTGCTTTCCGTCAATGCTGTGAGAAATTCATCTTCGGCTCTGAGAAATTCCTTGTCAGCCTGAACTGCCGGACGGATATTTACAAGACTGCGGTAAAGCCGTAACTGCTCTGCTTCATCATCAGGAACCTCCACATTTTCCATATCCGAGCGTTCCGATAGAAGATAATTTATCAGATATAATAATTTTTCATTTGCCATGATATCACCTTATTTCAACTGCTCCTGCAGGGCAGATATTCATACAATTTCCGCAGTGCAGACAGTTTTTCTGCCGAATGACTGCTTTGCCTCCAACAAAGTCGATACAGCTTTGAGGGCATACTTTCTGGCAAGCCTTACAGCCATTGCATTCTGCATTAATATAATACCCGCTTTCTTTTTCGTCTGCACCGCCAAATGTAAAAGATATACGTTCGATAGGCTTTTTCGATAAGTCAAACCATTCTCCGCTGCCCTCATAAATCTGAAATACAGTCAGTGCGGAAACACTTTCCGCAGTGGGATAAATTTCACGCATATACGGATTTTTTTCAAACAACAATGGCAGTCTATGTTCACCGATTTCTTTTACCTTGCCACGAATGGAAAGAGCAGTTCTCGACATAGTATCATCGCCTTTCATTCCGGTAAGTGCGATATATCCCATTTGTTTCAAACGACGGTATAAGCCTTTTCCCTTTGCAGTAAGAAAATAAAGACCATTTTCATCAAAATCCATAATATCCATGGCACAAGTCACAGGCAATCCGTTCTCATCCACAGTTGCGGCAATTACTGAATGAATCTCATTTGTCAGAAATCTGAAAAAATCTATATTTTGCATAAAAGCTCCTCCACTGCAAACAGGGACTGTCAGCACGCTCTAACAATCCCTGCGTTTTTATTCGACTGAATTATTCTGCAACAACGCTGATTCTCTGCTGAATGTGATCGCCTTTCACGATTTCGTCGACCATTGC
Source organism: uncultured Ruminococcus sp. (assembly GCA_947627445.1). Taxonomy (GTDB): domain Bacteria; phylum Bacillota; class Clostridia; order Oscillospirales; family Ruminococcaceae; genus Ruminococcus_C. The sequence continues at coordinate 26,529 of CANQWA010000031.1, forward strand.
AATTGCATAATCTGCATAGCTGATAACGCTTTCGCCCTTGGAATTCAGCACAAGCTCCTCACCGCCGAGAATATACTTGCCTGTTCTTGCACCTTCTGCCTGAAAGTCACCAGCAGGGCTGAGAAATGTCCACTTGACGTCATTTCTTGTTCTCAGTTCTTCAAGTGCCTTACCCTGTGCAGCGGCAAGCGGCTTGAACATATCTGGAAAGTCGGGGCCGTCCATAACCTGAACCGTGTGTTCCGGATTTACATAAAGGCTTCCTGCACCTCCCACAACTAACAAGCGCACATCTGTTCCGCTGATAATATCGCAAAGGTGCTTGAGAGTTGTACCGTGCTGAGGAAGAGTATCAGGTGTCCATGCACCAAATGCATCTACAACAGCTTCAAATCCTTTCAAGTCCTCTGCTGTAAGTTCAAACAAATCCTTGATGATAGCTTTCTTTGCAACAGACTTGTTTTCGCCTCTGACAATTGCGGTAACGTCCAGACCTCTGTTGACTGCCTCATTTGTGATAAGCTGTCCTGCTTTTCCGTTTGCACAAATAACTGCGATTTTCATAATAGTGTTCCTCCTGAAAGTGATATGGTTAATTGACTTTTTCGGAAGATGTAAGCGCTTCATCTCTTTCCTTAGGTTTATGATAACACAGCTTTTAACACTTGTAAAGTAGGCACTTTTTTGTGGTATAGTTACCTGGAGGTAATCTTTGCGCTGTTTCGGGAATAATCCGCAAAAAAATTTTTCTTGATTTTTAAATTCGTATGTGCTAAAATATTTCTAAAAGCATATTACAGTTAATTTGATACTAACAGGAGGGTATTTATGATAAATAAAGCAGATCTGCCAGCTTGTCCGGTGGAAACTACTCTTATGCTCATCGGTGATAAGTGGAAAGTTCTTATCCTGCGTGACCTGCGAAGCGGTACAAAGCGTTTCGGCGAACTGAAAAAATCTGTAACTGGTATTTCCCAAAAGGTTCTGACAGCCAATCTCCGAAATATGGAGGAAAACGGTCTGCTGACAAGAGAGGTTTTCCCGGAAGTGCCGCCGAGAGTGGAATATACACTGACGGAACTTGGTCATAGCATGGAACCGATACTGGATGCCATGGATAAATGGGGCACAGCATATCAATGCAGCTGTGCAAAAGAATAACACAAAACGGCAGGACTGCGATTACGCAATATCCTGCCGTTTTTCATTTCATTATATAACTGACCTCTTCTATGGACAGCTCGTGTGTTCATTTTTTATGATAATTCAGCCAGACCGACGAATCCGGTAGATGTTTTGTTTGTGTTAAGATGTAGTCCTGCAAAATGCTGTCATAAAACAACGGCTTTCCATCTTTGCCAGCCACAGTCGGTACGAGAACAAGACTCAGCTCATCAATCATATTCTCTCGTGCAAATACACCATTTATGACGCTCCCGCCCTCCAGCAGAAGCTTTTGGATACTGAATAAACGATACAGCTTATACAGTGCAAGCGGTAAATTCAGATCCTCTTTTCCAGCAAAAATATAGGAAACACCAATGCTCTGCAAATACGCAAGATATGCGTCGGGCGCATTCTCACACAAAACCTCAATAATATGTGCATTTCCGTATCCGGGATCCTCATCAACAATTTTTGACGTTGTCCAGCCAAGTTTTCCGTAACGGTCAAAAGCTACCGCAAAGAACGCAGCATTCTTATCAGCAATATGATCCTCTCGCTGTATTGATACATCCGAAAAATTGGATAAATCCGGCTGATAGCCGTGTGCAAAACTCTCCTCCATTGTAACTCGTCCACAGGCAAAGGCGTTCGCATGATAGTCACGATTGATTTGATAATAAATCTCTGTGGGCGTTTCACACTCCGGTCTGCTTAAAAAATCACCGGTCACTTTGCCGTCAATCGACATTACCATGTGGCAAGTAATATATGGTCTATTCACGATATCACACTCCAAGACTCTCTATCCACTGCTGCAATTCAGCCACAGACGGTCTGCCATTCAGCAGCTTCCCCTCTTTGATAACCGTGCTGTCAGAAACACTGCATTTCAGATTGTCAACGGTTTTTCCGAATCCGCTTCCGCCGGAAGTTGCAAACAAAATAATGGTCTTGCTGGAAAAATCATAGTTTTCCAAAAATGTATTGATGATCGTTGGTGCAACATACCACCATATCGGGAATCCGACAAAAATAGTATCATACGCTGAGATATCTGCATTTTTGTCCGCAATGGCAGGGCGTGAAGATTTATCCTGCATCTCAGTTGTACTGCGTGATTTTTTATCCATCCAGTCTAGGTCTGCCTTGGTATATGGCACTTCCGGTTTGATTTCATAGATATCTGCTCCTGCTGCCTCTGCCAGTATTCTTGCCGCATTGGCAGCGACACCGCTTTCCGAGAAAAACGTTACTAATTTCTTGCTCATTTTCTGTACCTCCATGGTCTAAAAAGTTGTTTGCTAACCATATTTTATTGGAATCATTATAATACCTGAAGTAAACTCCAAGTCAATACTTTTCCGGAAGATTCTATATTATAAACAAAAACGGCACTCCGCAATTATGCAGGGTGCCTAATTTGTCATTTTATGCTATACCTCAATCTCTGTCCCGTCCCGAAACACAAAAACCAGTCTACCATCCTGA
>CANQWA010000032.1 GCA_947627445.1 uncultured Ruminococcus sp.
CGGAATTGGCAGACGCGCTAGCTTCAGGTGCTAGTCCTCGCAAGGGGGTGGAGGTTCAAGTCCTCTTATCCGCACCAGATAACAAGACCGGAGGGACAGATACTGTCCTTCCGGTTTTTTTGATTCTATACAAACTCAGAGAATAAAACAAATGAGTCCGCTGCATCCTTCATTGATGATCCGCTGGAGTGTCTCCTGCAGCTTTAGCCGTGCTTCCATGGGCATTTTGGAAAGCTTGTTGTGCAGCCCTTCTCCCACCAGTTCATGGAGAGATTTTCCGAAGATATTGGATGACCAAATCTTTGTGGGGTCTTCCTCAAAGCCTTCCAGCAGATACATCACAAGCTCTTCGCTCTGCCGCTCTGTCCCCACGATGGGACTAATGGTCGTACGGATATCCGCCCGCATCATGTGAATGGACGGTGCAGAAGCCCGGAGACGCACGCCATATCTTCCGCCCTGCTTGATGATCTCTGGTTCTTCCAACGTCATCTCATCCTGCTCCGGCATCACGATACCATAGCCTGTTGCAGCTACCTCCCGAAGCGCTGGCTCAATTTTCGCATATTCCTTCTGAATACGGCTCATTTTTGTCAGAATGGGCAGCAGATCGTTTTCATCATGAATCTCCAGCCCTGTGGTTTCTCCCAGAATCTGATAAAATAGCGTGGGATCCAGCTGTACTTGTATGGTCACATTGCCTGTACCCAGATCAATTTCCTGTACCCTTGCAGAGTTGACATAAGGGCAGGTGCAGATTGCTTCTGCAAACATATCGGTATCCCGCATGGTCTTGACTTCCTCCGCCGTCTGGCGAATACAGGAAAAAACCGTTTCACGCAGCCAGTGATTTTTCTCCAGCTCGGTGATCCAACGGGGCATACAAATACCGATTTCCTGCACGGGAAACACACGCAGAAGCTCTGCCAGAATACCCCGGATGTCCTTTTCTTCCAGATCCGGACAACTAACCGGGATCACCGGTGCGTGATACTTTTCCCGAAGTTGCCCCGCCAGAGCCACAGCTTCCTCACTCTGCGGGTACATACAGTTAAGCAATACGGCAAACGGCTTGCCGATCTCCTGCAGTTCTTCAATGACACGCTGCTCACAGGCGGCGTATTCTTCCCGGGGCATATCTGTGATACTGCCATCTGTGGTAACCACAAGACCGATGGTGGAATGCTCTGCGATTACCTTTCTGGTTCCCACCTCGGCAGCCATATTAAAAGGTACTTCCTGTTCGAACCAGGGCGTACGTACCATACGGGGCTGTTCGTTTTCGATATAGCCCAGACAGCTGGGGATAATATAGCCCACACAGTCGATCATGCGCACACGCATTTTTGCGTTATCATCCAGCGTTACCTCTACGGCTTCTTCCGGAATGAATTTTGGCTCTGTGGTCATAATGGTTCGCCCTGCGGCAGACTGAGGCAATTCATCTACAGCACGCTCACGGCGTGCCTCGCTCTGAATGTTGGGAATCACCAACTGCTCCATAAACCGCTTGATAAAGGTAGATTTGCCGGAGCGCACCGGTCCGACAACTCCCACATAAATATCGCCGTTTGTGCGCCGGGCGATGTCGGCATAAATTTCATTTGACATGCTTTGCCTCCTGCATGAGATTGATGATATACTGAACTCTCATGTAAAACGCAACGATCTATCGGAAATTTTTCCGTATGGCTGCGTCCTCTTCCTTGCTCTGCAAAAATTTTCTCGTCATCTATTTTGCGTTTTACATGAGAGTTCAGTATAAAAGGGAATGCACAAAGAGATTCTATCTGAAAAGTTAATGCACGATAGGAATGAATAACATTCCTGGTGTGGTCAGCTGCTCCTCCGTCAGGTCATTTTCTTCCATAATGGCATCCACACTGGTGTGACAGCGCTTGGCAATGTCCCAGACGCTTTCATGCTCCACACCGTAATACAACTTCAGCGCAAAGTCACCATCCCATACCAACTGATTTTCCTTGTCAACTGACAGATCAGACAAGCAAGTATATCTGGCAGAAGGACACAGTACGCCATGTAAGAACAAAGTCGCTTTTACCGTGATCGAACCGTCCGACGCCAGATGATAAGTACAATCTGCCGGCTCTACCTCCGCCCGCAGCAAGGCGTTTTCCACCGGCATACCTGCATCGGTGTACACCTCAAAGGCTTCGTCCTTTTCAATGAGAACAGGCATGTCTTCGGCATCCTGTGCGAGGATGCTGCAGCAAAGCATACCGCTGACGCGAATGCGGCTTTCCTCCGGAATCAGCTGTATATTGATATTGCGCACCTGACAACGCAGATCATAAATGCATTTTGGCGCATTATCCCCTGCCGGAATACTGGCAGAGCACATCAGTGAAGCCTGCACCGGCTCAGGCACCATGTCGATCAAAAGCGGCACTTCTGTCTGTTCGCAGAGATATCGTGTGGAAAAGGCATCTGTCACCAACTGCACCGATGCTGTTTTCAAAGCGGTACAGTTCAGACGCAGATCGATCTCACACATCAGGTAATCGGGCGCATCATTTTTGCCGCTGACCGGTTTGATGTCACAACGGATCACCTGCACATCCACACTGCCCCGATAGCTTTCGTCGATCCGATCCATATCCACGATCTGACTGTAGGGAATTGTAAAGTTCATTGGTTCGATGCCACAGCTACCGTCCTCCTTCTGCCACGTGTAGAGCACATGCACACACGCCTCTCCCTTGACGATAAGCTTTCCGGCAAGAATGGACTGCTCCTGCCGGTCGATACGGACATCGTTCCGAATGATGCTGCGCACCGGCGGTTTTGCGCTGCTCAGCTCCACCTCTTCACTGAGAGAAACCGTTCTGACGGCGTTTCGTTTTTCTGCAGCGTATTCCACAGGAACCTTCCGTAATTGAATATGCATACCGAACACATCACGGATAATCTCCTGCTTCTTTTCTCCGGTAACACGAAGCTGTATCGAGACAGCCCCCCGCACCTCCAACCGTCTGGGACTGATAGCACGGCAGTTAGCATAACTGATTTTCGGACAGATGTACACGGATGCGCCCTCGGCAGCAGCCGGAAGCTGAGCACTGCGAGAAAAAGTCATCTGCTGATAGACACATTGTACCAGAGAACTTCCTGCACCGCAGTAAAGCACACGGATATCTGCACGCAATTCGTAGGCGATCCGGTCTGTTCCCATGGTCTGACTGAGAATGACAGGCTGGATTTCACAGCTGATAATGCGGAAAATATCCGGATCATAATCCGGCAGAACATAGTCAAGCTCGATACTCTGTTCCTGCATATCGTCCAGAATCACTTCTGTCACGGGAATCATCTCACGGTTGATTTTTAATTCCATGTGGAAACTCCTCCTTTTTTCACCGCTGTATGTCTTACGAAGCCCTGAAAGGCGGCATTGCGCAGCGGCATCACCAAACGGCTCGTAATCAAGCGTTTGCCTTATTCTATGCAGACAAGCGAACAAGTAGAACACAGAAAGGAATATCACGATGCAGCCAAAAGAAATCCGGAAAAACGCCAACCATATTGCTCTTGGGCTGATTTTATATACCATGATATGGCATCTGACCTTCCGGGCAGAATCTCTGCTCTACCGGATCTATGCCAACCTCACAGAAAGCAGCCCTGAAGCGCAGAACAACCTGTTTCAGCATTTGACAGAACGCTCCTACCGCAGTGGCATCTCCAGCATTGCCGCTGTTACCATCGGCGTTGTACTTCTGCTGCTCTATGCCCATAAGAAGCTGCCGCCGAAAGCAATCTTTCACAGGGAACAAGCCATGTCCGGTAAAATGTTTCCTCTGATCATCTGCGTCCTTCTATCCGGACAGCTGATCTATTCTCTGGCGGGCAATTTCACGGAATTTACACTGAATCTGTTCGGTTTCACCGCCATGGAGCAACTGCAGGCTGCTTCTTCCCAGAGCGCAACGGTTTCTATGCTGCTCTATTCCGGTCTGTTTGCACCGATAGCAGAGGAACTGATTTACCGAGGCTTTGTCCTGCGCAGTCTGGAACAATACGGCAAAGTCTTTGCCATCACAGTTTCCGCTGCATGGTTTGGCATCATGCACGGCAATATCTATCAGATGCTGTATGCTTTTCTTGTGGGAATTGTGCTGGGATATACCGCACTCACCTATTCCATTCGCTGGTCAATTCTGCTCCATATCATCAACAATCTGATATTTGGCAATGTCCTGAGCTGGATGTTGTCGGGATGTTCTCCCACGGCACAGGACTACATCTACCGTGGGATAAACATTGTGTTCTTTGCTTTAAGCTCTTATATTTTGCTGAAAAACAGAGAACATGTGGTGCGGTACATTAAAACCAACCGGACAAGCAAGACATGCTGGCTGCATACTTTTACTGCCATAGGGGTCATTCTATTTATAGCATTTCATCTGACTTTGGCGATTTCCGGGATTCATAGATTGGTATTTTAAGGCAACACCGCACAAAGATTGTGCGTCAGATGCGCCGTCAGATTTTTCGTCAGATTGGTTAGAAACGACACAGGCATACGAACGTATGGTGCGTTTTTTCCACGTAGGATTCGGGTAATCTCACCGAAAAGACGTGCGCATGGAGAGTTGGAACAGGCTATTAGATGGCATTCCCTCTGATTTCCCACGCCAAACCCCGATACTTTGACCGGAAATCAAACGTCCGGCGATTGCCCGTGTTCACCTTTCAGATTCAACCAAAAATCCGCAGTGGATTGTGACAGATATTTTTTCCCAGATGTCTTATAATGTTGAGTACCCCAAAAGGAATCTCAAAAGGAAGGACGTTTCTGTCATGCAAAATTCCACCCCTCAGCTGCTCCGCAGTTCCCGTATTCCGCACGCAGCCATAGAGATCATTAGCGGCTTTCTCTCCGGCTTACTCCTTGCCGGAACCTATGTCGGTGCGATGACCTCACCGCTGCCCATTGCCATTGCCGCCAATCTGAACGCCGCAGGATCTGCCTCCGTACTCATCGGCAGCATCATCTCCTATCTGCTGTCCGGCACACTGCTGGATAATCTGCCCTTGCTGTTTGCTCTGGTCGTTGTTGTCAGCCTGCGCATCTGCAAGCGACCGCCCAGAAGCGCCGCCGGTCTGGCATGGAGTACCGGTCTGTGCGTGTTTCTCTCCGGCATTGTGGTTTCCATCATGTTTCACGCCACCGGAAGCGATGTCATCGGATATACCATGACCGCCGGTCTCACCGGTTGTGCCTCCTATTTCATGCACGTCGTCTTTGACAGCATCCGCACCACCGGAAAGATCCCCTTGAAAGCCACAGACGGCTGCGCTGCCGCAGTGGTGCTCATTTTGGGCATTGCGGCACTGAGTTGCTACAGCATTCCAGCCATGAATGCCGGCTGTGTTCTCAGCGCAGCCATTACCCTTATCGGCGCCAGAAAATTCCGCTGTGCAGGGGGTGTGATTTGCGGCGCACTTGCTGCCTGCGGTGTCATCCTGGGCATTCCGGAATCCGGACTTCCCCTACTGATCCTGCCGGTCAGCGGTCTTCTGGTGGGTTATCTTTCCGGGAAAAACCGGTTTCTCATTGCAGCCGTATTCTTTGTCTTTTCCATCATGGCACTAATCACCTTTGGCATGTCCCTGTTTACTGCGTCCACCGTTCTGGAACTGCTGCTGGGAAGCGTTGCTTTTCTGTTTCTGGACACCGCCGGTCTGGACAAATGGCTGGTGACCGATCTGCCCGATACTTCCAATACCATTGGACCCCTTTCAGAACGTCTTCGCTATATGGCAGGCACCATTCGCAGCGTCCGTGAGGAGTCGGATGCCATCGCAGCGCTGCTGCCCCAGGAAATTTGCTCCCGGGACATGACCCGTGAGATCTGTGAAACTGTCTGCGGCTCTTGTCGAAACAAACTGCGGTGCTGGGAATCCTGCTATGAGGAAACATTGGACAGCTTCCATCAGATGGAACAGCAGTGCAGCAATTCCCCCACCATACCAGACGCCCTTTCTCACTGCATCCGTAAGGAACGACTACGCAGCTTGTTTTCCCACCGAGCCGCAGAAAAACGAAAGGCACGCTTTCTGGCGGCTCACACTGCTGAAAGCCGAACGATTCTCATGGAACAGCTCACCGCTGCGGAGGAGCTCCTTCAGGCAACCAGCATCAGTCTGGATGTGCGGTATTGCAGCGATCTGAGCGAGACCGTCCGGCGGAAATTATTTCACTATGGCTATCCCTGCAAAGCAGCAGCCGTCTACTACACCGGTGCAGATCGCCTGATGATCGAGATCACCTGTCAGAATCAGGCACTGGACAGCAATCTGCCCACCATCCGTCACATTCTCTCCGAGGCACTGAACATGACTCTGGAAGAACTGGATCCTGTCCGCACAGAAGAATCCATACGCTATCGGCTCTGTCAGCGTCCCAAATACCGCCTGGAGCACTACACCTCGGCACTTCACGCCAGGCAGGAGACCATCTCCGGTGATACAGCCATTCTCTTCAACGATAACGCCGGCAATCCCTGTCTGGTACTTTCAGACGGCATGGGCACGGGAAAACAAGCTGCCGTGGAATCCCGCATGACCGCAGAAATGTTCCGGAAATTTATCTGCGGCGGCATCAGTTCTTCCGCTGCAATCCGCATGATCAACGGGCTGCTTCTGACAAAATCACCGGCGGAGACCTTTGCCACTCTGGATGTGGCACAATTTGATCTGGACGGCGGCAATCTGACGATCCTGAAATCCGGTGCGGCAGCCACCCTGATCCGCCACGGCGGAAAGGTCGCCCGTATCAGCGCTCAGACTTTTCCTCTCGGCGCTGAACCGGAGGGCGAGACTGCTGTCCGCAACGTGCAGCTCTGTCCGGATGATATTATTCTGATGCTGTCAGACGGCGTCAGTGAGGAAAGCTATCCCATGATTCGGCAGCTTTTAGAAAATACCAGCGACCTGGAGCAGATTGTCACAGAGATCTGCGAAAAGGCAGAGATCTTTGCTGGCGGCGAACGCCGGGACGACGTCACCGTCTGTGCCGCAAGGCTGCTGCCGGCCTAAGACAACGCTGCACCAAAAGCAGTACATCCCTTACAATTTTATCCAGTTTCATCAGAGAATATATTTTTTTGTTTTGTACAACTTGTACAAAAATCAGAAGAAAATCTGGCTGAGTATATGAAAATTACTGGCAGAAACAAAAATTGCTTGCAAATTTCTTCTATTTATGTTAAAATAATAAAAAACTACAAGGAGGGTATGCTATGCTTTCAACTCAGAATATCAACGGAAATGATTTTCCACTGTACCTGTTTCATCAGGGCAAAAACTTTGAGTCGCATAAATTCTTTGGCGCACATTTTTTCAGCCGCGGCAAAACGCAGATCTGCCGCTTCCGCGTCTGGGCGCCCAGAGCAGTGAGCATTTCTGTGATCGGCGATTTTAACGGCTGGGATCGCACTGCAAATCCCATGCAAAAAATCTCCGATACTGTCTGGGAAGCAGAGATACCACGCCTGAAACAATTTGACAGCTACAAATACAGCATCGAAGCAGAGGATGGACAGATTCTGGAAAAAGCAGATCCTTATGCTTCACACTATGAACGGCGTCCCGGCACTGCTTCCAAGCTGTATGAAAGCTCCTACCAGTGGCAGGATGAGGCGTGGTTTGCCGAAAAGAAAAAGCGCAGTCCGTACAAGAGTCCCATGAATATCTACGAAGTGAACATCCACTCGTGGAAGCATGACTCTGACGAGGAATTCCCCAGCTATATCCGATTTGCGGAGAAGATCATCCCCTATCTAAAAAAGATGTCTTACACCCACATTGAGTTCATGCCGCTGACGGAATATCCCTTTGACGGCTCGTGGGGCTATCAGGTAACTGGTTATTTCGCACCCACTTCACGCCACGGCACACCGGACGACTTCCGGAAAATGGTGGATATGTTCCATCAAGCCGGCATCGGTGTGATCCTTGACTGGGTTCCGGCGCATTTTCCGAAGGATCCCATGGGTTTGTGCGAATTTGACGGTTCCTATTGCTATGAATATGCCGACCCCCTGAAAATGGAGCATAAGAATTGGGGCACCCGGGTATTTGACTACGGAAAGGGCGAGGTCTGTTCTTTCTTGATTTCCAGTGCATGCAGTTGGTTGGAGGATTTCCATGTAGACGGTCTGCGTGTGGATGCAGTGGCGTCTATGCTCTACCTGGACTATGACAGACGGGATGGCGAGTGGCGGCCCAATGTTTACGGCGGTCACGAAAATCTGGAAGCTGTAGACTTTTTGCGGCATCTGAACGAAGCAGCTTTCGGCAGAAACCCGGAAGTCCTGATGATCGCAGAGGAATCCACGGCATGGCCTTTGGTGACAAAGCCCACAGATATCGGCGGGCTTGGATTCAACTTCAAGTGGAATATGGGTTGGATGAACGACATGCTCAGCTATATTTCACTGGATCCTATCTACCGTGCATTTAATCATGACAAGCTGACATTCTCCTTCTTCTATTGCTTCTCGGAAAACTATATTCTGCCCATTTCACACGATGAAATCGTATACGGGAAATGTTCCATGTTCAACAAGATGAGCGGTTCTACCGATGAGGATAAATTCAACTCCTACCGCGCATTTCTGGGCTATATGATGGCGCATCCCGGCAAAAAGCTGCTCTTTATGGGACAGGAATTTGCCCAGCGCAACGAGTGGAACTATCAGACTGATCTGGACTGGGAACTGCTGGAGCAAAAACCGCATCAGCAGATGGCGAAATTTTCTGAGGATTTGAACCGGTTCTATCTGGAAAATTCACCGCTTTGGCAGGATGACGATTCTTGGCAGGGCTTCAGTTGGATCTCTCACGACGATTATCAGCAAAGCGTCATCGCCTTCCGCAGAATCGATGATGATGAAAACGAGATTTTTGTTGTCTGCAATTTCTGTCCAGTGCAGCGCAATGATTATAAGATTGGTGTTCCCTTTGAAGGCAGCTATAAGCTGGTTTTCAATTCAGATGACAAGACCTACGGCGGAAGCGGTGTGACGGAATCCAAATTTGATTCTCTCCCCATCAGTATGCACGGCTTTGAGCAATGCATTTCTATGACGCTGGCGCCGCTGTCAGTGATTTATCTGAAATACACCCCGGTGAAGCAAAAAACGACCCGCAAAACCGCTGCGGAGAAATCTGCAGAAAAGCCCAAAAAAACGGCTGTTCACAAAAAGAAATCAACAAAATAATTTGTTGACCCACGCACTATAATGCATATATTCATATATGCAGACAAGTTCTCATATGATATTTTAATTGCAGACAATATCGCACAAAGATTGTGCGGAAAAAGCGCAGTCCAATTTTTCGTTAGGTTGTTCAGAAATTCTGCTGGATATTTTGGATATAGCAAGGGATTTCTGAACAATGTAACGGAAAATATGCAAGCAGACTGCATACAAAGCCGCCAGGAAGTCTTTATACGATATCGTCTTCAGCTTGATTCAGGAGGGATCTCATGAAAATTAAAAAGAAATGTGTTGCAATGCTGCTTGCCGGCGGTCAGGGAAGCCGCCTGTATGCACTGACACAAAAAGTGGCAAAACCTGCTATTCCCTACGGCGGTAAAAACCGCTTTATCGACTTTCCGCTGTCAAACTGCACCAATTCCGGTATTGATACCGTAGGTGTTCTGACGCAGTATCAGCCTCTGGTGCTGAACGAGTATATCGGCAACGGTCAGCCCTGGGATCTGGATAAAATGCATGGCGGTGTGCATGTGCTTCCGCCGTATCAGCGTGCCGAAGGTGCGAACTGGTACGAGGGTACTGCAAATGCCATTTATCAGAATATGGCATTCATTGAGCGCTATGATCCGGAATATGTCGTTGTTCTGGGCGGCGACCATATCTATAAGATGGACTATTCCAAGATGTTGGACTTTCACATTTCACACGAAGCAGACAGCACGATTGCCGTTATCGACGTACCTCGCTCTGAGGCATCCCGTTTCGGCATCATGACATGTGATGAAAACGGCCGTGTGGTTGACTTTACTGAAAAGCCCAAAGAACCCAAGTCCACATTGGCTTCCATGGGCATCTATATCTTTACATGGAGCAAGCTCCGCAAGTATCTCATTGAAAACGAAAATGCCAATACCGGCTCAAAGGATTTCGGTAAGGACATCATTCCTGCTATGCTGGGCAACAATGAACGTCTGTTTGCCTATGAATTCGAAGGCTACTGGAAGGACGTAGGAACACTGGACAGTTTATGGGAAGCCAACATGGATCTGCTCAGCCCCAGTGTACCGCTGGATCTGTACGACCCCAGTTGGAAGATCTATTCACGGCACGACAATCTGCCGCCGCAGTACATTGGTGAAAATGCCCATGTAGAGAACTCTATGATCACCGAGGGAAGCGTGGTGGACGGCATGGTAGATTTCTCCATCATTTCCTCTGATGTTATCATTGAAGAAGGTGCTTCTGTCAAGTACAGTATTGTGATGCCGGGTACAGTCATCAAGAAGGGTGCTGTCGTCGAATATGCCATCATTGGTGAGGATTGCATTATTGAATCCGACGCTGTAATCGGTATGAATCCCGAGTCTGTTCCCAATCGTGATGACTGGGGTATCGCCGTTCTCGGACACAATATCACAGTATCTTCCGGCAAGCGTGTGCTTCCGAAAGAAGTTATTTCCGAAAATCTGTAAAGGCGGTGGCAAATCATGAGTATCAATCAGAATGTTTTAGGCTTGATTTTTGCAAGCATCAACGATTCCGCAGTCATTGATCTGACAAAGCTGCGCACCATGGGATCTATCCCCTACGGCGGACGCTACCGCACAGTGGATTTTCCCCTTTCGAATATGGTAAACTCCGGCATTACAGAAGTCGGCGTTATCACAAAATCCAACTATGGCTCTCTTCTGGATCACCTGGGATCCGGTCGTGAATGGGATCTGGCACGGAAAAAAGGCGGTTTGCATCTGCTCCCGCCGTTTAGTCAAGTTGGCGGCGGTACCTATCAGGGTCGTCTGGAAGCTTTGAGCAATATCTGGAGCTTTGTAGAGCATACCAAGGCAAAGTATGTGGTTCTGGCTGACTGTGATGTTATCACAACGATTGACTTTACAAATGCACTGGCACAGCACGAAAGCTCTGGTGCAGATATTACCATTATCTATGCCAAGGGTCTGTATAACCGTGACAAGAGCACCAACGGCTGTATTCTTCAGATCGATGAGGAAAACACTGTCAAGGAAGTGCTCATCAATCCCATGATGTCCGGCGAGTGCAATATTTCTCTGGATATGTTTATCATGTCCACCGAATTCCTCAAGCAGGTGGTTCTGGAAGCGATCAGTAAGAATCAGACCAGCCTGGTTCATGACATTCTCCAAGCACGCAAGGACGAGTTTACTTTTAAGGCATATGAGCACACAGGCAGTTTCTTTAAGATTGACAGCCTGGAAGCATACTATAAGGCAAATCTGGCGCTGCTGGACAGTAAAATTCGCAACAGCATCTTCTCCAGCGAAGCACCGATCTACACGAAAGTCGGTGACAATCCGCCGGTCAAATACGGTCTGAAATCAAATGTCAAGAATTCTCTGGTGGCTGACGGTTGCGTGATTGAGGGCACGGTTGAACATTGCGTTCTGTTCCGTGGCGTCAAGATTGGCAAGGGTGCTGTTGTCCGGAACTGCGTTCTCATGCAAGGCACAGAAATTGGAGACGGCTGTAATCTGGATTCTATTATTGCAGATAAGAGCGTAACCATTTCAGAAAACCGTGTACTGACCGGTTCTTCTGAATATCCGCTGTATCTGGGCAAAAAAGCAAAAATCTGAGAACCCGTTCTCGACAAAATATGAAAATAGCATTGCCGCACGGGCTTTGAATGCTCCTGCGGCAATTTGCTGTAAATGCAGACTTTAAGGATACACTGAAAGTTCTGACATGATCCCGATGAAAGGAAGATATACCCGTGAAAATTCTCTTTGCTGCAAGTGAAGCACTTCCCTTTGCTGCCTCTGGCGGTCTGGCAGATGTGGCAGGCTCTCTGCCCGCCGCACTCAATGAACAGCCGGGGTTGGACTGCCGCGTCGTCATGCCGCTGTATCGTTCTATCCAGCCGAAAACCCGTAACCAGATGACCTATCTGGGCGATATTACCGTAGAAGTAGGCTGGCGGAAACAGTATTGCGGCATCTATCAGATTACTGTGGGAAAAGTCACCTATTATTTACTGGACAACCCCTATTATTTCATGCGTGACGGCATGTACGGATTCCACGATGACTGCGAACGGTTTGTATTTTTTAGCCGTGCAGTTCTGGAAATTTTGCCCGCCATTGAATTTCAACCAAATATCATCCATTGCAACGACTGGCAGACTGCTATGATACCGGTGTTTTACAATATCCTCTATAAGTATCACCAGGAATATGAAAATATCAAAATCATCTATACCATTCACAATATCCAGTATCAGGGTGTCTATGGCAAAGAGGTGATTACAGAACTGATGGGGATTCCCACGTATCACACCAATTTGCTGGAATTTGACGGCATGGTCAATCTGATGAAAGGCGCATTTGAGACAGCCGATCGCATCTCCACTGTCAGCCCCACCTATGCCAAGGAAATTCTCGACCCGTGGTATTCTTATGGTATGGATCGGGCACTGGTACGCCGGCAGGATCCGATCATTGGTATTCTCAACGGCATTGATGTCAATGGCTATAATCCCGAAACAGATCCGAATATTGCCAAGAACTACACCGCAGCAGAATTGCAAGGAAAAAAGGTTTGCCGCAAGGCACTGCTGCAAGAATGCGGCTTGCAAGATTCGGATGCGCCTGTGTTGGGAATTGTCACTCGTTTTGTGGCGCACAAAGGTATTCAGTTGGTACAGCAGTCCTTTCAGGAGATGCTTCAGGCAGGCTGCCGGTTTGCGATACTGGGCAGCGGCGAACGATTCTATGAGGACTTTTTCCGCGAAATGCAGTCCGCCTATCCGGAACAGGTGCATGTCACAATAGGATTTGTGCCGGCACTGGCAAGACGCATTTATGCCGGTGCGGACATGTTCCTAATGCCCTCTCAGAATGAGCCCTGCGGACTGGCGCAAATGGTTGCTATGCGGTATGGAACAATCCCTATCGTTCGTGAGACTGGTGGTTTAAAGGATTCTGTCCGTGATGTAGGCGGTGCGAATGGAAATGGATTCACTTTCAAGACCTATGATGCCTATGATATGCAGAATGCAGTCAAGCGTGGGTGCGAGTTATTTGCGGATAAGAGAAAGTGGAATGCTCTGGTACGCCGCGCCATGAAATGTGATTTCAGCTGGAACGTTTCTGCGCAGAAATATATAGAAATGTATCAGGAACTGATGGATGCGCAATCCATATTCGATTGAAATATTCGATTGCAATGAAAAAGCGCATCAAGTGAAACTCCCATGTGAATCTGGCAGAGTTGCTTCATGCGCTGTTATCTCAAGAAAAACTCCGGGAACAAAACAAACCCGGAGCTTTTCTCTATCACGCAATCACTCAAAAACGTTTTTCCATCCATTGCCGTATGGAGCCGTGTGCTGTCATGTCACAATGCCGCCTCATCCGAGAAAATTTCTGCCATTTTCAGCACAATGTCAGCTACACGTTTCGCTGCGATCTTCTCGAACTGCTCAAAGGAAAGTTCTCCCGCATCGTCTGCATTATCCGAAATACAACGAATGCTGACATAGGGAATCTGATTCAGATAAGCGCAATGCCCCACCGCAGCGCTTTCCATATCAACGGCATGCGGATTCCAGCGCTGCTGTATTCTTTGTTTTACTGTATTGTCGGAAATAAACGCCTCGCCAGATACGATTCTCCCCACATAAGAGGTCACACCAAAGTCCTCACAAACCTTCTGTGCCAGCCGTATTAACGCTGGATCTGACGGAAACACATCACAGTACGGCGGATAATCCGCCAAAAAATGCGGATCCAAATCATGGGGCAGCACCTCGCTGGAAATCACCACATCACAGACATGCACATCACGGTTCATGCCTCCTGCAATACCTGCATTCAAAAGCGCATTCGGAGCGAAATAATCGATCAATGCCTGTGCGCAAACTGCTGCATTTACCTTAGCAATGCCGCTGCAAACATGTACGATACGAGTATCGCCGATCATCTGCACATAATAGTCAAAGCCTGATTTCCGACAGATTTCAGAATGCGGAAGTGCTGCACGAATGTCTGCCAATTCAGAAGGCATTGCACCAATAATACCAATGGTTTTCATAGGATGTTCCTCTCTTATGCCTCACCCCGCTGCTTAGCCAGGGTATCATATCGGTCGCACATTTCCTTGATCTCCGGATCGTTGGTCAGTCCATACTGCATGTGCAGATAGAATCGGATCTCTGGGAGCTTTTTGTTTTCAATGGCTTCCTTCGCCAGTGCAGAAATGATCCCCACTACATCGGGATTTGCACCGGATTGCATCCCATATTTCTCAAAAGCAGCTGTCACTTCATCCCTTGTGGGAGGCGTGATCTTCTTTCTTGTAATGGCATGGATATGCTGCAGCTCTGCGGCTACAAACGGATGATCTGCATAGATCAGGCTCTCGTAGTAGAATGCCACAGCACTGTCATAGTCCTTGATCTCCACACAATAAAAGCCCAGATTGCAATAGCAGCGGGACAGCTGTACAGGTGTCACTGCCACTTCAATGGTTTCCTTGGTGACTGAAAGCAAGTTTTCCGGCTGCTTCAAAAATTTATAGCATTCTGCCAGTTCAAAATAGGCATCCGTATTCATCGGGTTCAACCGAATGGCATCGCCGATAACACGAACTGCCTCTTCTCCGCGTCTTAGCTCTAACAAGTTATAGCCGTGAAGCAGTACCATCTGAGACAGGTCAAAAACAGGGCGAATCAGTTTCTTAGTGGGACGATAGAAGAACAGGTACAGCTGATGCTCCAATGTGTTCCGGAAGCTGAAATAAACCTCGCTTTCCGTTTCCCGGTAGTTCATGCGGATCTTGGTATATAGTGCTTCGGTCAGCTGGAAGGATTTTTCAATCTCTTTGTCCTGAATGAGTTTGTTTGCCTCCAGATAGACTGCGTCCAGTCGCTTTCCGTCGATATACATCATTTTGTTCAAAATCTCACGCTTGTCCTCCGGCATGATTTCATATGCCAAATCCGCCAGAGCATTTTCGATTTCCTTACCGTTTTTCGTGCCGCGGTATTTGTCTGCCTGAGATTCCAGATAGACGATATCCACACTGTATTCTCCGGTGAGTCCTTCTCGAATCTGTTCCATGATTTCTTTGGTGGTCATAAAAATACTCCTTCTTTCTCTTTCCAGCATATAAAATCCTGCTGAAATGTGTCTTGTTTCTATTATACAAGATTTTCGGTAAAAATGCAAGCATTTTTTGTGAAAAGCGCAGGATGAAAACGGCAATATAAACTGTCATCCAAAATGATCTGGTAAATTTCATGCAAGTGACGGGATAAAACGTCTGATCCGCTCATTGGGCAGCTTTCCAACATCAAAAATAAAGAAACTAACTGTTGACCTTTTCCCGGTTTTCTGTTATAATATAAGAGCCTGTTCCGTATCACAGAACAAACAGATTTTTGGGGTTATCGTCCATCCACTTGAAAAGCGGCGAAAAGGCAAAAAGCCACAAGCATACTCGCTGTATGGCAACGATTTTTCACGCAGTCAAACAGCAAAGCCCGCCAAAAAGTTAACTGTTCGGAAATGCTGAACAAGCCCTAAGAAAAAATCCTTTGGAGGTATGTCTGATATGCGTATTTTAGTTTTGGGCGGTGCCGGCTATATTGGGTCACATACAGCTCTTGAGCTGATCCGTGCCGGAGAAGAAGTCGTCGTTGCTGACAATCTGGTGACCGGATACCGCAGTGCTGTTCCCGAAGGCGCCGCATTCTATGAAGGTGATATTCACGACCGGATTTTTCTGGACAATCTGTTTGAACAGGAAAAAATTGACGCAGTGATCCACTTTGCAGCCTTTTCTCTGGTAGGCGAAAGCGTGACAAATCCCCTGAAATATTACGACAACAACCTGTGCGGTACAAAGGTGCTGCTGGATTCCATGGTGGCGCATGGCATTGACAAGATCGTGTTCTCCTCTACTGCTGCTACCTACGGCGAACTGGAAAATATTCCCATTCTGGAAACAGACCGCACCTGTCCCACCAATCCTTATGGTGAAACCAAGCTTGCCATGGAGAAAATGTTTCACTGGACCAGTCTGGCACATGGGATGCGCTATGTTTCCCTCCGGTATTTCAACGCCTGTGGTGCGGATGAAACCGGTAATATCGGCGAAGCCCATAACCCGGAAAGTCATCTGATCCCGCTGATTCTGCAAGTACCAAACGGCAAGCGGGAGGCAATTTCCATCTACGGTACCGACTATGACACACCGGACGGCACATGCATCCGGGATTATATCCATGTGACAGATTTGGCACAGGCACATATTCTGGCAGTAAAGTATCTTGCCGACGGAGGCGAGAGCAATATCTTTAATCTGGGAAACGGCGTGGGTTATTCTGTCCGAGAGGTCATTGAGACGGCACGCAAGGTCACAGAACACCCCATCCCGGCTGTGGAAACGCCCCGCCGTGCCGGAGATCCTGCCCGTCTGGTAGCTTCCAGTGAAAAAGCAAAGACGGTGCTGGGATGGAAACCGGTGCATGACAGCCTGGAGGAAATCATTGCCAGCGCATGGAAATGGCATAAGAATCATCCCAACGGCTATGATGCATAACATCTAACATCATAGATAATGATAGAAAACCATCAAAAAACGGCTTGCAAGATCATCTTGTAAGCCGTTTATTCTATGGCGTGTTGACACTACTGCGCAGGTGCCCGTCTGGCAAGCATATCTTCCGGTCATGCCTGCTGTGCTTCCAGTCTGCTGCATATGAATTCATGTACCTGTTCCGGTGCAATGCCCAGAACAATACCGAACTCCTGGTACAGTCTGTGCTCCGCTGCATGCATTGCCGCCTCGTCTGCCGAGGATAACTTTCTGCCAGAGCTGCGCTTTCGTTCCTGCTGGCAATACAGCATCCGCATCATCTGAATTATCTCCCTGCAATTGTCACTGTGCAAGATATGCTGGAACATCCCTCGCCGTTCTCGGCTGTCCCCGCACCATTCCGTTTCTTCTGTCTGCGGCATCTGATCGATCAAACTGTATATTTCATCCTTACTCATCAGCGGACGCAGACGCTCCGATGCACGATCCACCGGAATATAATAAGTGGAATGCGTCCCGTCTACCGGGCTGAGCTTATAGTATGTCTCTTCATGTTCTCCATCAAAGGCACGGTTTTCACAGCTGATGATACGGCAGACGCCGGAACTGCCGTAGCAGACATAATCATCGGGTTGATAGGCTGTTTTGCTGGTTTCCATGGCATTATTTCCTCCGTCGTCTTTCCAGGGTATGTTACAATGTACAGGGCACTTGCTTGCCCAAGCTTGTTTTCTGTATTTCATTATACCATATTTTGAAACAAATTGCCAGGGACATTTTTCACAAATCCCCTCTGCATTCATCTGTGTATTTTGATCAAGTGTCTATCTTCACGCCAATTTTCTGCCTTGTGTGTGCATAAAGTTTGTCAAAAAACGCCTTTGACAAAGGAATTCAAAATCTGCTATAATAAAAATCTGCTCATAAGAGCGATATCAATATTTGCGCGTATAATGGTTCAGCGTGAAACTGGTTTTTTCAGAACCCGTCTTTATCAGAAATGCGCACGGATTTTCGAGCAGATTTTGGCAAGGACAAGGGAAAAAGCCGTAGGCAACTTTTTTGCCTGGCAAGACTTTTTCATGCAGTACCCGCCAAAACCTACCGAAAAGATGTGTGCAGCTTCTTGTGAAAACAGGTTCACAGTTTCACGCTTTTTTACGCCAAAAGAGAGAGGTTATACTGATGCCAAGAAATCAATTTCAGAGAATGGTCTTTGCTTTTCTTACCGTTGTAGTCACTGTCCATGCCTATGTGTTCTACAGCCTGTATGTGATCAACCGGTCTGCGCTGATCTCTGCCAATCCGGAAGCTACCGGCGTACTGGAAGCCATCCGGATGCAGGATGGTATTTACATGTTCGGTCATATGCTGCCCATATGGGCGGTAATCCTGATCGAATTCTGCTTTGCCTATCTGTTGGAAAACATCATGGGCTGTCCCTGCTCTTTCAAGCTCGCCTGCAAAGTATTGGACCCCCGTACAACACATCCGGTCATTTTTGAAACAGCGATCATCTGTGCCACGGTTGGTTTGATGTGTCCCTCCATGAGCCTGATCGCAGCCCTCATCTATTACCCTTATTATGACGGCTTCAACATTGTTGCTCTGATAACGAGCTGGCTGAGATTGGTGTGCTTCAATTTCCCCTTTGCATTTTTCACCCAACTGTTCTTTATCCAGCCCCTGATCCGTACCGTGTTCAAGGTGCTGTTCCGCAAAGATATTGCAGCAAGAGCGACAGAAGGTCAGGAACACTGAGAAACGTCCTTATAAGAAGATCACACGTCTTTCGGATAATTTCCGGCAAGTTTTGAGCGGCTTTTGGCAACTGTGAAAAACCTCCTGCACATTTTCCTTTGTGCAGGAGGTTTTCTATTTTGCTTTAGCTGTATTTTACCTATTCGGCAAGAAGCTTCTCCACTCTTTCCCCATTCACAACGACATCGCAAGTACAATTCGGTTCGTTTATCGAGTTCGGTTCTACGATCGAGTCGATATTCCCCACAAATGCACCAACGCTGCGTCCGCTGGATGTCACGGTTCCGGTGAGATGAACTTGTTGCAGTGCCGGATACAAACAATAGCCGCAGACAATACCAGTGCATGTTCCACCGGAAACAGAGGCATTTTCAAAAGTCAGGTTGTTCACCTTGCAGTTGCCTGTCCCGATAAAACCTACATAATACATTTTGCTGTTAATGGTCATGTTCTGGATGGCATAGCCGTTGCCGTTGACTGTTCCCACATAAGGATTGCCCGTACCGCAGTCCTCGTAGCCCATGGGAATCCAGTCGTAGCCTGTCAAATCAATATCATTTTCCAGGGTGATATCTGTCCGCAAGCCAAAGGAATTGGCATACCATACCGCAGAAGCCAGCTCCTGGGCATTGGTCACATGGAATTCTCCTTTGCAGCTGAGCGCCCACTCCTTATCTGCAAGCGCCAGAATATCGCCGACCTCATATCCGCCTCGCTCCCAATCGGAGATATAGGCAGTAACATTCTTTTGATAGCTGCCATCCTTCGCATCTACCAGCAGATAGATTCCCTGCTCCAGTGCATCAAAGGATACGGTATTGTTTACTGTATCCAGAACTGCATCGGTGACATCCACAAAACACTGGGGATCTGGGATGTAAGTCATTAGCTTCAGGTTTTCTTCGGATACCCAGCGCAGCTCTGACTCGTCATAGTGGAACACCCCATGAACGTTAGAGACGCCGTCTTTCCATGTCAGCTCAATGGGCGTTCCCACCAGACCGGTCTTACCGCTTGTCATGTAATCCACGGCATAGACGTCCCGAATCGTCGCCTGATACTGGAGACTGCCGCTGCAATCGGCTGTCAAATCCACAGAAACGATCTCGGGCTTTGTGATATTATCGATTTCCTGACAGATCGTCTGGGTATATATCGTCCTGTCCGGATAGGGGAATTCCAGAACGGTGTCACTTCCTGGTGCAGTCTGGAACGCAAATACCACGCTGTTTTCCTTCCATGTGACAGAAAATATTCCGTACATGGGATCAGATGTCATACCAGCATTGGAATAGACATCATACCCATCGGCATCAGTTCCCCATTGACCGTCACTAAAGGGATAGCGAATTTCCGTGCCAAGACATTTCAGTTCCTCATAGTGATCTTCATTGATATAGAAGGTCAGATAGCTGTTCAAATCCATGCTCTCCTGAGAGACATAGAAATGATAGCTTTCATCCGGAGATGCAAAATCAAATTCTTTCAAATCATGGAGGTGACCATATTCTGGTTCTTCGCATCCGCCCCAAGATCCGCCAGGAGGAAGAAGCTGATGAGTGATTTCAACCCAGACCGCAGAAGAAACGGTATACAGACTCTTGGGTACCGTTACCAGCATCAGATTTGCCGTTGGATCATCTTCGGGAATTCTATCTGTGCAGTCGTATTCCACGTACAGTATATGATTCTGCACATATGCTTGACCAATCAAACTGGGAACGGAAATGGGCTTTATCGCCAAAACATTGTTTTCAAAGTAGGATTTGTTGTATTTATACAAAAAATCTGCCTTGATAGGGTTGACCAAATCGTTATAATCGTGGGGAAGAATGGTATCAAAATAGGCTGCCAGTTCTTCCACGGAGGTAAAGAGATAATCCTGATTTGTCGTTTCGTCAAACCCAGAACTGTAATAATCCAGCGTTTCTACGGACCAGGAAATCTCCTCTAATTCACCAGCCCCTTCAATAGCCCAGACCGCAGAAGAAACGGTATACAGACTCTTGGGTACCGTTACCAGCATCAGATTTGCCGTTGGATCATCTTCAGGAATTCTATCTGTGCAGTCGTATTCCACGTACAGTATATGATTCTGCACATATGCTTGACGAATCAAACTGGGAACGGAAATGGGCATCATCGCCAAAACATTGTTTTTAAAGTAGGATTCGTTATATTTTTTCAAATAATCTTTCTTGATAGAGGTACAGAGATCGTTGATCGAATCGGTATAATCGTTGAGATAAATGGTATCAAAATAGGCTGCCAGTTCTTCCACGGAGGTAAAGAGATAATCCTGATTTGTCGTTTCGTCAAACCCAGAACTGTAATAATCCAGCGTTTCTACGGACCAGGAAATCTCCTCTAATTCACCAGCCCCTTCAATAGCCCAGACCGCAGAAGAAACGGTATACAGACTCTTGGGTACCGTTACCAGCATCAGATTTGCCGTTGGATCATCTTCAGGAATTCTATCTGTGCAGTCGTATTCCACGTACAGTATATGATTCTGCACATATGCTTGACGAATCAAACTGGGAACGGAAATGGGCATCATCGCCAAAACATTGTTTTTAAAGTAGGATTCGTTATATTTTTTCAAATAATCTTTCTTGATAGAGGTACAGAGATCGTTGATCGAATCGGTATAATCGTTGAGATAAATGGTATCAAAATAGCCTTCCAGTTCTTCCACGGAGGTAAAGAGATATTCCTGATACAACGTTTCGTCAAACTCAGAGCCGTAATAATCCAGCGTTTCTACGGACCAGGAAATCTCCTCTTTTTCAGCTACCTTTGATTGATAGATCCAGTTGACAGAATCTACAGCAGTAAACAGTTCCTTGGGAACGATCACCTGTGCCAGCAAGCCGTTAACAATACATGGGTAAGGCCCTTCTTCATGCAGATCCAAATAAACAATATCCAGCACATTCCCCTCATAAGTAACAGAATCAATGGTGTACATGATGCCATCGCCGCAGCTCTGATAAATGGCATTGAGCAACAGAACATTATCCTGAAAGAATGTCTCATCATATTCTTCCAGATATACTTCGACATTTTGAGCTATTGTGATGGGCGTCAGATAGCTTTCCAACTCTTCCACAGAGGTAATTACTGCATCAGATTTCTCGCCGGTTGCCAGCCGGAGCAGTTCATCGGAATAGCCAATTGCATCAATCTTCTTTTCAATCTGTCTGTTAGGTGTATCTGTTTCCGGCAGAGAATCTGTCAGATGTGTTAGAAAACGCAGCAGAACAATGCTGTCATCCAGAGAAACACTGCCGTCAGCGTTGCAGTCAGCGTTTGCCAATGCCGAATCGCCAAATTGAATTGCCCCGGCAACGCGCTTGTTCAGCAGTACCGCATCCGTCAGGTCGATTTTGGCATCTAGATTCACGTCACCGTACAGGACAGAACTGGTTTCCGCCTCGGGCGGTATCGGCTCGAGAGCTGCTGCCGGCAATGAGGCTGCCAGAGAAATGGCGGCGCCAATACACAAGCCACTAATGATTTTTGAGATTTTCATACAAAACTCCTTTCGATTTTTTCAAATGCTTTTGCGTATTTGTTCCCAGCAGGAACAGTGATTATCCGCCCGGAGAATCTGTCCTGACTGGCAATCGCAGATATTTCAGTCCAGTCAGATTCCTTGTCTGTTGTAGGTAAAATCATTCACGGATACGAGAATATGGGGTCATCATCCCCCACAAGCGCACCGGCATGGGGGTTTGCCAGGCGCACATGTTTCTGGGCGGATAACCACTGTTCCTGCATGGATTTTTTTGTTTCAGGCACGATCAGCGCTAAAATTTTTCCAGAAATTCCTTTAGCTCGCCCTTGTGGAACATACAGGAAGCATTTCCCACGCTGACAAAACAAGATCCTCCAGAAACGCTGTCCGACAAGTCGGGCGCTGCTGTAAAAAAGCTCTGATCTGTGGAACTGGTATACATATAGGCGCCATGCGGTACAGATTCAGAATCAGAGCCTATACGCAGAAAAAAGAATCCTCTGCTTCCCACTGCGGGAATCGCTGTATTACCACCGCTTGAATACCATGTCGTCTCAGCAATTTCTTCTGCTTTCATGCTGGAAAAGTCTGCCTCCAGATCATTCAGACGGATGTATTCCGACAGAGGCATATATCCCCCTTGAACATAAACCGAGATTCGATCACCGGCCACTCTTTCCCCGTAGCAGCTTTCTATCATGAGAATATCCATCTGCGTCCATGGTTTGCCGTTGATGCTGGTAAAATAAATCGACTCGATTTGACCGAAAACAATGAGCTGGGAAGACCTGGCCATGGATTCCCATGTGTTCTGGGACGGTTCACGCCCTTCTTCGTCAGCAGGATCGCAGAGGATACGATCGGAGATGCCATACTGAAACCAAGGCGTGACAGTATAATTTGCCGGGGAGGGACCTTCCGTTGTTGTTGTGCTGTCCGATACAACACCATCCGTTGACGAAGAAACGTCTTCCACCGGCTCATGAACACTCCACTTGGTCGTGGTCACTTTGGTAAAGGCAGGCGTCGTTGTCGTAAACGCATTCTCAGAATCATCCGACGAATGACCTTTATCCGTTGTTTGCACAGGTGGTGCGTAACTCGAAACCATTGTTGTTTGCACGATTGAAGGAGAATTGTCAAATTGAGAACGTGTTGAGGTAGCAAAGGTCATTTCAGGATGTTTTGTCGTTGACTGCGTTGTTGACCAAACCCAATTTGGTTGGTTGACTGTGAATTTTGTGGTTTCTTGCTGCGGCGAATCTTCTTTTTCGGTTATGGTACTTGTCCGGGTGGTCGTATTTACTGGCATATTTCTTTTTGTCGTCGTGAAAGTCACCCGAGCTGTAGCCGTGAGGACAGGAGTTGTTTGCTTGACACTCTGCATTGTCGTTGTTCTGCCAGTTGCTGTATCATACTGTGTGGGAACCGTCACAGAATAGACGCTGCCAGAACCTTGAGAGGGAGGTAAAGTTCCGGCAGAAAACGCCGTATCTGTGCTGTTCCCAACAGAATTCTCAGGAAATGTTCCGTGAGAAGTCTCAATTTCCGGCACACCCGTTTCTTCTGTATGGTGCGCATCCAATCCAGCCAACGGTACTTCCGAAGAATTCTGTGTCGTTTCCGGTACAGTTTCTGCGATTTCTGTCGATGCCGGTTGGGTAGCCGCTTCTGTAGGCGATTCAGTCACATCGACAACCATTTCCGGCGGCACCTTGGGAATATCCTTATAAAATGTATATACGCCAAAAAATGTTGCAGCCGTGACAACTGATGTCACACAGCGTATCATTATCGGTGATAACCGAAAATAACATCTTTTTGGCTTTTCTTGCGGAGGGTCAACCAACTGCAGTTGCTTCAGAAATGCATCCCGATGCTGAGATTCGGGAATTTGATAAGCTTCTTTCAGCGCTTTTTTGAAATCTTGTTTCATCCTGATTTCTCCTCCCTTTCAAATTCTTTGCGAAGTACCGCTATGATTTCTTTGAGCTTGCGATACAAAGCAAATCTGGATATCTGATATAACTCACTGATCACAGAAATCGGTACTTCATTGACATATCGAAGGAGGATCAGCTCCCGCTCTTCTTCTGAAAGGGCGGCAATGGCACTTTGCAGTGTAATACTGGTCAGCCAAGCATTTTCTCTGTCCTCCTGTTCGGGCAAATCTTCCGGCAGCGGTTCGGTTTTCATCTTTCGGTATTCGTCGATGCATAGATTTTTGGCAATGACATACAAATACCTGAGCGCCTTTTCCTGGTCGTGATATTGAGGTCTTTCCAGGAATCGAAGGAAGGTCTCCTGTGTCAGATCCTCAGCAATTTCACGATGATGTACCCGAAGATAGCAGTAACGATAGATCTTTTCGTACTGCTCCCCTATCTCTATGGACACATGTGTAACCTCCCTTCTATAAACATTAACGAACCATCTGCACGATTTGTGCGGGAAAAATTGTAAAATAAATGTGAATTCTCAATTCCGCCGAGTATCATATCAAAAAAACAGCCTTTCTCTGCTGCAAAGACGGAAAAAGGCTGTTCTATTTCTCTTTCTGATAAAAAATCATAACGTAATACTTGAGACAGCACATACCGTGACTTGAGTCATACCGCTAAGAGCGCAGACCTTCGTTTTCCTGCCGGGCTATTTTCACCTTTTTCCACGGGAAACAGAAACTTGAAAATTTAAGAACTTGTTCTGCCTGTTTCATTCTTTATCCATCATCCTCATGAATCTTCCAATTCCGCTTCGGAAATTGTGCACAGGGCATTCTGTCCCGAATATGCCACTCGATGTATTCATATATATCATATTATATTACCTGGATTTCACGATGTCAACTACTTTTCTTATGTTTGTCAAGGTTGTCCATTTACAGGCGGTCTGGATGACTGCTTTCCAGGGCGTTTGGGTGCTAAAATAATGCGTCGATTTTTGAACAGAATTTCTGCGCAGACAAGGAGAAAAAACGCGACGGACTGTCGCCTGGCAAGTCTTCTCGGCGCAGGCTGCGGTGAATTTTGTCAAAAAATGCATTTTAGGCATCGTGTCAATACATCTTAGTGTAACACAACACACATCGCCCAAACTGCATTATGGTACGAGTGGTATCTTTTTTGGGGTCGAAATGCAAATCCCCATGCATTGCATCCCATCAGATAAAAAGAAATGACAACAGGAGGTATTCAGGCGGAATTTGTTTTTCTGCATCAAAAAACCGGCGTATTTGCCGCCGAATCTGAAATCGGTGACAGAAAAGTTCTTGACAGAGTGATCAAAATATGATATAATGGGTTCGTTCCGTGATCAACCGAAAACTACCACTGGGAGGGATTTTTCATGCGCACCAAAGGCACAAAGCAAATCTGTGTCAACCGCCAGGCACGGCATGAATATTTCATCCTGGAGCGTTATGAGGCAGGAATCTCTTTGCAAGGCAACGAGGTGAAATCCATCCGGCTGGGGCATGTAAACCTGAAAGACGCATGGTGCGACATCAGCAATGGTGAACTGTTTGTGAAAGGCATGCATATTTCACCCTATGAAAAGGATGGGTTGTTCCGCACCGACTCCCTGCGTGTGAGAAAGCTGTTGATGCACCGGCAGGAGATCCACCGGATGTTCGGCAAGGTCAAGCAGGAAGGTCTGACACTGATTCCCCTTTCTCTTTATTTGAAAGATTCCAGAGTAAAGGTGGAAGTTGGGCTGTGCAAAGGTAAAAAACTTTACGACAAGCGTGCGGCGGCGGCAAAGGCAGATGCCCAGCGGCAGATCCGGCGTACAGTCAAGGAACAAAATTTCTGATGACAAAGAAATGGGGGCGTAACGGTTTCGACGGGGATGACGAAACACGATAAGCGAGCAGAGACTGCCGCATCTCTTTCATAAGCGGCGCGTTAAATTAAACGCTAAAAATAATTTTTCTGTAAGCTTTAACAAGAGCCTGCAGGTAGCTGCCTAAGTCAGCTACTGTCGCCCGCAGGAGTACCACGGTCTGCGCTGCGGCATGATTGCAGTGGTGAACGTTCCGGCGGCCTGTTCACACCGCAGGATCGGATTTGAACTACCTTCTCTGACAGCCTGTTTATCGGCGGTCTCAGACGGGAATTAAGGTAGATAAACTACGCTCGTAGAAAGTTGTGTGGACTTGTTTTCGGACAGGAGTTCAATTCTCCTCGCCTCCACCACTTGAAAATGCGTATTTTCAAATTAAAAAAGACGCATGAAAAAAGCCGTAGATACGCTATGTGGCGTATTTACGGCTTTTCTGTTTTCACAAATATATGCACTTTTGTTCAGCGTAGGGTCAAAAATTGAAGTATCTGTCGCATTTTATGTCTCAGAAAAATGGAATTGACTACTAAAAAATCAATGCGACAGTGCGACAGAAACACTTTTCTGACTTTCCTGATTTGGATGATTTACCTGCATTTTCCTAATTTTTCCTAAATTTTGCTATATTTTGCAGTAGTTTCCTGTAGTTTTCAGCCCAAATTTTCTACTATATATTATTATTTCGATAAGGCTGGAATCACCTTATCGGAATAATAATATATATTTGAGGTTGGGGGTTGCTACATTTAAGATCGTACTTACGGTGTTTGGCGGAGATTGATGATGGTACTTTAAGGAGTAGTGTTATGCAAAAAGCCATATTCATCAAAAAGATGAATAGGCTCTATGAGAATGATATTGCCGAACTGAAAGACGGCGTAAATCAATTATGGCGACCTTTGATTTTTCTGCAACGGGAGATTCTGAAAATCAGGCATTAAAGATAAATTGCCAAAAAAATAGACCCCCAAGGCGGTCTATTCAAAATATTAAAAGAATGCTTTTATTTGATAAAAATTAGTTTTGCAATTCTCTGAATTTATTGCGAATTACAGTAAGAGCAATCTCAGGTTCAGTGATTTCCTGAACTGCCGTTTCAATCGGACAAAATCCGGTATTATCACGATTTCTAATAGCATCGGTCAACGTTTCATAACTGCTACTGTCATAAAAATGACTTTCTTAAAATTAAATTATATCCATTTTCTAAAATATCAGATTGACAACAAATCCGCATATGAGCGAAAAAATCATCACAAATGCAAGATACAGGACAAAATTTTTG
>CANQWA010000033.1 GCA_947627445.1 uncultured Ruminococcus sp.
GGTAGAGCAGCGCATTCGTAATGCGCAGGTCATCGGTTCGAGTCCGATTACCAGCTCCAAAAACGCCCTTAACATTTGTTAAGGGCGTAACTGTTCGTGCGGTTCACATCCTCTTTTCCATATTGAAAAATAGCCATATGGCGCATGAAACCATATCAAGGCATACTCGCCTATGCCAAGAAATTTTCAGGCAAAGCCGCTGGGCGCTCTTGGTGCGGGTTTGCCTGAACGTAAAGGAAGGGCAAAGACATGGCATATGAACTTCGGCATTTTGACACGCCGCTGATACGGTTTGAGGCAAATTCGGACAGCAGCGTTCTTGCCGTAAATATAACATGGGTAAACGAGGAAAATGTCGGATTTTTGCCTCTCGGACTGGATGCGGATGCAGACAGTCTTGCCAGCTGGCTAAGGCACAGGACGATACCGAGCAACAGGGCATACGTTCACAGTCTGCTGAGCAAATGCGGACTTAGCATAAACCGCCCCATGCACATCATAGAGATCTCCAAGGGGCTGTCGCTGAACGACTGCTACTGGGTAGTTGGCGAAGATTTTGACGGCACGTTTGACGAGTACAATTTGTACGACAACCGTTTCAGCCGCGCACTTGCTTGGATAGCGTTCACCGGATATGGCAGCTCGGTAAGAACATCGCTTGACTCGTCGCCCGAATTTACTACGAACGGTATGCTGCCGAAATGCTGGCGCAGGATAAACGGCAGGATCATGCTATACAAGGGAGGCACGAGCGGAGCTTCCAACACAGGTTTTGAACCGTACTCGGAGTTTTATGCGGCGCAGGTGGCAGACGTCATGAAAATAGATGCCGTACCCTACGGGCTGTCAAAGTGGAAAGGCGAGTTGTGCTCTTTCTGTGAATTGTTCACAAACAAAAAGCTTTCATACACACCTGTTGGCAAGATAGTTCGCACAGGCGGCATGAAAGCTGTGAGAGAATACTATGAAACGCTTGGCAGCACATTCACAGATGCGCTGGATGATATGCTGGTGTTTGATGCGTTGATTTGCAACACGGACAGACACTTCGGAAACTTCGGACTGCTTGTGGATAATGAGCGGAACAAGCCAGTATCTCCCGCCCCGCTTTTCGACCACGGAAACTCGCTGTTCAATTTCGCAGGCAGAGATGATCTTGCGTCGCCCGAAAGTCTTGCAAGATATGCCAAAACACTTGTACCTTGCGTATATGATGACTTCATAGGCACTGCAAGGTCTGTTCTGGCAAAAAGGCACAGAGATGCGCTGAAAAAGATCGCAACTGTGCATCTGAAACGTCACACACGATACAACCTTGACGACAAAAGGCTTGCTCTGATGGAAGATCAACTGCACAAACGTGCCAGAATGCTGCTGGATTAGGCAGCCAAAAATGCCGTTCGGATAAGTCTGCCCATGGTCGCCCGTTTGAATCGGGTCAGTAGCTCCAGATCGTATTTGACAAACACCGAAAAGCCGCACAGGATCAGGTTTCGCCTTTTTCCTGTGCGGCTTTTCCTGTGAATCGACAGCTGCAGCGGCTTTTTTCGGGTATTATCAGATAAGACATGATTCAGATACAATTTGTTATTGAATTACCTGGACATATGAGTTATAATAAGAATGTCTGTAGACATTTTTTCAAAAAGGAGGAAAATTTGTGTGAAAAATAACCGATTCCAAAAATGCATGGCAGCCTTCGCTGCATGCGCCGTGATGATCGCAGGGGCGTCGGCACTTCCGATGCCGGTACATGCGGATAATTACATCACCAACTCGACGTTCGATTCCGGCACTTTTGACTGGGGCATCTATAAGGAAAGCGGCGGAGCTGGCACGCTTTCTACGGAAAACGGCAAGCTTGCCCTGCATATTACCAATGTGGGCAGAGTGAGTCATGCAGTGCAGATGTATTATGATATCCTCCCCCTGTATCAGAACGGTGTCTATCGTCTGTCCTATGAAATCTCTTCTACCACAGATCGTACCATTGAGGCAATGCTCCAGCAAAATGGCGGCACATATCAGTCTTATACTTGGAAGGGATTGAATCTGACCTCTGAGCCGATGACCGTAGATTATACCTTCACCATGAAAGCGGAAACCGATATTATGGCAAAGCTGGTATTCAACTGCGGCGTACAGACCGAGGAGCTTCCGGAGCATACCATTTATCTGGATAACGTGGTACTGGAGCTGGTGGATGACAGCGAAGTGGATTATGCTGCATTCCGCCCCTATGAGCCGGATATCCTGACGAATCAGGTGGGCTATCATCCCGACAGCCGGAAAACTGCGGTGTTCCGGGATGTGACCGATGAAACAGAATTTTCCGTTGTCCGGGCGGATAACAATGAAGTGGTCTATACCGGTGCGCTCACCGGCGAAACCGTCAACGGACTGGCAGGTGAGACGGACTGGCAGGGTGATTTCTCGTCCGTGACGGAGCCGGGCACCTACTATATCCAATGCGGCGCTCTGGATGACTCCTACACTTTTGACATTTCGGATACGGTATATGATACCCTGACAGACGACTCCGTGCGGATGCTCTATCTGCAAAGATGCGGCACTGCGGTAGAGGACGATGTGTTCGGACATGTGGCTTGTCATGATACAAAGGCAGTGCTGCTGGAGGATCCCTCCGTCAGTCTGGATGTCAACGGCGGCTGGCATGATGCCGGCGACTACGGCAGATATGTGGTAGCCGGCGCAAAGGCAGTGGCAGATCTGCTCTATGCCTATGAAGCCAATCCGGCGCTGTTCAGCGACAGCTTGGGCATTCCCGAAAGCGGCAATCAAGTGCCGGATATTCTGGACGAGGCACGGTATGAGTTGGAGTGGATGCTGAAAATGCAGGCAGAATCCGGCGGTGTGTACCACAAGGTGACCTGTGAAAACTTTCCGGGCTATGTGATGCCGGAGCAAGAGAGAGACCAGCTGATTGTGACACCGGTTTCGACAACGGCGACAGCGGACTTTTGCGCTGTGATGGCAATGGCATATGAATTCTATGGCGAGATAGATCCGGATTTTGCGGCAGACTGTCTGGCAGCGGCGGAAAAGGCATGGGGCTTTTTGGAGAAAAATCCCAACCTGATTTTTCATAACCCCGAAGAAATCACCACTGGGGATTACGGTGATACCTCCGACAGAGACGAGCGGTACTGGGCAGCTGCACAGATGTACCGTGCCACAGAGGGCGAAACTTATCGGACTGCGCTGGAATCCATGGCTGTCGGCACCGGTTTTGACTGGTCTACGGTAGGCGACTACGGCAATGTGGCGCTTCTCACCATGCAAAATGCGGACACTTCCTCCAATATTTACACCAGAAGCCGTGCTTCCCTGATCGCTCAGGCAGATAACTTTTTGCGGACCGTGAATACCAATCCGTATCAGACTGCTATCACCAGATTGAACTGGGGCAGCAATATGACCGTTGCCAATTCCGGCATGATACTGGGACTGGCTTATCGGCTGACCGGAGAAACCAAGTATCTGGATGGTGCGGAAGCTCAGCTCCACTATTTGCTGGGAACCAACCCCCTGGGAGAATGCTTTGTCACCGGTTATGGAACCGTTTCGCCGCAGAATCCCCACCACAGACCTTCTATGGCAAAAAAACAGGCGATGAAGGGTATGCTGGTTGGCGGTGTGAATTCCAGCCTGGAGGACAGCGCTGCCAAGGCGTATCTGCGGGATGTGGCGATGTCCAAGCGCTATGTAGATCATTCTGAAAGCTATTCGACCAACGAGATCACCATTTACTGGAACTCGCCGTTGACATATCTTCTGGCGCTGACAGAAGGAGAAGCCGCGGCGGCTGAGATCATCGAAGGCGATGTGAACGATGACGGTGTGCTGACGGTGGCAGATATCGTGATGACGCAAAAGTATCTCCTGAACAATGGTTCGCTGACCAACTGGAAAAACGGCGATCTTGACCGGAACAATCGGATCAATGCTTTTGACCTGGCACAGATGCGGCAGAAAATTTTGTAAACTTTCACAGATTGTCCCTAACCAATTCACAAGTATGTGCTATACTCAGAATTGTCAGATGATTCTGAATAAGGACAATGGCGTCCCGTACAGCGGTCTTGCTGTACAGGGCGCTTTTTTGCGCCCTCTGCAACAGGTTGTTGTACCGGGATTTCATGAAAAATCTGTCCACATCGAAACAGGGAGGGCATCATCATGATGAATGCTGGAAGTATTGGATTTGTTTTGATTTGCGCTGCTTTGGTGTTTTTTATGACACCGGGACTGTCCTGCTTTTACGGCGGTCTGGTGCGGCGGAAAAATGCGGTGAATACCATGTTTGCCTCTGTGTTCACCATCGGTACGGGAATTGTCATGTGGGTATTGTTCGGCTATTCTCTGTCCTTTGGTACAGACCATTTTGGCATCATCGGCGACTTGGGCTGGCTGGGATTAGAGCATGTTTCGCTCTCTGAGCCGTACCGGGAGGGGCAGGAGATTCCGAATATGGTTTTCTGCGTGTTCCAGATGATGTTTGCCGTGATCACACCGGCGCTGATCACCGGTTCCGTTGCCGGCAGAATGCGGTTTCGGTCCCTGTTTATTTTCCTGGTGCTGTGGAGCCTGGTGGTATATTATCCCATGGCGCATATGGTCTGGGGCAAGGGCGGTTTTCTGGCGGAAATCGGTTCGCTGGATTTTGCCGGCGGAAACGTGGTACATATCAGCTCTGGTATTACGGCACTGGTGCTGTGTATTCTGTTGGGAAAACGGTATGATCTGGCACGGGCAACCTATAAGATTCACAATATTCCCATGGTCGCCATTGGGGCGTTTATCCTGCTGTTCGGCTGGTTTGGCTTTAACTCCGGTTCGGCTCTGGCGGCAAATGGTCTGGCAGCTCACGCTTTTGTGACCACTGGTACTTCTTCGGCTGCCGCCATGCTGTCGTGGATGCTGTGTGATGTCCTATGCAACAAAAAGCCCACATTTGTGGGTGCATGTACCGGGCTGGTAGCCGGTTTGGTGGGCATTACACCGGGTGCAGGGTTTGTTCCGGTATGGGCTGCGGTGATCATCGGACTGACCACTTCTCCCATTTGCTTTTTCATGATCTCCTGGGCAAAGCAAAAGTTCGGTTATGATGATGCGCTGGATGCATTCGGCTGTCACGGCGTCGGCGGTATCTGGGGCGGCATCTGCACCGGATTGTTTACGAAGGTGTCTATCAACGGCGATGCCCGGTGGGATGGTCTGGCGTTTGGAGATGTCCATCTATTCCTGGTGCAGATAGCAAGTATTGTCATTACCATTGCGGTAGCGGTTGTGGGGACGTTGATCTGTTATGGCATGACCAGATTGGTTAGCGGTCCGATCCGTGTGGATGAGAGAGACGAGCGTGTGGGTCTGGATCGTTCGGAGCATGGCGAATCGTCGTATCCATCGTTTAACGGCTTAGACTAATGAGGAGGCTTGACAGAAATGATCATTAAGATTGAAGCGATTATCCGGGAAGAAAAGCTGGAGGATGTACTGGATGCACTGGCGGAACTGGATGTGCATGGTGTGACGTTGTATCAGGTGATGGGCTGTGGAACGCAGAGAGGATTGAAGGAGTATTCCTTTGTCCGCGGTCATCAGATGGTGGAGATTCAGATGCTGCCGAAGATCAAGCTGGAGGTTCTGGTTTCTTCTGAGGAATGGGAGCAAAAGACCATTGATACGATCCAGAAGGCTGCGTATACGGGGAATATCGGCGATGGAAAGATCTTCAGCTATGATGTGCGGGATGCCATGCGGATCCGTACCCGTGAGACAGGATATGATGCGATTCAGCCGGAATAATGTCGGCATAGATAGAAGGAACACCGGATCAAGACGGGTTCTCACCACAGATTCTCACAGAAAAACACCGTCAGCCAGCAAGCCGACGGTGTTCTTGTTTGGAGAAAAAGTTCTTAAACCAGCGTGATCTCCGTCACATCTTCCGGCAGCAGAGTCAGCAGCATATCATCAGTCAGCGGCTCGTCAATTTGCGCCAGCCGGTTTGCCTGATTGGTCAGGGCATACTCAAAGAAATTCCGCACGCTTCTGGCATTGGCAAAGCCCTTGCCTGCCTTCTGACTGCATTTCTGAAAATAGGAGCGGACATAGTCCCGGGTCGGTTCAACCATTTTCAGGCAGTATTCCTGGCAGATGCTCTCGAAAATGGCCATCAGCTCTTCGGGGGAATAATCCTCAAAGAGAATGATCTGCCGGAACCGGCTGCGCAGACCGGGGTTCACATCCAGGAAATCCTCCATTTCCTTGGGATAGCCGGCAACGATCACAATCAACTCGCTGCGGTGATCCTCCATTTCTTTCAAAAGCGTGTTCACCGCCTCTGTGCCGAAATCATTGCTGCCGGAGGAGGCGCTGGTGAGGGTATACGCTTCATCAATAAACAGCACGCCGCCCAGAGCCTGTTCGATCACCTTTTTGGTTTTGGCGGCAGTCTGTCCCACATAACCGCTGACCAGAGAAGCCCGGTCTGCTTCTACCAAATGCCCCTTTTCCAAAATGCCAAGCCGGGCATAAATTTTCGACAAAAGCCGAGCCACAGTCGTCTTGCCTGTGCCGGGATTGCCGGAAAATACCATGTGCAAAGAGGTTTGAGGCAAGGGCAGGCTGCGCTCTTGACGCATGGAGCGGATCTTTAACAGATTGATCAGACCGTCCAGTTCTTTTTTCACGTTCTGTAATCCGGTGAGCTTGTGGAGCTGTTCCATCAGCTCTTCCAGAGTCTCTGTGGGGGCGTCGGATACGGATGCTTCTGTCACCACCTGATCCTTAGAAGCCGGCATGTCTGGCAGCTGAGGTTGGACGTTTTCGGGAACAACAGCAGCTTCCTGGAGATGCAGCTGCCGGGAACTGCCCAGAGCTGCCGTGCGGTAGCTGCTGAGCTGGGACATCATCGAAGTAATCGCCATTTTCTGCTGCGGATTTTCCGCACCGCCGGTCTGGATGGAAAACTGTGTTCCCATCTGTTTCAGGGTGTTCAGCAGCAGCAGAGAAACACTGCCCTGTGTGCCGTTGCCGCCAAGATCTGCCCGGATCAGGGGAGACAGCAGGGACAGCAGAGCATCCACTGTGCCGGAAAAGCTGAGCTTGTGCTGCTGTAAAAATCGTTTTAACTGGGGTGTGGTAGTTCTTTTCCCCAAACAGCTGTTGATGAAAGCGGTTTCTTCCTCTGTGACCACATGGTCCAGATTGGCGAGAAACAGCAGATATTTGAAATAAGCAAAGCTGGCATAATCCGGCAGAGGCATCTGGCTCTCGGATACGGTGATGCCTTGCTCTTCATATGTAGCATACAGACGGCTGAGATATGTCAGCGCTTTTGGCAGATGCAGATGTTCCATCCGTATCAGCTCCTTTCAGCATCGGGTTTCGGAAAGAGGATTTCACGGAGATCACAGTACATACGGCTGTAGATTCGCAGAAGCTCCTGGTTGGTGGTCTCCCGCTTTTTCACAATTTCTGCAATGGCATGGGCACGTGCTTGTCCGGCAATATCGCCGGGTACTCTGCCGGTAGGCATTTGTTCCAGCAGGGACAGCGCCCGGAGAATGTGTTCGTTTTCGTCCTGCACCCGGGATAAGAGCTGGATGAGGACGTCATAGTTTTCCATGCATGCTTTCAGCGTCATGCCTTGTTGTTCCATGTGGATTCCTGCTTTCTTTTGAGATGCATCATTTCTTCGAGGCACGCTTGTCCACATGGCGTTTGATCCAAAAGCCAATAACGGCACAGAGGACAAGTGCTGCTGCCAGTATGATCGCTAAGGTATAGTTGCCGTCCCAGAGACTGCCTCCCAAAAAGACGGTCAGCACCGTCGCCGGCGTTCTTCCCAGCGTGGTCAGAACAAACAGATGCATGGGTTTGACCCTGGAATTAAAGGACACCAGATAGGTCAGCACATCCTTTGGCAGTCCGGGGAGAAGGAATACCACAAAGATCAGCAGCTCCAACCGCTTTCCCTTTAAGAGAAAGTGGAATTTTTCAAAATGCTTTTCCGAGACAAATTTGTCCACAAGAGGTCTGCCGATCCACTGTACCAGATAGTACACCAGGACTGTACCCAGAAAAAAGCCTGTCAGACAAAGGGCGAGTGCGCCCCATTCCCCGAAGAGAATGCCGCCGATGATGGGGATAGGTCCCCCGGGGATCACGGCGATTACCACCTGTATCACCTGGAGCAGGACAAAGAGAAGGGGGGCAAGGATTCCGAAGCTTTGCATTTTTTCCACAATCACAGCCTGCCCCTCTTCGCTGGACAAGAGCCGGATCAGAGGGATCATGGCAATGCTGGCAGCAGCAAATATTGCAGCAATTGCCAGAAGCCATAGAATCAGCTTCCAGGGAAGCTTTTTTTTCGATGCTGGTTGTTTTGTCGCCATATCCGATTTCACCTTGATTGTTTCATTCGCGGTTCACATAGAAATGCATGCAGAAGAACTGGTTCTCAGAAAATATCGTCACGCCTTCTATGCAGATTCATTCTTCCTATAACAGTATAACCCGAATCCCCAAAAAATGCAAGTGTTTTTTTGCCAGAAGTCAGAAAAAACCCATTGTGGGAGCCTGATTGGCATTTCCTGCATCCGGAAAGAGTCAAAAATGTTTGCCAATCCTGCCAATTTGTCCTGGTATCTTCTTTTTGCAAAAAGACTTGACATTTGCAAGAAAAGCGTGTATAATGGATAAGAACTGGTTCTCCATGGTCAAGTCCGATGAAAACCAGTTCTCAGACAATACCGTACAAGGTCATCAGGCGTTCTTGGTGCGGTGTTGCCTGCAATTGCCTGTGTTCACAGGGCAAACCAATCCTCTCAGAGAAAGGAGCTTGTTTCAAATGAAAACAATGCGGACAAGATGGATCGCTTGCCTGCTGGTCTGTGCGGTTGGGGTGGCGTGCAGCGGATGCGGAAAAAATGACAGCAGTCAGGCAGAGAACAGCAACAATGAAGAAAATTCGGCTGCGGAGACTTTAAATTCGGAACAGCTTGGTCAGCTGGAGAAGCAGGATCTCACATTCGATTATCGTGTGGATGATGACGGAAACCATGTGGATGTTCCCGTCAACCAGGGTGTTTCCGGCGGCAATGACAATTCCGGTGACAGCAATGGCAATTCCGGCGGCAATGGCAATTCCGGCGGCAATGGCAATTCCGGCGGCAGCGGCGAGTACTATGTGGTTGTGACCGATACAGCAGGCAGACCGGTAGTAGACGAAAACGGCAATACGGTCACAGAGGTGGTTTCCGAATCCAGCGGCGGCAGCTCTGAAGAAAGCAACGGAGAAAGCAGCAGCGGCGGCAGCAATGGGGAAACATATGAGGAAAGTCTGATATCCTTCCAGGCATACTGGATGGATATGTCGCTGGGTCAGGACTATGTATTCAACGGGGATTTTCTGGATGTCACTTTTAAAATCAAGGATAATGTGCCGGACGGCGTCTATGCGCTCACCAGCGGCAACAGCGACTTTGCCAACTGGGATGCCGAGACGGTTCCCTGTACCTTTGTAGACGGCGCCATCGCAGTAGGCGATGCACAGGCACCGGAGGTTGGTCAGGCACAGGATGGCACGTTCAGCATTGTGGCAGGAACGGCACAGGGCAAGCCGGGAGATGAAGTGACCGTTCGCTTTGATATGGCAAACAATCCCGGACTGGTTGCGCTGATCTTCCGCTTTAAGTATGACCAGAATGCATTGGAGATCGTGAATGCAGAGGTCGGTTCGGATTGCAGCGATTATATTACGGTTTCTCAATAATCATCAGTTGAGAGAAAAACGTGAAAATTTGCCGGAAAAGAGTGTACGATGGTTTTCGTATACTCTTTTTTTGTCCGGTTTTGTCCGGTGCGGTGTTGCCGGACGGCAACATGCTCTTGACAAATGCTGCCGGATTGGGTATAATAATGGGGTCGATACAGGTTTTGTGGAAAGGACGAAAAAGATATGAAACAGGAAATGGCAAAATCCTATCAGCCAAAGGAATTTGAGGATCGTATCTATCAGATGTGGAACGACAGCGGAAGCTTTACCCCCAAGGTCGATCCGAAGAAAACACCTTATACCATTGTCATCCCACCGCCCAATATCACCGGACAGCTTCATATGGGACATGCCCTGGATGAGACATTGCAGGACATTCTGATCCGCTGGAAGCGGATGTCCGGCTATTGTGCTTTGTGGCTGCCGGGAACCGACCACGCTTCCATCGCCACAGAGGCAAAGATCGTGGAAGCCATGCGCAAGGACGGCGTGACCAAAGAGGACATTGGACGGGACGGCTTTATGGAGCGTGCCTGGGCGTGGAAAAAACAGTACGGCGGCAGAATCGTGGAGCAGCTGAAAAAGCTGGGTTCTTCCTGCGACTGGACGAGAGAACGCTTTACGATGGACGAGGGCTGCAATCAGGCAGTCAAGGAAGTCTTTATTCGATATTATGAAGAGGGGCTGATCTATCGGGGTGAGCGGATCATCAACTGGTGCCCCAAGTGTCTGACTTCCATTTCTGACGCAGAGGTGGAATATGAGGATCAAGCCGGACATTTCTGGCATCTGCGCTATCCGCTGAAAGACGGCAGCGGGTATCTGGAGCTTGCGACTACCCGTCCGGAGACACTGCTGGGAGATACGGCTGTGGCAGTCAATCCTGCGGATGAACGCTATCAGCATCTCATCGGAAAGACTCTCATTCTGCCCATTGTCCACCGGGAAATCCCCATTGTGGCAGATTCGTATGTGGAGATGGATTTTGGTACCGGTGTGGTAAAGATCACGCCGGCACATGACCCCAATGACTTTGAGGTAGGACTGCGCCATCACCTGGAGATCCTCAATGTGATGACCGATGATGCCAGAATCACCGAAGATTATCCCCGGTATGCCGGCATGGATCGCTATGAAGCCCGGAAAGCCATCGTCAAGGATCTGGAGGCTGAAGGGGCGCTTGTGAAGATCGAAGACTACAGCCATCATGTGGGCACTTGTTACCGCTGCGGCACAACGGTAGAGCCGAGAGTTTCTCAGCAGTGGTTCGTGAAAATGCAGCCCCTGGTACAGCCTGCTATCGATGCGGTGAAAACCGGCAGAACCAAGTTTGTGCCAGAACGTTTCAACAAGATCTACTTCCACTGGCTGGAGAATATCAAGGACTGGTGCATTTCCCGTCAGCTCTGGTGGGGACATCAGATTCCGGCGTTTTACTGTGACAGCTGCGGTGAAATGACCGTGACCAAAGAAAACACGGCGGTCTGCCCCAAGTGCGGCAAGACCATGCGGCAGGATCCGGATACACTGGATACCTGGTTCTCCTCCGCACTGTGGCCTTTCTCTACACTGGGCTGGCCGGAACAGACGGAAGATCTGAAATACTTCTATCCCACCAATACACTGGTGACCGGATATGATATCATCTTCTTCTGGGTCGTTCGGATGATGTTCTCGGGACTGAAAAATATGAACGAAGTGCCATTCGATACCGTGTTGATCCACGGTCTGGTGCGGGATGAACAGGGACGGAAAATGTCCAAGTCTCTGGGAAATGGGATTGATCCCCTCCAGGTCATCGAAGAATACGGTGCAGATGCGCTGCGCTTTATGCTGGCTACCGGTAATGCGCCGGGCAACGACATGCGCTACAGCGATGACAAGGTAAAGGCTGCCCGAAACTTTGCCAATAAGCTGTGGAATGCTTCCCGGTTTATTTGGATGAATCTGCCGGAGGATTTCCAGTATACCGGTCTGCCGGAGAAGCTGACGCTGGAGGACAAGTGGATCATTTCCCGGTTTAACACCACAGCCAAGGAGATGGGGGAAAATCTGGAAAAGTTTGAGATCGGTGTGGCATGTGCCAAGATCTATGACTTTATCTGGGATGTGTATTGTGACTGGTATATCGAACTGACAAAGCCAAGATTGCAGGCTGAGGGGTTGGCAAAAGCCAACACCCAGGCCGTGCTGATTTGGGTGATGCGGGGTATGCTCAAGCTTTTGCATCCGTTTATGCCCTATATCACAGAGGAGATCTGGCAGGTGTTGACCGGCGGAGAGCGGTTGATCCTGACAGAGGATTATCCGGTGTATGATGGGAAGTATGACTTTACGCAGGAAGAACAGCAGTTTGAAAAGGTGATCGCTGCCATTCGTGCCATCCGGAACAGCCGGACGGAATTGCAGGTGCCGCCCTCGAAAAAGGCTCGCATTTACATTGAAACCAATGAACCGGAGCTGTACCGGAGCACAGCGGTGTTCTTTGAGAAGCTGGCTTCTGCTTCTGCGGTGGAGATCGGGGAAAAGTTTGACATGCCGGACGCAGTGACGGCTGTGACGGATTCTGTGCGGATCTTTATTCCCATGGATGAGCTGATGGATAAAGAGAAGGAACTGGCAAGGCTGAAAAAAGAGCAGGAAAAGGTGCAAAAGGATCTGGATTTCTTGCAGAAAAAGCTGAGCAACCAGGGATTTTTGGCGAAAGCGCCGGAGCAGCTGATTCAGGCGGAGCAGGCGAAGCTGGCGAAGGCACAGGAAAAGATGGATAAACTGATGCAATCCATGAAAGACTTTCAGTGACACAGCATTCCCATGGGATGTTTGCAGGCGCTGTTGGAGAGAAAGACAGGCTGGAAAAACGAGAAGAAAGAAGTGATGGCATGACTGTTTCCGAAGCAATGGACTATATCCGCAGCTTTCAGAAGAGCGGCAAGCCAGTACATGACTTGTCCAGAATTTCAGCACTGCTGGACGAATTGAACAATCCCCAGGACAAATTGAGCGTCGTGCATATTGCCGGAACAAACGGAAAAGGCTCAGTGGCTGCCTTTTGTTCCGCATCCGCAGCAGCAGCAGGATTCCGGGTGGGAACGCTGACCTCGCCTTTTGTCCGGCATTACACCGACCGCATCCAGATCAACGGACAGGACATCCCCGATGCCATGCTTTGCACCCTGTGCCAGCAGGTGAAGAACTGCTCCGTCTCTGCCGAATGCTCTCAGTTTGAGATCACCTTCGCCATTGCACTGCTGTACTTTTTGCAGGAACAGTGCGATCTGGCGGTCCTGGAGACGGGCATCGGCGGTCTTCTGGATGCCACCAATGTGGTGAAGCGTCCACTGGTATGTGCCATTACTTCTGTCTCTTATGACCATATGGCAGTGCTGGGGAATACATTGATTCAGATCGCTGCCCAGAAAGCCGGTATCATCAAGCCAAGCTGCCCGGTGGTGCTGTCTCCGGACAATCCGATGAATGTCCGCTGCCTGGTGGAAAAAACGGCGCAGCATAAAAATGCATCCTTTGTGATGCCGGATATGCGGGACTGCCGGATCATGGAGGAATCTCTGGAAAAGACCGTTTTTTCCTATCACAGCTTTCAGTATACCCTGACCATGCCCGGGCGGCATCAGGTGGCCAACGCCCTGACCGCCATTGAGGTGATCCGGTTGTTGGGGATGCACGGATTTCTCATCTCAGCATCCGTGACGGCAGACGCCATCTCTCAGGTGCAGATTCCGGCGAGAACCCAGGTGCTGCGCCAAGACCCTATGGTCATCGTGGACGGAGGACACAATCAGGCAGGCGTACTGGCACTGACGGACCTTCTGCGGCTGGCGGAGAACCCCCATATCCACGGCGTATGCGGCATGATAGACACCAAGGACTATGGGACAGGCTGCGGCTTGCTGCGGCAGGTGCTGGAAACGGCATTTTGTGTGGATGATTTTTCGCCGCAGGCAGTGCCGAAGGATGTGCTGGCAGACTGTTTCGGAAAGATCGGCATAGAGATGCCATCTCTGGCGGCAGCTTATGACATGGCGGTTCGTCTGGCAAAGGCTGACGGGGGAATCGTGGTGGTCTGCGGTTCGCTGTATCTGGCAAGTGCGCTGTTGCATCTGCTGGATGCGGATGATCCGGATTCACGGCTATAAGAACAAGTTCTAGGGCGTGTTGACACTAAAATAATGCGCAAATTTTTGAGCAGAATTTCTGCGCAGACAAGGAGAGAAAACGCAGGCGGGCTGTCGCCCGGCAAGTTTTCTCGACGCAGTATGCGTAAAATTCAGCCAAAAAGATGCGTTTTAGGCTTAGTGTCAACACGCCCTAAATTCAAACGGGGCTGTTGCCATGGCAACAGCCCCGTATCTCTTTATCGGTTCAGTAAGCCGCGTCTGCTTGACACACAGAAAATCCCCGGGTACGGTAGAAAAGCTCCGTTGACAAATTGAACGATCTGCATATACTCGGAGCAGGTCATGGAATCCTGTGAACCCAGCCAGTATCTGTGAATGCCCGCATCGGTCTTTACCATGAGATAGCGCGGAACAGGATAGAT
Source organism: uncultured Ruminococcus sp. (assembly GCA_947627445.1). Taxonomy (GTDB): domain Bacteria; phylum Bacillota; class Clostridia; order Oscillospirales; family Ruminococcaceae; genus Ruminococcus_C. Next base: position 14,367 of record CANQWA010000033.1, read on the forward strand.
GGAATGGGATTCCAGCTTGACGGAGGTCATGGATACATTTTGGATATGCGCCGCAGAATAATGATCCGCATCTACCATGAAATGCTCTCCGGAAAAAGACAGCTTTGAGGGACAGGTCGCAGCGTTGCGCTTGGTTTTGACGATGGAAAAGGGAATATATGCAACGCAGCACAGAGACATCACGATCTCTGCCAAGGTCCGAAAGGAACCGCCGTATTCCCAGGCATTGTCGGTTAGGGTCAGAACGATAAGTACAGCCGAAATGACAACCCAAATCACCGATATCCGAAAAACGTTTTTCCACGCATTCGCCGTGATCCGTTTGCGGTCAATCTGTAACTCTCCTTCTCCGAAATGCAGTTCATAGAATGTCTTGGCATCAGCTGCCGCTTGGTTATGGCGCTGCATCTGTATCGTATCTATATCCTGGATCAGCTTGTCGCAGTCGTCTGCCCGAAAGCACCATAGACGCAGCTTTTCTTGCCTTCCATCCTTGTGGTTCACGATCAAACTGTATTGATACAGCGGAGAAAAAACACTCAGTCCGGTGCTTTTTTGGCTTTCCGAAAAAAAATCACAGTCCTCGCACGAATAAAAATGCCTCTTGCCGGCGTTTTTGACCTCAACCAAACCGTCTCTGATTCTGACCGTTGTATAGCGGCACGCCGTATACGCTGCCGCAAAGCATACAGCCGCCGCAGGAAGCAGCACTTTTCTGCCAGAAATCGGGATGAATATCGGCAGGATCAGAGGAAGCACCCATAACAGCAGTTCTGCCAAAAGACACTCTGCCAAAAGAAACACCCCGAATCTTACCGCCGCAAGGAAGAGGCTGCTGTGAAAAGTCTTTCTGTCATTGTCCGTTTTGTGACGCATTTTCATCTAAATCGCAAGCAAGGATACCCCTACCTCTATGGGCAGTGGGAGGAATTGCTTGTTCTCTCCTTTCGTTTAATGTTTTACTATTGACTCCTCCCAAACATGCATCCGTATCCTGCGGCGATGTCCAAGACAACCATCCGGACATTTTCCTGCACCAGGCGAAACAGGCGCTAAAGCCCCGTTTGTTTCTTCCCATGCCTGACCAAAAATGCAGAGCTCATCCTCCTCCCATGAAGAGCGATTAGGACAATCTCCCCTCAAAATCCGCATACCCGAAACGCCGCACGATCTCTATCCTGCCATCCGTATGATACAGGGCAATATCCGGCAGGGGCATGCCATTGAAGGTATTGTTCTTGACCATGGAATAGATCGCCATATCGCAGAAAACCAGCCGGTCTCCAGGCTGCAAAGGCTTGTCAAAGGAATAGTCACCGATCACATCTCCAGCCAGACAGGTGTTGCCTGCCAGCCGATAGGTATACTTCTTTTCACCAGCTTTGCCGCTGGTGAGAATATGGGGGCGATAGGGCATCTCCAGGACATCCGGCATATGACATGCTGCGGATGCGTCTAAAATGGCGATTTCCATGCCGTTTTCAACGAGATCCAGCACAGATGCCACCAGATAACCGGCATTCAGGGCAACGGCTTCACCGGGTTCCAGATAGACCTGTACCCCGTATTCTTCCTGTACCCGGCGGATGCACCGGAGCAGACAGTGGATGTCATAGCCTTCTCGGGTGATGTGATGCCCGCCGCCGAAGTTCACCCATTGGCAGCGGCGCAGCCACTTGTCGAATTTCGGGAGAAAATGCTCCAGCGTCCGCTCCAGAACCGGGGCGTCCTGTTCACACATGGTGTGAAAGTGCAGCCCCTCCAGTCCGTGAAAGGCCTCTTCTTCCATCTGCTCTGGGAGAACGCCCATCCGTGAACCGGGAATGCAGGGATTGTATAAATCCGTCTCTACCTCCGCATAGCCGGGATTGACACGGATGCCGCAGGAAATGTGTCTTGGTGCAGCTTGTACCTGAGAGCGGTATTTTTTCCACTGACGAAACGAGTTGAACACCATGTGATCGCTGATCTCCAGCAGCTTGGTGAAATCCTCTTGGGGAAATGCCGGGGAGAATACATGAACCTCTTTGCCAAAGTGCTTGTGTCCCAGCATGGCTTCATACAGACCGCTGGCAGTGGTTCCAGCCAGATCATCCCGGATCCAGGGATAGGCAGAGAACATGGAAAATGCCTTTTGTGCCAGCAGAATTTTACAGCCTGTCTCTTGCTGAATTTGCCGCAGCAGTGCGGTGTTTTTTTTCAGCAAACGAACATCCGTGATGTAGCAGGGCGTGGACAGATCCTCGATGGGAATCGGAAACTGGGATTCCAATTGCATGATTGCCTCCTTAGCTGTGGGCTATAGACTGAGCTTTTTGTCCATCATCCACTTGGTGATGCAGAATCCGCCGATACAGCAGCCAATGCTGATCAGCATGGACGGCAGGTACATCACAGGGGAGAAGAGCATCTCCATGAGGCCGTTCAGAGCGTCGATGCTGTTGCTGAAGGAAGAATCCGGCTCCGAGAGGATGAGGAGCGCCGAGCTGATAAAGCCGCCTATCGAGCTGATTACATTGGTGATGACGATCCAAAGAATGACGCCCAAAATCCCTCTGCCCTTTTGATTGCCCATCATGGTTTTGGTGAGAACGATCAAGAGATATGCCACCATCACTTGCATCAAAAATTCCGCAATGGTAGAGAGGACATACATGCCCATACCAATATAGTTGGGCAGATTGAATATCGTCCCCAGAACGGCATTTTTTGTGATAGACGGATCAAAGAAAGCGAAGAAGGACAACAAAGACATGTCCTCTTTCTGAATCGCCAAAAAGATGTCAAAGCCGATACACAGTGTAAAGAGAATGGATGTGCCAATGAGGGCAAAGAGGATCATCAACAGCTTAGAAGCCAGTATTTGTGCATGGCTCCGTGGTGTGGAAAAGAGCAGATAGCCCGGCTTTTTGGAAATGTCCTCGTTGAACATGAATACGCCGTAGAGCAAAATCGCCATGGTGCTGCATGCAATGACCAATATACCGCCGAATAATCCTAAGGTGAACAGTGCGTTAATATCCAGGAGATAGCCCAAAAGATAGACCATCTCTAAAAACAAGGTGATCGCCGTAATGCCCAGCAGCGCCAGGCGTGCGCGGCGGAATTCGTACTTCAATAAGTATTTCATAGAAGCTCCTTTACATTTGAGGGGGATAGGGATACGGTTGGGAAGCGGCAAACCGGCTGCGGTACAGGTCGGAGATGGACATGCCATACTGCTTGCGGATTTCCTCCAGTTCGCCCTGTAGGATTACCCTGCCGTTTTCCATCATGACGATGTGATCGACAATAGGCTCCAGTTCGTCAAAGAGGTGACTGGAAATCAGAATGGTCGCCTCCGGGTGGATCGAACGGAGAATGCTCTGGATAATCTGGTCACGGCCGACCAGGTCAATGCCGTTGAGAGGTTCGTCCAGCATACAGACCTCCGCATGCCGGGAGAGGGTGGCGGCGATTTTCAACTTGGCTGCCATACCGGAGGAAAGGGATTTGACCTTCAGTTCCGGCGTCAGCTGCATAAAGCCAAGCAGTCCGGCAAAAAGGTCTTTGTCAAAGTCGGCGAAGAAATCCTGGTAGAATCCCTCTACATCACGGATCTTCATATAGTCATAGTAAAACGGTTCGGTGGACATATAGGCAATGCGCTTTTTGGTTTCGACACCAATGGGCAGATTGCTGTAGGTGATATTGCCGCTGGTGGGCTGTAACAGTCCGGCAGCGGCTTTCATCAAGGTGCTTTTGCCGCTGCCATTGGGCCCGACCATGGCATAAACGTGTCCCGGCTGGAAGGAAACGGTCACATCGTCCAGTGCCTTTTGTCCGCCGTATACTTTTGTTACATGTTCAAATCTTAGCATATTTCTCCTTCTTTCTATGAGAACAGTTCTAACTGCTCATTTAGCAGTGCAGTGATCTTCTCCGGGGTAAAGTGATAGGTCTGCATCTGGGTCACGAATTGATGGGTCAGGCTTGCGCCGATCTGCTGTCGGAGAGTATCGGGCAGAGATGCATCTTCGATGATGTATGTGCCGATGCCCCGTTTGGCGTAGGCAAGACCTTCAGCGCTGAGTTGGTGAAAGATGCGTTGTACGGTATTGGGGTTGACATGGTAGACCATAGCCAGTTCTGCGTTAGAGGGCAGTTTGTCACCGGGTCTGAGCTCGCCGATGACGATGCGGCGTTTGATATCCTCCACGATTTGGAGGTAGATGGGATAATTTGTGCGGAATTCCAAGAGATGACAGCTCCTTTCTGCAGGGAAATTTGGTTAACCATCTATATAGTACACTATTTTTGTGAGTTTGTCAAGGGGGTCGAGAAAATTTTTAGGCAAACCCGCACAAAGCACACAAAGATGGTGCGTCAGATGCGCCGTCCGCATGGCGTACAGGGAAAGACGTGTGCCTCTTCCGGGCAAGACAGATTTTTCACCAGAAACCGACAAAATCCAACCAGACACGCACCCATAAGCGATCAGCAGCGCACCCATAAGCGACCGGCAACGCACCAGAATGCAGCCAACCGGCAACCCGGGAAAAACCACCGGCACACCGATGATTTTTACACCCTCTGCGCACCGCAGCAACCAACCAGCAACCAACTGGCAACCAACGAGCAACCAATAAGCAACCAACTGGCAACCAACGAGCAACCAACGAGCAACCAATAAGCAACCAACAAGCAACCAACGAGCAACCACAATGGAATAAAGAGAATAAAGACAAGAAAGAGAAAAAAGAGAAAAAAGAAAAAAAGAAAAAAATTTTTTTTTCGCGCGCGGGCGCGCCAAAGCAACACAACAAAATGCCAGGAGGATTCGGGGGAGGAAAATCCGATATTCTGAAGCAACTGCATCTTTTTTGTAAATCTTCTGTGAAATATGCACGTTTATGGGCGAAAAAACCCCTCTCAGGGGGCATAAGTGAGAGGGGTGTATCCGGATGCTATTGGGGAGAACCGACGGGTTCTGACACTGCTCCTCCAAAATCCGATGATGGATCGGCATGAGGAGGATTGGTATGACATTTCCGCTGCATCAGAACAGCGCCTTCCTCCGGATTCTGGTAAAAGCGCTTCCGGAATCCCACCGGTGCATAGCCCAGAGAATCATACAAGGCAATGGCGGATGCATTGGACTGTCGCACCTCCAGGAAAAAATGGCTATCCGGAAAACGCCGATGCGCCGTCTCCAGAAGCATGCCGGCAATGCCCTGTCTGCGGTAGTCCGGATGGACGGCGAGTTCATCCACACTCATATCATCCCCCGTCCGGGAAATCGCCAGATAGCCGACAACGATCTCCCCGTCCATGGCGCACCAGAGCATACTTGCCGGACTGTGCATGGTCTGCCGGAACACTCCTGCTGACCAGGGATCGGGAAAGGAACATTCTGCCAGCCGGACAAGCTGTTCCAGATGCGCTTCCTCTGCCGGGATCAGGTTAACCTTTGGATGCATACCAAGTCTCTCCCATGCTCACATCCGCTGTCAGAGGCACAGGAAATTTCTCCTGCTGCTCTGGCGGCAGAGAATGGCGGATGACGTTCTGCATTTCTTCCCCCAGCACCTTTGCCGCTTGCATGGCGTGTGCCTGGGGTGCTTCCACGATCAGCTCATCGTGTACCTGTAGGATCAGTTTGGCATCCGGGACAGCCTGGCACAGCCGCTGATAGACGTGGATCATTGCCAGCTTGATAATATCGGCTGCCGTGCCCTGAATGGGTGTGTTCATGGCAATGCGCTTGCCGGCTGCCTGCACCATTTTGTTGGAAGCCAGCAGTTCCGGAACGGGTCTTCTTCTTTGAAAGTAGGTGGTCACATAGCCCTGGATTTTCGCCTGTTCGACGATGCTCTCCATAAAGCTGCCGATGCTGGGGAACTGTGCCATATAGTTCCGGATATAGGCACTGGCTTGCTGGACGCTGACATGGATATCCTGGGACAGAGAGTAAGCTCCCATGCCGTAGATAATGCCAAAATTCACGGCTTTTGCAGCGCTGCGCATCTCCGGGGTGACCATTTCCATGGGCATGCCAAATATCTGTGCGGCTGTGGCTGCGTGAATGTCTGCCCCGCTGAGAAATGCCTCCTGCATCTGACGGTCACCGCTGAGATTCGCCAGCAGACGCAGTTCGATCTGGCTGTAGTCGGCATCCAGCAGGACACATCCCTCCTGTGCCGCAAAGAATTTCCGCATATTGCGTCCCAACTCGGTGCGGACAGGGATGTTCTGTAAATTCGGCTCGGTGGAGGAAATTCTGCCGGTACGTGTCTCGGTCTGGCGGAATACCGTGTGTATTCTGCCGTCTGCTTCCACATTTTTCAGCAGACCATCCACATAGGTAGAGCGCAGCTTGGAGAATTGCCGCCATTTCAGGACATATTGCACAATGGCATACTGGCTGCTGAGATTTTCCAGGATCTCCGCATTGGTGGAATAGCCGGTTTTTGTCTTTTTCCCGTGGGGAAGATGCATTTCTCCGAACAGCACTTCGCCCAGCTGCTTCGGCGAGCCGATGTTGAAAGGGTGACCGGCTTCCTCATAGATGCGCTGCTGCATTTCCTCGATCTGTTCCGAGAGGAATACCCCGAACTGTTCCACACCGCTGCGGTCAATATAGAATCCGTTGTGCTCCATGGCTGCCAGTACCACGGTTAGCTGCTGTTCCATGTGCAGCAGCTGTGCCATGTTCTGCTCTGTGACCTTGGCGGTCATGGCTTCGTACAATGCCGGGAGTGCGGTTAGCTCTGCATGGGCACCCAGACTTTTGTGATAGGGCACATGGTAGGTGATACAGAGCCGTTCGATCTCGTATGCCGATGCGGTGGAATTTAAGAGATAGGCTGCGATCTCGCCGTCTGCGGCAGCAGGCTGGGTGCTGTCCGGCTGGATGCCGTGGGAGAACAGCCAGCGGTACTGAGGCTTTGCGCCAAAGGTGATGTGCTTTTGCTGTAAGACCCGGGTGATCAGCTGCTCGTCTTTGGTGAGAAAGATGGTCTGAGGCTGCATGGGGGACAGCAGACGCAGCAGGCTGCCGTCAAACAGCACTGCCGGCATCTGTTCTGCCTGTTCCAGCGCAGTGAGAATCTCTGGGGTGAGAAGTTCTTCTGCCAGGGGTTTTGGCGCTTCTTCCAGCGGAGTTTCCTCTTGGGGTGCGGCTTCTTCGCTGCCGTCGGTGCAGAGATGCAGCTTGTCCATCAGCTTTGCCATTTCCAACTCCAGCAGCAGCGACCGTGCGGCTTTTGTCTGCATGGGCTGCAGGAAATAATCGGACACATTGCCGGGAATGGGTGCATCTTGGACAATCGTTGCCAGCCATTTGCTCTGTCTGGCGGCATCCAGACCAGCCGTCAATTTGGTGCGAAGGGATTTGGTCATCTGGGCAGTTTCCAGATTGGCATAGAGATTTTCAATGGTCGTGAATTCCTGAATCAGCTTGGTTGCCGTGACCTTTCCGATGCCGGCAACGCCGGAAATGTTGTCGGAGCTGTCACCCATCAGGGCTTTTAGGTCAATGAGAGACAATGGTGCAAAGCCATATTCCGCCTGAAAGCGCTCTGGGGTATAGGAAATGGTCTCCTTGTTTGTCGCAAGACGGACGGTGACACGATCGCTGATGAGCTGCAAGCTATCACGGTCACCGGTGAGAATCACGCAATCCGCATTCTGTGCCGTACACATGCCAGCCAGCGTTCCCAGAATGTCATCTGCCTCATAGCCTTCGCAGGTGACAACGGGGATGCCCAGAACTCTCAGAAGCTCTTGGAGATAGGGAAGCTGCATGGCAAGTTCTTCGGGCATCCCTTTTCGGGTGGCTTTATAGGTGTCCACCGCCTTGTGCCGGAAGGTGGGTGCAGGCAGGTCAAATGCCACTGCCACGGCATCCGGCTGGACTTCTGCGATATTTTTCAAGTAGATGTTCATAAAGCCGAAAATGGCATGGGTGAATACGCCTTTGGTATTGCTCAGAGGCCGGATGCCGTAAAATGCCCGGTTGATGATGCTGTTTCCGTCAATGGCGAGTAATTGCATGGCTGCGCTCCTTTCAGTTGTGGAAAAGACAGGTTTTCAGAACTGGTTCTCTAAGTTCTCCAGGCAAAGCCGTTAGGCGCTCTTTGTGCGGGTTTGCCTCAATAGTGGAACAGACTGTCGCCGGCGAATTCCCGTACCAGAGAATCTTTTGGCACCAGATGCAGGGGCAGAGGTGTGATACTGCCCCATATTTCGGATAGTTCTTTCAGCATGGGATGCTGGAAACACGCCGTGATCTCACGACTGAGCAAGCTCTTGTAAATGCCGATTTCATAGGGCAAAAAGGTGTCCACCGAGTACTGCGCCAGATTCTTGTACGGGGCGATATAGCGGTGTTCGCCTGCCTGCACCTTTTCAAACATGGCGATGGTTTCCGGCAGGGTGCGGTGGCGGAAATTTTTGTCCCGGAGCATCCGGCGGATCAGCCGCAGCCGGGAAGGGTGGAGGATGGTGCCGCCTTCGGAAATCCGGGTGCGGACGCTGACGTAAATCCGGGTGGTTTTGTGTTCGGGAATGGTGATGACCTTGGGATTCAGAGCATGAATGCCCTCTAAAATCAGCAGTTCTCCTGGCTTTCGGGTGAGCAGGTGATCCTGATCGGTGCGTGTGGTGGAGGGAAAATCATACCGGGGTATCCAGACGGGCTGACCGGCAATGACTTTTTCCAGTGTGGCATTCAAGTGTGGGATATCCACCCGGTCGGGGGATTCCAGATCCATTTTTCCGGCGGCAGACAAGGCATGCTGTTCCGGGGTCATGGTGCGGAAAAAATGATCCATGGAGATGGTATGGGAGGGACAGCCCCAATGATGCAGAAAGCGCTCCAGAAGATATGCCGTAGAGGTTTTTCCCGAACCGGAAGGACCGGAGATCAGGACGATGGGACGGGATTCTGCGGCATTCTGGATCGCCTTGGCAATGCGGCAGAGCTGTTCGAGAAAAATAGCATCGGCTTCCTGCATGGCAGTGTCGGCAGAGGTCATGGATTCGTTCAGCTGGGACAGTGCAATACAGCGCATAAGCGATCACTTCCTTCAAAAACTGTATTCCTATTATAACATAGTCTGTTAGAAAATGCAAATCGGCTGGTGGAAATTTTTTCGGAAACGTGTTGAAATTTGTTTTTTTCTGTGGTATAATAGAGGCAACCCCGCACAAAGAGCGCCTGGCGGCTTTGCACGTCAACTGCTTGCATATTTTCCGTCATATTTCACCAAAATGCTCGTGAATACACCAAGTATTCACTGCGCTTTTGGTTTCATCTGACGAAAAATCTGACGGTGCATCTGACGCACAATCTTTGTGCGGGTTTGCCTAAACAGACAGGTTTAGAAATCCTTGTGAAACGATCATGATTGCATGTCAGGAAGTGTGGATGGATATGAAAATTCAGTCGAAACAACCGGAAAAGAAAGATTTTTCCACCTATCTGCTCCAAATCCGGCGCAGTCTTTGCCGATTTGGGAGAAATATTCAGGGCATGGCAGTGACCCTTTGGCGGGAAAAGAGCTTTCGGGCTTTGTTTGCCGGGAAATCCGGCGCAGGGCGGGGCAGTGTTTCCCCCGGACAAGCAGCGCTTCGGCAGAAGCTGATCCTGCTGCTCCCTGCCGCCGTTGTGCTGGTGCTGCTGATTGTGCTGATTGCCCATCTGCACAGCTGCAGCAGATCCGGACGGATCGACAACCATGCACCTGTTGTTACGGCAGCCACCACAGCACCGCATCTTTCCACCGAACAGCTTCACGCAGCATATCCCCAGAATCTGGTGGTCATCGGAGATTCCATCGCTTCTGGCTATCACCTCTATGATTTTATCCCGGAAGAACACGGGCTGGCTGCCGGCAATGCAGCCATCCGCAGTCTCCATGACTATACGTATCCCTACAACGGACAGGAAAACATGGATGTGACGGATATTGTCGCAGAAATGCAGCCAGCTTATATCCTGATGTCCATGGGCATGAACGATATCAACCTGATCTCCAAAGAGGAGTATACCGCCACCTATCAAAAGGAAATCGAAGCTCTCTTAGAAGCTTCTCCCAAGACAAATATTGTCGTTGCCAGTATCACACCCATTGAATACGGAAACTCCTTTGTCTCTGTCACCAAGCTGCTGGAATACAATGCCGCTCTGGAAGAAATGATACAGCATATGAACCGGTCCAACGTGAGATACCTCAACGCCTTTGACCTTCTGGCGGATCCTTCCACCCTGGGACTGAAACAGGAATACTCTGCCGGTGACGGCATCCATCTGGGAACAAAAGCCTATGAGGTCATGCTGAATGCCCTTTATCCCCTGCTGGATACCATGCCGTATCCGGAAAATCTGGTGACAGAACCGGCGGAAACCACCACAGAAGCCTTGAATACCGGAAACACTGGTGAATAAAACATGAAAAATTTTTTTCAGACGGCTTCATATTTTATCACAAAGCGCAGGGAAAATCAACCTGGCATCCGGGTTTTTGGGAAATTGAAAAAAATTTGGGAAAGTTTTGAGAAAGTATAGACTTCTCCGAAAAAATGTAGTATAATAAAATTTATGTGAGAACTATTGCGTACGGCACAGGAAAAGCGGCTTTGTCCCGCTGAAAAGGCTGCCGGATTGATCTGGAGGTAATTGACTTATGTTCAAGTGGAAAAAAACTGCTGCTCTGCTGGCTGCGGCTGCGCTTGCATGTTCGATGACAGGCTGCGGCGAAAGCACCGCATATGCAATGACAATTGACGGCATGGATGTCAATGCCGGTGTTTACATTTATTATTCCTATGCAGCATTCAACGAACTGTCCAGCACCCTGACATCCGAAAATTCTGAGTTGGATATGGAAAATGATAAGGCTGTCAAGGCACTGACCATGGACGGTGTCAGCACGGAAACATGGCTGCGCAATAAGGCAATGGAGTATTGTCAGGAATATGTTGCCATTGAACAGAAATTTGAGGAGCTGAAGCTGGAGTTAGATGCAGATTCTCAGAAAGAGATCAACACCACAGTAGACGCTTTTTGGGAATCCAACAGTGAGAATTTTGAAAACAACGGTATTTCTAAGGATTCTGTGAAGAAGGTGCTGGAGAATACCTATAAGGCAAACGAGGTATTCCTCTACTATTACAATGTGGACGGCGAAGAAGGCGTCACAGAGGACGAACTCAAGGAATATTATATCGACAACAACGCCCGTGTGCGTTACATTGCGTTCAATATGACAGACGGCAGCGGCGAGGCACTGGATGACGCCGGCAAGGCGGATCTGAAAAAGATGGTGGAGGACTATCTGAAACAGCTGGACGGTCTGAAAAAGGATGAAGAGATCGACGCGGAAATGGACGCCATTCAGACGGATTATAATGCCTATGTGACTTCCATCTCCGAAGAAGCTGCTGCTGCAACTGCCACTTCTCCAACAGACGAAGAGGGCAACGAAATCCCTGCGGCGACAACGACGACAGAAGCCACCACAACCACGGCTGCTGCAACCACCACCACCGCAGCAGAACCGGATGCGGATGCAGAGAATACCACAGTAGCTGGTGACAGCGAAGAAGCTGAGACTACCGCATCGGACGAGACATCGGACGAAACCACCACAGAAGCGGCGGAGAGTGCAGATGATACCGAAGCAGGAACCACCACAACGACCTCTCCGTATGCCAATGAACGCATTATCGCCAAGGTGACAACGGACGATGCGGATGATAGCGAGGAGGATCCGGTCTATACACCCTGCAAAGCGGTTTATGACTTTGCTTTCGGTGATGCGGAAATGGGCGTTCCCCAACTGGTAGAGGACGAAAACGCATACTATATCGTGGTGCGCCGTGATATCCAAGAACGTATGACAGAAGAGGATCTCTGGACAGAGGATCAGATTCTGGCACAGGTTTCCAATAAGTATTATGATGCGTATGAGGATCTGCGTGACGGCTGGTGCGACAGCCAGAATGTGCAGGAAAACGCCAGAGCTATCAAGCGTTATGATCCCTTTAAGATCGAAATGAGCAGCAATAGCGAGGCATAAAAATCCGAACAAATTTTATCCGAACAAATTTTAAACGGGTTCAGGGAAAAAATTCCGCTGAACCCGTTCTTTTTTGCTCGTTTTTGCTGGCGCAGGAGATTATACCTCAAAATCCAGACAGCTCCGGACGGCGGTATAAGGGCGAACCTTACCGTCAGCCACAGCCACATGCGCCGGATGCTTGGCATAAGCCGAAAGAGCCTCTGCACTTTCAAAGGCCGAATCCAGCATCAGATCTGCGGTGGAAGACGGCAGGCAGTTTGTCTGGACTTGGATCTCCAGCAAACCGGGAATCTGCCCGGCAAGACCTTCCAATCCGGCTTTGATACCGGCTTTGATCGTTTCCTTTTCAGCGTCACTAAGTTCTGGATGCAGCGTCCAGAGAATGATATGTTTTACCATAGGTTTTCCTCCCTTGATGTTTGCGGCAGTTCTTCCATGTCCAGTATAGCATATTGTCCGGAAAAAGTAAAGGGGAATATGAAAAGAATGGTCAAAGAACAGACAATTTGCCGGGATTTTTGCCGGAGATCCGGGGAAATGGTCGGAATTTTGTAAAAAATAAACAATTATCAGAGGAAAATCCCGTCAAAAATTCTTCTTGACAAGAGTGGGTATGGCATGGTATAATAATAAAGCTGTCGGTCGAGAGGCGAGAGCCGAGAGGCAGGCGGAGATATTCACAGAAA
>CANQWA010000034.1 GCA_947627445.1 uncultured Ruminococcus sp.
AGGCAGATTGACAACCGTTCTGCTTTGCGGTGTAGAGCCTAATCTACTGTAAACATCGCCTTTTACAGGCGCACAAATTCGTCAGGGCAAAGATAACCGCCCTCGCTGTCTTCGCCAATTTGTAAATCATTGCGAACGTCCACCCAGTTGCGGTTTCTAACGTTATTCCAGAATGCTTTGTTGTATTCCGCAGAAGCTCTGCCGGACTTTTCCGATTCGGTAGAATGTCCTCCGGGAGCGGACACAATGGGCATGGAAGTCGGTGCATTCATCTCGACATTCAGCTTTTCCTGACGTTCCAGACGGTCGATTTCCTTGCCGTAAGCTACGATCTGAGCTTCCATTGCATCATAGGTTTTGGAATCCTCTTCGGACAAAAGTCCGCTGTCATTACGCTTGGAATCGAGGAAATTTCGTGCCTCGTCCCACGCCTTTGCTCTTTTTTCTCTCAGTTCCTGAATGGTCATAATCATTCCTCCAATCAATTTTTAAGAAGTGCCAGCCTTTTTTCAAGCTGATTTATGGGAACACCTATCGGTGTCATAGCGGATATTTTCTGCATCAACGATGCGGTAGTTTTTGTCGGCGAATACAGCATAGAGGCTGTATTTTTCTGCGGTTTATCAGGAGTTTCTTCATCTTCGTCAGAATCATCTTCCTTTGATTTCTCATCAGATTCATCTTCATTTGGTTCATTCTCTTCGGGAATAAACGGCTTTTTCTTCTCATCAAAAAGAATACCGTCCACGAATCCCAACTGCAACGCTTTTTCAGCATTCAGCCACGTTTCATCGTCCATCAGCTTAGAAATTTTATTGCGGGAAAGCCCTGTTTTTCGGACATAAGCGTTGATAATGCCCTCCTTGATTTCGTCAAGAAGTGCTATTGCTTTTTCCATATCAAACTTGTTTCCACTCGCCAAAGTCATGGGATTATGAACCATCAAATATCCGGTCGGACTGATCAGCGTTTCATCGCCCGCCATAGCAACAACAGATGCCGCACTTGCAGCGATGCCGTCAATTTTTACAGTCACCTTGCTTTTGTGATTCCTCAGCATAGTGTAAATCTGGCTTGCGGAAACGCAATCTCCGCCGGGACTGTTTATCCAGACGGTCAGATTGCCGCTGACCTTCGCCAGTTCATCACGGAACATAGCAGGCGTTATCTCATCGCCCCACCAAGTTTCGTCTGAGATAGGACCTTCAAAGAAAAGCTCAGTTTCTCCGCTGTCCTCATTTTTTATCCAGTTCCAGAATTTTTCCATTCTCGTTATCCTCCTTTTCGTACTTAACACCGATATAGTCAAGAACCTTTCCAAGTCCGAGTCCTTTGTTATCGGGGAGCCATACACCGTCAACTTCACAGCCACCGCCGATGCAATAGTTATACAGCTTCGGATGAGAAACTGCAAGCTGCTGAAAGCGGTTAGGTGATTTTTCAAGATGACAGCCGAACATACAAAAAACACAGCCTGTGCGCTGTGCTTTTGTGGTATGATATTTTCCATTTTCGTCTATAAAAATATCCCCGTACACTTCCTGTGCATAAGGAATTTTGCGGGTATAGATATATTCAAGCACGTCCTGTTCCGTCCAGAATGACATGGGTTGAGAACGTGGACGTTTTGCATCAAAAGCGTTACAGCCGTGAATCAGCCATTGCTCCTTTCGCAGACGGCTTTCACACGCCATTGTTGCCACAACAGGGACTCTTCCTGTTTCTTTTTCGTACTGTTTCATGGGATTTTTCTTCATTATCGTGCAGCATTCGGAAGAACAGTTAAAGGGTGCCTCAAGCAAAAACTTCCACTTTTCGCAGTTGAACTGACTTTTCTGACCGTTCTTATCGACGGCAAGACCGCAGAGTTTTTGGTAGTCCCCGTGATTTTTCTCACGTCCCTCTGCAACTGCTTTTTTAGCATACTGCACACGCCTTGCAACTTCCTTTGAAATAACAGGATAGCCGTATTTTTCAATGACCTGTCGAAAAGTCATCTTCGGTCGGATAATCGTTACATTCTCACAGCTTTTTACAAACGCCTTAAGCTGCGGATATTCAAGTCCCGTATCGCAGAAAACCGACGGAACATCATATACACCCCGGAGTATTTTTTATAATCTCCCTGAGAACAACAGAATCTTTTCCACCCGAAAAACTGCAGTAAATTTCACCGCCATAGTGTTCATACCAGCCTCTGATACGACTTTCAGTCATTCTGATTTTCATATCAAGAGGGAGTGACTGCATCTGATATAGGTCACTGATCTGATGTTTCATCGCTGTCATCACCGCCTTTCTGTTCGTAAGCTGCACCGCACTTGTTTAATGGCGTCATACTGCCGTTCAGAGTATAAATATTTCCGCCTTCTTCATCGGGAATACGATTCATATCCTCCAATTCTCGAATATCATTTGCCGACATCCAGCCATTTTGCCGTGCTGTTGCATATCCCTGCATTCGTGAAGCATAGTCACCACGGAGCAGTCCTTCTACATTAAATTTAATAAAATATTGTCCTTTTTCGGAATCCGATAAAAGCGACTTCTGTAAGGACTGTTCCCAACGGACAAGCCAAGGGTCTAAGGTGTATTTTACGAATTCGAGCGACTGCTGTTCTATATTTGAAAATGTGGCGTGCTCCAGATCTCCGATCATGTGCAGAGGTACACGGTACAGCCGTGCGATTTCTTCTACCTGAAATTTCCTTGTTTCAAGGAATTGTGCCTCATTGTTGGGAATAGAAATAGGCGAAAACTTTGTACCTTCTTCCAACACAGCAACCCTGTGAGAGTTTTTGCCGCCGTATGCTCTTTCCCACGCATTCCGTAGCTTTTCGGGATTTTTTATCACTCCCGGATGCTCCAGAACACCTGACGGTGAAGCACCATTTGCAAAAAAGGTAGATCCGTATTCCTCGCAGGCAAGAGAAATTCCTATTGCATTCTTTGCCATAGCTATTGGAGAGTAACCGACCAATCCGTCAAATCCCAAGCCGGGAATATGCAGAACATTTTCAGCTGTGAGAACGATATCGCCTTGTTCTTTTAGATTTGGATTTGCTTCGTCATAACGACTGTAGATGTATATCAAACGGTTATGCTCATCACGGTCAACCTTGACCTTATCAGGCATCAGCGGATACAGTCCCATAACCTCGCCACGACCGTTTCTGATAATCTGTGCGTAGGCATTGCCGTAAATCAGCAGGTGCGACATTAACGTTTCACGAAAAATAAAGCTCGTCATTTCGGGATTCGGCTGGTCGTGCAGCAAAAAGTAAAGCGGGTGCATCGGCACTCGCTCTTTTCCGTTTTCGGTGTATTTATAAACGTGCAGGGGCAGTTGTGCAATAGCCTCCGACAACACACGAACACAGGCATACACTACCGTATGCTGCAAAGCCGTTCTGTCATTGACTCGTTTTCCGCTGCTGCTCCGCCCAAAAAAGTAGGTGTAGGACGGTGAATCATAGCTATTCTTTGGCTTATCACGGCTTCGGAACAGTCCGCTGAAAATGCTCATGAAAATCGTACTCCTTTCTTCATTGAATTTGTAATTGAAAAAGAGCAACAACGAGTTGCTTGCCTTTTGAGATTATCTGTGATATACTTTTTATTGGGGGTGATAATTATATGAATACGCAAGAAATAATATTTGAGCTTCGTACAAAAAATGGTTTGTCTCAGGAAGAACTCGCAGAAAAAGTATTTGTGACTCGTCAGGCAGTATCCCGATGGGAAAATGGTGAAACTGTTCCTAATACAGAAACATTAAAACTTTTGTCTAAACTGTTTGATGTCTCAATAAATACACTTCTTGGCTCTCCAAGAAAGCTGATTTGCCAATGTTGCGGAATGCCTCTTGAAGATGAATTAATTAGTAAAGAAACTGATGGAATGTTCAATGAGGATTATTGCAAGTGGTGTTATAACGAAGGAAAGTTTGTATATTCATCTATAGAAGAACTTACTGATTTTCTTATAAACCATTTTTGCAATGAAAATTTCCCGCCTGAACAGGCTCGTGAATATTACAGTCAGACTTTACAGAAATTAAATCATTGGAAAAAATAAATGCCTACAACACCAACAAATCTCTCGAATCATAAATAGAATCCTCAGAACCACATCCACAGCGAATCGCACGGTCAAGAGCCATAATCAAAGCAACCGCACCGTCGATCTTCTCTGTGGATTTTTCCTTATCGGGCTTGATATTTCCGGCAGGGTCACGCTTGATGAAAATGTTGTCCATGTTCCAGCGAAGGACAGGGTGGCCGTTGTGAGCAAGTTTCTGTTCCAGCGTGAGCTTCATAAGTTCCTTACAAGGTGGGCTCATGTCTCGATACCCCTGACCGAACTGCACCAGCGTAAATCCCAAATCTTCAAGGTTCTGCGACATCTGAACTGCTCCCCAGCGGTCAAAAGCTATCTCTTTGATGTGAAATTTTGTGCCGAGTTCATCTATGAAATTCTCAATAAAGCCATAGTGTACAACATTTCCCTCAGTGGTTTTTAGATAGCCCTGCCGTTCCCACAAATCATAGGGAACATGGTCACGGCGGACACGCAGGGGAAGCGTTTCTTCCGGCAGCCAGAAGTACGGCAGAACATAGTAAAAATCGTCCTCATCAGTCGGCGGAAAAACAAGCACAAATGCCGTAATATCGGTTGTACTTGAAAGGTCAAGACCGCCATAGCAAACACGTCCAGCAAGGAAATCTTCGTCAAAAGCAATCTTGCACTTATCCCATTTCTCCATTGGCATCCAGCGGACAGCCTGCTTTACCCATTGATTTAAACGAAGCTGTCTGAATGCGTTCTCCTCACCGGGAGTTTCCTTTGCGGAGTTACAGGCAGCCACGACTTTATCCATTCCGATAGTTTTATCAAGGCTTGGATTCGCCTTTTTCCAGACTTCCGGGTCTGTCCAGTCCTCCGATTCCTCCGCACCGTAAATGACGGGATAAAAAGTCGGATCATGCTTTCTGCCTTCGAGAATATCCTTTGCCTTGGAATGTACCTCATAGCAGATCGAATTCGTATCCGTTCCTGCCGTTGTAATCAGGAAATACAGTGGCTGCATTCTCGCATCGCCTGAACCTTTTGTCATAACGTCAAAAAGCTTTCTGTTAGGTTGAGCATGAAGTTCATCCATTACTACGCCATGAATGTTGAAACCGTGTTTCGAATAGGCTTCTGCTGAAAGAACCTGATAGAATGAATTTGTCGGAAGATAAACGATACGCTTTTGTGCAGTCAGAATTTTTACTCGTTTGGATAATGCTGGACACATTTGAACCATATCTGCGGCAACGTCGAAAACAATCGAGGCTTGCTGTCGGTCGGCGGCGCATCCGTAGACCTCCGCTCGTTGTTCTCCATCGCCGCAAGTTAATAGGAGAGCGACGGCGGCAGCAAGCTCACTCTTCCCATTTTTTTCGGCACCTCAATGTACGCTGTGTTAAACTGCCGATACCCATTTGGTTTCAGGATTCCGAAAAGATCACGGATAATCTGCTCCTGCCAGTCCAGCAGTTCAAATTTTTTACCAGCCCATGTGCCTTTGGTATGGGAAAGGCACTGAATAAAATTGACAGCGTAGTCCGCCGCCTTTTTACTGTATTTTGAATCCTCCGCCATGAAACGTGTCGGTTTGAATTTTGCCATTGTGTTCACCTCCGTTGCGGCATGAAAAAAGACCTGAAAATCAGGTCTGAAACGGTTATTTTTAAACGCCCCTTGGGGCGATTTTTTAATTGAGATCGCTCTTCCATTGTAATGTATTTTACCATAAAAAAGCAAGAATAGCAAGTCATTTCTGAATCATAATCTACACAAAGATAAGCCGAAAAAATCGGCGAAAATTGTACCGTCGGAGGAAACGAAAAACGGCAGTACGAGAGAGACAGCCCCGAAGGGCTGCCGTGATTTTCGGCGGTCTGGTTACTTGCTGTTTTTGCCCAGTTGGTAGGCTCTTTCGAGCATTCTCCGGAGGGCTGTCACGCTGATCTCTTTGAAATCATCCTCATCGTTGTCACGCGCGTCAAGTCCGCCTCTGACCTCGATGGTGTAGCTTTCTTCCATTGCGATTTTTTCAAGTGCCTTTCTGATTTTTTCGTTCATTTTCGTTTCCTCCGTTTTGATTGGTTTTCCCTTTCGGTAATTACATATTACCATAAACCACGGCACTATGCAAGCGGCTAAAAGTACAGAAAAATCGAGGAAAATCAGCCCTCACAATTGTGTGATATACACCATTGAATGAGAATGGAAAAGGGGCATTTTTCAGCCCCTTGCCTTAGTCGTTCAGGTGGTCGAAGCACCATTTCATTGCATCACCGCCGTCATCAAAGGGTGTCGGTGCAGTTGTTCTGAGGTTCAGGCGGCATTCGATGTAGCTCAGTCCGCTTTCTGCCTCATCCTCTACAAATTCGTAAACCGCTGCCTCGAAGCCTCTGCAGGTCAGCCCTGTTGCCAGAACTTTGTCACCGTACTTTAGTGCTGCACCCTGCGTGCTGCATCCGTTGCTCCAAAGATTCTCCATTGTTGTAACCTGTTCCCATTTCATAATCGTTTCCTCCGTTTTTCGTAGTTTTCGGAGCGTTCTCCGCTTCCGTTGTACACAGTATACCGCATTGTGTGAATAATAGCAAGCGGCTAAATCTACCGAAATATCGAGGAAAATCAGCCTTAATAATTGTGCAGTATATGCCTTCAAAAATAAGCCCAACAGCCGCCGCTGTGTGCCGCCGTTCTGCGTGTGGGGTAACTTTGCAAGGAAAAGCAGAACGGCGAACGTGCGGCAACGTGGCGGCTTTGGGAGCGAGAATCAGGGGCGGCAGTTCCGCCCCTTGGCTCGTTGTTTCAGTTCAGTTTCATGCGAATCGCAGGAATGATTTTCTTTTCCCCTGTGGTGAAGTCGGTGTAGTTCGCCCTGACCTCGGTCAGTCCGTTCATGCAGAATCCCTGCTTTTCAAAGGCTGCGAGGGTCTCGATGAGGCTGATGAAGGTGCTTGAAATCGTAAATTCTGTAATGCCCTGTGCCTTGAAAAATTCGCTGATTGGCTCAATGTCTTGTGTCCAGATAACCTCTGAGAAGTCGATCAGCTCGTTGCCGCTGTCCTTCTGCTGTCTGTAGGCTGTGAAAAGCGTAAAGTTGATGCCATTTTCCTTGAAGAACTCGTTTCCCTCAGTCATTGCCTTTTCAAAAAGCTCAATTGTTTTCATGTGATTTTCCTCCAAATTTCGTAGTTTTCGGTGTGTTCTCCGCTTCCGTTGTACACAGTATACCGCATAGTGTTACTTATTGCAAGCGGCTAAAATCAACGAAATATCGAGGAAAATCAGACTTAGTAATTGTGTAGTTTATGCCTTGCCGCAACAGCCCAACAAACGCGCCGTGTGCCGCCGTTCTGCTTGTGTGGGTAATTTTGCGGGAGCGAGGAAAATGGCGAACGTGCGGCAACGTGGCGGCTGTACGAGCAAGAATCCCTTTCGAGATTCTGCTCGGATTTGGTTTTATCTGCCTGTCATGGCTTCCCATTCAAGTTCGCAGGCTTCTTCGTAGCCTCTGTCAAAAAGGTCGTCGTCATCAATGTAATCCGTTTCGTAATCGATGCTGTAGATCTCCTCGAAAACCGTGCCGTTTTCCGCCACATCCTTCTTGGCGAGGTTTTCAGCGTCCGTTTCGATCCAAGCCCTGAACTCCTTGTCGCTCATGCCCTCGTTCTCGACTTCAAGTTCGTACTCGTAATCGCTGTCCACCCAAGTAATCACCGCTTTGCTGATGTACTCGCGCTCGTTCCAGTCCGTTCTTCCTGCCATTGCTCTTGCCTTTGCTATTCCGTAGCTGATCATTGTTTTTTCCTCCATTTTTCGTTGTTTTCGTGCAGTGTATCTCCGCTGCCGTTGTGTGTATAATACCGTCTTTTGGGAGATAAGTCAACGGGTTTTCGTATAATAATAGTGACAAAGATACAGCCTGAAAAGTGTGTATTTCTGACAAGAAAAGCCGTGCCAAATAATTTTGACAAGGCTTTATTTTGTATGAATCAGCTTTCCATATCCCCCCACAAATGCGCCGTGTGCCGCCGTTCTGCGTGTGAGGTAACTTTGCGAGGAAAATCAGAACGGCGGATGTGGGCGAACGTGGCGGCTCTGGTGGGCTTATTCAGCGTAATTCCGATGAATAATGCTGATGATTTTTTCCTGTTCCTCTGCGGAAATTCCTATGGATTCAAGGGCTTCTCTTGTTCCACAATCGGGGCAGATGACGGTTTGATTGTCCACTCTGGAAATGGCAGGTCTTTCCGTGTAGCTACACCCGCATTTCGGGCAGATTCCCGGTTCTCTGATTTCACTTTTCATCTCTCGCACTCCTTTCGCTGATGTCAAATGCAAGTCTCAAATGTTTCAAATGAAAACCGAAATCACGGTAACCCTGAACGCAGGTTCTGATGTAGGAACTGCTCGGAATTCCTATCGGTCTTTCCTCGTGCATGATGTACACAAAAGCCTTGATTTTTCGGCGGTTTACGGTGACTTCCATTTCCGTTTTGTAGTAGAAATTCGGGCAGCCCTCGTAAACATCAAGGCGGCGTTCATCGGCTGCCGAAACCTCCCAGACAGCAACGGGAACTTTGGATTTTTCGGTTTTTTCAATGGTGAGGTAAGAGCCTGTTTTCGAGCCTTTGAAGAGCAGCTCGTATCCTTTGATGAATGCCGTGCCGATTGGCTTTGCATCGGGGCAGCGGTACTTCATCTGCTGAATGTTGAGATTTGAGCCGTAGGCAAGGTAATATTTTTTCATTGCAATCTTTCCTTTCCGAAAGGAGCACCCTTTCACCACCCTAAGCCGCCCGTAGGCGGCATTTTAAGGTTGCAAAAGGCTGTCCCTTTGCGTTATGCTCCGTATCTCCATGCGGCATTGCCTTCCAGATTTCGCATCAAAATTTCTCTTGCAGTCTTGAATTCATCCCCAACAAATCCCAATCGAATAAGCCAAGTTCTCATCAGGAACTTTTTATTCGGTGATTCGCTTTTCTTTGGGCTTGCAGTTTTCAGTTCTTTGGCAAGCTCGCTGAGTGCAAGGGAAAGTTGAATGAAAGTTTTTAATTCACCTGCGTGCAGTCCGTTCTGTTTGCCGTTTTCAGGCTTGTTGAACTGATAAAGACGAAATTCAATCGTGCCTTTTGTAAATACTGAGTGGTAATTCAGTTGTGCATATCTGCTGTCGTTGTAATGTTGATTCCTGCCGTAATCGCATCTTTGCGAGGTGTACCAGATGTCCGCAAGCTGTGCCATTGTTGTGGGCTTTTTTCGGTTGAGCTGCTCCAAAAAACGTGGGGCAACTGTTCGGCAGTATCTTGCTGTGCGATTTCTGTCGATTTTCAGGCTTTCAATCAGAAGTTCCTCGTGTGAAGCCATGAGGTTTGCGAGGTTTCTAAGGCTCTGCGGTGTGTGTCCGTTTGCACCAACGTGGCAATGGACGCCACAACCCCGTGTGTAATCGCTGCGCCCACCGGCTTTTCTGAGTCTTCTCACAAGCTCCTGCAAGATTTCGATGTCCTCGTATTTGAGAATCGGTGTAACCAACTCGCACTTTTCGCTGTCGGGTCCTGCGATTGAAACATCTCTCGAAAATTTCCATTCTCTGCCTTGCGAATCCCAAGCCGACCAAGTGTAGTAGCCGTTTCTTCTTGCCGTATCCTCAAATCTGCCTGTTCCGAAGAAGTCGGCGGCGATCTTTGCCGCCTTTTCTCTGGTGATGCTGTTCATCTCGATCTCGACCCCGATCGATTGATTTTTCAGGTTTTCAATCTGTTTTCTTGTCTTTTCGTTCATCGTATTTTCCTCCGTTTTTCGGGGCTTTCCGCCCTTTCGTTGTGTTACATATTACCGCATAACGGAGAATAAAGCAATACCATTACTATACAATTTTTTTGGCTGTATTTCGCCGAAAGTCTGGTGTAAATACACACTTGCAATACTTGCACCCGACTTTGCCACTTAATCGCTTTAAAAATAGCTGATTTTCCCCAAAATATAGGCAAAAAATGGCTTTCATTTTTTTGATTTTAAATGTCTACAAATTTAATGCTATTTTGCAAGAGAAATCCCCTATTTTTAGGCGATTTTTAATATATGACTACAATTTATCAAAAAAATCAACGTAGTCATATAGAAAAGACACATAAGAAAACTGTGTAAAATAGGCATTTTCTTGATGTTAAAAATTAAAAAAAGACAAAACAAGTGGCAAACTCGGGTATTACCGTCTTTCGGAGGATAAATCAATACCATTACTACACAATCTTTTCGGCTGTATTTCACCGAAAGTCTGGTGTAAATACACACTTGCAATACTTGCATTTCTATGGTAAAATGTAGTAAAGTGGAGGAGTGTTCTCTATTAAAAATTCGCCCCAAGGTCGGTCAGAATTTCCACAACATCAACATCGAGAATCACCGCAAGACTGCTGCCGTTCTGCCAATGAACGTGAACGCTGCCGGCATCGTCAATAAACTGAACCTCGCCGATTGTTCCGACAGGCGGTGCTTGCTCATCGTCCATTGAAATAAGACGCACTATTGTGCCAGCCGGATATTTTTCTCGGAGCATTGCAAGCTCCTTTTCATTCGGAAATCGCATTGTTTACACCTCCATGTCTGAAAGCTGAACTTCCCGAAAGATTTCGGAGCAGTACTTTTCTTGTTGTCTTGAAATTCGCCCCGATCATGCCCATCCGTAGCAGAAAACACCGGAATGCGTATTTTGGATTGTCGCTGGTGTCGGGCTTGTTGTTGATGCGATTCAGATTTTTTGCAAACTCGCAAAGCATCGAAATAAAGGTGCAGTAAGCATCTGCATCGCCGTCCTGTTCAGCCGTAAACCATGGGAACTCAACGGTCTTTTCCGTTACCTGAAATTCAACGCTGTCGGTTTTGAACGCCGCTTTGAACAGTTCCCCCTTGTTTTCAAGAATCCGCCTGATTCTGTTCAGCGTTCTTTCATCAAGGGAATCCCTCGGCATCTGAACGGTAAGTTTTGAGTCGTCCGATGCCGCAGAATACCCCATTTGCTCCAGTTTTGACAGCAGATTGCTGGTTTCTTTTTCGTCTGTATCATCGCTGATGATAAGCGTTCCGCCTTTGGTGATGGTGTAATGCTCGCCGATGCTGTATGCACAAGTTGGCATATACTGATACTCGGCAGGAATTCCGGTTATTTCGCTGATTGCCCTGACCAGTTTTTTACGTTCCTCGCCTGTAAGATTGAATTCAATATTCATGTGATTACCTCCATTTTTCTCCGTCCTTGCGGCGTTTTCGTAATCACATATTAACTCGTTTTCTCACAAATTGCAAGTGTGATATGTGACGAAATATCGGGCAGAAATCTGTTGATTTTTCAAGCAAAATGTGATATAATTGATTCACGAATTACTGTATAAACTGGAATTGGTGAGGTGAAAAATGATACTTAGAAAATATATATCATCGGACTATACAGCACTTGCTGAATTGTTTTATAACACAGTGCATACAGTCAACGCAAAGGATTATACAATAGAACAGTTGAACGCATGGGCAACAGGAACTATTGATTTTGAAAAATGGAATCAATCTTTTTTAGAACATTACACTTTGGTCGCAATAGAAAATGATGTGATAATTGGTTTCGGAGACATAGATAATAGGGGTTATAAAGTTGTAAAAGAGCAACAAGTAAAACGACAAGGAATTTATCTGACAAATTTCGTAATGGAAAAGGAAAGATAACTTTTGATTTACTTAGTATCACTCTGTTCACAATTTGCTACAGAAGTCTGCTGAATTTGGCAGGCTTTTTATTTTTCAGGTTTGAAAAGATACACCTTAATCGGGACGCCTTGCTTTTTGCAGTTGTCAATGACATACTTTGTGCCGCGGGACGTTCCGTCCCAGAAAGCAAGCACCATATCTGCATAAGCAATGATTTCAAGATTCCGTTTCAGCGGAGCACCTTTGCCATAGCGTTTGTAGTCGGGGAGAAATTCCGTCAGCTTGATGCCGTTTGTATTGGCGTACTCCCTTGCACAGGTGTCGATACCCCTTGCACCGCCGCTGACGATTTCCGTCACATTCTTCGGCAGGAAATTCTCCAGACCAATAACTCCCAGATTTCTTGATCCGATAATTGCAACTTTCATGTTTTAATCCTTCCTTTTCTGAAATTTTATAGATATACCGTATATCTATACACAACATTATACCACAGAATAGCTGTAAAATAAACATATAATATATTCAAAAAAGGAGATTGTTTTATGGCTACGAAAAGTG
Source organism: uncultured Ruminococcus sp. (assembly GCA_947627445.1). Taxonomy (GTDB): domain Bacteria; phylum Bacillota; class Clostridia; order Oscillospirales; family Ruminococcaceae; genus Ruminococcus_C. The sequence continues at coordinate 12,331 of CANQWA010000034.1, forward strand.
TATCTATCAGATTTGAAGAGGAAATGCTAAAGAAAATCAGTTATATTGCAGAATATGAGGGGCGTTCGGTAAACAGCGAGGTGCTGTGCCTTGTGCGTGATCGTATTCTTGCTTTTGAACGTGAACACGACAAAATTGAGGGGAGTATCAGCCCTGATTTAAACGTCAAGCCGTCACGCAGGGGCTAATCATCTGACTTAGTATAACTCTGTTCACAATTTGCTCCAAGACTCGCAAAATAGGCAATTCCGGCTAAAACAAACCATACGACCGGAAGTGACACGCCATTTCCCCAAAGGCGGTACTCGGCAGAATCGCTGTGAGGATTTTTGAGAAATTTCTCTATGGCTTTCCGTGTTTTCGGTTTGCTGTCGGGATTTACTGCAAGTCGATATGTTTCAAAAATCTGCGCCCACTCATCTATCTCGGATTCAGTAGGATCGGGATTTTCAAGTTCCTTGCACCACCAAGATGGGAAACCCTGTAATTTTGCACATTCGGATGGGGTGAGTCGTCTCACAATATACTCGGTTTCTGAACTGTTGTCGTTGACAGTCGGAGGATCTTTGTAATCCGATGCAACGAGTGTTCCTGCTTTTTCTTCTTCGGCAATGGTATGGTGGGAACTTTTACTTGTGGAATACACAGGTGCAGCAACGGCTCCCGGACCTTTTGCAACCATTGTAGGCTGCGATTCTTCCTCAATCTGAAAACTAAACATTGCGTTATATCCCTGATTGAATGCAGGTCTGCCGATGCCATATGCAACTGCATGATTTTCTGTACAATTCAAAGTGTACATTGTATCGGCTTCTTTGTAGCCGCCACCGTGATGTGACGGACGAGAGCCGTTGCCCTCAATGACTACCATTCCACCCTGATTCTTGCAAGGCGATTGATTGCTCGTATCAATTGTTCGAGCTGTATCAGCTTCGTAAAATCCGCTGTTTGGATTGTCGGACATCATGGAATTACTGTGTTTGGAGCAGATGCCGTATGCTTTCGGAACGAAAAGTGTCTGGTCATTATTGCAGGCGAGAGTAGCGGATTTATCATCTTGCAGAAGAATGCCCTTGCCGCCTCCGGATTTTCCGCAGCGTATTTTCATAGTTTTCGGAGTATCCAGCAGAAGCGGGACATTCCCACCGCCAGTTCCACATCGGCTTGTGAGCGTCTGACAAATACCATCATCAGAAATTTTCACTCTGCTGTCAGCAGGATGATTTTCAAGAGCAATTGCCGCAGGAACAACACCCGCACGGAGTGTCGGTGAAGTTTCTTTCTCGTAACCGATACCACGTGCTTTTGCGGAATGCTCCGTGCAGAATCCTGCAGATTCCATTACGCAAGGCGGATGATGCGCTTCGGCTCTTAGAGTGGAAGTTTTGTCCGTCAGAATGTCGATTCGCTCTCCACCTTGGTCGCACATACAGACTGTGCCTGCCGTTCCAGAGCCATTTTCAGTACTCTCGGCAGCTCTTTTCCACGAACGGAAGCTCTGCGGAGAATACCCTGACAAGCCTTCGGACTCAAATAATATTTTGGCGGCACACCGACCTCTAAAATCTGCGACAGCAAACAGACGTCTGCGTCTCTGAGCGACTCCGAAGTGTTGGCTGTCCAGCAGACGCCACGCAATGGAGTAATCGTTTCCCACGATATATCCTGCTTTTGTCCATTTTGCAGGTTTAGGAACAGATATGGATTCATCTTTAACCCGGCAGAATTCTTCGAGGACTCGGCGAAAGTCTTCTCCGCCATTGGAGGACTGGCATCCGGGAACGTTCTCCCACACTGCGAATCTTGGATATTTGCCATTGGTCGCACACCTCATTTCTTTTATGATTCTGATAGCCTGAAAGAAGAGATTGGAGCGTGAACCTTCCAGCCCGGAGCGTTTTCCGGCAATGCTCATATCCTGGCTAACAAGGGCTGCCGAATGTGATAATATCGACAGCCCCAAGGTCACCTCCTTTGATTTTTGAAACGTCTCCCACGTGTTTCATCATGGGGAGACGCTTTTTTGTAACGGCAATCGGGAACGGTTCAATTTCTGATGCAAACTTCGGCGTGATGCCGCAGAGAAGCCCTGCAAGAGGAAATCCGCCTGAGCCGTCGAAGAGGCTTCCGAGAGTCAATTTTGTCTTATTCATCATCTACCTCCTTCGCATTTCTGCACAGTTCAATAAAATCCTTTTTATCTGATCCCTGAACCGCATACACACCGCAGGGATTTCATGTGTATAAATCGGTCTGCTGATAAATCCTGATAAGTAGTCATAGAGATATTTCAGATCATTACCTTGCAGCATCGAAACATCTGTGTATGCGGTCACGATCGCACATTCACGTTTGGTCATCGGCAGGCTCACTTTCCAGCATCTCCGCAATAACTTCTTCGTATATCAGCTTTTTTCCGTCACGAATCAAATACATATCATCGAAATTGCCCTCATGAAGCTGAATGTATCTTTTGACCGCAACATCTACAAACTTTGGTTCAAGCTCCACGCCGTAGCAAATGCGGTCAAGCTGCTCGCAGGCAATCAATGTTGATGCACTGCCGAGAAATCCGTCAAGAACAAGTCCGTTGCTTTGCGTACACTGCTGAATCAGATATGCGATAAGCGGAACAGGCTTGCTTGACGGGTGACCGCAGCCATCTTCCTTACTGTTCTTGATTCTGTCAAATTCAAAAACTGTTTTCTGCTTCTGGTCACCGTACCAGATGTGCTTACCATCCTTACGCCAGCCCCAGATAATCGGCTCATGAATGTATTTCCAGTCGGTTCTGGTAAGCACAAGCCTGTCCTTTTTCCAGACAAGACCTGCTCCAACCTTGAATCCTGCATCTTCGTAAGCATCATGAAATACACGAGCCTTGGAAGTGGCATAGAAAACATAAATGCTTGCATCCTTCGCCATATTTTCGTGGAATCTTTCAAATGCAGATTTCAGAAATTCGTATCCCTTTTCATCGTCAAGGTCGTCGTTCTTGATTTTGCCGGACGTGCTTTCGAGATTTACCAAATACGGTGGGTCCGTGCAGACGAGATTTACTTTGGTATCGCCGAGCAGAGCCGTATAAGTTTCTGGCAATGTAGAGTCACCGCAGATAACGGTATGCCTGCCAAGATGCCATACATCGCCTGACTTTGAGAAACATGGCTTTTCCAGTTCTGCATCAACATCAAAATCGTCCTGTTTTGCATCTTCATCAGAAGCAAATAAATCTGCAAGTTCCTTTTCATCAAATCCAGTCAATCCAAGGTAAAAGCCGAGATTCTGAAGTTCTTCCATTTCGACGGCAAGCAAATCATCGTCCCATCCGGCATCTAACGCCATTCTGTTATCAGCGAGGATGTAGGCTTTTTTCTGAGCATCTGTCAGGTGGTCAGCATACACACAAGGGACTTCTGTAATGCCTTCCTCCTTTGCCGCCATAATGCGTCCGTGTCCGGCAATGACATTAAAATCCTTATCAATGATAACAGGGTTGACAAATCCAAACTCACGCAGGGAAGATCGTAATTTCAGAATCTGTTCCTTGCTGTGAGTACGAGCGTTATTTGCATAGGGTACTAACTTGTCAATATCCACAAGCTGAAATTCCGTAGTCGTTTTCATCAGCCAGCCCTCCTGTGCAAAATTTTCTGCAATCCCTTTCGGGCATCCATGACATGACCTTTGACAGCCTGACCCTTAAGCGTTCTATATTGCTGCTTGGTAAGATGCTGACGACTGTTCTTTAAGTCACGCCAGAATTGTGTGTCTGTATTTGATTTCATAAATTCCTCACTTTCTGCTTCTGAGTAGTTTTTCCATCATATCGTCCTGCGGATTGCTCTGAAATTCTACGCTGCAATTTTCCCTGACGATTTGAAAAATCTGATTCCAGATTTGATTTGCCTGTTTCATGTAATTCTGCGACATCGCAACGTAGGGTGAAGCAATCGCAGCATTTGTTGTCGGATGCTTTGAAATATAGCCGTACTTAGTGACAATCTGCTCACAATGAATCCAACGTGAAATACTCATGGCATATTGCTCCACGAGCTGTCTGCTGACTATCTTTTCACAGGAGCGTTCTTTCAACCATTGGTATGTTTCGTTGTATACCTCATCAGCCATCAGCTTTGTACCGTCACGCTGTAGTTCCTGCATGAATTCACGCACAGGAGGAACGTCCGCGGATTCTATTTCTACAGGCTGCATCATGACTTCCGCCGATTTTCCCTCTGCAATTTTGTCTGCAAGTGACTTTCTCGGACGTCCTGCGCCTGCTCTTGCACCGCCCCGATTTGTACCGTCTTTCGCCATAATGCTTTCAACCTCCTTTCATCTTGAGGGGCACAACTTCGCATTTGAGCAGCATCCTGCCTTATGCTCAGCCGACCTCCAAAAATTCAAACGAAAATCAAACATCGGCGTAAAAATGAGCATAAAAAATCCCGGCTGAAAAGTCGGGAAAATGTCGTATTTTCAAAGTATTCTGAGTTTTTTAAATTGCTGGGGGTCAATACCCCGTTTGAAATCCAGATTTTTTGCGTGCGAGGGAGCCCCGGTAGATTTTTATTCCGATTTTTAGGGATTTTCTTACCCCCGGCGGTCAGTAGGTGTATTCAGGGTTCTTGTCCTCAGTCCACGTTTTCTTATCGTGGCAGGGTTTACAGAGTGCCTGAAAATTACTCTCGTCCCACATCAGTTCCGGACGATTGCGGTGGGGAATAATATGATCAACTACAGTTGCCTGAACATATCTGCCCTCACGCAAACAAATTACACACAAGGGGTGCTTGCGAAGGTATGCCGCACGAACTTTTCTCCATTTGCTGTTGTAACCTCTGCTTTCAGCAGACGGTCTGTCCGGGTGAAGAGGTTTGTGTTCCTCACAGTACTTGCCCTCAGTCAGATTCGGACAGCCGGGGTGACTGCATGGTTTCTTACTCTTTCTCGGCATAGCCGTCATACTCCTCACAGCAATCTGTCACTTCAACATGAATCTTTTTCAATGCCTTGCGATGCTGCTCCTTTACCCACTCTATCGTATCGTTCAGTTCATCGGCAATGGCTGCCCACGTTGCTGCATAGAAATAACGCAGTCGGAGAATCTCACGCTGGTCGGCATTGTTATTCTCCATAATGATTTCTTCAAGATTACGCTTCATGCGGATAGACTCCAACAGGTCTGCACGGGCATCCGTGAGAATCGCCTGCACCTTTTCATCATTGAATTCGGCAGACAGCTCTTTCCAGTCACGATAAATAACGATCTGCTCTCTGATGCGGCTGTTGAGACCGATGCCGTTTCTCAAAATTTTCTTTGCAAGCATAATGTTCCTCCTTTGGGTATGAAAACAGCCTCCGCAGGATTTCTCCTGCAAAGGCTTTTTATATATTTTTCGCTATTATACATTCTAACACACTTCTTTGTCACATTCAAGGGACATTCATTCGCATTTAGTCGCATCCAGTCGCATCTGTTCGCAACTTTTCATCCACAGCAGAAATTGCTTCATCATGCAGACGATAAATATGTTTCTTGCTGTAATTCATTTTTGCAGCGATAGTTTCAAAAGATTCAAAGAACAGATAACGGCGTTCCAGAAGTTTGCGATAACGACGATCATCAACCATGCTTATTGTATGTTCAATTTCAATTTTTAAAGTAATGAGCTGGTCAATAAGTACATCTGCTTCTTTTTCAAAAGCAACAACCTTACAAACCGCTTTTCCTATAGCATCAGTAGAATGATTCGGAGATGAACTGGCATTGTTTTCATAACTGATGCCTCTGCCGTATAGATCCTGACGTAACCTTGCTGCTTTTTCAAGCTTGTCATTAATCTCACAATTTAACTCCCAAGGTTTATTTAAGTATTCTTTCGCCGTCATAAAACCATCTCCTCCAGCACTGCTCTCACATTTTCCGCAGAGCGAACCACCGCAGCTTTTCCACCGCATTTCTGTATTTTGTTGATAACCGACTCCTGCAAAGCCGTGGTCTTTCCCGTTTCCGTCTTGACCTCGAAAGCCACGAATCTTCCACGATAGCAGCAGATAATATCGGGAATACCTGCCGTTCCGTACATACCGCCATGCTCCTTCCAGCAAAAACAATCCGGTAAAGTTTTCAGGTATTTCAAAATTGCTTTTGCAATATCCGATTCTTTCAAATTTCTCACCTCTTACTCCTTTACTGATTTTACAAGTAAATTACTATTATAATCATAAAAAACGAGAAAATAGGTATATGTATATAATAGTAAATATAGAAAGGATTACAGAAATCTCACGTAAAGCCCGTAAATGCTGTCAGAAAGCAGCACAGACTTCTCCGTGGCAAAATCAGCTTCATTTCAAAACCTCCGCAAAACAGATTCCTCTCCATGTACGCCGTTTTCCGAGCTTATCAGCAGCCCTCACAACAGTTGGATAATTGGCTTCAAGTTCGTTATTAAAATTTTGTTGGCTGAACGGCGTCAGACCGCAGCTGTCACAGTATGACTTGTATCGTTCAAAGAATTCAACCCTGCCTACTTCCGCATCCATTTTCAGCTCACAGCAATCTCTGACAAAAGCAAGCACGCTATTGCTGTCCTCACGGTATTTCTGCAATTCTTCACGATTGGCTTTCGTTTCAGAAAATTGAAAATGATTATTCATCAGACGTTTCAATCCTTCCAGTGCGAACAGGAATATACCGTCCGCTTCGCAGCGAAACTTTTCTAAAAGCTCAGGATCACGCTTGTCCTCCGGCACGGAGTGATTGAACCGCACAATAATGAGCCTTCGGTAAAATCCCTCGGATTTATCGCCGTAGTTCTTCGGGATACTGTTACAGGAAAACAACAGTCGCGCATAAGGCTGAAATGAAAACGGATTCTTGTTTTTCTTCTCTACCGTCAGATAATCTTCGCCGACCAGAGCCTTGAAAATACCGTTGTCCTCAATTCCTTTTGTGGGCAGTTCGGCACAGATATTCGCCCATTTTCCAAAGAGTTCCGCTGTCTTGAAACGGTCACTGAGTGCCTGCCATGCCACGTTGGAAACGTTCTCTTTTCCAAGCAGCAGTTCATTCAGTACACGCAGAAGCACGGATTTTCCTGCACCGCCTTTGCCAACGATGATAAAGCATTTTTGCGCATGATTTACGGGAATCAGAAAATATCCCAGCATCTCCTGAATCAGCGCTATCTGATCTTCCTCCAGCGATTCATGCAGAAATTTCATAAATCTCGGACACTCCGAACCGGGCGTATATCGAACGTTTAGCTGCACCGTTGACAGATATTTTGACGTATGCTCGGAAAGTACGTTATCCAGCACATTGTAAAGTCCGTTCTGCACATTGATGATATACGGATTGGGATTAAGTTCCCGGATATCCTTCTGCACCTGCATTTTCCATTGCCCTTCAGTATCGTTGATCTGGGAGAGCTTTGTATATCTTGTCATCATTTTCTCACGAACCATATTTCTTGCCGTCAGTTCCGTAATACCCCGAAACACACCGTTTTCATAGCAGTAATACTGCTCCGCCGCATAAAAGACAGGCGTATTCTGCGTCATATATTCCGCAAGCACACCGGGCAGGAATTTTGCCCCACGTTCTGTCATTTCGTACCAGTCGGGAATATCCATACCCGACTGATGCTTTCTTGTTTCTGATTTGCTCAGAAACAACTTGTACAGTTCCTTTTGCATCGAGAGCAGCGGCTTGATGTCTGCATTTTTGAATCCAAAATACTGCTTCAAATCGTAATTTATAATAGACTCCGCCGTCACGCAGTCCACGTTGTAAAGATAATCAGATATAAAGTTTCGTGCCGTCTGCAAATCCTCCACAACTGCGTTCTGAATCTCCTGCTGCCGTAAAATAACACGAATTCCGTTTATTGTGAGAGGCTGAAAACACAGTGCTGCAGGGGATTTGCATTTACATTTTCCCTCTTTTAATTTCGGGCACTGATAGCCTTTTTCAGCAATTGTACGGCAGGTCATGGGTTTTGTGCCACTGCTGAGAAAATGCTGGATTTTCTTCTGTGTTTCATCAAAGGAATAGCTCGGATACGGCTTGGAATATTGATGAATGGCTTCTGTACCGCCGTCAAATACGCTTAGATTTGAAATCATAGCATACCAGTCATGCTCCGGAAGGGTCGCCGCATTGTCACGGCAATATTTGATAAAATCACACTCTGCTTCTACGATATGAACACCTTTTTGTTCACCGTGCAGTTCTTCTTTCGGTGTTTCCGATTTCACATTGGGCAGAACCTCTGCAAGCTGCTCCTGTGTATACCGTCTCTCAGGATGAAACGAAACACACTCCACAAGAACAGGCTCTTTCTTGCAGTGATAAAATCCGGGCAGACGCATAACACGGCTTTCATTGACACAGGCAGGATCGCCGCCGAAATGCTGTACAAGAGCCTTTTGAATCGGGCGAAACTTCGCCACTTTTGCGTCCTTGACAAACCAGTATGTATGCAGAGATTTTCTTGTCCTGATAACCATAGACGGCGGCAGAGGAAATGCGTCTATCAGAGTCTGCTGTTCCTCGAAAGTTTTGTCGTCAATCTCTACAAACTGCGCATTGATACGAGTGATGCTGTCATCGGTCTGACCGCCGGAATTCACCACAAAAAAGATGCCGTGATTTTTCTTGTTATGTTCTTTCAGGGTAGATTCCACAGCAAAGAACTTTCCTGCTTCCACTGACATTTTTGCACCTGTAAAAATGCCCTCTTTTCTGTCGTCAAAAACACGCAGATTTACTGTATCATCAGGATTAAACATGACGTTTATGACATCCTGTGCCGATATATTCATATGACTTCCTCCATTTTTTCCGTGAAATAGCGAATCGGCATATGTCTGCGTTTCGCCCACTTTATCTCCTGTGCCATGCCCTCGGAAACGCTGCTGCCGAATACCCATAATTCCACACATTTAGTCAGCATGACATAATTCATGAACATTGCCGTCTGACGTTCTTCGCCAAGAGTATCGTCCATAAACTGCGGAAAAAGCAGATGCGGCGCAAAGGGAATGCTGTGATTTCTGACCGCAAATCGACTGTATTTCCGTGCATTTTCAATGTTCTTGTTTGTGTTTCCACGATAAGGCGAGCATATATATACCAGAGGGCGAAAGGCGGCTAATCTGCGTGCTTTCCGTTCCTCGATCTCAAGTCTTTTCAGCGCTTCAAATTCTGTAGGCGAGAAGTATCCCTCGCAGTTACGCGTTGATGCCAAATTCATCCCTCCAGTTCCTCTAAACTTCCGAATGTTTCTCCGGCAGAAGCCTCCGCTACAAGCGGCAGGTCAAATTCCGGAAACGGCTGTTTTTCCATACATTCACGAATAAATCTTACCGCTTCATACAGTTTTTCCTTCGGAATAATAAATGTCAGTTCATCGTGAATCTGCAATATTGGTTTCAGCCACGGGCGTGAAGGCAGTCCCTTTAAAATGCGGAATATAGCCAGTTTCAGAATATCCGCAGCCGTTCCTTGAATCGGCGTATTCAATGCACAGCGTTCTGCAAATGACTTCATGCCCCAGTTATCGCTTCTGATATTAGGAAGATAACGTCGTCTGCCGAGCCATGTTTCGATATACATTTTTCCTGCGGCATCTCGTTTTGTTTCTTCCTGCCATGTCGTCAGTGCAGGATATCCGGCTTTCAGATTTCGGATAATAGCCTCGCATTCTTCCACAGATTTTTCAACGCCAGCTTTGAATTTCAGCGTACTTTGCAGACCTTTCGGAAAGAGTCCGTAGAATGTACCAAAGTTTACGTTTTTGGCGATAGTACGCTGTTCTTTGTACTCTCTACGATGCTTGTCCTGCGCTTCTTCATAGGTACATCCGAAGATAACGGAGGTAGTCGCTGCATGGATATCTCCGCAGTTTTTGTAAGTTTCCATCATCGTCTTGTCACGGCAGTAGAATGCTCCGACACGCAGTTCGATCTGCGAAAAATCCAGCGACAGAATCAGATGATTTTTTGGTGCTTTGATAAAGTTACGTACACCAATGGGATCGTTGCTCTTTCTTGGGCAATTCTGAATGTTTGGATTGCGGCAGTTCATACGTCCCGTTTCCGTAGAAAGTGCAAAGAAATCCGGATGAATCCTGCCTGTTGCGGAATTGATACATTTCAGATAACCATCAATGTAGGTAGACTTGATTTTTCCCCATTTTCGGTATTCCTGCACCAATACAAACAATGGAGAAAGTTCAGGACGATTGCTGTCACACCATTCCTTCAGCATGATCATTGAAGCATCATCTGCCGCTTCTTTATTAGATGCAGTGACTTTCATAACAGGCAGTTTCAAGGTCTGATACAGATAATCCTTGAACGCCTTTGTACTGCAGTTTGCGCCGATTTCAATATCGCCAATGAGCATAATTATCTCGTTCCTGCTACGCTGCATTTGCTGATCCGCTTCCTGTTGACGGGACTTCATCAAGTCTGCATCAACTGGCACACCGTTATGCTTCATGATGCCGAGATACACCGCTGTAGGAGATTCAATCTGTTCCACAATATATCGATGTTTTGGCAAAAAACGGTCGAACCAGTTATTGAAAATATGATACAGCCGAAGTGCAAAATCTGAGTCCGCACAGCCGTAACGCACCGTTTCAGAATCCTGTGCATCAAGTTCATCAAAATGCCTGCCGTTTGTTACATCTGAAAATGTGGGCAGAGGCTCGTGGCAAAGCTCTGATGCCAGCCTTTTCAGACCGCTGTCGGCAAGTTTGCGAAACTCATAATTGCTTTTCAAGGTCATCTGTGCGGCACAAATCGTATCGTAAACAGGCGGCTGAATCACGATGTCCTGATGATAGGACGCCGCAGATTCAAATGCGATATTGTGTGCAATTTTGATGATGTTTTTATTTGTAAGGAAGCTGTGCAGGAAATTGAAAAACGCCGAATTATCAATGTTTTCTCCGATTTTGTGAGCAACAGGAACGTAAATCCCTGTATGCTCTTTAACAGAAAAGCTGCATCCTGCAATATGACTTTTATGCGAGTCGAGAGCAGCTTTTTCTTCCATTCGATAAGGCTCGTCCGGCGACGTTTCATAGTCAAAAGCGACAATAGTCGCATTTCCTATGTACTCCTGAATTTCCTGCACAGAAGTGATGCATCTGTAATTTTCCATAGTACTCTCCTCAATTCAGCGGCTCGATGATTTCGCCTGTTTCAGCATCAACATTTAACGTATCCTCCGCATCATAACCAACATTTCTGCTGAGAGCCTTAACCTGCTCCGTCATAGCAAAGATCAGCCGATATTCCTCCGGCGACAAGGCACGTTCCACCGCAAACTGTGCCTGACTATAATTGATTCCCGTATTGCTTGACGCTTTCTTCAATGCAAATTTTGTTACCACAGCGTTGGAGTTTTTGTACTTCGGGATCACACGCATGAGGTAACGTGTAAATGCTTTCAGCGAACCCGTCGGCAAAGACAGAATCATCGGGAAAATCTCGCCCTCACGGAGCAGATACAAACGGCGGCGGTTCTTGCAGGCTTTCGCACCGTTTTTGCCTGAACCGTACTGATTCAGTGGACAAACATCGCAGTTTCCGCCGGGATCACCCTCGCCGTTGTGACCGTCATAGCTGCCGCAGTCGGGAGGATTCGAGCCACCCTGATACTCGCTTTTGTAGTAGGCATTCAGGGAATGCTGATAGAGGATCACTGCCGAAAATTCCTTGACAGTTTCCGGCTCATCGGGGTTATCGCCCGGAATCTCAAACATGATTCCGCCGCCTGACGGTATTTTTACACGCTCAAAAGTAGCGGAAAGACCGTCCATTTCCTCGCTCATAACGTTTGCAAGATCAAAGTCCTGCAAAGCGAGAAAGCCTGTGTTGTTTGTTTCCATCAATTCATTTTTCATAGTTCTGATTCCTTTCATTTCGTAGATTTACGGACAGACACAGAGGTCTGCTCATAGACGTTTACAAGACCGCTTAACCAGTCGGGAACGGTATCCTGATTTTCAGAAATCTGCTCCTTGACAAAGGCTGACAGGCTGTTGGCGTTGACAGTTTCATAGATCAGATCGCCGAAGCCGTTCTCTTTCAGAGCAGAGAAAAGCTCGTCCTTACGACCTGCTACAGCGGACGCACGGGTTTTTGTTGTCAGCGAGAACATTGTTCCTGCACGGGTAAAGTTCTGCGTTTCCGTTTCTGCCATCATCTGTACGAGTGCATATTCTGTCTTGTCAATTTCAGCATTGATGTCCTTCACACGCTGTTCTGCGTCTTTTTTCTCCTCACGAAGCTGTTTCAGCTGCTCCGCAAGCGCATAAATTTTAAGTTCCATTTTTACATCTCCTTTTCCTGAAACGGATTGATTCCGTTACGATAATCGTCTACCAAAGTTCTCGCCAGATCCACCTTATCACGCAGGGAACGAAGAACTTTTGCATCAACTGTATCCTTTGCGATAAGGTAGATATACAGGCAGTTTTCAGTCTGCGATACTCTGTGGATTCTTGCCTTTGCCTGTTCAAAGTTTGACATTGAATAATCCAAACTGTAGAACACCATTGTTGACGCTGCGGTCAGTGTAATTCCAAGTCCTGCCGCTGCGATCTGTCCTACAAATACACGGCAGTCCGCATCTTTCTGAAACCTTCTGATTTCTTCAGAACGGTCAGATATTCCGCCACGAACAGAAGCATATCCGATATTTTTCTTTTCAAGCAGTTTCTGAATATCGTTCAGCTCCGGCACAAATCTTGCCATTATGACCAGCTTTTTATCTTCGGCAAGTATGGTGTCCAGAATATCAGAAAGTGCATCCAGCTTTGCGGTACTGACAGAATTTGTATCACCCTCATCATCAGTGAGATGACCGCCTGTCATTTGCGATAAGCGGAGCATTTTCGTCAGAACGTTCATGGCAGAAACTTCAGAACCGGCAAGCTCTGCAAAGCTATCTTTTTCAAGCTGCTTGTACAGCTTCATAGCTTTCGGCTCTAACTCTATAGTGTGTATCTCTTCCGTAATTTCGGGCAAATCAAGACATTCCGCTTTCGTTACACGATAGGCGATAGAGTGCAGCTTTTGCAGGAAATCGTTCATCATCTGATTTTTGAAAACAGGGATGTGATTACCGTAGCCGCACATATCAAAGTATCTGTTGCGGAATGCGTAGAAGCTTGTCCCAAAGATATCGCTGTTCAAAAAGCGATATTGGGAAAATACATCGATTTCTTTGTTTGTGATAAGCGTGCCGGTCAGTATTAGCTTGTACTTTGCCTTATCTCCCAAATGGTGCATTGCCTTGGACTGGGAAGTGCGGTTTTCCTTAATTTTATGTGCTTCATCACAGATAATGAGGTCAGCGTCAAATGCAAGAAGATCTTTTTCCAATCTCCATGCAGATTCATAGTTGACTACAGCAATTTGCAGAGTATTTCCGTGCAGTTTTTTAAGCTGTTCTTTCTTCTGAGAACTTGTTCCTTTCAAAACTGTTAGTTGATATGGAAAGTCTGCAAAATGTGCAAATTCCTGTTCCCACACGCCGAGTATTGACAGCGGTGCGGTAATAAGTATTTTTTTGATGTGTCTGTGTTGGTGCAGGATTCCTGCTATTGCAATACTGGTGATAGTCTTACCGCAACCCATTTCCATCAGCAGTGCAACTCCATTACTATGTACCTCTGACGGCAGGATTCCGAAACGCTCACAGGCAAATCGGCAGGCATTCTGCTGATGCTGATATAGGTTTGCTTTGATTGGGATTTTTAGGATTTCTTTCATTTTGTGGTTCTCCTTATGTATTTTCAATTTGATAATAACGAGAAGCATATTCTTTCAGCATTTCTGACAGAACCTGTTTTTCATATTCATTTGAATGTTTCATTACGCTTTTTATCACATCCACTTCTTCTTTTGTAAAAATATTGTTGTACGGATGGTATCCATCCAACATATGTATTCCCCCACCGTTTCCACTGACGCATACAAGAGGTGCAACAGAAATGAGTGCTTGAATATCACGCTGAATCGTCCTTTCAGAAACGCCTAATTTTTCAGCAAGTTTAGAAACATTGCTCTTACGTTTTACGATCATAATTCTGAGAATTTCCAGACGTCTTTCAAGCACGCTCATACACTGTCGACCTCCTTTCTGCATCGTATAATTTCATTCTACAACGCAACCCCGACATAACCTGACGTGTTTGAAAAACTTTCACAAATATTTCATTTTTTACATGCA
>CANQWA010000035.1 GCA_947627445.1 uncultured Ruminococcus sp.
GTTTTGGCAGAAAAGCCCAAAGACTTTACCCTTTTCTGCTACTTATAATATAGCACATTTCACAGCCAAATGCAAGTGGCAAATTCAACAAAAAATGGGTCAAATAATTGCTCGATTTTACAAAAAAACCGGCACAGGCTGTCTGCCTGATGCCGTTTGTGATATCCTATTTTTGGAGATGATTCTGTGTCTCGTCATACAGATTGATCACGGGAATCCCCTTTTTTTGTGCCATATGCAAGGTCTGTGCCGTACCGGTACGTTCCTTGCTTATATTGCAATAACAAATGCAACAGTCCGCCTTGTCCACCAGCCGCTGATTGCGCAGCTTCATACAGCCTTTGAAGTAGCCCTCGCTAATGAACTCATGGGAATCCGCCTCACCGAAAATACAGTCGTAAGCGATGCGCTGATTTTCCGTCCAGTTTGCGGTCTGCGCACGTCTGGAACAGGGCAGAATGAGGTGCAGAGAAATTTCCGGATGTTCTTCTTTCAGATCCAGCACCATCTGCGCACAATAAGTATCCCATCCGATAGCACCGCCGGCATAGAAACGGGTATAACCGTTGGAAATCGCCGTTTCTAATATCTGCGCCAGCTCTCGGAGCAGACCGGGTATCAACTTTTTAGAAATCACACGGTGACCGGTAAAACAAATTGCCTTATCCTTTTGATCATTCATAGTCGCATAGTCGCTCCTCATCTGTCTGACAGCGGCGGTCATGCATCGCTGCCGGCGGCTTTTGTTTTGTTCGGAATCAGACTGCCAATCCACATGACCAGTCCAGCTGCTGTGAAAATGATCCCCAGCATTAGCATGATCTGTACCAGCTGTGTCATCATACCGGTGTATACAGCGTAAACTGCCGGTTCTTTCAAAGTGAAATGAGAAATGATCCCTGTACCCAGTATCGCAGCCGACGGAACTGTCATCAGTATGCCGCAGGCAAATGCACTGATGCCGACCCAGTAGCAGAAATTCTTTCGCAGGAAGAATACCAGCAGAACAGACAGCACAGCGCATGCTGCCGCCAAGAACCAAATGGGCATTTGCAGCCGCATCAGCTTATTCCAGATACCGGCATCTTCCATGGTTCGGATGTGGTAGACATCCACAGCGTCCTGTACGATATCTATGGCATGATCTATGGTTTCCTCAAGTTTTTGGGTGTAGGTATCGTCTTTTGCAATATCGTTTTCTTCTGCATATTGTTCAAAATACGCTGTAACCGCTTTCCGAAGCGGTGCATACCAGTCGGTCTGTTCTGTTTCAGCATAGCTGGTTTCCAGCAGACCTCTCATGATGTTTTCCAAAAGCTCCGGGGTAATGGTATCCATGTACACCTCCGCCGGAACGGCTGTAGAGTTGTATGCCAGATTAAATTTGTTCTGCAAGGTGTTGTAAGCCTTTTCAGCTGCATCTTGCTTTTTGATCTGTGCCGTCATCATATTCGGCGAAGAAAGCAGAATACCGCTTATGACACTGCTGACAGTTCCCAGCAGAGAAAACGTCAGCAGGATGCTCAGCACCAGGCGGAGCACCAGCTGCCCAGCAGTCATTTTTGATGGTGTTTTACGCATTGCCACTGTCCTCCTCTGCGGAATAGAACGCCTTTTCTGTCAGCTTGCACACAGCGCCCACCCGCTTGGAGGACGAGCCGAAAAGCTGTAATTCACAGGTGTACAGCGTCAGGATATCTCTGTCCTTTTGTCCGATATAAGATTTATTGGAGGCGTCAAATTCGATCAGTTCTGACACTTCGTAGGTAAATCTGCCGTAGGTGGTATATGCTGTTACGGTGTCACCAATTTCCAATTGGTTCAGATCCCGGAAAAAGGTGTTCACATGGGCGCTGATGACAGAATTGCCGCTGCTGCCCAGTGCTGCTGAAGCCGGCGTCTGACAGGCGCCTTGTTCCAGCAGTTCATAGCCGCTGCCCCAGTACACCGGGACGTATAAGTCAATGTCTTTGCATTCCAGAATGGCACACTGACTGCCGTATACAGGAATAACAGCTTCTCCTTCTGCTGATGTTTCACGGTCATAACTGGTGTCGATATTGGTTTCCACAATATTCAGACCGGCAGTGCTTCCGTCAGAGACGCTGCCGCTGCCGTCCATAAAGGCAATACGCAGATATGTCTTTGCCGCCTCATAGGGACGGATGCCGCACAGCAGCAGGATGCCGCTGCAAAATACGGTGACCAGAAGGGGCAGCACAATCTTTGCCGCCAGAGGCAGATGCACCCCGTTTGTCTTTGTCTCCTTCATGTGAAAAACCTCACTTTTTCCGGCTGATGCCAAAGATCACAGCACCCATTCCGACAGTTGCCAGCAGAATAGCACCGCCGCCCACCAGGATCGGCATGGTGTAGGGAATACCGGTCTGTTCTACGGTATTGCCGAAAGTGGTCACGCCTACCAGATTGCCGTCTTTGTCCCGTGCGCTAATGGATGTACTGCCGCCGGACAGCTCATCTACAGAAAAGGTTAGACCAAAGGCATCGCCCACATCCAACATACTGGCAATGACCTCCGCCTGTTTGTTCGTGTCCATCTGTTTGAGAAAGCTGTTGCGCTCGTCGTTGCTCATGTTTTGCATAAATTCTGTCCGTTCTTCATTGGGCAGGCTGTTGACGTAGGATATTTTTTCCTCGATGGTCATGTCGATGAATTCTTGTTTCGTGGGCTTTGTTGTCTGAGCAGCCGCAGTTGTCGTGGTCTGCTGGGAACTGCTTTCCTCTTGGGCTGCCGTGGTGGAATTGTTCAGCGTTTCCTCAATGGCTTTGTTTCGTTCTGCCGCCCACTGATCCAGTGCGGCAATCGCTCTGTCGCATTCTTCAGAGGTGAACTCACGTCCAAGGCTCATGCCCTGATTGGTATATGCCTGGATCTGAGATTCCGGCATACCAACTTCTCGTGCGTGGGCAATGACATCGCCTACAGATGTGGCAGAAGCTGTGACAGACGATACGCCTGCACAAGTCAGCATGCTGAGACTGCAGAGTAATCCGGCAGCAAGTTTGGTCATTCTTTTCATTTTCTTTTTCCTTTCTCAAATGGGGTTGTGTGAGAGTTTCGTATTCGTATCAAAAAATTGTTGATACCCTTTTATTATACAGGATTCTGCGAAAAAAAGCAAGTCTGTTTTTGTGGAAATTCACAGGTTTTCCTTGACAAATCCTGTAACATTCGCTAAAATAAAAGAGAACACTTCCAGAATCTGTTCACACAGCTTCTATGTGGACAAGTTCTGAAATCAGACATGCTGTCAGAATACAGAAGGAGAAACGTTATGAATATTGCAGTTGCACAATCAGGAGGGCCTACCTGCGCCATCAATGCCTCATTGGTAGGCGTCTTTCGGGAATCTTTGAAAGAGCCCTCCATTGATGCCATTTTCGGCTCAGTCAACGGCGTCGAAGGCATCATTCGGGATCACCTCATCGACCTGAAAACCATGATCCGTTCCAATGAGGACATGGAACTGCTGCGTCAGACGCCTTCTACCGTGCTGGGCTCCTGCCGGTACAAGCTTCCTGATTGGCAGGAGGACGAAAGCACCTATCAGAACATTGTTCAGGTACTGAAACGCCGTCAGATCGGTGCATTTTTCTATATCGGCGGAAATGATTCCATGGATACAGTCCAGAAGTTGTCCTCCTATTTCAAGGAGATCGAACTGGACGTTAAAGTGATGGGTATTCCCAAAACCATTGACAACGATCTGTGCGTCACCGATCACACCCCTGGCTTTGGCTCTGCGGCAAAGTATGTTGCCACCACCATGCAAGAAATCATTCGGGACAGTTCTGTTTACAGCATTCCCTCCGTCACCATTGTGGAGATCATGGGCAGACATGCCGGCTGGCTCACCGCTTCCAGCGCCATTCTCCATGCCTACGGTGATCCTGCGCCCCATCTGGTGTATGTGCCGGAAACGCACTTTTCCGCCGATCGCTTTCTTCGGGATGTGGAGCAGGAAATGGCAAAACACAAGGCGGTCATCATTGCCGTTTCCGAGGGGATCGAAGTGCCCGAGGGCGTGCAGTCCGGAACTGTGGATGTGTTCGGGCACAAATATCTGTCTGGCATCGGCAAGTATCTGGAACAGCTGGTACGAGAAAAGATCGGCTGTAAGGTACGCTCTATCGAATTGAACGTGATGCAGCGCTGTTCCTCCCACCTCTGTTCCAAAACAGATATTGACGAAGCGGAGCAGATCGGCGCAGCCGGTGTACAATGCGCCCTCCGGGGAGAGACTGGCCGTGTCGTGGTATTCCGCCGCATGCACAATATGCCCTATACGGTAGTGATAGAATCGGCAGACGCTTCTCAGGTCGCCAACCGGGAAAAGTTTTTGCCCCATGAATTTCTGACACCTGCCGGCAACAATATTAGTGAAGCCGCTATGGCATATCTGCTGCCGCTGATTCAAGGGGAAATAAAACTGCAGATGAACGGCGGCATTCCGGCGCATTTTACCATTCAGGAGTCTGTTTTGAAATAAAAATCTGTCTGCACAGCTTTTGTGCAGACGAGTTCTGGATCTATCGGCAGATTTTGTACACGATTGCAGAAAATGCAGTGCAAACTCTGTCGGTTTTTTGTCTCTTCCAGAAAAATGCACAAAAGCAAAGGCAAAATTTTCTGTTTTTCATGATAAATGCCACAAAAATCTGGGAACCTCTTGACAGCTTGACCGTAATATTATATAATTATAAAATGTATCGAAATGTGCATTTTCACATTTTTGAGCTAATAATTGTACCACATTCCACCTGCATCTGTCAAGAGGTTTTGAAAAATTTTTTTCAGAGAAGCAAGATTCTTCAAGATCTTGCCTCTTGTATTTGAAAGCAGGCGGCAATGGTATCACGTATGGGAACTGTTTCTCTAAAACGGTTCTGACGAGAGTGAAGGAGGTTATTTCGCCAATGGTGAAGGTTACGCCAAAGCAGTGCGGAAAAAACGTTCGTATGAACTTCGGCAAGATCAATGAGGTTCTGGAAATGCCGAATCTCATTGAGGTGCAGAAGAACTCGTACAACTGGTTCAGAGAAAAGGGACTGCGAGAAGTTTTTCAGGACGTTTCTGCTATCACGGACTACAGCGGCAATCTGGTGCTGAATTTTACGGATTACCGGATTGATGAAACGCCGAAGTATTCGATTGCGGAGTGTAAGGAGCGAGACGTGACTTATGCTGCACCCTTGCGTGTTACCGCAACCTTGTGGAATAAAACCACCGGTGAGGTGAAGGAAAGCGAAATTTTCATGGGCGATTTTCCGCTGATGACAGAAAGCGGAACCTTTGTCATAAACGGTGCAGAGCGTGTTATTGTTTCTCAGTTGGTTCGTTCGCCGGGCGTATATTATGCCTCGGAAAAGGATCGTACCGGTAAGGATCTGTTCAAGTCCACTGTCATCCCCAACCGAGGCGCATGGCTGGAATACGAAATGGATTCTAACGACGTGGTCTATGTCCGCATCGACAAAAACCGTAAGATTCCGCTGACCACATTTATTCGTGCACTGGGTATTGGCAGCGACGAGGAGATCATGGAGATGTTTGGCGCAGACGAGCGTCTGAATCAAACCATTCTCCAAAAGGACACCACCAAAAACATGGAGGAAGCCCTGATCGACGTTTACAAGAAGCTGCGTCCGGGTGAGCCGCCCACGGTGGAAAGCTCTCAGACCCATCTGGAAAACCTGTTTTTTGATGCAAGGCGGTATGATCTGTGCCGCTTCGGCAGATATAAATATAACAAAAAGCTGGGACTTGCCAGCCGTCTTTCGGGACACGAGCTGTCCCGGCCGGTAGTGAATGAAGAAACCGGAGAGATCTTATTTGAAGTGGGTACAACACTAACCCAGGAGCAGGCGCTTCAGGTGCAGGAAGCTGGCATTCGTGAGGCTTTTGTCAAGGTCGAGACCAAGGAATACTTTGTCACCGAAGCCGGAGAAAACGAGATCCGCTTCGTGGAAAAAGAGGTCAAGATCATTGGCAACGGCATGGTAGACATCAACAGCTACGTTTCATTTGACTGTGAGCCTCTGGGCATTTCGGAAATGGTGCGCTATTCTGTGCTCCATGATATTCTGGAGGAATCCGGTAACGATGAGGAAGCTCTGAAGAAGGCGATCCGCAGACATGCAGATGAACTTGTACCCAGACATATCATCCTGGATGATATTTTTGCAACCATCAGCTACTTTCTGAATCTGTGCGATGGCGTGGGCACAGTCGATGATATTGACCATCTGGGCAACCGCCGTATCCGTTCTGTGGGCGAGCTGCTTCAGAACCAATTCCGCATTGGATTTACTCGTATGGAGCGTGTGATCCGTGATCGTATGAATGTCCAGGCGCAGGATATGGACGTGATCACTCCACAGGCGCTGGTGAACATCCGACCGGTCGCTTCTGCCATCAAGGAATTCTTCGGTTCGTCCCCCTTGTCCCAGTTTATGGATCAGAACAATCCGCTGGCTGAGCTGACACACAAGCGCCGTCTCTCGGCTTTGGGCCCTGGCGGTCTGTCCCGTGACCGTGCCGGATTCGAGGTGCGTGACGTACACTACAGCCATTACGGCAGAATGTGTCCCATTGAGACGCCGGAAGGCCCCAACATTGGTCTGATTTCCTATTTGGCGACTTTTGCAAGAATTAACCAGTACGGCTTTATCGAAGCACCGTACCGTAAAGTAGATAAAGAAACGGGTCGTGTCACCGACGAAGTTGTCTACATGACAGCAGATATGGAAGATAACTATATCGTGGCACAGGCGAACGAGCCTCTGACAGAGGACGGCTATTTTGCCAACACCAAGGTCGCAGGACGTTTCCGGGATCAGATTCTGGAGGTCGAAGCCGACAAGGTCGATTTCATGGATGTTTCTCCGAAAATGGTAGTTTCTGTGGCAACTTCTATGATCCCCTTCTTGGAAAACGATGACGCAAACCGTGCCCTCATGGGCTCGAACATGCAGCGTCAGGCTGTGCCGCTGCTGAAAACCGAGCGGCCTTTTGTAGGAACTGGTATGGAATACAAAGCGGCTGTAGACTCGGGTGTCTGCGTGGTGTCGGAATGTGATGGCGTCATTGATTTTGTAGCGGCGGATAAGATCGTTCTGACAGACGACAGCGGAAATTCTTATGAGTATCATCTCCAGAAATATAAGCGATCCAACCAGTCCACTTGTGTGAACCAGCGGCCCATTGTCCATGTAGGCGAACGTGTTCAGAAGGGTCAGGTACTGGCAGATGGTCCGGCTACGGCAGACGGCGAAATCTCTCTGGGTAAGAATGCCCTCATTGGCTTTATGACCTGGGAAGGCTATAACTACGAGGATGCGGTTCTCCTGAACGAACGTCTGGTGCGTGAGGATGTATTTACTTCTGTACACATCGAGGAACTGGAAATCGAATGCCGGGATACCAAACTGGGACCGGAAGAGATCACCCGTGATATTCCTAACGTGGGTGATGACGCATTGAAAGATCTGGATGAAAACGGTATCATCCGTATTGGTGCAGAGGTACACGCCGGCGATATTCTGGTGGGCAAGGTAACACCCAAAGGTGAGACGGAGCTGACTGCAGAAGAACGCCTGCTGCGTGCCATCTTTGGTGAAAAGGCACGTGAAGTGCGGGATAATTCCTTAAAAGTACCCCACGGCGAAGCCGGCATTATCGTAGATGTGAAGATATTCACCCGTGAAAACTGTGATGAGTTGTCCCCGGGTGTGAATCAGCTGGTGCGCTGCTATATTGCACAGAAGCGTAAAATTTCTATTGGTGACAAGATGGCAGGACGTCATGGCAACAAGGGTGTCGTTTCCCGTATTCTGCCGGAGGAGGATATGCCCTTCTTGCCGGACGGCACACCTTTGGACATCGTATTGAACCCCCTGGGCGTTCCATCCCGTATGAACATCGGACAGGTTCTGGAGGTGCATCTGGGTATGGCTGCCAAATGTTTAGGCTGGCACATTATGACGCCGGTATTTGACGGCGCTCATGAAGATGACATCCGGGCGTGCTTCCGTGAAGCAAACGTGCAGAATGAACCCCACCGGAATGATCCTTTCGATCTGAAGCCTATGGATAAGGTGATCAACCCCAAGGCGCTGGAGCTGAACGAAGACGGTAAGTTTACCCTGTACGATGGCAGAACCGGCGAAAAGTTTGACAACCGTGTTACCGTAGGCTATATGTATTACCTGAAGCTCCACCATCTGGTAGACGATAAGATCCACGCACGTTCTGTTGGCCCCTATGCGCTGGTAACCCAGCAGCCTCTGGGCGGTAAGGCACAGTTCGGCGGTCAGCGTTTTGGTGAGATGGAAGTATGGGCGCTGGAGGCGTACGGTGCAGCATATACTCTACAGGAGATCCTGACAGTCAAATCCGATGATACCGTAGGTCGTGTGAATACCTATGAGGCGATCGTCAAGGGTCAGAATGTACCGAAGCCGGGTATTCCGGAATCCTTCAAGGTACTGATCAAAGAAATGCAGTCTCTGGGTCTGGATGTTAAGGCACTGGACAGCAATCAGGAGGAGATTGATCTCAAGTTCTCCTTTGAAGATGAAATGGATATCATTCCTCAGCCGGTCAGCTTTGCAGACGATGCAGAGGACACGATGCTGTATGATGAAGTGGGCGAGGATCTGGAAGACGCCGGTATGTCCTTTAAGGATGTTGACGATCCGGATGACGATCTCTTCGGCAGCAGCGACAGCAGCGAGGGCGAACTGGATGATGATGAGTTTGGCTTTGGCATGGATAGTGACGAAGATGACGAATTCTGACATTCCCACAAATAAAAGCGTGTTCAAACAGCTGAGCACCTTATGCATATGAAAGTTCATTCGAGCAGCGCTTCAAAACGACTGCTTGAAAGAACGCTTCTCACAGAATGATTTGGAGGTAACGGTTTGGAATTTAATACTTTTGAATCCATTAAAATTTGTCTTGCTTCGCCGGAGCGTATTCGTGAATGGTCCTACGGTGCAGTAGAACGCCCGGAGACCATCAACTATCGGACACAAAAGCCGGAGCGTGACGGCCTGTACTGCGAACGCATTTTCGGACCGACCAAGGATTGGGAGTGTCATTGCGGCAAGTTCAAGAAGATTCGCTTTAAGGGCAAGGTCTGCGATCGCTGCGGTGTAGAAGTAACCCGGGCAAAGGTGCGCCGGGAACGTATGGGACACATTGAACTGGCAGCTCCGGTTTCTCATATCTGGTATTTCAAAGGAACACCTTCCCGTATCGGTCAGATGCTGGAGATTTCGCAAAAGCGTCTGGAAGAGGTGCTCTATTTCACCAAATTTATCGTGCTGGATCCTGGTCCCACAGATCTGGTTCCGAAGCAGCTGCTGACAGAAAAGGAATATATTTCCTACCGTGAAAAGTACGGCGACGAGTTTACCGCCGAGATGGGTGCAGAAGCGATCCAGAAGCTGCTGAAACAAATCGATCTGGATGAACTGTCTGCCGAGTTGAAAACCGAATTGAGCGGTCTGTCACAGGGACAAAAGCGTGTCAAGCTGCTGAAGCGGCTGGAGATCGTCGAAGCATTCCGTCAGTCCGGTAACCGTCCGGAGTGGATGATTTTGGATGTGATCCCGGTGATTCCGCCGGATCTGCGGCCTATGGTCATGTTGGATGGCGGCAGATATGCCACATCTGATCTGAACGATCTGTATCGCCGGGTCATCAATCGGAACAATCGTCTGCGGCGTATGCTGGAGCTGGACGCACCGGACATCATCGTCCGCAATGAAAAGCGCATGCTGCAAGAAGCAGTGGATGCGCTCATCGACAACGGTCGTCACGGTAAACCGGTCACTGGTCCGAATAACCGTGCGCTGAAATCCCTGTCAGATATGTTAAAGGGTAAGCAGGGACGTTTCCGTCAGAACCTGCTGGGTAAGCGCGTGGACTACTCCGGCCGTTCGGTTATTGTGGTGGGTCCTGAGCTGAAAATGTATCAGTGCGGTCTGCCCAAGGAAATGGCACTGGAACTATTCAAGCCCTTCGTCCTGAAGCGGCTGGTAGATACCAAGGTCATTGCCAACATCAAATCCGCCCGAAAAATGGTAGATCGTGCCTCTTCTGAGGTATGGGATGCCTTGGAAAATGTGATTCACGATCATCCGGTGCTGCTGAACCGCGCGCCTACCTTGCACCGTCTGGGTATCCAGGCGTTTGAACCGGTTCTGGTAGAGGGACGTGCCCTGAAGCTGCACCCGCTGGTTTGTTCTGCATTCAATGCGGACTTTGACGGTGACCAGATGGCTGTGCATCTGCCTCTGTCCGCTGAAGCACAAGCAGAGGCCAGATTCCTGATGCTGGCTGCCAACAACCTGTTAAAGCCTTCTGATGGTCGTCCGGTAGCCGTCCCCACGCAGGATATGGTTCTGGGTTCGTATTATCTGACCATGGAAAAATCCGGCGAAAAGGGCGAAGGTAAGGTGTTCCGTGACGTTAACGAGGCACTCATGGCTTATCACGAGGGCGATGTTTCCATTCACGCCAAAATCAAGGTGCGCATTACCAAGGATATTGGCGAAAAGCGTGTGGCAAAAATCATCGACTGCACCGTCGGCAGACTGATCTTTAATGAGAATATCCCTCAGAATCTGGGTTATGTGGATCGCACTAACTCGGAAAAGCAGTTTGATTTGGAGATTGCTTTCCTGGTAGGCAAAAAGCAGCTGGAACAAATCATTGACCGCTGCATCCGCATTCACGGCACAACCACCACCTCTGAGGTTCTGGATAAGATTAAGGCGACTGGCTTTAAGTATTCCACAAAGGCAGCTCTGACAGTTGCCGTCTGTGATGCGGAAATTCCACATCAGAAATGGGAGATCGTCAAGTCTGCGGATGCGCAGGTAGATGAGATCACTACCCAGTATGAATATGGTTATATCTCCGCTGCGGAGAAATCCAAGCGATTTATCGAAATTTGGAACAAGGCGACCAAGGATGTCTCCGATGCTTTGGAGCATGGTCTCGACCCCTATAACCCCATCGCCATGATGGCGAATTCCGGTGCCCGAGGCAGTATCAGCCAGCTGCGTCAATTGGCGGGTATGCGTGGTCTGATCGCAAATACCTCCGGTGCCACCATTGAGATGCCGATCCGTTCCAATTATCGTGAAGGTCTGAACATTCTGGAATACTTCATTTCCTCCCGTGGTGCCCGTAAGGGTCTTGCCGATACGGCACTGCGTACAGCGGACTCCGGTTATTTGACACGTCGTCTGGTAGACGTTTCTCAGGATGTGATCATCCGGGAAATGGACTGCGGTGCAACAGATGGTCTGGAGATCTACGAGATTCGCAATGGCAACGAAATGATCGAAAGGCTGGACGAACGTCTCATCGGCAGATATTTGGTAGAAGATTTGATCCATACACAGACAGGAGAATTGCTGTTCTCCAAGAACAAAATGATCACGGAAGCCGATGCAAAGAAAATTGTGGATCTGGGCGTCGAGCGCATCAAGATTCGTTCGGTATTGATGTGCCGTGCGAAGCAGGGCGTCTGCGCAAAGTGCTATGGTGCAAACTTGGCAAACGGCAATTTGGTTTCTGTGGGTGAAGCAGTCGGTATCATTGCTGCCCAATCTATCGGTGAGCCGGGTACACAGCTGACCATGCGTACCTTCCATACCGGCGGTGTAACCCAGGGTGACGGCGATATCACACAGGGTCTGCCTCGTGTTGAGGAACTGTTCGAGAGCCGTCATCCGAAGAATGCCGCTGTTCTGTCACGGCTTGACGGTGTGGTGCATATCGAGGAAGTCAAGACCCAGCGCACCATTATTGTCACAAATGAAGAGACTGGCGAATCAGAATCCTATCCCATTCACTATAACTTCAAGATTCGTGTCCGTGAGGGTGAGCAGATCAAGAAGGGTACTCGTATGACAGAGGGCAACGTATTCCCGGGCGACATTCTGAATATCCTGGGTGTCCAGGCAGTACAGGATTATATCATTAGCGAGGTACAGAAAGTATACCGTCTCCAGGGTGTTGATATCAATGACAAACACATTGAGGTTATCGTTCGTCAGATGCTGCGCAAAGTGAAGGTAGACGATGCCGGCAGCAGCTATCTCCTGCCGGGAACTGTAGTAGAGCGCCGCAAAATCATGGAAATCAATGATGAGCTACGGGCGCGTATGGCTGCTGGTGAGACTGAACTGGGATTGGTTACCGTAGAGCCGATGCTTCAGGGTATCACCAAGGCGTCCTCCAGCTCTGAGAGCTTTTTGTCCGCTGCTTCCTTTCAGGAGACCACAAAGGCACTCACCGATGCGGCGATCCGGGGCAAGAGCGACTATCTGTATGGCTTGAAGGAAAACGTTATCATTGGTAAGTTGATTCCTGCCGGAACTGGAATGGATGTTTATAACAATGTAGAGGTCGTAAAGAATGAATCCTATCTGGATCACAGCGCGATGCCTGCGCCTTTGGGTTAAAAAAAGATGCAGAAACGGATTAGGCTGCTGATCGCTGCCTTGTGGACGGCACTGCTGTTGTGGGGGATTCCCTGTATGTCGGTATGTGCGGAAACGTCTGAAAAAGGATGGATCAGCAAACCGGTACAGGTGGTGGGATTTCTGGTGATCTTTACCGTTGTCTGCGGCGTAACCGCATATTTCGTGATGCGCCCCAGTCTGAAAAAGCTGAAAGAATCCAGAAAAAACATCAACCTGGCAGAAGAACCAAAGGTTTCTGAACCGGAAAGCGAATGGGAAGAATAACAAAAACCGTCTTTGCAGGTGGGCAAAGACGGTTTTTTGCACAATAGGCACAATAGAGTGACTTAGAATGGCTTTGTAATTGTGCAGTTATACAAATTGAAAAAAATATGCGCTGCATGCAACATTTGGAGGCTGAAAATTGTATCTATAGTGAAAGGGGTTTTTCTGCTGCGAAGAGCAGCAAAGGACATATGTTTATTTGCAATGAGAAAGAGAAGTATGCATCCGGAACAGACACGCAAGGGACGGCGGCATCCCCGCAAGGTGGCGCCGGCGTGTCTGTCAGGAGATGCAGACTGACTGCTTTCACAACATTTCCAGGCTTGCATCCATAGATGCTTGCTCACAAGTTCTCTCCTTTGCTGTTATGTGCCGGAGCTGCCGCAATGGCTTCGGCCAAATAACAGCATGAGAATCTGTTCCTGGTGGACAGATTCTTTGCATTGACAAAATCTACGTATTGCGTTATGATATGAGAAAGAATATTGGTGGTGGGAGGCGTTTTCATGCCGCTGGATGAAGTAGAATTTGCGCAGTTCTACGCCCGACATGTAGAAACGGTATATCGTGTTTGTTACATACGTATGAAAAATCAGATGGATGCAGAGGATATCACGCAGGAAACCTTTCTGCGGGCAATGCAGCACCCCGAGCTTCTGGAAAACGAAGCACATGCCAAGGG
This sequence comes from uncultured Ruminococcus sp., assembly GCA_947627445.1. Lineage (GTDB taxonomy): Bacteria > Bacillota > Clostridia > Oscillospirales > Ruminococcaceae > Ruminococcus_C. The sequence continues at coordinate 13,475 of CANQWA010000035.1, forward strand.
GTGGCTGATTGTGACTGCTTCCAATCTTTGTAAGAATGCGCTGCGAAGCTGGGTGCGTACCAGAAGAGAAGATACACCGGCATGGAGCGAAACGCCGGACGATTCCGCTTCTCTTCCGGATGCCGGCGAGTCGAAAGTGCTGTCAGCCGTGATGGAATTGCCGGATCAGTATAAAACAGTCGTATATTTGTTCTATTATGAGGGTTACTCCGGTGCAGAAATTGCCCGGACGCTGCAAAAAAAAGAGACAACTGTCCGGTCCATGCTGCACCGCGCCCGGAAGCTTCTCTATAAATCATTAGGAGGTGAGCAGAATGTCGGAACGTGATATCAAACCGGATCAGAAGATCAGACAGGCTTTGGATAACATTGTACCAGACGAGGTCACCAAGGACAGAATGTATCTGGAAATTTTGCGAAAAGCTTCGCTGTCGGAAGCGAAGCCAGTGAAAAAGCCCTGGTATCTGCGCTGGCAGACCTCTGCCGGTGTCTGTTCCGCAGCTTGTATCTGCGCTGTGATCGCCATAGCAGCGTTGCATCATCAGATTCCTGCGGAGATAGAGGGAGAACTTCCTGTGGTAACACAACCCGCTGTGACGACTGTCTCTGAGGCGGAAATTGTACCTCTGAAAACGACAGCCGCTTCTCAGGTCACCACACAGTTGCATGCATCCGTAACGGAGACTGCTGCTGTGACCACAGAGCAGACGGCGGTGTGCGGATTGACCGCAGAACAAACGGACACTGCCGTTCAGACAGCCGTAAAAACATCGGTACAGACTGCCGCAGCCAATTTGCAAAAGCCCGTTGTGACAACTGCTGCAACGGGAACGGCGAAAAAACCGGAACAGACCACTGCCGCAACAAAAGCGACTAATCCGGCGCAGCAGGAAGAAATCACCACCATTGCGGCGACAGTGCCGCAGCAAACCACACAGGCGGTAACAACAACGACAACACCGAATGTGCACATCTACCAGAATATTCGTCTGTACCCCGATTTGATTTATCAGGATATCAGCTATAAAACGGATTATGTCAGCATTTCGGGACAGGATTTGACTTATATCGGACCAGGTTTGACCTATGGACCGGATGTGGAGAATACCCACACGGTGCTGATCTATTCGATGGAAGGGACAGATACGGCGCAGCAGCTTGCAGTACAATATGTAGGGGAGACCACATACTATCTTTTTTACGCAGTTGACTGAGAATGACAGACTCTGAAAATATTGCTGTGCGGTGTTGCCTTATGAACAATCCGTGCCGGTGCAAAAGATTTTGGTGTGTGAAAAGTGAAAAAATGACAATTCTGATCGATACCACGATCTGCCGTGGTATCGATCCCTTTTTTTGCCGAAACAAAAAGAAATGGCAGTGAAAACGATGGGTTCTTATCAGATCTCATAAAAATGACAGTTAAAAATCATAAAATTGGCTGAAATGCTTGACAGCGTGATGGGAATTCTGCTATAATATAGGCAATACTGTACATAAGCCGGCAAAGACTTTTGTGTGATACTTTTCAGAAAGCAGGCAAATTTTTCTATGGAACGAATATTCTGCAAAAAAAGCTGCTGATGATAAAAATTCTGGTTATCCTATGAATAGGAATGCAAAGATCCTGCGGGATGGATAAGAAGGTGATTCTTGCTGTCGCCGATATGCTGCGGCAGATGATGACATGATGAAGAAAAGAGATCAGTTTAAGCGGATTTTTTCATTTTTTGCCGCCGTGATCCTGGTGGGATTGTATGCCCTGGGTTTTGCCTGGGTCTGGTACCGCAGCTATAGTGACACCATTTTGCTGCCTTTTTACCGCCGCGGTAACTGGGTGATGATCCTGATTTATGTGGTATTTGTTTTGCTGTTCAGCAAGGCGTTTGGCGGACTGAAGATCGGCTATCTGAAGCGGTCAGATATGCTCTATTCCCAGATGCTGTCCATTCTGTGTGTGAATATCCTGACGTATTTTCAGATCAGCGTGGTCAACCGTGATTTTTCCGCCATGCTGCCTCTGGTGATCCTGACTGCGGTAGACATTGCTGTGCTGCTGCTGTGGATTCTGGCAACCAACAAGCTCTATTTCCGGATTTATCCTCCCCGGAAGCTGGTGGTGATCTATGGCGATCGGAGCGCTGCAGAGCTGGTGTTGAAAATGAGCCGGCGTGTGGAAAAATATATGATATGCGAATCGGTCAGCGCAGATTGTTCTATGGAACAGATGGCAGAAGCCATTGCACGGTACGAAGGAGTGATCCTCTGCGATGTTGCCGGACAGCTGCGGAACGACCTGATCAAATACTGCTTCGCCAATAATATCCGGGCGTACATTGCTCCGAAGATTTCGGATATCATCCTTCGGGGCGCAGAAGAGATCAGACTGTTCGACACGCCCCTGCTTCTGTGCCGGAACTACGGCTTGACCTTTGAACAAAAGCTGGGAAAACGGTTGTTTGACTTGGTATTTTCCGTGCTGCTGCTGGTGATCCTGTCACCAGTCATGCTCATTGCTGCCGCTGCCATTAAGATTGATGACGGCGGTCCGGTATTCTTCAAGCAGAAACGGCTGACTGAGGGCGGACGGGAATTTTACGTGTACAAATTCCGAAGCATGGTGATAAATGCTGAAAAGAATGGACCTCAGCTGGCAACGGAGGACGATGACCGCATCACCAAAGTGGGAAAGATTCTGCGGAAATGCCGTGTGGACGAGCTGCCCCAGCTGTTCAATATCCTCCGGGGAGAAATGTCTGTGGTAGGACCTAGACCGGAACGACCGGAGTTGGCGGAGCAGTATGAAAAGACCATGCCGGAATTTGAGTTCCGGCTGCATGTCAAGGCAGGACTGACCGGCTATGCACAGGTGACCGGTTTGTATGATACAGTCCCCTATGACAAGCTGAAAATGGATTTGATGTATATTGAAAATTATTCTGTCTTTTTGGATCTGCGTATTCTGCTGATGACGCTGAAAACAGCGCTGTTTCCCAGCGAATCCAACGAGGAGGCTGCGGAACACGATCTGATGGAAATACCGGCGCCCGAGGAAAAGGAAGACGAGTAGAGAACCTGCCGCTCCAAAATGGAACGGAGACAGAATCTGATGCAATAAAAAGGAGTATATACTATGAAGATTACTGCTGTGATTATGGCAGGCGGCAGGGGCGAACGCTTTTGGCCCAAGAGCCGTAACGACCGCCCCAAGCAGTTTCTCGCCCTGACCAAGGACGGAGAAACCATGATCCAGAAAACCGTCAAGCGTCTAATGCCTATGGTGGCAATGGAGGATGTGTTTGTGGTGACCAATGTCAGCTATGCGGGATTGGTCAGGGAACAGCTGCCGGAGCTGCCGGAAGAAAATGTGCTGTTAGAGCCATGTGCCCGGAACACAGCCCCCTGTGTCGGTCTGGCGGCTGCGGTGATCCGGAAGAAATACGGCGAGGCGATGATGCTAGTGCTGCCCTCTGACCATCTAATCCGCTATGAGGACATGTATGTGGACACCCTGCGGCAGGCTGTCTCTGTGGCAGAAAAAGAGCAGAATCTGGTGACCATTGGTATCACCCCCGCCTATCCGGAAACTGGTTATGGCTATATCAAGTTTGAGCGTGATGCAGCGCTGGGCATTCCCGGTGTGTACCGGGTAGAGCGCTTTGTGGAAAAGCCCGATCTGGATACGGCAAAGGAATATCTGGCTTCTCACCGCTATCTTTGGAACAGCGGCATGTTTGTCTGGAAGGCTTCGTCCATCCTGATCAATATTCAGAAGCTGATGCCGGATATTTACGAGGGGCTGACTGCCATTGAAGAAGCCGTTGGGTCGAAGGAATATCCTCAGGTACTGGAAGAAAACTATGAAGCATTCCGCAGCGAATCCATTGACTTTGGCGTCATGGAAAAGGCAGATAATATCTACACTCTGCCAGGCAGCTTCGGCTGGGACGATGTGGGAAACTGGTTGGCAGTAGAGCGCATCAATTCCACCAACGAGCTGGGCAATTATATCGAGGGCGATGTCATTACCATTGGCACACGGCGCAGTACCGTCTGCGGCGGCAAGCGTCTGATCGCCGCTGTGGGCGTGGAGGATCTGATCGTCGTGGATACGGATGACGCTGTGCTGATCTGTGCAAAGGACAGCACACAGGATGTGAAGAAGGTCATTGAGAATCTGAAAATTTGCAACCGAAGTCAACTGGTGTGATCCGTTGATAGAAATAAACGGTTACTAACGAAAGGAAAGAAAAAACATGAACAAACATGCATTGATCACAGGTATCACAGGACAGGATGGCTCTTATCTGGCAGAACTGCTGCTGGAACAGGGCTATGAGGTTTACGGCATCATGCGCCGGAAGAGTGTCGTGGATTACGGCAACGTAGAACATATTCAGGATAAGCTGCACTTTATTTATGCCGATATGACAGATGTGATTTCCCTGATTGCAGCGATGCGCATTTCTCAGGCAGATGAGGTCTACAATCTGGCTGCGCAGTCTTTCGTAGCGACCAGTTGGGAGCAGCCTCTGGCAACGGCAGAGATCGACGCACTGGGCGTGACCAATATGCTGGAAGCCATCCGTGCTGTCAAGCCGGAATGCCGCTTTTATCAGGCTTCTACTTCGGAGATGTTCGGTCTGGTACAGGAAATGCCTCAGACAGAAAAGACACCGTTCTATCCCAGAAGTCCCTATGGCGTAGCAAAGCTGTACGGACACTGGATCACAAAGAACTATCGGGAGAGTTATGGTTTGTATGCCTGCTCTGGTATTCTGTTCAACCATGAGTCCGAGCGCCGCGGCAAGGAGTTTGTGACCCGTAAGATCACAGATGCAGTGGCTCGCATCAAGCACGGCGTACAGGATCATCTGGAACTGGGCAATATGGATTCTAAGCGTGACTGGGGTCACTCCAAGGATTATGTCCGTGCGATGTGGCTGATGCTCCAGCAGGAGGCACCGGACGATTATGTCATTGCCACCAATGAAACACGTACTGTCCGGGAATTTGTGGAAACAGCTTTCCGGCATGTGGGCATTACTGTACAGTGGCAGGGCAGCGGCGTCCATGAGATTGGCGTGGATGCTGCTACCGGAAAGACTATTGTCAAGGTCAATGAGAAGTTCTTCCGTCCGGCAGAGGTAGACGTCCTGCTGGGCAATCCGGCAAAGGCAGAGTCCAAGCTGGGCTGGAAGCGTGATATTTCCTTCTCCGAGTTGGTAGAACGTATGGTGAAGAATGATATGGCTCTGGTAGAACATGAGCTGAAAAGTCAGAATATCTAGGGCGTATTGATACTAAGCCTAAAACGCATCTTTTTGACAGATGTTGGTGATTTTCAGAACTGGTTCTCATAAGGACAGTGTGCGGTGCTGCCTGAATGCAGTCAGCGGCAAAGGATTGCCGAAAAGACGTGCACTGAACCTGATGAGAACAAGTTCTCAGATACGGAACAAGTCTGGACCATTTTTTTCATCCATAGACGCCTGGGCGGATTTTACCGATCCGCCCCTTTGCAATTTTTTGGAAGGGTGTGAAATTTCGTGCAAATTGCTTTTGATGCATTGCCCCTGATCGGCGCACATATGACCGGCATCGGCTATTGTGAAGCCGGACAGATAGAGGCTTTGTCCAGGCTATATCCGGATGACAGTTTTACCATGCAGTTTTTTTCCGGCAGGGATGTAGAGACAAAGCTTCGGCGGCTTACCCCTTATGTCCGTGACAACATGCAGCCAAATTGGGCGAAGGCATCAGGCTATCTGTACCGGCTGGTGTCCAATTTTCTTCCGATCTCCTATGCCGGTTATTTCGGCAAGGAAGCGGATGTGACACACTTTTTCAATTATATTGTTCCCCCCGGGGTTGCCGGAAAGAAGATTGTCACCGTGCATGACATGGTATATAAGACTTTTCCGGAAACGGTGCGGGGAAGAACACGGTATATGCTGGAAACCGGACTCAGGCGTTCCATGAAGCGTGCCAACTGCATTGTGACGGACTCCGAGTTTTCCAAAGAGGAGATCATCCGCTATTTTCCCCGGTATGCCGACAAAATCCGTGTGGTATACTGCGGCGTGGACAGCGAACGGTTCCATCCGGTGACGGATACTGGCAGTATAAAAGCTGTACAGGAAAAATTTGAGATTGACCGGGAATACTTTCTGTACCTGGGGACGGTAGAACCCCGGAAAAATCTGGAACGTCTCATTGACGCCTATGCCATGTTTTCAAAACGGGAAGATATGCCCCCTTATCTGGTACTTGCCGGGGGAAAGGGCTGGCTGGACAGCGGCATTTACCGCAAGGTACAAGAGCTGCATCTGAAAGAGCAGGTCAAGTTCACTGCCTATGTGCCGGAAGAGGACATCTGCCCACTGATGTGCGGTGCATTGGCATTTGTATTTCCGTCCATTTATGAAGGCTTCGGATTGCCGCCTTTAGAGGCAATGGCTTGCGGTGTGCCGGTGCTGACCACGCATGCAGCTTCTCTGCCGGAGGTAGTTGGAGACGATGCGGTTGTGGTTGATCCATACAAGGCGGAAGCTATTGCAGATGGCTTGGAAAAGCTCTATACCGATCGGGCGCTGCGGGAACGGCTGAAGGAAGTAGGGCTAAAGCGTGCTGCTATGTTCACATGGGAAAATTCCGCCAAGCAACTGTATGCCATTTACCAGGAGGTTTGCCATGACGGAACGGAATGACAGGAAGCTGCATATTTTACAGGTAAACAAAGCCTACTATCCCCATATCGGGGGTATTGAAAGTCTGGTGCGTATCTTTTCCCGGGAAATGCAGGGGCGGGCAGAGGTCAAGGTGCTCGTCTGCCAGGAAAAGGGTAAAAGCGCTGACAAAAACGTGGAAGGTGTTCCTGTACATTACGCATCCAGTTTCGGTACGTTTTTTTCCTGCCCCCTGTCGTTTTCCTTTCTGCGAAAGTTTCGGGAAATGGCGGAATGGGCAGATGTGGTAGAATTTCACATGCCCTTTCCTCTGGGGGATGTGGCATGCCTGCTTTCCGGATATCAGGGTGCAGTAGTTGCGGCGTGGCACAGCGATGTGGTACGGCAGAAAAAGCTGATGCTGCTCTATAAGCCCATACTGAAGCGTTTTCTAAAGCGTGTAGACTGCATAATTGCTGCAACAGAAGGACATATCACCAGTTCGCCCATTCTGTCTCAGTATCCGGAAAAATGCCGGGTGATCCCTTATGGTATTGATGTCAAGGCTTATCGCAGCGTGCCGGAAAAGCCCATTTTACAGGAAAAGCTGCACCATGCTCACAGCGTGCGGATTCTTTTTGTGGGGCGACTGGTGTATTATAAGGGCGTTGAAGTTTTGCTCCGTGCCTTCCGGGATGTGAAGGGATGTGAACTGTTCCTTGTGGGAAGCGGTACGGCGGAAATGGAACAAAAACTTCATCAGATGACAGAGAACGATAAAACCGCAGACCTTGTACACTTTCTGGGAAATTTGTCGGAGACAGAATTGCGTCAGGCGTTTGCAGATTGTGATATATTTGTACTGCCCTCTGTGGCAAACAGTGAGGCATTTGGTATTGTGCAGCTGGAGGCTATGGCATACGGTAAGCCGGTGATCAATACGGCATTGCCCACTGGTGTGCCCCATGTCAGTCTGGATGGAGTGACAGGTCTGACGATTCCACCCGCAGATGAAAAGGCGCTGGCAGAAGCTATACAGCGATTGGCAGATGACAGTGAGCTGAGAGAACGGTTGGGTAAAGCGGCAGCAAAGCGTGTGGAGAAATCGTTCAATGAAGCAGATGTGGTGGAACAGGTTTATGCTACGTTACAGGAATTTGCAGAAAGGAAGCATTCAAAATGAAAGCATTGATTATCGGCGGCAGCGGTTTTGTGGGATATTATCTGGCAGCGCATCTGGTCAAGGAACGGGATTGGGAAACGATTGTAACAAAGCTTCCCTCTGAAAAGGCGGAACTGGATGCCTGTACCATCCGGGATCTGGATATTTTAGATGCACAAGCTGTTAAAGTACTGCTGAAGCAGCTCCAGCCGGATGTGATCTTTCACTTGGCGGCGCAAAGCTCCGTGGCAGTTTCCTGGCAGAATCCCCAGCTGACGGCAGATATCAACATCCACGGCAGCCTGAATGTATTGGAGGCTGCTCGGGAGATGGCACATCAACCCCGGATTCTGCTGATTGGTTCTAGCGAGGAATACGGCACACTGCCGGCAGAGGTATCATTGGTTACAGAACAAACACCGGTGCATCCAGGGAATCCTTATGCGGTGACAAAGGCTGCACAGAATCTGTTCGGCAGTGTGTATGCAAAGGCGTATGGGATGCAGATCGTGATGGTTCGTGCCTTTAATCATGTGGGACCCAGACAGCGCCCCGGGTTTGTGGTAGCAGATTTTTGCAAGCAAGCAGCGGAGATCGCCATGAAAAAGCGTGAACCGCTGATGCGTGTGGGCAATCTTTCTGCGGCACGGGACTTTACAGATGTCCGGGATGTGGTTCGTGCCTATTCCATGCTGGCGGAATCCGGAAAAGCCGGTGAGACTTACAATGTGGGCAGCGGAAAAGCGATAGTGATCCAAGAGCTTCTGGAGGAGATCATCCGGCAGTGCGGTGCAGAAATTCGGGTAGAGACGGATTCGGCAAAACTGCGTCCTGTGGAAATCCCAGTGATTGAGGCAGATGTGACGAAGCTGAAACGGGATACGGGCTGGCAGCCGGAGATACCGCTTCGACAGACCATAGCAGACACGTTAGCATATTGGAAAGCACAGTAGGGGAGTGGATTTTCTGTGGCAAAGACAAATACAGATGAACTGGAGAAACAAGAGGCTGATCTGCCCGGTTACGGGATGCCAACAGATGCTTATGCTGAGGAGGAATGGGAGCAGCAGATGGTAAAGGGGTGGCCCAGACCGTTGCACACCTTTGGGCTGCGGCAGAATCAGGTCAACCGTGGGACAGCGGCGCGGCTGCGGGCGTTGGAGATTCAGAACCGTGCGCTGGAGATTCAGACAGAGCGGTTGGAGAAGGAGCTGGAGGCATATCAGGAGAGAGAGAAGAGCATTCTGGGACGTGTGGCAGCAGAAATGGATAAGATGGAAGCAGAGATCAACCGTCTGCGGCTTTCGGTGAAGCTAAACAGCAATGCCTTGGAACGATTGGTTCGGGGTGCATCTGAGCCGGAGGGCAAGGATGCATAGAAAAACTTGCGCTGTATCGGTGCAGTCGTTCCGAAAATGTGCCATTCATCTTATGCCGCTTTATCCATCCGCAGGCGGTTTCAAAAAGTCTATTTCCAATATGATGCCGATTGTTTCCTGGATAAACGGGATTTGCTGCAAGTGGTTGACAGAAATTGATTTCCATGGTGATTCCTTCAAAAAGTTGACAACACCGCAAAAATCGGTTATAATAATGGATAACAGCATGATTTCATGCCTACATAAGATGTGTGAAGAACAATTTGTCAGACAACGGAGGGCAATGTTATGGGTATTTTTTCACGTATCGGCGATATCCTGAAAGCCAATATCAACGACATGATCGACAAAGCAGAAGATCCGGAAAAAATGGTCAAGCAGATCATTCTGGATCTTCAGAAAGAAGTCAACCAGGGTACACAGGCACTGGGCAAGGCAATGGCAAGCGAACGCATTGCCAAGCGACAGTATGAGGATGCTGCCAAGGTTTCTGCAGATTGGGAAGCCAAAGCAAAAGCAGCCTTGAATGCCGGTGATGTAGACCTTGCCAAAAAGGCACTTGCTGCCAAGGTCAAGGCAGATGAAAAAACCACCAAGTATCAGGAAATGTACCAGCAGATCTCCACCCAGACCCAGCAGGTGCGGGAACAGGTGGAAGCTTTAAAGGAAAAGCTGGAAGAAGCCAAAAGCCGCCAGGCTCTGCTTGTCGCCCGTTCTCAGATGGCAAAGACCCAGAAGAATCTGGCACAGTCGGTAGGTGGTCTGGATTCCTCCAGTGCATTGGATAAATTTAACCGTATGGAAGAAAAGGTTTCCCGTCAGGAAGCAGAAGCAGAGGCTTTTGCCGAGCTGAACGGCACCAGCACTTCTGCGGAGGAGGATTCCTTTGCACAATTGCAGCAGGACATGGCAGTCGATGCCGAACTGCAGCGGCTCATGGCGGAAATGGGACAGACGGCGGAAGAACCGGAAGGGAGTGCAAGTTAACATGGCAGGAAAATCCAAATCCTCTGCACTGAGCGGACTGATTCTTGTGCTGGCACTGATCGCCGCGGTGGTGACCGCCGTGGTGTATGCGCTGGCGACGCATGAAAAGCATGTCTATCTGGAAAAGTGGAAGGATTATGACGAATGCGGAATGGCGTAAGTAACCTATAGAAGTTCGCGAGAATTCCAAGTATTTTTTGAATTCTCGCGAATTTTTTATTGAAAGGCGACAAAACATCACCACATTTTTTGGATAGGATGCCTATTGTAGTGCAACGGAAAAGGGTGTATAATAAAACTATCAAACACCAATCCGTTTATGGGAATGCCTTCATCCGGTTTCAATAAAAAAGGTGGTGATAAGGAAACGAAAACTATCAGATCTATGGATTCAAAAAGGACAAAAAATTAGGAGGATGAGTTTATGATTTATGGTTGCAAAAAAATGGATACATCCGGAGGACAAAGTGATTCTCCTGTTGTAAAAAATTATGTATCTTCCTCAGAATATACGGCAATTGCAATTCATCGTGGATATGATCCTTCTAATGGTATTAGGGCGTGTTCGAATGACAGAATGGCTATTGAATTATCTTGTGGATAAAAGATGAGGGAGGTAAATTTCTTGATTTGTGAGAAAATAAAAAAAGCCTCGCTCTGTACAGTTGCGTTTCTCTTAACAGCCGCCGGCATATTCAACTGTACCGGCTGTGGGAAAAAAGCATCTGACAGCAGCACGGCAAACGCAGAACGCCCCAAGCTGACGGCTGACAGTCTGGAAGAATCGCCGTATCAGGACTTTATCCCGGGCATTAACGGAGAAGAACCGGTTCAATTGAAGAGCGGATACTATGTGACCGATCAGGTATACGCCGATATGGAGCAGGAAAACTACAGTCTTCCGGATCATGCCGAATTTCAACTCAATCTGCACAATGAGACCGGCGGACTGCTGACGGCGGATTGTTCCTTTGAACTGGAAATTCTGTTGGATGATATCTGGTATACCGTACCGCCCCGATGTGATATCATAGAGATGCAAGAGGTGGACATCGGAGAAGAAACAACATTTTTATACGATCTTTCTCGTGTGGATGTGGAATTTATTGATGGCACATATCGTGTCCTCAAGATATACAGGGAACAAAAAGAAGAGGGAAAAATGCTGCTTGTCGGCGCAGAATTCCAACTGACGGTAACATAACCGTATTCAATTCAATCCGAATCCAAAAGCGTCCTTGCCGCCGATGGCAAAGACGCTTTTGTCATGCTTTTCTATTCCAACGGTGAAACCACACCGTCTTTGTCGATGGATATGCCATAGGCAGAGGAGAGAACCTCCATATTCCGATAAAAAGCATCCTGTTCTTCCGGGGTATCGTAATACTGCACCTGACAGTTTGTCTGCCTGCCGGGGATTAGTTGGAGCGACACCTGATGCTCTGATGCAGTGCCGCGGATATGCAGCTCTGCCAGCATGGTGTCCATAGACATGCCGTT
>CANQWA010000036.1 GCA_947627445.1 uncultured Ruminococcus sp.
AACATTTCTCTAACCACTCAGCATTTTGCTGGGTGGTTTTGTTTGTAGGTGGAGATTATGCGGTGTTGCCATAAATCTCGTTATCAGAGGGTAATTCGTTGCCGCTCAGTACTTCTGCATAGGCAGCCCGACGCTTTTTGAGATCTATTTCACAATCATAAGAAAATGTGAGATATTCGCCCGGTTGGAGCATCAGAACAGGGTGATCTGTATCTGTGCTCTTAATTGTGAATGCAATGCCGCCGTCCTTTGCTTCGCCGCTTATTTTGAAATCTGTCTCTGCCCATTTTGCTGTCTTGTCATCAGGTTCCCAACCTGTTGTTTCAGCTGTTGGATTGACTGTACCCTCAATATAGCTGAAATCTTCCGGCAATTCGTCATAGAGATATTCCACGGCAATTGGCAGACTGTCGCTCTTATTGTAGACAACGGCTTCATAAGTTATGGTTTCTTTTTCGCCTTTCAGAATGTTGTACTGATGAACGCTCTTGTCATCAGTGCCAATTTTTGCTACTGCTTTTTGTAAATAAATATCAGCAACTTTTGCGTCAATCACTTCAGGATCGGTATATTCTGCATTGGTGAAATGATCAGATACGGTATTTTTCACTTTGCCTACTTTTTTTATTGGCAGGCTGTATGAAATTGTGAGTGAGCTTTCTCCGGAAATTGTTCCTTTTGTGAATTCCAGTGCAAAGCCGTCTTCTGCCATTTTAGGTTCACACTTGCAAGCTGTAGAATTACATTCAACCTTTAAACCTTCTATTTCTTCACTTGTCATTTCAAATACATCGCCGGGAATATCCGTCAATTTATAACCATTTAAGTTGAAACTTGTTTTGCTGGGATTGGTGATCGTAATTGTGAAATTCGCTGTGTCTCCGACAAGCAGTGGTTTGTCTTCTGCCAACGCCTCACCTTTCCGTGAATATGCTGCTGTTTTCTCAAGTTCCAGATATGCACCATCGACGGTAGCTTTACTGGTGAATTTGTCTGTATCCGGTTTACCGTCAAAATCAACCGTCAGTGTGTTTGTGCCTGAAACCTCTTGCGCTTTCAGCTTTTCCAAGTCGATACCTTTTTTCAGCTGAACCGTTACTGTCGGTTCTGCCGTAACAGTGAATTTAGCAAGAGTGGAGTCTGTTGCATCTTTTGCATAAAATTTCCATTCCAGCTTGGTAAGTCCTGCCAGTTCTTCCGATGACAAGGTTTCACTGGATGCGATTTCCTTTTCCTTACCATTGACTGTAGCAACCACATACCAGTCTGATTTGCCGTCGCCTGTCTGAATGTCAAATTTACCGAGGTTTACTTCTGTGATGTCAAAATATTCCTGCAATCCGGTCAGGTCGTCTGTCCATGTTACATTCTTTGCACCGATGTAACTGCCGGCACTATAAAGTTTGAATTTTGCTGTTTTACTGTTGTTCGCAAAGACTGTTGATTCTGATACTGTTTTCTTTACAAGCGGTGTGTTGTGGGTGACAGTTTCAGGCACTTCAACAAGGCTGCCTCTGCGGTTATTCAAACTCAAAGTGTTCTGGAAAGAATCATGTGTTTCATAATATTTCGATAAAGTGTCAGTATCGGGCATGGTCACACTTAAAACAGTAAAATAAACCGCATATCCCACTGTTCCACTCGCAAAACGTCTGGCATCTCCTTCAATTCCTTTATAATTGAAAGTAATGGTGTCATCAGTGTTGTTTTTCCATAACGGTTTACCGCCATTGAAATCATATTGAAATGGGAAATCACTGCCGGTAACGCCTTCAAAATAATCATTTTTAACACTAACATTACCAGTATTCCATTCGCAAATTTCCGGAAGTGTGTCCATAAGTTGATATTTAGCTGAAACTATTGCATTTTCAGGAGAAGAAGTCGGCGTAAATGTTATAGGATTACCAACCACAATAAGGTAATCTACTTTTTCATCAGGCGAAACTGCCATTTCCTCAAGAAGCCACTCATTATCTACACAATACTGTATAAATGACCATGTAAGACCGCCGCTGCCGTTTTTCTTAAATGCTTCTTTTAATTTATCTGCTGTATTGGGATTGATAGCATATTTTTCTGCTTTAATATCAAGAGGTACAGCAGAGTTATCTGCCGGATAAGGTGCACTCGGGCTATCTGCAATGACATTTACATCTACTTGTGCTCTTTCCTGACTGTGAGCAGAGTCAGGAAAGTTATTCAAGTCAAAATATATATCTTTATTATCATTAACATATGTAGCTGTTGTATTGACTTTACAGCGGATATAAACTGAATATTTATCAGGTGACATACCGGGAATATAAAAATACAACGCTGTACCATAAACAGTACTTTCTGATGTATAACTTCTGTTAGCATAGCTATTATTAGCTAATTGACCACCGCTAATACTTGCCTTTGCATCGTATTTCAGTTTCAAAACCTTTGCATTTTCCGGAGGAGGACCGGAATTTTTATCAGACATAAGTATTGCTGAGGTATCCGTGAACATTTCCGATGAAAATCTGGAAGTTCCTCTATATGGAACCAATATTCCACGAGATAATAAATATGTATTCTTGAAAGATTCTTCATTACTGTAAATATTTCTCAACAGAGTACTTGCAGAGTTATCCATATAGTCAGTAATTATATTATAAGGACTGCTATCATCAATTTCCAGATAAGGCGGTAAGAAATCTACGAATGAATAATCAGATGCGCCCTCAGGAATGTCAATTTTATAGTAAACATACTGTCCGGGAGCATATGTTGCAGAATTTTCATTTCTGTTTGTATCCGTAATAACAATTCCGTTAGGAGAAACATGTGTTTTTACAGCATGACCTTTTTTAACAACAACCTGCCCGCTCTTTGTCTCAACCGGAGGTTTTGTAGGTTCACCTGATTTATCTAAAGGACTAATATATACATTATTTGGAGTAATTGTAGTTGTTGAATTAGGATTAAAACTTGAATCATTACTATCCACAGTAAATGGCATAAATACCCATACTGTTGATTTTCCATTTACTGTAATTTTACCCTCTATATCTTTTGTATCACTTCCAAGAACATAATAACTGTCATTTGTAGAAAGAGAATCAGGGTCGTAATACGCCATGCCACCAAAACTACTGCCCCAGAAAGTACTGTCATTAGATCTGTTATTAACGCTGAAATTACATCCGCCGCTTGTTATTGCATCTGTCGGAACGGATGAAGCCACAAACCAGTTTGTATCAAAATAATTTCTGTCTTTCCGGTCCTCAATCTTATAAGTTTGTTTTTCATTTGTATTGTTATGAAGTTTCACAATATAGTACATAACCTGTTTTCCGGAAATCATCCACGGGTTTGAAGATGATGTAGATTCGAGGTCAGTAATTGTAGCAGAGCCACCGCCTGATGGCCATTGAATCTTTACTGCTTTTTTGTCCACTTTCAATTCCGGTTCTGTTGTTGGCTCCGTCGGCTGTTCAACCGTGACAATTTTATTCGCTTTTGGCGTATTATCACCATGAGTCGGAGTTGCCACAACATCATTGCGGAGACTGCTTGCCTTAAAGCCATCCTCCACCTTAACCTCAACAATAAACGCAACTCTTCCGCCTGCCAGAACAGTGACATCATCCCACGTAACAGAATTTCCGTCAATTTTACCAACGGGGGGGGCGGAAGCACTTATGATTTGTATATTTTCACTAACTCCCAATGTATCTTCAATGGAACCATGCCAAGCAATATCGCCCTTATTTTCAGCGGTGATCGTGTATGTGATTGTATCACCCGGTTCAACTGAATTCTGATCTGCCTCTTTGCTGATCGTAAGCTCAGGCTTCGGGCAGTCAACAGGCACATCAGCAGGGTCACTGACTTTGGGCTCTATGTAAGTTCCAGGATCTGTTACGGGCGCAACCGTAAATGACGCTGTATTGGTAATTTCTGTATCTTCCGGAACATCTTCCAGTTCTTTCTCATTGACGATTAGTCCGTCTTTTTGGAGAACAGCCGTCCAGTTCAGCGGAGCGAGCTGCTGTTGTTTATTCTCGGAAAACCGCTGGAAAGAAAGGGTCAGATTTTTCCCGTCCACCGTTGCGCTAATGTTTTGCATTGTTGCGGAAGAAAATCCCAGATCGCTGTTGTCTGTTATTTTCATGACAATGATATCGCCGGACTTGATGAGAATTGCATCTCCGACAAGTTCTGCTGCTATATCATCCGGAAAATCCAGCCCTTGCGGCAATGTCAGCGTATCTGTCACAACCATATTGTCCGCATAAATTACACCGCTTAATTTTTCAGGCGGATATGCAGTAATGTGGTAAGTGACGTCGCTGTCGAGGGAGAAACTGCCGTCCTCTTTTTTGGCAATTTTGAGATTTTCGGGATTAGCGGTCTTTTTTATTTCATTCCAATCCACTTTTCCTTCTGCCGTGATGTCCATATGGCCGTCTTTTCCCTGAGTGATTTTGAGATCTGAACCGCCCTCCACATCCTTGTCAGTGGTGACATCGATGTCAATCTGACTGCCGCTTTCAGTCACCCCTGGCTTCGTCTTGAACTGAATGTAACCGCTGACGGTCTGTCCGGGTTTGATCTCATACCAGACATCATAGATGGATTTGCCTTCGTTCTGCGGCTTTTCATCCAGATGCAGCGTAACGGAATTTTCTCCCTCCCCCATGACAAGCACACCGTCACGAAAGCTATTGCTGAAATCCAGTTCGCATTCAGATGTGACGTTCACATGGACTGTGACCGCCTCTTGTCCTTCCGCGTTGTTTAGTGCCGATTGGAGCTGAAAGCTGATCGTGTCGCCGGTATTGACAAAATATCCTTCTTCGCCAAGCGAGGTGTCAATTTCGGCTCCACGATGCACAGTCTCACGGTCGGCATTCAGCACAACGGTCAGCGCACGATTTTCCGTATCATCCGCATTCACGAACATCTGCACAGGCAAATTGCAAAACGCCATCAAAAACGCTGTCATCAGCATTAGCATGCGCTGCGCAAGGCTGAATTTTTTTGTAGTTTGCATATATATTTCCCCTTTCTGAATCAGAAATTTTTTGGGTCAGAAGCCTGGAACAAGTTTCTGGTTCTTTTTATTATAGCACATTTTACTCAAAAACTTCAAGTGTTTATTCTGTAAAAATCAATTGCAATAATAGAAAATTGTTTTATTTTTTTGTAAATATTGCACAACTCCCACAAAGAGCAGCTGCACTTTCAGCCCGAAATGGTTTTGTCTCTCCATCCCGCATGGTACACAGCATCTGTACCCCCCATCCACATGAAATGCCGCCTGCTTTATATCCGCCTGTTTGGGTTCAAAATAAGAGGATATTGCAACATGAATTACCGCCAGAGATTCTGTTGGTTTTCAGATATACGTAACTCTCATGCAAAACAGAAAATGACGTCAGGGGATTGACATGCAGTGATGGCGTATGATATACTATTCTTGAGGTGTTTAGCATGAAAGAACTGAAACTGCGATTTCGGGAACTACGGGAAGAATCCCGCAGAAGTCAAGAGGAAATGGCAAAGATTATCGGATGCTC
This sequence comes from uncultured Ruminococcus sp., assembly GCA_947627445.1. Classification (GTDB taxonomy): domain Bacteria; phylum Bacillota; class Clostridia; order Oscillospirales; family Ruminococcaceae; genus Ruminococcus_C. The sequence continues at coordinate 5,553 of CANQWA010000036.1, forward strand.
TCAGCAGACCTATTCCCGTTATGAACTGCACACGACGGAGATTCCTTTGAAAAAGCTGATTTTCCTTGCCGAATTTTATCATACCAGCACGGATTATCTGCTCGGCATCACCGAACGAAAAGAGCCTTATCCCGACAACTTAAAATGACTGTCAGAACATAGCTAAGCCCATGGAGCGTGATAACTTCATGGGCTGATTTGAGATTGATTTGCTTCATGGATTCTCCCCCTGACGCATTTTGATATTGGCGTTCATCTCCTATGATTGTATCATAAAGCAGCAAAAAAACAATTGTTTGCAAGGTTGAAGCAATCATGTTGTGCTGCGCATAAATCCCACAGCGAAATTGACTTGGGGAATTTAGAACTTGTTCTCACACGCTCTGAAATACCGTGTTTCAACATACACTTGCCCTTGACAACGACCCAAAAATATACTATAATAAAGAAAAAGTTTTTTCATTGAAAAGGAGATCGATCATTATGGCGAAAAAACAAATTTCAAAATCCGGTGCAGCTAAACTGCGTGAAGAATTAGATCTTCTCATTACTGTCCGCCGTGCGGAAATGGCGCAAAAACTAAAAGAAGCCCGGGCACAGGGCGACCTTTCTGAAAATGCCGAGTACGATGAGGCAAAGAATGAACAGGCGATCTTGGAAGCTCAGATCGCTGAGATTCAGTTTATTCTGGATAATTCTGAAGAAGTAGATGACGACAATATCTCCATTGATGAAGTGGGTCTTGGCTCTACCATCAAGCTGAAAAATTTCCGCTCTGGAAAAATCGAAATACTCCAAATCGTCAGCAGCAACGAAGCGGATTTCGCTTCCGGCAAAATTTCTGACGAATCCCCCATCGGAAAGGGCGCACTGAAGAAAAAGGTTGGCGATACATTTATCATTGAAGCGCCTGTGGGTGAACTGAAATTTGAGATATTGGAAATCAGCAAGTAAAAAATAAACGAGGTAAATACAGCATGACAAATCAGACAAATCCTCCTGTTTCGGAACAGGAACAAGAACAAGAACAGGATACCAACTCTCTGCGCCAGATCCGCCTGGACAAGCTGCGTGACCGGCAGGCAGAGGGCAACGATCCTTTTACGATTACCAAATACGATGTGACTGCCAAGGCAGCAGAACTGAAAACGTTTTACGAAGAGACAGAGGCAAAGTTTATTGCCGAAGCGGACGGAGACGAAGAAGCTTTGCAGGCAAAGCTGGACACACTGAAAGAGCAGACCTTTTCCATTGCCGGCAGAATCATGAGTTGGCGTGATATGGGACGTGCCAATTTTATTGATGTCCGGGATGAAACCGACCGGATTCAGGTGTATGTCCGCTCCAATGATGTGGGCAAGGAGTTTTTTAAGCAAGATTTTAAAAAATGGGATATAGGCGATATTGTCGGCGTCAAGGGCTTTGTGTTCCGTACCAAAAAGGGAGAAATTTCTGTTCACGCACAGGAGATCACCATGCTGTCCAAGTCTCTTCTGCCCCTGCCGGAAAAGTGGCACGGCTTAAAGGATCAGGACACCCGGTATCGTCAGCGGTATCTGGATCTCATTGTGAATCCCAATGTCAAGCAGACTTTTGTGACACGCAGTCAGATTCTCCGGGAAATTCGTGCTTATCTGGATGGTATCGGATATCTGGAAGTGGAAACGCCTGTGCTTCTGCCCATTCAGATTGCCGCAGCAGCAAGACCTTTTGTCACCCATCACAATACCCTGGATATGGACATGTTCCTACGTATTGAAACAGAGCTGAATCTGAAAAAGCTCATTGTAGGCGGCTTCGATCGTGTCTACGAAGTCGGACGAATTTTCCGAAACGAGGGCATGGATCCTTCTCACAACCCGGAATTTACGACAATTGAAATGTACCAGGCATATACGGATTATAAGGGCATGATGGACCTCATTGAGGATATGTATCGTACACTGGCAAAGAAGATCTGCGGAAAGGATATTATTTCCTATCAGGGAACAGACATTCGTCTGGGCGAGCCTTGGGAGCGTTTAACCATGGTGGAAGCCGTGAAGAAGTACGCCGGCGTAGATTATGACACATGGGAAACCGATGCAGATGCAAGAGCCATTGCCAAGGAAAAAGGCATTGAAGTGGAAGAGGGCAACGCAGCCACCAAAGGACACGTACTGATCGCTTTTTTTGATGCCTTTGTGGAGGAAAAGCTGATCCAGCCCACCATTATCTATGATTATCCGGTAGAAAATTCGCCCCTGGCAAAGCGAAAACCCTCTGATCCGGCATTTACAGAGCGTTTTGAATATTTCATTTATGCCCGTGAAATGGGTAATGCTTTCTCCGAACTGAATGATCCCATTGATCAGCGTCAGCGTTTTGAAAAGCAGGTAGAAGCACGCCGTGCTTTAGGCGACCTGACAGGCGAAGTGGACGAGGATTTTGTCAAAGCGTTGGAATATGGCATGCCGCCCACCGGCGGTCTGGGCTTGGGGCTGGATCGTCTGGTGATGCTGCTGACAGACAGTGCATCTATCCGAGATGTTCTGCTTTTCCCGACTATGAAGCCCTTGGGCGAGTAAAAGAGCCGAAAAACCAGTATTTATGCGGGTTTTTGGACACAGAGGAAGCGAAAAACCTTACACCTTACACCAAACTTACACCAATCGATGTAGGAAAACGTGCAGAGGCAAAAAAATTGCATCATTTCAAAGCGTGAATGGGCGATTCCCTTTTAGGGTCGCCCGTTTTCAGGACAGACAAATTTGAAAAGCCTGATTTGGGAAGGAGTATGAACAAATGGGATTATTTGATAGATTTAAGGGCAAAGGAAATGATTTTGAAACAGCTTGTAAAATAATGGGAACGGAATTTCTTGAATTGTACTTGAACGAGACGAATTCGTTGTTTGAAAACATAACTGAATTAGAAAGACAAATTTTAGCCATTTATTTCTTTGGTATGGTAGATGGTTTGAGGCAAAATTCAAATGTTGTCAGTAGCGCAAATGAAGTGGCAAAAACCATTACAAATGTTTTGAATGGTGTTTTTCAATATTCGAAAGAACAGTCCGAAGCATTTTTTGACAGTATTATTGATAATCTTCAAAGTAAAGACCCACAAAACACACAATACGCAATTGTACATAGAGGGCTCAATGGCTATTACGCTTGGAACGGAAACGATAAAAAAGATGTTATTGAAGATGTTCGCCAGATTTATGTCATGTTAAATGAATAAGATTTAAAAATGATACTTTTTGTCGAACCACCCTTTGAAATAAAATAGAGGAATAAGTTTGAAAACAAGTTTTTCATCTTGAGGAAGAAAAAAGGGCATAGCAAAGCAAGCCCTTTAGCTTTGGGTATAACAACAAAATCGTTTTGAAAAGCAGGTAGAAGCACGCCGTGCTTTAGGCGACCTGACAGGCGAAGTGGATGAGGATTTTGTCAAAGCGTTGGAATATGGCATACCGCCCACCGGCGGTCTGGGTCTGGGGCTGGATCGTCTGGTGATGCTGCTGACAGACAGTGCATCTATCCGAGATGTTCTGCTTTTCCCGACAATGAAACCCTTAGATTGACCGAAGTGCGAAAAAGCCCGTAAAATCAAGGGTTTTCGGACACGCAGAAAACAAAAAACCTTACACCTTACACCAAACTTACACCAATCGATGTAGGAAAACGTGCAGAGGCTAAAAAATCACATAATTTCACAGCGTGAATGGGCGATTCCCTTTCGGGGTCGCCCGTTTTTAGAAAAGACAGATAAACAAATCGGGAGTTGTGAGGAAATAGAACTATGGAATATGTCAAGGCAACCGAAAAAGATTTAGAGCAAATTTCAATGTTAGTGAAAGATACAATACAGGAAATCTATCCGAAATACTATCCCAAAGAAGTTGTTGACTTTTTTTGTGAACTCCATTGTCAGAAAAACATATTTGAGGATATAAAAAGCGGTCTTGTTGGTATTTTACGGGACAACAATATGATTGTGGGAACAGGTTGTTATAAGGATAATCATATTACAAGGGTATATGTAAAAACAGAATGTCAAGGCAAAGGCTACGGAAGTTATATTATGCAATGCTTAGAAAATCAAATCCGTTTGCGATATGATACAGTATATTTAGATGCGTCATTACCTGCAAGCCATTTATACGAAAAAAGAGGGTATCAAACTACAAAACATAAGAAATGGAACGTAGAAAATGGAAGAATACTTGTATATGAGGTTATGGTGAAATCATTGACAAAAACTTCAACCAGTATTTGCTATGACGGAAAATTTTTTGCTCCACAAAGAAATACAGAAAACGGTGAGGTTGACGGAAATACAGTATTCGCATACCATCAAAAAGATAATATTTTATGGGCGGATTACTCTGGTGGAGATATTATAAAAGGTCACTTAGTTGGAACAGTAACTGAGAATGGAGAATTGGATTTTTATTATCTGCACATAAATGAACAAAAACAGGTGCGAATTGGAGTTTGCCATAGTATACCGCAAATTTTAGATAATGGTAAAATTGAATTATTTGAAAAGTGGAAATGGTTAAATGGGGATAAATCGGAGGGAAAATCTACTGTTGTAGAAATGTAATTACATTCAGATGTGCAAATTACAATTTGTCGAACAATCCTTGAAATCTTTGAACTGAAAAAAGCTGATAAATCAAGGGAAAAGCGGCTGTCAGGTTGCGATTTGCGAAAGATTTGCGAAGAAACCTGCAATCTGACAGCCTGACAAATCGAGATTTGAAAGGAGGAATGAAGTATGGTTAGTGATTTTTTAGGAGCAGCATTTCCGTGGATTCTATTGGGACTGTTTGTAGCAATCAGTTGTTCATTTATGAGTAGAACGGAAAAATAACAAACTGCCACCAATCGATGCAGGAAAACGTGCAGAGGCGTAAAAACGCATCATTTGAAAGCCTGAATGGGCGATTCCTTTTGGAATCACCCATTTTTGAAAAGAAAAATATATGATTCTGTTTGATAGGAAGTGGCAGAAATGAGAAAGTGCATTCGTTGCGGAGAAAAAATGGAAGAAGACTTCACGTTCACCGGTGGTCATGGCAATGTAATCCGCAAGAAGGGTTTAACCGGTAAAGCCGTTTATCCCAAAGCGGCAGTGTGCCCGAAGTGCGGCGAGGTCTCCATTTATGTAGACGATGAGAAACTCGAAAAGCTGATAAAGTAATTCCGCTTTTTCCCCTGAGAGAGATACTTTCTCAGGGGATTTTTTTATTACTCCGCTTATTCGAAAACTACCCCAATTACTCTTTCCTCAATATAATGAGTGCTAACAGAGAGGAAGGAGTGGTTTTACTATGAGCAATAGTTTGGCGAAAGTACATCCGGAGCTTGTTTCCAAATGGGCGGAAAAGAACTTTCCACTGACCTCCGACAATATTACATACGGTTCAAATAAAAGAGCTTGGTGGAAAAGCCGCCTGCGGTCACGAATGGCAGACAAGTGGTAAGTCTCGTTCCACAGATGAAGGCTGTCTTATTTGTTCAAGGACAAGGATAATTGAGGGAATTCACGATTTGGCTGCGGGCATCATCTTTGATATTTTTTATCAAGGGAGTTTCACCGCACACCTTACAGTTTTTATTTTTTAAGGCAAATTCTGCAATTCGTGTTTTCATGGACAAACCGTCTATAATAAACATTTTACCGGTCAGCAATTCTCCGATTCCCAAAATATATTTTATCGCTTCAAGCGCCTGAATACTGCCGATGATTCCTGCTACAGCACCAATAATTCCCGCCTGACTGCAATTCGGAACATTTTCGGGAACATCCTCAAAAATGCACCGATAACAAGGAAATTCCCCCGGAACATATGTCATTACCTGCCCCTCAAAACGCATTATCCCTGCATGACAGAACGGTTTCTTCAGCAATACACAGACATCGTTGATGAGAAACTTGGTTTTAAAATTATCCACTGCATCCACGATAAAATCATATCCGCTTATGATTTCCTCTGCATTTTCTGCCGTAAGAAAAGTGTTATACGCTTTCACGGTAATGCTATCATTTAATTTCTGCATCGCTGTCTTTGCGGATTCAGCCTTGTTCTGATCTACATTTTCTGTATGATGTATGATCTGTCTTGGAAGATTGGAAATGCTCACAGTATCAGCGTCCATTATGCCTATCGTTCCTATTCCTGCTCCGGCAAGATACAGAGCTGCTGGAGAACCAAGTCCGCCTGCTCCGATAATGAGAACTTTTGCATTTTTGAGTTTTTTCTGACCTTCAATGCCCACTTGCGGTAAAATAATCTGTCTGTCATATCTTTTAACTTCTCTGTCGCTGAACTCTTCAAAATTATCCGCAAGCCATGCCATATAGCCACCCGAAAGACTATACGCCTTAAAGCCTTTTTGTCTGAGATTTTCTGCAAGTGCAATACTTTTTCTGCCAACTGTGCAATAAAGTATGATCGTTTTTCCTTTTGGGTATTCTTGGACATCGCCGTCCCACAGAACGGCTTTCGGAATATGACCGTTCATATACGCAATTTTGCTCCGCATATCCACGTACATATAGGAATCATCAGGCATTTCCGAAATCTGTTGCAAAGTCAGTTCCATCATTCAAGTCCTCAAAGTTTTTGCCCTCAGCGATTCGTGATTGTCAATTTTTTGATAGTACGACGTGATTTTCTGCAACGCCTCATCCAGAGAACCATTCACATCAAAGACCGAAACTGCCAGTTTTTCTAGGGCGTGTTGACACTAAAATAAAGCGCAGATTTTTGAGCAGAATTTCTGCGCAGACAAGGAGAGAAAACGCAGGTGGGCTGTCGCCCGGCAAGTTTTCTCGACGCAGTATGCGTAAAATTCTGCCAAAAAGATGCGTTTTAGGCTTAGTGTCAACACGCCCTAACTGTTTTCTTATGGGAAAACCAATTTTCGTACAGACAACACAACGGCAGTCTGAAATCAAATCCACTTTTCCAGAGTGCTGTCCGCCGTTTCCGCAACCATTCCCACAACCTGAATGACAGTCATTTTTGCAGGTTTCGGGGGATATTTCCTGCCATTCCGGAAAAGCTCTTTTTTCGGCAAAAGTAAAATGATCATCATTCACTTCATAGATTGTGAAACATTCAGCTGAACCGAAAGTCCGGTCAATATTCACGCCGTCAGAAGTTGCAACTGCTATTTTATAAGGCATATTTCCACCTCAATTCCAACGCTGAACGGCAACGGAATAGATGTCCTCAATCAGCCTGATTCCACCTGTATAGCCGACATAGAAATCATCCAGAACAACTTTGTCCTGCACAGGCCAAGAGATATTCAGGTAGTGACCGAATAATTTTTCAGTGAATTCTTTTTCGTAGTAACTGCCCAAAATCAGCGGATAACCATGGTAATCGTGGGATTCCATTTCGTTGTGAATTTTGTAACTGTCGGTCTCAAATTCAACTTCTGCTTTTAGTCCATAATTCAGTTTTTCAAATTCTGCACGGATTTGCTCCTGAAACTGTTTCGGTGTGTCGTCCGTGATGAATTGTTTTGCCGGAACAAGTCCCAGATCGTTTACAAGAAATTTCGTGATTCCAAGGGAATATTGCGCATCAGCCACAACGGAAAATTGCTTTGCCATCACACGAGTTTCAAGGAACATATCTGCATAGCGTTCAATGAGATAGTAATAATATTTTTCGTGTTCGGTAATTACTTTTTCCACATTTTCAGACGGAATGCCGGCAAATTCTCCGACAGCACGCAGAAATTTACTTGTCTCAAACGCACCTATTGGCAAAATCGGATAATGGAGATACGGAATGCCAAGTTTCTTCTCCATTTTTTTCATATTTCCCACAGAAACCCATGGTGAAACAAGCAAATTCAACTCAGCCTTTGGAATACGGTCAATATTTTTGATTCCACGCTGATAGCCAAATATGGTATTCGGTGTCAGACCAAGCTCAGCGAGTAGTTTTTCCAGTTCTCTGATGTTTCCAAGCCAAAACAGATCCTGATACGGAACGTCTGCCCAGATATTCACAAGACCTTTTTCTTTTTCCTTTGAATTTTCAAGATACTGGTCGATTATCGCATCAATAATCTGCTCATGACCTTTGTAATTATTGCCCTTGAATCCTGCTGTAGAGGCGTAAATTACAGGCTTTTCGGCATCTTCAAAATGACTTACAACTTCCGCCGTATCATCTCCGACAATCTCCGGAATGCATCCGGTAAGTACAACATATAAATCAGCGTCGATTACTTTCAATGCATTTGAAATCGTAGTCTCCAGTTTTTTTGCACCGCCAAAAACAACGTCCTTTTCATTGATACTGGTACACGGAAAGATGTTCGGCGAAAAATAACCGCTGCTTCCGATAGAATCGGACAATTTCTGCGCACAGCCCGGTCCAGAATGAAGAACCGGAATTGCTCTTGTAATTGCCTGTACTGTCTGCATTGCACCCAATGCACATTTATATCTCTGTTTATCCAGCAGCTTTGCCATTACTTCTTTCCCTCCTCTAAAAACTCATCCACATTCTGTTTGTACCACCATTCTGTGTACGGAAGTTTCACACGTCTGGCAAGATTTTTCTCAAAACTGCGGTTATGAATACTGTCCAAAATCGACTGTGCAAATTCCAGCGTATGCTGATAGCCGAAAATCATATATTCATCTGCAACATATACTGCCGGTGTGCCGTTTTTGATTGCCCATACAGTAGAACCGGGGTGACGTGAGAGGTACAAATCAGGCTGATATTTGTGCAGAATGTTCATAACTTCATAATTCTGCTGGTCGGCAACACTTGCCTCAAAATCAACATCATGTTCAAGAAGATACTTCATAGACGGCGGAACATCCCCATTTTCGTACTTTTTATCATAATGCCATGCCAACGCCCAGACAACTTCAATTCCGAGTTCATTCAGCACACGTGACACCTCAAAAGTGTAACCTGGTCCCATTCCCAGAACAGCACGCAAGCCTTTTAATTCTTTCTGGATTTTCTCAATCTGTGGCATGTAAATTGCACGCTGTTCAGCAATATACTTTTCAACTTTTTCGCTTCTGTCAGTAACTCTGCCGATTTCACGCAGCCAGGTTTCAAAACCTGCGATGCCAAGGGGATTGATGGATCTGATATATGGAACGCCGTACTTTTCTTCCAGTCCGTTGCCGAGATAGTTTCCGAGTGTACCGCAGATACAAGTAGTTGCCAAAGATTCTGAAATATGACTGAGTTCCTCGACAGTTGAATTGCAGTAGAGGAAAATTGGCTCTAAATCGAAGTTTTTGAAAATTTCAATAATTTCCGGTCTTGCACTCTCATAAAAATTCTTAAAATTGATTGTATTGCGTTTTTGTTTCGGAGGCTGGACAATTGCACTTAAAACCGCATGGTCGGAAATATCAAAACCTGTCGCCCATATTCTGGACTTGAATCCCTCACAGTGTACTGCCGCGATAGGAACGTCTATTTCATCTCGTACATCGTCCACAACGCTGTCAATATCCTCGCCGATAATTCCGGTTGCACAGGAGCTTGCGACAAAAATTGCTTTTGGAGAATATCTTTTGTTGACCTCCAGAATGATTCTTCTAAGTGCGTCTGCCGAACCGAAAATCGTATCCTTTTCATTCATGTCTGTTCCAACATAAACTGTATGATTTGTCACGCCGCGCTTTTTCGCCATTACCTTGTCAAGATAATATGCACCGGCACTTGCTACGGAACATCCTGCCGGTCCGTGATGGATAATCGCAACGTCTCGAATTGCTGAAAGTTGTGCCAATGCGCAACTTGACAAACATGTACTTGACTGCGAAAAGCAGCGTGAACAGCCTTTGAGAGTCCCACATTCACTCTGTTTCGCAAGGTTGCCGAGAGTGCCGATATAGCCTGTAATTGAGCCAATACGGTTTTCTCTTGTGGCAACATTTGAATGGTTCAGATTTATCGCCATAAAAATCGCTCCCTATTCCACTTGAAAATCTTCATTGAACATATTTGTTGAAAGATAACGCAAACCCGTATCGGGCAGAACTGCAACGATCGTCTTTCCTGCATTTTCAGGCTTTTCCGCAAGCTGTAGGGCAACATGAATTGCCGCACCTGATGACGCTCCGACAAGTATTCCGTCTGTCTGTGCAACTTCTCTTGCTGCCGCATATGCCTGGTTTGTGTGGACTTCATACCAATCATCATATACTTCTCTATCTAAATTTGCCGGAATAAAACGCTCCTCGACATTCTCAAACGGGTGAACGCCTGTAATTTCTTCCTGTTCCGGATTTTCAGGTGTCTGAAAAGAATCTGGCGTGGGCTGAATACCGACAATCTGTATATCAGATTTTTTCGACTTCAGGAAATTTCCGGCGCCGGAAAGAGTACCGCCTGTGCCGACATTTGCAACGAGAATGTCAACTTTTCCGTCCGTGTCCTCCCATATTTCCGGGCCTGTCGTGTGGAAATGAATTTCCGGATTTGCGGGATTTCTGGTCTGGTCTGCAAACCATACTTTGTCATTTTTCACGGCTCTTTCAAGTGCCTTGACACATTCGACAAAATCAGCACCGTATTTCTCCATACTTTCCACCATTTCGGGAACTTCTGTAATTTTCACCGTTTCACCGCCGAAAGCATGAATGACCTGAAAACGTTCACGGCTTACCTGATCCTGAATGTAAACACGGAATTTATATCCTTTTGCCGCCGCAATTGCAGCAAGACCAATTCCGGTGTTTCCGCTTGTGAGTTCGATAATCGTATCCTCTTTTTTCAGTTTTCCGGACTTTTCGCCGTCCTCAATCATGGCAAGGGCAATTCTGTCTTTTACGCTCTGGTTGGGATTGAAATACTCCAGTTTTACGAGGATTTTCGCCCTGAGATCGTGCTTTTTCTCAAAGCCGTGTATTTCAAGCAAAGGTGTATGACCGACAAGTTCCGTAATGGAATGATAAATCTTTGACATAAAAAGCTCTCCTTAAATATGATAATCATCAGCCGAATCCATCAGACCAAATTCAAGCAGAATTTCTTCCAATCGCTCCTGTGTCATTGGAGTGGGAATATCCAATTTTGTGTTGTGGATAACGGCTTTTGCAAGATTTCTGTACTCCTGTGCCTGATTGGAATCGGGCTTGTATTCGATTACCGTTTTCTTATGGATTTCTGCACGCTGGACAATGTTGTCACGTGGCACAAAATACAAAAGCTGCGTGCCGAGTTCCTTTGAGAATGCACGAAGCAAATCATGTTCACGGTCAACATTTCTGCTGTTGCAGATGATTCCGCCAAGACGTACACCGCCTGTTTTTGCGTAACGTCTTATGCCTTTTGCAATATTGTTTGCTGCGTAAAGAGCCATCATCTCACCGCTTGCAACGATATAAATTTCCTTTGCCTTTCCCTCACGGATCGGCATTGCAAAACCTCCGCAGACAACATCGCCGAGAACATCATAGAACACATAGTCCAGATCATCCGTATATGCGCCTAAATTTTCAAGCATATTGATAGAAGTGATGATTCCGCGTCCGGCACAGCCGACACCCGGTTCAGGTCCACCTGATTCCACGCAGCGTGTACCGCCGTATCCCTCTCTCATGATCCTGTCAAGCTCAATATCCTCGCCCTCATCCCTAATTGTGTCAAGTACCGTTTTCTGTGCCAGTCCGCCGAGCAAAAGTCTTGTGGAATCGGCTTTCGGATCACATCCAACAACCATGACTTTCTTTCCGTGTTCGCAAAGTCCTGCTGTCAGGTTCTGCGTTGTTGTGGATTTACCAATACCGCCCTTTCCGTAAATTGCAATCTGTCTGATTTCTGACATGGTATTCAATTCCTTTCCAATAAGTTTTGTATCTGTTCAAAGGAGATTACTTTCCGGATCGATTCTTCTATCATATCCGGTAACGCCATTGGCGTAATTCCAAGCCGTTCCGCCTGTGTGGATGCTCCTGTTCCGATTTTGCTGACAAGAAGATATTTGCAATCCTGAAATTTCTGCAAATTTTCTATCAGCTTTCTGTCATCATGATCTCCGTAACTGCAAACCGGTTCTACTGTACGTGTTTCAATAAAACGAAAGCTCCCATCGCCCATTACATCAAAAATTAGAAATTGATCCGCATGACCGAAATGCTGGTTTACCACAATTCCATCCGACGATGCAACAGCGATTTTATATGAATTATCCATGGGAAAAAGTCTCCTTTGTGGCGATTCTCCGCTGATAAATCTGTTCGCCGTACTCTGATTTTCCGGGAACGCCTACCGCATCGGCACGGCAATGTTGACAATGCCGAAAAACGTCGATATATTTACTGGCAAGCGTTCTGGCATGGTCAATCTCCGCACAAGTCGGGGCTGAATATCCAGACAATTCAAACTGCGGAATAAGCGGAATGATGTTGTAAATTTTTGCACCAATTTCACTTACTGTCTTTGCAATTTCCTCAATATGTCCGCCGTTGATTTCAGGTACAAGCACTGTGTTTATTTTAACAGTAATTCCTGCATCAGCCACTTTTTTTATGCCTTTCAACTGATTTTCTATCAGTATCCTCGCTCCTTCCACACCATCATAACGCCTGCCATGATAAATCACATACTTATTTAATTTCGCCTCTATTTCGGGATCTATGGCATTTACTGTAACCGTAAGCGAATCTACCCCAACCTCAAGTATCTCATCCGCACGTTCGTCCAGAAGTAAGCCGTTTGTACTCATACACTTGATGAAATGCGGGAACTTTTCCCCTATTTTTTGGAGAGTTTCAAGTGCGTAGTCCGTAGCGAGAGTGTCCCCCGGGCCTGCTATTCCTGCGACTTTTATGGCAGGACAAATCGCAAGAGCCTTTTCCAGAATTTCAATACTTTCATCCGGCGTGATAATTTTTGAAGTCACGCCAGGGCGGTTTTCCCTGTTGTTTATTGCCCTCTCGCAAAAACGACAAGCAATATTACATCCTGGACTTACCGGCAAATGAATTCTGCCGGCGTTATTTTTTTGTCCTCCGAAACAGGGGTGCGATCTCTGCAAATTTTCATATGTATTGCTCAAAATACCACTTCTTTCTGTTGGGATTTTTGACAATATGGCGATGCCGGACGGATTTGAACCGCCAACTTCGGTTTTGCGGACCTATGCCATTCCAACGGCTACAGCATCATAAAAAACCGGAGGAATTGCAGATAACTTTTCTGCAAAAACCTCCGGTCTTTCCAGTCGGTCCTCTAATCTGTATTTTTCCGTTTTATCCATTCAAATCATTTTGCCGTCCTGTACAATCAGGGAGATACTTCCATATTTCATCGTATTCAGGAACTTTTTAAGCATTGCTAAATGAGAATGGCTGGAAACCTGCTTTTTTTAGCTGTTTCGCTCATTCTGCATGCACCCCATTTCAAAAACTCCGAAAACGATTATCAGTTATTGCTGAAAAGAGGCGTAGACAAATATCTATCACCGGAATCCGGCAAAAGAACGACAATTGTTTTCCCCTGATTTTCAGGTCTTTCCGCCAGAATTTTTGCTGCTTTAAGTGCCGCGCCGGAAGAAATTCCCACCAGAATTCCCTCGCTTACCGCAAAATTTCTGCCCTCTGCGAATGCGTCCTCATTTTCAATAGCAATCACTTCATCGTATACATTCGTATTCAGAACCTCCGGAACAAATCCTGCGCCGATTCCCTGAATTTTGTGAGGACCTGCTGTTCCCTTGGAAAGTACTGGAGATGTTGCCGGCTCAACTGCTACTACTTTAACATGCGGATTTTTCTCCTTCAGATATTCGCCAACACCGGTAATGGTTCCACCTGTGCCAACACCAGCAACAAAAATGTCCACCTTTCCGTCTGTCTGTTCCCAGATCTCCGGACCTGTTGTTGCTTTATGCACTGCCGGATTTGCCGGATTTACAAACTGTCCGAGAATAACTGCTCCGTCAATTTCCTTTGTCAGCTCCTCAGCCTTGGCAATGGCACCTTTCATGCCCTTTGCACCCTCTGTCAGCACCAGCTCTGCACCATAAGCTTTGAGAAGATTTCTCCTCTCCACGCTCATGGTATCGGGAAGTGTGAGAATTGCTCTGTAGCCCTTTGCCGCTGCAACCGCTGCAAGACCAATTCCGGTGTTGCCGCTGGTAGGTTCAATAATCGTTGCACCCTTTTTCAAAATGCCTTTTTTTTCTGCATCTTCAATCATGGCGAGCGCAATTCTGTCCTTGACAGAACCAGCCGGATTCAGGTACTCCAGCTTTGCCAAAAGCACGGCATTCTGAATCCCTGCCTTCTTGGCATAACGGTTCAACTCTAAGATCGGCGTTCCCCCGATAAGCTCCAATGCACTCTGTTTCACATTACTCATCATCATTTCCTCCATCAATTGATTTTTATACCCTACTAAAAAGATATGTTTAGTATGATTAAAGTATACCACAAATTTTTCCGTTTGTCAATACGATGATATATATACATTTTCTATTGCTCGTCATAGTTTGAACTTGTTCTTAGAAACTGTTAAGGCAACACCGCACAAAGAACGCCTGGCGGCTTTGCACGTCATCTGCTTGCCTATTTTCCGTCATCTTGCACAGAAACGCCTTGCCATACGTCCGTATGCCTGCTTCGTTTCTCACCAATCTGACAAAATCTGACGGCGCATCTGACGCACCATCTTTGTGCGGTGTTGCCTTAAAAAACTGCCTTGATCCTATCCAAAGCCATTTTCAGAATACTTCTTGGACAAGCAACATTGATACGCTGAAAGCCCTCGCCGCATTTCCCAAAAATTTTTCCGCTGTCCAGCCATAGCTTCGCCTTGTGAATGATTAAATTCTCCAATTCTGAAACGCTAAGTCCTGTGTTTCTGAAATCCAGCCACACAAGATATGTTCCCTCGGTATCGATCATCGTAACGCCGGGAAGATTTTCCTCAACATATTGCTTCACAAACCCGATATTATCCGAAACATAGGCAAGCATTGCCTGATACCACTGTTCGCCTTTGCTATATGCCGCTTCGCAGGCAACAAGTCCCATAACGCTTAACTGACTGATACCGGAAGCGTCAACTTCTTTACGAAATTGATGTCTTAATTCAGGATTCGGAATGAAAATATTCGATATAAGCATACTGGCAAGATTAAATGTCTTACTCGGTGATGTGCAGGTTACGCTGATATTTTCAAATTCTTTTTTCAGATTTGCAAATACATGATGTTTTCCATGAAAAATAAAGTCATGATGAATTTCATCGCTGACCACGATAACACCATGCTTAACGCAAATATTGCCAAGCCGCATCAATTCCGCTTCCGTCCACACTCTGCCAACAGGATTGTGCGGATTACATAGAAAAAACAGCTTGATTTTTTCATTTATAATTTTCTGTTCAAAGTCCTCAAAATTCATATGATAGCGGTTATCGTCACCGAGATAAAGATCATTGCTCACAACTTTTCTGCCATTATCCTCGATCACTTCCGAAAACGGATAATATACCGGAAGCTGCAGCAAAACACTGTCGCCTGGCTTTGTATAGGCTTTTACTGTCATTGCAAGCGCAAAAACCACCCCCGGAGTTTTCACAAGCCATTTTTCCTGAATGTCCCAGTTGTGATGCTTTTTCATCCAGTCACAGACAATTTCAACATACGGAGTCTGCACTTCACTGTAACCGAATATTCCATGCTTTGCACGCTCAATCAGGGCATCTTCGATACAGGATGACGTTTTAAAATCCATGTCCGCTACCCACAACGGCAGAACGTCATCAGGCAGCCCACGTCTTTTGGCAAAATCATATTTCAGACATTTGGTATTTCTGCGGTCTATTATTGAATCAAAATCAAGATTTCGCTCTGCCATTCAGTTCACACTCCGTTTCACGAAAGACTTTTTCAAGTTCATCAATCAGATCATCTGCATTTTCTATTCCCACAGAAAGCCTTAATATACTCTCTGTGATACCATTCTTTTCACGGATTTCCTGCGGAACATCTGCATGGGTCTGCGTTGTGGGATATGTAATCAGCGTTTCAACACCGCCCAGACTTTCCGCAAATTTTATCATGCGTACTTTTTCCAGTATTGAGAGTGCAAACTCTTTGCTTTCAAGCTGAAATGTCAACATTGCACCGAATCCTCTTGCCTGTTTTTTCATGATTTCATATCCCGAATGTTCCGGAAGTCCTGGATAAATTACTTTTGTAATAGATTTCTGTTTTTTCAGCCAGTCGGCAATTTTTATTGCATTTTCCTGCGACTTTTCCATGCGGATTCCAAGAGTTTTGATTCCTCTTAAAATCAGCCAACTGTCAAACGGAGAAAGTCCTGCTCCGGTTGTCTTTATCAGAAAAGCAAGCTTCTCGCTTATTTCTTTTCTGTTTGTTACTAAAAATCCGGCAAGTGTATCATTATGTCCGCTAAGATATTTTGTACCGCTATGTACCACGATATCTGCTCCCAGTTCAAGAGGATTCTGAAAATATGGCGACATGAAAGTATTGTCAACTATCAAAAGCAAATGATGCTTCTTTGCAATTTCAGAAGTCTTTGCAATATCTGTTACATGCATCATGGGATTGGTTGGCGTTTCGATGTAAACGGCTCTGGTATTCGGCGTGATATATTCTTCTATATTCTCTTTGCAACAATCAATATTGGAAAATTGAATGCCGTTTTTTCAGAAACATTTTGAAAAAGGCGAATACATCCACCATACAAATCCGAATCCGCAATCATATGGTCACCCGGTCTAAACAACTCCATCAGCAGCGAAATTGCAGCCATTCCAGAAGAAAGTGCAAATGCTGATGTACCATTCTCCAGTGAGGCAACAACTTTTTCCAAATGCTCCTTTGTGGGATTCTGCAACCGTGAATAATCATAACCCGCACTTTTACCGACTCCCGGGTGAGCGTAAGTTGCCGTCTGATAAATCGGATAGCTTATCGCCCCATAATGATTGGTACAACCCTCTTCCTCTTCCAAATGCAAACATTTTGTTTCAATTTTTCTGTTCATTGTGATTTTCCTCCATCATCTATCGCTGCCAGCGCAGCAAATACTGCTGTAATTTATTAAAAAGGAACGAAATTGCTACCACCACCATTCCAATGACAAAAATTCCGGCAATAGCTCGTGTGTAATCGCCGAAATCGGAATAATTTTTTACATAATAGCCGAGTCCGTCACTTGCACCAATCATCTCCGCAGATGTAAGAAGGACAAAGGAAACAGTGAGTCCCTGATTGCAGCCAATAAAAATCTGCGGCAAAGCTGCCGGAAGAATAACAGAAAAAAGCATGGTGAACCGATTGACATGCAAAACCTTTGCGGAATCGATCACTTTTTTGTCAACATGCAGCACACCGCTCATCGTACCCGCAAAAATCGGCCAGAAGGCTGCAAGAAATATAACAAATACCGAAACACTCTGAAAGGTGGGCAAAAGGGCAATTCCATAAGGGATATATACGATAGGAGGAATCGCACTTAAAAATTTTGATATGTACGCCGCAGCAGTGCCAAACCTTGCACTCCAGCCGATAAACAGTCCCATCGGAATAGAAGTGGCGGCTGCAATTAGGTATCCCTGAATAATGATTCCCAGCGAACTGAGGGTATTGACAAGAATTTTATCCATGTCTGCGATAAGCTGGTAAAGCACTCTGCCGGGAGGCGGAAACAAGGATTCTTTGAGCAAATTCAGTTTTGTCGTTGCAAGCGTCCAAAGAATCAAAGTCACAAATATAAACCCTATGATGTCCAAAAAAAGGCTTAGTTTATGCGGATTTTTCAACAGAGCGGATACAGTAAGCACGATCAACTCTATGCCAGAAGCAAACCATAAAATATAAGCGGTTTTTGATTCATCCACAATTCTGTCCGGAAGAAACTGCACCGCCATGAGAATGACAAAAAGTAAATTTGTGACACGCAGATATCTTTGCTTTAACGTCATTACAGAACCACCTCACTTCCTCCGATTTTGCTTGCAATATCGCTGTAAAAAAGCGATATCAGCTCATTTCTGAATTTTCCGTACGCTTTCGTCTGAACCAATTCTGCACGATTTCGCGGGCGTTCAAAGGGAACGGGAATTTCCTTGTTTACACGGCCGGGATGGCTTGACATCATGACGATACGGTCGGAAAGCCATATTGCTTCATCAATATCATGTGTCACAAATATGACTGTTTTCTTATCTTGTGTACCGTCTCCCTCCCAAAGTTTTAAGAGAAGCTCCTGTAAAATTGTTCGGTTTTTCGCATCGATTGCTCCGAACGGTTCATCCATCAAAAGAATATCCGTATCCATCGCCAATGCCCTTGCAATCGCAACCCTTTGCTGCATACCGCCTGATAACTGAGAAGGATATTTGTTTTTGAATTCTTCCAGACCAACCTTATCCAGAAATTCATCCGCTATTTTCAGGCGTTCCGACTGCGGAAGATTTTTCCTGACCTGCTTTACACCAAATGCCACATTCTTTCTTGCAGTCATCCAGGGAAACAGAGGGCAACACCGCATAATCTCCACCTACAAACAAAACCACCCAGCAAAATGCTGAGTGGTTAGAGAAATGTTCCATT
>CANQWA010000037.1 GCA_947627445.1 uncultured Ruminococcus sp.
TTTTCACAGCAGTCTTATCTTGTTTTATTATACCATGGGTTGAGAGAAAATGCAAGTAGTAGATCGAGTATCGCATATCGGTTGTCTCAAGGAACACAGACACTCTATCTTGTCATCCACTGACAACCTTGCCGCTGTTCAATTTTCATGCTGATTTCCTCGATCACTTCATGTGTAACGGCACAATCGGATAGGAAAGATTCGGAGATAAATCCTTACTGCAAGTGTTTCCGCATCAAAATAGGATGCGGTGTTGCCTTAGAAATCTTTTGTTCCCTTGGTTTCGGCTGTGTTGTCGAAATCAAGGGAGATTTTTTTGTGGTAAACAGGAAAAGGTATTGACAACTGGAATATAATGTAATATAATAATGACAGTGTGTCATATGACATGCTGTCATGATATGAAAACGGAGGTGAATCAGACTGCCTACACAAGTATTTTTTCATCTTCCCTGTGAAAAGCAGATGCGTATCGTGGGCGCCGCCCTTCTGGAGCTTTCCAGAGTACCAGCAGATCAGATCTCCATTAACCAGGTGATACAAAACGCTGGAATCTCACGAGGCAGCTTTTATCAGTATTTTGAAAGCAAAGAGGATCTGATCGGCTATATTTTGTCCGACTTTAAGAACCGGCTTCGGGAGGGGCTGCAGTTTCATTTGGAGAAAAGCGGCGGAAATATCTTCAGAATGGCAGAAGCCATTTACCGCGATATCATACGCATGGGAGAAAACGAAAAGAACCGCAAGATCATCCGGAATTTTCTTCTGGGCACGAAGTTGAGCAAAAATGACAGGAAAAGTTTCTGGCAACTGTTTGGCGTAAAGGAGGATTTCCTGACAGAGCTTCTGTCGCCGTACATGGATACAAGCAGACTGAGAAGCAGTGAGCCGGATTTTCTGGCAAATGTCTCGGATATGCTCTTTCTTGTGATGATTCAGTCGGTCACAGAAGCTTTTTTCGACTATGATCATGCGGGAAGATATCAAAGAGATTTTGATATTCGCCTGGACATTATCCGACAAGGTGCGGCAGAACCGGAGCATTCATAACAAATCTGTCTTGAAAAAATAGTAAAGGAGCAGAATTATGTCAAGATTCAGCGTAAGAAAACCCCTGACTGTGTTTATGGCAGTCATCGCCGCAGTTGTGCTGGGCATTGTATCATATACTCGTATGACACCCGATCTGATGCCCAACATGGATTTGCCTTATGTGGTAATTGTTACCTCTTATTCAGGTGCAACACCGGAGAAGGTGGAAACGGTGATCTCAGAACCCATTGAACAGGCAATGGGAACACTTAACGGCATTGTGAATATCAGTTCGACTTCCAGTGAAAATGCCTCCATGGTCATGCTGGAATTCGAGGAAGAAACCAATATGGATACCGCAACGGTGGATATTCTGCAAAGCTTGAATCAGATCGAGGAATATTGGGATGACGAAATGATCGGAACGCCCTATCTGATGAAGATGAATCCCAATATGATGCCAGTGGCAGTTGCCGGTGTTCAGATGGAGGGAATGGATAAGTCTGAGCTTTCCGACTTTCTGGACGAATCGTTACGGAACCGGCTGGAGGGTATCGATGGCGTTGCCAGCATTACCACCATTGGCAATCTGGATCAAGAAGTCAGCGTGCTTTTGTCTCAATCCAAGATCGACAAGCTCTATGACAAAATCTATCATGAGATTGACAAAAATTTTGATGAGCCGCAAAAGCAGCTGGATGATACCAAAGCTTCTCTGGACGAATCCATGGAGGCCTTTGAACAGGCGATTGCTGACATTGAGGAAACCCCCGACATGCCTGACGCCATGAAAGAAGCCGCAAAGGAACAGATCACGGCATCTGCGGAGTATGTTCAGGTGTCGGATGCCATGAAAGAGCTGGAAGCCAGCCAGAAAGAGTTAGATGATGCCAAAGAAGAAGCTTACAACGAAGTCGATCTCTCTGATCTGCTCTCCAAGGAGACGATTTCCGGTATTCTTCAGGCACAGAGTTTTTCCATGCCTGCCGGTTATGCGTATCAGAACGACACAGCATGGATGATTCATGTGGGAGATGAAATTGGCTCCATTGAGGAGATCCAGGATTTGATTCTGGCTGATCTGAATATGGATGGCATTGACCCGATAAAGATCAAGGATGTTGCAGATGTTGTGATCACGGATAACAGTGATGAGATCTATGCCAAGCTGAACGGGAACGACGGCATTCTGCTCTCTTTTTCCAAGCAGTCTTCCTATGCAACAGCTGATGTTGCTGATAATATTGCGGCAGAATTTGAAGCGCTTTCCGAAGAATATGAGGGATTGGAATTTTCCACACTGATGGATCAGGGGGATTACATTCACCTGGTTGTAGATTCCATCACATCCAGTCTTCTCTGGGGTGCTGTATTTGCCGTGATTGTGCTGTTTCTCTTCCTCAGAGACCTAAGACCCACATTTATTACCCTTTGCAGCATTCCTGTCAGTGTGCTTTTTGCCGTGGTACTGATGTATTTCTCCGGTGTCACATTAAATATGATGTCCCTTTCCGGACTTGCCATTGCGGTGGGAATGCTGGTAGACAACTCCATTGTTGTCATTGAAAATATTTATCGGTTAAAGAGCAAGGGCGAATCTGCCGCAAAGGCTGCTATATCCGGTGCAATGCAGGTAACAGGAGCAATCACGGCATCTACGCTTACCACCATATGTGTATTCCTGCCAATTGTCTTTGTAGACGGTCTGACCAGAACGCTTTTTGTCGATATGGCGCTGACTTTGGGTTATGCCTTGGTTGCCAGCCTGATTATTGCTGTGACATTTGTTCCTGCGATGTCGTCGAAGATTCTGAAAAAGGGCAAGGGGAAGAAAAAGAAAACAAGCAGCAGCCGTATTCTGGAAACGTACAAAAAAGCAGTCACATGGTGTCTGTCTCATAAGATTCTTGTATTTGCCACTGCATTGGTACTGCTTGTGGGCAGTGTTGCAGCAGAACTTGCCAAAGGCTATACCTTTATGCCGGATATGGATATGCCGCAGCTGATGGCGACCATGGAAACAGAGATTGGCACATCATTGGAGGACACCGCTGTTCTGGCAGATGATGTTATCTCCCGGATGCAGACTGTCGAGGAAGTGGAAACTGTTGGTGCAATGGTCAGCTCCGGCATGTCTCTCATGGGCGACAGCGGAGGTTCTAATTCCGTGACTTTTTATGTCATGCTGAATGAAAACAAAAGCCGTTCTTCCAAGGAGATCGCCGATGAGATCAGTGATCTCTGCGCCGATTTAGACTGTAAACTCTCAGTGGATAATTCCATGGATATGTCTGCACTCATGGGTGGTTCGGGTGTGTCTGTCAACGTCTATGGCGATGATCTGGATGTTCTCAGAGAGACAGCCCAGGAGATCTCTGATATCATTGCCGATGTAAAAGGCACGCAGAATATTGTCAACGGTCTGGAGGAAAATGATCCTGCACTGAAAATTACCGTGGATAAGTCCAAGGCAATGCTCAAAGGACTGACAGTCGCACAGGTATTTGCAGAAATCTCCGATGCTGTTGCTACGGAGCAGAGGGCAATGGATGTGATCTTTGATGATGCATCCTATGATGTGTATATTTCTCATGCGGACACCGATGTACTCACGCCTGACGATGTGAGAAATTATACCATCGAGGTCACAGGAATGGACGGAGAAGTCTCCGAAGTCAAATTAAGTGAGATTGCCACGATAGAGGATTCCGAGGCGCTGAGCAGCATTTCCAGATACAATCAGAAGCGTTATCTGACTGTCTCAGCAGAAATTGCAGACGGCTATAATGTATCCCATGTTGCGGCGGATGTAGAAAAAGCCCTCGACGATTATGCAGCGCCGTCAGGGATTGAGCTTGAGATGTCGGGTGAAAATGAAACGATCCGGGATTCCATGACCGACCTGATCCTGATGTTGCTTCTTGGCATTATGTTAGTGTATATGATTATGGTTGCCCAGTTCCAGTCACTGAAATCGCCGTTTATCGTCATGTTTACCATTCCGCTTGCATTTACTGGCGGTATGCTGGGACTTCTTGTCGCCGGCTTTGAGGTAAGCGTGATCTCCATGTTAGGCTTTGTCATGCTCTGCGGTATTATCGTCAACAACGGCATCGTCCTGGTGGACTATATCAATCAGCTTCGTGTGGGTGGCATGGACCGCCGCAAAGCCATAGCAGAAGCAGGTGCAACGAGAATGCGCCCCATCTTTATGACATCCATCACAACAATCCTTGGATTGATTGTCATGGCGCTTGGTGTCGGAAACGGCGCAGAAATGATGCAGCCCATCGCTATTGTTTGTATTGGCGGGCTGATCTATGCAACTGTTCTGACGCTGTTTATCATACCTTGTCTGTATGATGCGATGAACAAAAAGGAAATCAAAACTGTCTCTAAGGAAGATCTGGAGATCAGCCAGTTATAATCATCTGTAATCCCTTTTTTGGAACAAAAACAAGGCAGAGAATGAGAATTTCTCTGCCTTTGTTGTTGATATCTGGTATACTCTGCAATCTCAGTGAAACTGCATGCATGTTGACATAACAGGGACAGGATGCTATAATGAAACTGGTCTTATCAAGATTTTAACGGAGGAACGATAGCAGCTATGTATAAAATATTACTGGCAGAGGACGACCGCACATTGGCAGAAATGCTGAAAAAAAGCATTACCGCATGGAATTATGAGGTACATTGTGTGGAAGATTTTCAGAATATTTTAGAGGAATTCACAGAATTTCATCCCCATCTGGTATTGCTGGACATTATGCTGCCGTTTTATAACGGCTACCACTGGTGTACCCAGCTGAGGAAGATCTCCAATGTTCCCATTGTGTTTTTGTCGTCAGCTTCAGATAATATGAATATTGTCATGGCAATGCAGATGGGCGGAGACGATTTTATTGCCAAACCGGTAGATGCGACGGTGTTGACCGCTAAGATCCAAGCCATTCTGCGTCGTACCTACGATATGAATGAAGCTGCTCCTGCTCTGGAACACATGGGTGCTGTGCTGAATCTTCATGACAATACCTTGGTATATCATGGGGAGAATATCGAACTGACAAAAAACGAATTCCGCATTTTGCAGACTCTTCTGGAGCATAAGGGTAAGATTGTCAGCCGTGATACGCTGATGATTCGACTTTGGCAGGATGACTGCTATGTGGAGGAAAATACTCTGACTGTCAATGTGAACAGACTGCGGAAAAAGCTTGCTGAGATTGGATTGACAGACTTTATCAAAACAAAGGTTGGCAGTGGCTATATGATAGAATTGTGAGGCAGTTATGTGGTTATTCTGGAAATATCTCAGACAATATCGATGGATAGCGCTGTGCTTTTTCGGGTTTGCTCTGATTTTTGCTGTTGTGTTTGCATTGTACGAATTACAGACCGAGGCTGTCCTGTATGCTTCTGGAATTTGTGCAGCAGTATTTGCAGTGATCCTGACGATTCACTTTTCGTGCTTTCGGCGGAAATATCTGGAACGTCGGCGGCTGATTGACACCATTACGCTGATCACAGAAAGGCTTCCTGAACCGGATTCGCCCTTAGAAGAACTGTATATCCAAATGCTGGAACAATTGCGAACGGTCAGCTATGAAAATCAGAACCGCTTTCAGCAAGAGCGCAGTGACAGCATTGACTACTACACCACGTGGGTGCATCAGATCAAAACACCTATTTCCGTGATGCAGATGATACTGCAATCCGAAGATACGGAGGAACACCGTGCATTATCCGCAGAACTGTTTCGTATTGAGCAATATGTGGAAATGGTGCTATGCTGGTTCCGATTGGACAGCGCAGCAAGTGATTTTGTCATCGAAGCGGTATCGCTGGACAAGGTGATTCGTCAAGCGATTCGTAAATTCGCCCCTCAATTTATTCGGAAAAAAATCCGAATGATTTACAAAAGCACGGCATGCAAAGTGCTTTCCGATGAAAAATGGCTGTTGTTTATTCTGGAGCAGCTGCTTTCCAATGCAGTCAAATACACCGATCACGGAAGTGTTTCTGTTTCTGTCACAGAAAATAAGGTACTGACGATCACGGACACGGGCATTGGTATTGCCCCGGAGGACTTGCCCAGAATTTTTGAAAAGGGTTACACAGGATATAATGGTCGTGCGGACAAGAAATCCACCGGATTGGGACTATATCTTTGCAAGAAAACGGCGGATAAGCTGTCGCATCGGATCTACGCTGAATCAGAGGCAGGGAAGGGAAGCACATTTTTCATCGACCTAAAGACAGAACACATAGAAATCGAATGAATTCAAAACCGGCTCTCCTTATGAGAACAAGTTCTTACAAAAATGTCACATCAATGTCACCTGATTCGATGTTGCTGATACATGATATGTGCTAAAATATTGTCAGAACCGATCCACAGCTTTTATGTGGACAGGCTTTCAGAAACAAAAGGAGGGTCAAAGTTTGGCAATGTTAGAGGTACATGGTTTGGAAAAAGTCTATACCACACGCTTCGGCGGCAGTCGTGTACAGGCGCTTTCTGATGTCAACTTTTCGGTTGAGCAGGGGGAATATGTGGCAATCATGGGAGAATCCGGCTCGGGAAAAACCACACTATTGAACATTCTCGCTGCATTGGACAAGCCCACAAAGGGAGAGGTGATTCTGGATGGAAAATCTCTCACCCAAATCAAGGAAAAGGAAATTTCTGCTTTCCGCAGAGATAATCTGGGGTTTGTGTTTCAGGACTTCAACCTGCTGGATACATTTTCCCTGAAAGACAACATTTTTCTGCCCCTTGTACTCCTGGACAAGCGATATGACGAGATGCAAGCGAGACTTGCGCCAATTGCAAAGATGCTTGACATTACGGATTTGCTGGAAAAATACCCCTACGAAGTATCGGGCGGTCAGAAACAGCGGGCAGCCGTGGCAAGAGCCATCATCACCAATCCAAAGCTGATCTTGGCGGATGAACCCACAGGTGCATTGGATTCCAAGGCAACAGACAGCCTTCTGAAGGTTTTTGCAGAGATCAACGCCCAGGGACAGACAATTTTTATGGTGACACACTCTACCAAAGCTGCAAGCCATGCACAGCGTGTCATGTTTATTAAGGATGGCGAGGTGTTCCATCAGATTTATCGGGGCAATTCTACAAACGAGGAGATGTACCGGAAAATTTCGGATTCTCTCACACTGATTCTGTCAGGCGGTGAGAACTATGCGTAACAGATTCTGGATGTACACGGAAATTCCCGAAAAGAAAACCCAGAGCCGGGATTCTTTTCTGGTCATTTTTCTGTTGATTGCAGTACTTTTCTGCATGATCCGATGGTTATTGCGGTGGGTGATGGGGGGTGAGAAGCATGCATAACAGGCTTTATGCAAAACTTGCTGCCAGCAACATCCGAAGAAACGCACAGACATATGTTCCGTATATCATCACTTGTATCATCACTACGGCAATGGCATATATCATTCGGTCGCTGGCTTCTAATACCGGACTGGAAAATATGAGCGGCGGTTATGTGCTACAGGAAATTCTTTCATTGGGCAGTCATGTCACCAGGATTTTTGCATTTATCTTTCTGTTTTATACCAACAGCTTTCTGATAAAGCGCCGCAAAAAGGAATTCGGTTTGCTGAACATTCTTGGCATGGAAAAGCGGCATATTGCAAAGATGCTTCTGCTGGAATCTCTTTACACGGCGGTGATCAGTCTGGTGCTGGGATTCGGCGTGGGAATCCTGTTGGATAAGCTGCTGTTTCTGGTGTTGACAAAAATGCTGGGCGGCGAGGTAAAGCTTGGGTTTTATGTGTCCGGACAATCGCTGATTGTCATCGGCATTTTCATGCTGTTCACGTTTTTGATGATCTACCTCAATGCTCTGCGGCAGATTCACCTCGCCAAACCGGTAGAACTGCTGCAAGGATCGAGTGTAGGCGAAAAAGAGCCGAAAGCCAAGTGGATTATGGCGATTCTGGGTGTTCTGCTGATTGGAACAGGCTACTATATTTCCATTGTGACTAAGCAGCCTCTTCAAGCATTGACACTGTTTTTCATTGCCGTGATATGCATTATTTTCGGAACATATCTTTTGTTTACTGCCGGAAGTATTGCATTTCTGAAGCTTCTGAAAAAGAACAAGCGATATTACTATCAGGTCAATCATTTTATATCCGTTTCCGGCATGATCTACCGTATGAAGCAGAACGCCGTGGGACTTGCCAACATCTGTATTTTATCCACCATGGTGCTTGTGATGATTTCCACAACAAGCTGCCTTATGGCGGGCATGGAGGACATTATTAACAGACGATATCCCTATGATTTCAGTATCTATTCTGTAGATGATTCTATATATAACAAGGTAGAAGCATACTTATCTGACAATCAGGTGGATGTGAAGGAAAGCAAACGATATACCTCTCTGACATTTGAAGTCATGTGTGAAAGCAACAAGATCTATATTCCTGATACGTTTTCCTTTGACATGGAGGGACTTTATGAATTTGGAGTCATTGATCTGGACGATTATAACCGTCTGACAGACAGCAATATCCAATTGTCCGATCACAGTGTTCTGCTCTATTCGGATGAAAAAAAGGTGGATTTTGATACATTCACTATTTTGGACAAAACATATTCCGTTGCAGAGCATCTGGAAGCGTTTCCCATCCGTTCAACCGGTGTTGTCAAAAGCATTTACATCGTTGTAAATGAAAGATCGGATATGCAGGATCTGTACGATATGCAGAAGGCGCTATACGGCGAAAATGCATCATCTATCCGGAATTATTATCATTTTAACGTAGGCGCAGTTGACGAAGCGAAATTATCCAACGGCCTGAATCGGTATCTTCGCAGCTTTCATGAGGAATTCGGTATAGATGCAAAATATGGCGCACATGAGGATTTCATGAGCCTTTACGGTGGGTTATTCTTCCTCGGCGTTTTCTTAGGTCTGCTGTTTATGATGCAGACAATTCTTCTCATTTACTACAAACAGGTCTCCGAGGGCTTTGAAGATCAAAAACGCTTCAAGATCATGCAGAATGTGGGGATGAGCAGGCACGAGGTCAAGCAAAGCATTCACTCACAGATCATCACAGTATTTTTTCTGCCGCTGATCACAGCTGGTGTGCATACAGGATTTTCCTTTCCGCTCATCAGCAGAATATTACTCATGTTTCATATGGCAAATACGAAATTGTTTATCTTCTGTCTGCTGCTGTGCTTTGCCGTGTTCGCACTGATCTATGCGCTGATATACACCATTACAGCAAAAACTTATTATAGAATTGTCAGCAAATAAAAAAACCACGCCAACGGAAATGGTTTCCGTTGGCGTGGTTTGCAAATGTTTTACGGTTTTTTGGCAACGATTCGATTTTTCGTCTTCTTATCCTTGTACAAAGCTTCGTCTGCAAATTTGATGTAACTCTGTATCTGAACATTTTTATTGCAGGGAATAGGGAACATGCCAAGGCTGACTGTGACATTGTATGGCTTGTCGCTTGCATCATTATACTGTTTTGCTGCGCTTTTGATGCTGTCGTAAATCTGCTGCATGGCAACTTCTACGTCATCATCGTCTATGATGGCAAAAGCAGCAAATTCGTCACCGCCAATGCGTCCAATAATATCCAGCAATGGCTGGCTGGCATTCAAATAAGAAATACATGTCCGAATCGCATGGTCGCCATCATTATGCCCGAAAGTATCATTAATGATCTTGAGATTATCCAGATCTGCCAATAGAAGAATGCCCATCTTTCCGGCAGCCTCTTCGCTCGCCATAAGTAAATTGGAATTTCGGTAAAACCCCCGGCGGTTATATGCGCCTGTCAGTTCGTCAGAGTCGGAGATTTTTGTCAGACGGCGGTTTTCGCTGAGGGAATTCTCTAAGCTGTCCTCTAATTCCTTCACAAGACGTGTCAGTTTTACGGCAGAGCAGATCTGAGGTGCTACGGAATAGATTTGAGAGAAATAGTTCAGATCCAGTTCGCAGACAAACAAACCGTATTGTTCCTCGTTGGAGAACAGCGGAACCATGACAAAGGTAAACCGGCGATCTTTTGGTGTGTATTCGTTGTTGATACACCTATGGATCGGTATTGCCTGATTCGGCGGATTGACTGTCTGGAGATTTCTTCCGATGTGATAAGTCTTCAAACAGAAGCAGTCCGGATTCGTCCATTTTTCATATTGATAATGTATCTGAGGAACTGGAAAAATATAAATATAGCTGCTCTTGAAATGAACACGGTAGAGGTTTTTGATGATGGAAAAGAAACTCTTTTCTTCATCATTGGAATTGTACATCATATCATTGTTAATGTTGGTAATGAGGAAGTTGCTGTATGTCAGATTGGTACGGAGAATGTGCTGCTGCCGGATGCTGTAATCCAACAGATTGTTCAATTCCGCATTATGGATGGCTTCCACCGGCGTGCAGGAAATACCTTTCTGTTTGCAAAGAAAACAAGCGATATTTTTGACATATTCCAGAATCTTTTTCAAAAGAGGTATCTGGATCTGGATCGTGTCTGTGTCATGAAAGATCTGATTCAGTCGATCAATATATTCCTCTGCATGCAGTGGCTGCTGTTTGCAAATATCATGGAATTCCTGGACTGTCAGTTCCCAGATCTTCTGTACAAAGGCTGCCCGTTTCAGGCTTTTCACATCGCCGATATACTGGTCAAAGATCGTGGCGACAATTTTTTCTGCTGCGCCTTCTACAGGAAGCATATTGATCCAGTTGGTCATATTATCCTGCTGCATGGAGCCGCCGCAGGATTCACGGACAATTAGTTTGGCTTCCAGTGAGATACTTTCGGTAGAACCTTCTTCCAGCATCTGATGGATTTTCTTTACTGCGCAGTAACCCATATCGCAGATATTGGTACGGATAGTAGTCAGCATGGGGCGCAGGGAAGTTGCCACATCAGAGTCGTCAAAGCCGGTGATGAGAATATCCTTTCCTACCTCAATGCCGCGTTCTTGAAAAACGTGATAACCGCCGATGCACATTTTATCATTGGCAAAACAAATGGCATCTAGATCGGGGTGGGTATCCAGAAGTTTACGCACAACATTTTCTGATGCTTCCGAAAAATTGCCATAGACGATCATGCTGTTGTCATAGGGGAGATTGTGTTCTTCCATGGCGATTCGATAGCAGTGGAGACGTTCCATGGCGTCGGCATTGCCCATAGGACCTGAGACAAAGCCGATCTTCTTGCAGCCGCGGTTGTTGATCAGATGGTCCACAGCCAGTTTCATGGCACCGGTATGGAAATGGATACACGGGAATCCCGGATATTCCACTTCCATGGTAAGCAGGGGAAGGTTCTGGTAAGAATTCAGAAAACGCAGCATTTCCTTCTGGGAAATATAAGAGCCAACAGTTCCGGCTGAAACGATCAATGCATCCAGATTTTTTTCCGAAACATAGCTGTAGATGACATTGTACTGATAATCGTAGACAGAGTATTTTTCATCGTCGTCTACTGCATTGATGCCCCGCCCCGGCAGAAGAATCAGATTGATATCCAGTTCCTCTGCAGCAATAATAGCACCTTTCAGCAGTTCGGTAGAGTAATCATTTTCCAGATGATGTATCATCAAGCCAACACAATATCGTTTTTTCGTAGCCATTGTGATCTCCTTCGGGGTTTTCTGATCTGCTGTCATCTTTGCAACAGCATAAAAATTT
The DNA here is from genome assembly GCA_947627445.1 of uncultured Ruminococcus sp. Classification (GTDB taxonomy): domain Bacteria; phylum Bacillota; class Clostridia; order Oscillospirales; family Ruminococcaceae; genus Ruminococcus_C. The sequence goes on from CANQWA010000037.1 coordinate 11,739, forward strand.
AGGATTGCAGTTTCGCATTCGTTACATACAAATTCTATCTATATAAATTATAGCACATATTCATCCACATTGCAACCATTTTTTTAGGATTTACAGTAATTTTTTCAGAAACAATATATTTTTTAACTGAAATACAATCTATTCGTTTTCAGAGGCATGGCGTATTTTGTTTTTGTAAAATTTGAGATTTTCCGAAATAAATCTTGACAAATGCCATCAAACAGGGTATAATAATAGGCAGGCGGAGAAGTTGATCTGCCTGAAAGGAAGCATGTTATGACATATCAGGAATCTTTTTTGCGGTTTATGGTGGATTGCGGCGTATTGACTTTTGGAAGTTTTACATTAAAAAGCGGACGTCAGGCACCGTATTTTATCAATGCCGGAAATTATCACAACGGAGCACAGCTGATGCAGCTTGGGCGCTATTATGCCGCTTGCATTGAGGAAAATCATGTTCCGGTGGAAACACTGTTCGGACCTGCGTATAAAGGAATTCCGTTGGCTGCGGCAGCTGCAATTGCTCTTGCCGATCAGTATAAAAAGACAGTGGATTTCTGTTTTGACCGCAAAGAAGTGAAGGATCACGGCGAAGGCGGCATGTTTGTTGGAAAGCAGTTGAAGGATGGCGAAAAGGTCGTTATCATTGAAGATGTAATGACTTCTGGAAAAGCCATGTCTGAGGTATATCCGAAGCTGACCGGTGCTGCGAAAGTGGATATTACTGGTATGGTGATTATGGTTGATCGTATGGAACGTGCGCTGGAAGGGACAAAGTCCGCTGTGCAGGCTGTCTATGAAAAGTATCATGTTCCGGTGTATTCGATTGTGACGATGGATGATATCATTCAAGCCATCCAGAATGACGTGATTCCTGGAAGAGAACATCTGGATGCGATGCTGGCATATCGTGAAAAATACGGTGTGTCTGTATAATTTGGAATGAGCAGGTTCTGGTATCGCAGATAAGCGATGCGATGTTTCCGTAGCTCAGCTGGATAGAGCGGCTGCCTCCTAAGCAGCAGGTCGGGTGTTCGAATCACCTCGGGAACGCCATTGCCGCAGCTGAGATGCGGCTTACGGGGCATTAGCGCAGTTGGGAGCGCATCACACTGGCAGTGTGGGGGTCAGGGGTTCGAATCCCCTATGCTCCACCATATCCAAAAAACGCAATGATTGAGTCAAAAATCGTTGCGTTTTTTATTTTGCCTCAAACACCAAAACAGCGTTGTTTTCGGAACTTAAAGAAACAATAGAGGGCATATCGTTTCTTTGCTCACGGCAAACCCGCACAATCTTTGTGCGGGTTTGCCTTAAAACAATAAAAATCGGATTTTTGAGGAGTAGTATTATGTGAGAGAATGAAATGGGTCCAGATCAGAGTTGCGGAACATCCCGCAATCAGCAGATACCCGATTGAAACTGAATACGAACCGCAAGCTCTCGGAGACGCTCTGTAAGCGTTTCTGAGGGCTTTTTTCTTTTTTGGATGGAGGTTTTTATTTTTCTTCTTAAATTTCTCAACTTTCGGAAATATGTTCTGACGAATAAAATTCCAACACATGTCTGCGGATTTTTCAACATATAGGACAATGCAATGACATTTACACTTGCGATTGCACTTGCCAAAAATAAATCATTGTGCTATTATAGTAATGAGAACAAGTTCTAACACATATCGATTCAGAGGTGAAAACGATGTTCAGAATACTCGTTGTAGATGATGATATACACATCAGCAATCTTTTGACAGAGGCATTGACAAAAGCAGGATATACCGTAGACAAAGCATTTTCAGGAACAGAAGCTTTGCTTATGCTGTCCCAAAATAAGTCTGATTTGATTTTGCTGGACCTTATGTTACCCGGCCTTTGCGGTGAAGAATTACTGCCAAAAATAAAGGATATTCCTGTGATTGTGGTAAGTGCCAAAGCGGATGTAACAGATAAAGTTGAACTTCTGCTCGGCGGTGCGGTGGATTATGTCACAAAGCCGTTCCATGTACATGAATTACTTGCAAGAATTGCCGTCCAACTGCGGAGACGAAATACAGATGACCGTGTTCTGAATTATCGGAATATCACGCTATATCCAGATAAATTGACAGTTGTGCTTGAGGGAACAGAAATTCGTTTGACACGGACAGAGTGCGCTATTTTAAAACTGTTGATGCAAAATCCTGATATGCCCATTGGTAAAACGACGATTCTTGACAATATCAGCTATGATACTCCGGATTGTACGGAGCGTTCCTTGAAACAACATATCAGCAATATTCGGCATAAATTGCAGGCAGTGGATGGGAATGACTACATTGAGGCGATTTACGGAATCGGGTTCAAAATGAAATCTTGACGAAATCTTGACGTTGTCTTGACTGCTTTCTTGACTTTTGTATATTATACTGTTTTCAGAAATCAAAAGGAGGTCTTACTATGGACTATGTTCTGAAAACGAACGAACTTTGCAAACATTACCGCCATTTCAAAGCGCTCAATGAGGTGTCAATGCACATTCCCAAAGGTGCCATTTATGGATTTGTTGGGAAAAACGGTGCAGGCAAAACAACTCTTATCCGGCTGATTTGCGGATTGCAGTATCCGACAAGCGGTGATTTTGCATTATATGGGGTAAAAAATACCGATAAGGCAATTGCAGACTCCCGCAGCAGAATGGGAGCAGTCGTGGAAACACCGTCAATTTACCCCTCTATGACGGCAGAGGATAATCTGAAAATGCAGTACCGACTTCTTGGGCTGCCGAGTTTTGACGGTGTACAGGATTTGTTAAAACTGGTCGGTCTGGAAAATACGGGGAAGAAAAAGGCGAAACATTTTTCTTTGGGTATGAAACAGCGTTTGGGCATTGCCATTGCCCTTTGCGGAAATCCCGATTTCCTGATTCTGGACGAGCCGATCAACGGTCTTGACCCGCAGGGCATCATTGAAGTCCGTGAACTAATCCTGAAACTCAACCATGAAAAGCAGATCACTGTTCTGATTTCCAGTCATATTTTGGACGAACTTGCAAAACTTGCCACGCATTATGGTTTTATTGACAGCGGAAGAATTGTAAAAGAAATGAGTGCGGAAGAACTGGAGCAAGCCTGCCGAAAATGTATCCATATGACCGTAACAGACACAAAGATCCTTGCAAGAGTACTGGACGGTATGAAAATTACATACAAAATTCTTGATGAGAAAACGGCTGATGTTTACGCAAAACCGAATTTCTCACAGCTTGCCCTTGCCCTTTCCAAAGAAAATTGTGAAGTCATTTCCATGGAGGAGCATGACGAAAATTTAGAGAGCTTTTTTATGAATCTGGTGGGAGGTGCATTATCATGAGTAAACTTTTAAGAGCTGATTTTGTAAGGCTGTTCAAAAGCAGAATTTTCTGGATCGGCGTGTTATTTATGGCAGGGCTTGCCGGGTTTATCGTGTTTACACGTTGGAGTGATATGCAGGCAGTTCCCGACTATTACTGTTTTGCAGATGATTTTTTTCTTATCGGGTCCATGTATATCGGTATTGTGATTTCCGTTTTTATGGGAATTTTTGTCAGTACGGAATATAGTAGCGGTACAATTCGCAATAAGCACGTCATAGGACATTCCCGAATGTCAATGTATTTGTCAAATCTGATTATCTGCTCTACTGCATCTGTTATTATGAACCTTGCTTTTATAGTCGTAGTCATGGCAGGCTCCGCACTCGGAATAATAGGAAGATTCGATATATCCACCGATAAAATAATATTTCTGATATTGGCAGAAACTTTTTCAGTTATCTCCATCACATCAATTGTATTAGTTGTCTATATGTTGATAACAGGCAGAATTGCAGGTTTTATCGCGATAATTATGTGCTTTGCAATGATAATTACCGCTGTAGCGATAGAGAACAGGCTTTCCGCAAAAGAATACATAGAACCGTATACTTTTACCGTGACGAGTGAGGACGGAACAGAACAGGAAATTGAACAGCCATTGATGAAAAATCCGAAATATCTGACAGGAACAAAGAAAAAAGTTTTTCAGTTTTTCCACGATACACTCCCTGTCGATCAGATGATGCAAATGAGTAACGAAAAAACTTGTGATACAAATTTTATTTTGAGTTCTATTGCAGTGATCGTAATCACAACGGGAGCAGGAATTTTTATTTTCCGCAAAAAAGATTTGAAATGAGGGCTGATATGAGTAAAATTTTTCGCAGTGAATTTTACAGACTCTTGCATTTTAAACGATATTGGCTTGCATGTATGGCTGTAATTATTTTTTCGGTATATCCGATATTGTGCAATGATTATTCCATTGTACCCGATATTGACGGATTTTTATTTCAAACCATGACGATAATAAGTTTCCTTTCTGCTTTTTTGGTTTCACAGTTTATAGGAGATGAATACGCTTACGGCACAGTTCGGAATAAAATGATAATAGGTCATTCAAGAATAAAAATTTATTTTGCGGAACTCATTCTGAACTATCTTGCGGTTGTTGCCCTATTGAATATATCTGTAGTATCTGTCATAATTTCAGGTGCAATCCGACATTGGAAGTACCATTTTTCACCCGACATATTGCTCAAAAGTTATGTCATGTGTTTGTGTACTCTGTTGTTGATTGTCGCAGTTTGTCTGATTGTTTCCATGAACAGCAGGTCGAGAATTTTATCGTTGATATTTTTGCTTGCTGTATTCTATATTTTTAATTTAATTGGAGCAGATGCCTGCAACAAATTGTCAGAACCCGCAATGCGCTTGCCTTATAAATTTGAGGACGTTGCAGAAATAAACGAACCTCTGCTGAATAATAGGTACCAAAGCGGAAATATGAGAAATGTTTATGAAACTATTTTGCTGATTGACCCGTGCGGACAAGGGTACTACGAATCAGAATCCATGTATGATAAAGAAGAAAAATTTATCTCATCTGAAATTTTGAAATACCCGTTTCAGAAAATATTTATTTCTTCAATTATTGAAAGTATTGTAATTACAACGGCAGGAATTTTTATTTTCCGCAAAAAAGATTTGAAATAAAATTCCAAATTTATTTATTCAAGAGGTAATGTAATGTGGTGTTTGTGTCTGATTCTTTTTGTTGTGATAATAATTTTACTTTTGAAAATTGTAATGATGAAAAAAACGGCAAAGGAAATCTCCGAACAATTTGAAAAGATTCTGAAAACTGATACCAATAAAATCATTACCATTTCAGGCAATGACAAAGAAATGAAAAAACTTGCTGACAATATCAACAAGCAACTGAAAATTTTACGGAAAGAATATCTGCGCTATAAACACGGCAATTTTGAACTGAAAACGGCAATTACAGATATTTCCCACGATATACGAACACCATTGACCGCAATTTGCGGCTACCTCGATTTATTGCAGGATAATACGGATATTGCAAAAACAAATGAATATATTTCCATTATGAAAGAACGTGCGGAACTGATGCAGCAACTCACGGAGGAGTTATTCCGTTATTCTGTCATTCTCTCAGACAATGCAAAACCTGAGACGGAGGAAGTTCTGATCAATCAGGTGCTTGAGGACAGCATGATGGGTTATTATGCGGTACTCACAAAAAGAGGAATTTTTCCGGAAATACGTATGACGGAAAAACAAATTACTGCAAAATTGAATAAAGAATATCTTACAAGAATTATTTATAATTTACTGAATAATGCTGTGAAATATAGCGATGGTGATTTGCAAATTACGCTGACAGACGTCGGCGAAATCATTTTTGCCAATACGGCAAAAGAATTATCTTCCGTGCAGGTAGATCAGCTTTTTGACCGATTTTACACCGTAAAAACAGCAAGAAATTCCACAGGTCTGGGCTTGTCCATTGCACGGACGCTGACGGAAGAAATGGGCGGGACTATTTCAGCGGAATATAAAGATGATGTTTTAGCGATCAGACTGATGTTTAACTTGTAAATGATATGTATCAATAGAGCTGTCAGGAATTGTCCTGACAGCATTTTTTCGGCGATAATCTGATTGCTTGACATCTAAGTCGAAATACGATATAATAAGAAAAACATATCTTTGTAAGGTGATGTCATGAATTTGTTTTTGATATTTGCTTTTCTGTTTTTTATCGGTTCGACTGTCGGCTGGGTATTGGAACTATTCTTTCGTCGATTTTTTTCGGATGCGAATCCGGACAGAAAATGGATTAATCCCGGAATTTGTACCGGACCGTATCTTCCGCTTTACGGCTTAGGACTGTGTGTTCTCTATGCAATAGCTGCAATGGAAAAATTTTCAATGATTAAAAATCCGGTGGGGAACAAGCTGCTTCTCTTTTTATTTATGGCATTGTGCATGACCGGAATTGAATATTTAGCCGGTCTGATATCTCTTAAAATATGCAAAGTCAGACTTTGGGACTATACGAATGAATGGGCAAATGTCCAAGGGATCATATGTCCAAAATTTTCGTTTTACTGGGCAGTGCTTGGCGCACTTTATTATTTTCTGGTACATCCGCATATTCTGGAGGCGCTTGTGTGGCTTTCGGATAATCTGGCATTTTCCTTTGTGATCGGATTATTTTTTGGTGTCTTTATTGTTGACATTTCTCATTCCGCACATCTGGTGTTGAAACTGAAAACACTTGCGAATGAATACGAGATTATTATGCAATATGAAATGCTGAAAGCAAGAATCCGACAGACGCATGAAACGGCACGAACAAAATATCATTTCTTTTCTCCGTTTTCTTCAAGCAAATCGCTCTCTGATCTTATTAAAGAATGGAAAGAGACATTTGAAAAGCAAAAATCGCAGAAGCACAAAAAATAACCGCTTTGTACAGCATCGCGAATTTTCGTGACACCAGACAAAACGGTCTTGCAATTTATTTCAATACAAATGCCACGATCAGAAATGATTTTTTCTTTCCCATGCTTCAAAAAGCGTAAAATGGCTTATTTCTATTTCATCCATATATTTTTTTGAAGCACCGCTTTCAATCTCCTCAGCTATTATTTGTTGCACTAAATCAGAAAGTTTCTTGATTTCAAAATCTCCAATTTCTTTACCAATTGAACGGTTATCAATTACTTTGTAATAATTTACAAATTTTATCCTGATAACTTTTGCATTGTGTAGTTCTATATCAATAATAATGTGATTATCCATGATTTCTATTTTATGAATAACTGCATCGTCTAGTGGAAGATCGTATATAGTGCTTATAAAAATCACCGCCTTGACCTACTACTTGGGAAAGTCTCTCCAGGTAGAAATCCTGTACCTCCGCCTGGAGTATATCCATCAAGATGTATTTTATGAACATTTCGTTTATTATTCCAGCTTTTGTTAGTATCTATTCTATATTCAACATGATAATGAGTACCATGATGCCTTGGATTATATGTATCCCATGGTATGATGCTTTCGATTTTTCCAAAACTTTTTTTGCTGGTTTTAACCTGTCCCAGCTCATCGTTCATCATGGTCAGTGTCAGTTGTGTTTCCATACCCCTATTATACCATATTTTTCACTGCTTGGCAATTGTGCGGTGTTGCCTAAATTAGATTTGTTACTATCGCTGTATTTATCTAATAATCCTTTTAAGAAAATCGATGCATCATTATTTCCGGTAATAATACTTGAGCCGGAATGATACATGTAGTATCTTGTATATACACAATCGTCTGCATTTTGAGGTCGAATCGTAAGATAACAGCCATAAACTGTAATTGTTCCAATGGAATCACCTTGAATGTATACACCTATGCATTCATCTGTAAAATTTGGAGAAAAGTCAGATGACAATTCAATCAAATCAATTGAATTAAAACATTCCATAAACTCTTCTAGTGTATCAGTATCTTTGATTGTAATTTTCTCGTTACATTGAAATCCATTTGATAGAATTATTTCGATAGAATATACATTTTCAAGATCCAATCTTTCTACATTTTTATCGCAATATTCATTTAATTTATAGAAAACAATGGAGAAAATTAGGGATACAATAATCATCATAATAATAATTTTTTTCCATATTTTTTTCACACTATATATACGCCCTATCATCTATGTCTACCACTCCCTCCATGTCCACCTTCTGCATTTATAGTTATCGGTCCTGGCTTTTGATTATCCGACGGGTCTTTAAAATACTTAAATGTCGATCGATCTTTCATACCCATTGCTCTATCTTCGTTACATGAAAAAAAGCGTAAAGTTGTACGTTTAATATACACTTCCATCCCATCCGGTAACCCGTGTACTCGGGTAGAGTTTTGAAAAAGCGTTCACGATATTAGAGTTAAAATCAAGATTAGCTGTATTACAAGCGCTAAAGTAAATTTTTCCAACTGATTTTTTTTTGCATAATATCTGTAACAGTTTTATCGTTATAGCCACATGCACGCCTTGAACGATCGAAGGATTGCCCACCATTGTGTCGTAAAAATATTATTGAAAATGAAGATATAGAAATTTACAAATATGGCTTTGAAACGATTTGTTCGACCATCATAGGGTTTGTAATAACACTTGCAATCGGCATGATTTTTCGGATGTTTTTTCTTTCGGTTGCATACTATGCAATATTTGTGACTATACGTCAATTTACAGGCGGATATCATGCAAATTCATATTTTAAATGCAACTTGACATTTGCAGTTGTGACGACATTGGTTTTCGAATTTACTAAAATGGCGGTGTACTCCCAAACGTATACCATTCCGAATCATATTTTGTTTTTGGTTTTATCATTCATCGTCATTCTGTACTTTGCTCCGGTTGAAAATGAAAATAAACCGCTTGATCAAAAGCAGAAAAAGAAAAACTGGCGTATTGCCATTGTGTTGACTTTAGCGATATCCGTATTAAGCTGTGCAGTCTATATTTTTTCTGTTCAGGCAGCAGTTTTAATGGCATTTACACAGTTATCAATAGCTGTGCTAATTGTAATAACAAAGTTAGAAAAAGGAGGGAAAAGAGATGCAGAAAATGAAAAAAGCGATACTTAAGAAAGTTGCGTCAGCAAGTAAGTTTGCAGCTGTAAAAGCAGCTGGTACAACTTCAGCTGCCAGTTGTCATCAGCCTAAAGAACCCAAAGCCTTAAAGAAGCCGAAGAAATAAGGCCGAAAAAAGGTAAATGCATGAATCGGAACATATTCTCATAGCAATCGTACATAATTTTTTAGTATGATTTTGTCGTAAATTACATAAAATATATTAATAAAATATGTACAGTTGTCTATGGGGACAATGTTTTGTCCATTATTCATGTGACAACTGATTAAAATCGAAATAAAGTGTAGTGATAAGATAAATTATTTTCATTTTATACTGGATATTTTTTGAGATAATGGTATAATGATGATAGTAAGGCTATATAAATTCATACACTTTTGGGAGGTTCACATGAAAATAGCAAAAAGACTACTTTTAATACTTATGTCGGCAATTATGATGATTGGATGCGGTGGCTGCAACATGAATAACGAAAACAACAAGGTTATTCAAAAGGAAGAACCTACATTAAACGAATGGCAGAAGGAATTTTTGGCAGAGCAGGAATTGCCTACGGAATATTCAGAACTTAATCTAACCCAGCAATTATCTGTAGATGCAGTATATGAAATGATTATGTATTTGCAGGATAAATACGACGTTGAATTTGAATACACAGGATATGTAAGACCTCAGATATTGGAAAAAGAACATCTGACTGCCATTCCTAAAGGTGGCAATGAAAAAACAGACACTGTTACGGTAACCCGTCAAGATGATGGCACGCTCACAGATGATTACCCAAATATTGCGGTTAGACCTTATTATGAAGAGATACTAACCAATTATGTGAAAGAATATTTTAGTTCTGATAAAATTAAAATATTATCTACGGTCACCAAAACTTCACTTGTAAGCGTTGAAAATATTAATAGTGAGATGTTAGATGGAAATATTTCTGCTACAAATGTAATTTTTATCCATAGTGATTTATGCTCTAAAGATATGCTTGTTAAATTTGCTACTGATTATACTGAATGGATGAAAGAACATAATTATGTTAGCACTAATAGAATTAATGTTGTGTTCAATGTGGATATACAAAATATTAATTACTCAAATGCATCTGATTATTATGATAAAGAGTATCTTAAATTTGACTTATTATGTGATATAAAATCAAGTGGAGAAACAATAATTAATAAATAAATACGAGGAGTGGTTTGTATGAATTTGACAGATCAAGAACTTTTAATGCTTGAGCAGTTATGTTATCTAAATAGTGATGTGGCGTCTGCTGCAGAAGTATCTAATTTTTCTAAAATAGATATTAATGTCTATCACCATAGCTGATTTTTACTTCTTTTACTAGATTGCGACTACTTGATGAAGTTGGAATTCTCATAACTGAATAATCAGTATAAGGATCTCCATTTACAATGTCATTTTGTACTGCATTGTGAATCTGTCCTGGCCATACTAAGTGTCCACTTGGATCAAAATAAGGCAACACCGCACAATTGCCAAACGAGCAAAAATATGATATAATAGATATATGGAAAGACAAATGACACTGGC
>CANQWA010000038.1 GCA_947627445.1 uncultured Ruminococcus sp.
CATGGAAAATATATCGTTTTCTGTGCCAATCTGGAACATATGCAGAGCATGATGGAAAAAGCAAGTGAGTGGTTTTCACTTGTTGACACCGATCCGCACATCTATTCGCTGTATTCCTACGATCCGACGGCAAATAAGTCATTCCATGATTTCAAATCCGATAATGATGAAAATCACTTGAAACTTTTGTACTGCATCGACGCTCTGAATGAGGGTGTTCATGTTCCCGATATTTCAGGAGTGATTCTGCTCCGTCCGACAGTTTCTCCAATCATATATAAACAACAGATCGGTCGTGCATTGTCAGCATCTACCTCCAATCATCCGGTCATTTTTGATATAGTCAACAATGTAGAAAATTTGTATAGCATTGATGGACTGAAAGAAGAAATGCAGTCATCCATACAATATTTTCATACGCATGACGGAGATGGTCTGATCGTCAATGAATCCTTTGAATTGATCGACAGAGTAGCGGATTGCAGAGAGATATTTTCACAGCTTGAGGGAACGCTTTCTGCCACGTGGGATTTGATGTATGATCAGGCAAAAAATTATTACGAAGAAAACGGAAATCTTGATATTCCTGAAAAATACTACACCGAAGAAGGCTACGGGCTTGGCAGATGGATTTCGTTACAAAGAAGAATTTATAACGGCACTGCAAAAGGTTCACTCACTCAGGTACAAATTGAAAAGCTGTCTGAGATCGGCATGGAATGGGGAATGTATTCCGATGTTTCATGGGAAAAATATTATACTGCCGCCAAAAAATATTATGAAGTGCATGGTAATTTACTTCCTACCGTAACATATAAAGATGAAAATGGGCTGCGTCTCGGCGGATGGCTTTCTGCATTAAGAGGATGCAGACGTTATGGAACAAGGGAGAAACTTCTGACACCGGAACGGATTGAGATGTTAGATCAAATCGGCATGGTGTGGGATGTAACAAGCTATTCTTGGGACAGATTTTATTCTGCCGCTGTCCGCTATTATGAGGAACATGGTGATTTGAAAGTCCCGTCAAAATACATAGATAGTGACGGTGTTTATCTGGGAAAATGGATCACAAGGCTGAAAGCAATCAGAAGAGGTGAATCGCCAAACAGCCGTGATCTGACAGAAGAACAAATTGCACAATTAGATCAGATTGGAATGATCTGGGAAAGACATCGTGATAAAAATTGGGATAAAATGTTTGAAAAACTTTGTGCATATTATGAAGAATATCATATGTTTCGATTCAGCGAATCCTTTAAATCTGAAAAGAAAAGCGGACTTCCTCACTGGTGCGGCCGTCAGCGTGAACTTTACAAAGAGGGGAAATTGTCAGAGGAACGAATCGCAAAATTAAAAAGTATCAATTTCCCATTTGAAGGGACAGCGAATGGAACTCGCTTGAGATCCGAAACAATGGAAAGTTGGGAATTAAAATTTCAGGCGGCAAAGGCGTATTATGAAGAACACGGCGATTTAAATATTCCGTCTGACTTTAAGGCGAATGGTTATTATTTAGGCGTATGGATCAACGAACAAAAGCTGCTTATCAAAGGATATCGAAGAAAAAGATTAACAGAAGAACAGATTGAAAAACTCGCTTCGATCGGAATATGTACAAATGAAAAGTACATGGAAGACAAATGGAATGAAAAATATGAAGTTGCCAAAAAATACTTTTTACAATATGGCAACTTGAATGTTCCCCCCAATTTAGTGTTTGATGGCATTAAGATCTCCAAATGGATTTCATATCAAAGATCACGATATAAAAATGGTAAATTACCACAGGAATGTTATGAAAAATTATCCTCTATTGGAATGGTGTGGGAACTAAACACAGAATATAAATATGAAGAAAATTATAATACCGGATTTCAGCATTTGGAGGAATATATTCGTGAAAATGAGATTGATTCGATTACTGATAATACAATATGCAGCGATGGATATAAATTGGGCATATGGGTCAGAAATTGTAAATCCAAGTACCGCAATGGCACATTAAAACAGCGATATATCGACAGATTTGAAGCGTTGGGAATTGATCTGGGTGAAGTAAAAGGAGAGGCAGGGTATGAAAAAGGATTTCAGCATTTAGAGGAATTTATCCGGGAACATGGTGTAGAATCCCTTACCAACGGCATCGTATGTGCAGACGGCTATCAATTGGGTGTCTGGTATAGTAATTGCAGAATAAAATTCCGCAAAGGGTTAATGAAACCTTGTTATGTGGAACGTTTTGCTTCTTTGGGTGTCAGATTGGAAGAAGTCAAAGATGAAATGATCGAACAGCAATATGAAACAGGATTTCAGCATTTAGAGGATTTTATACGCACCGAGGGAATTGATGCTCTCAGAAAACATACAGTTTGCAGCGATGGCTATAAACTGGGACAATGGTTGAGTAATTGCAGAGCAAGAAATCGGCAAGGTATATTGAAACCGTGTTATGTAGAAAGACTGTTAGCATTGGGAATCCACATTACAGATTCAAAAGATGAGATTCTCAAACGTGGATATGAATCCGGCTTTCAGCATTTAGAGGAATATATCCGTCAAAACGGTTTAGCGTCTATCACAGAGAAAACGATATGTGATGATGGCTTTAAATTGGGAATCTGGCTCGCTCATTGCAGGAAGCGATATAAAAAAGGGACATTAAAGGAATGCCATGCAGAACGCTTGCAAGCATTGGGCATTATACTGAATGTTGCAGAAACACAATATGAAACCGGCTTTCAGCATTTAGAAGCATATATCCGTACATACGGTTTAGAAGCACTTACGCATACGAGTGTATGCAGTGATGGCTATAAATTGGGAAATTGGTTTGGAAACTGCAAGCGAAGATACAAAAGCGGAACTATGGAGCAGCGTTATGTAGACCGTTTTTCTGCGCTCGGAATTGACCTTGATAAGCGCAGACAAGGTATTTGAAGTAAATGAGAAAGTGAGAGTATGCACAGAGATAAATTAAATGATGACAGATGGTTAAGGAATTATCGAGATTTATGCAGCTATCTGGATTCACATCCGGAGTACAGTATTTCTACAATTCCGACAGATTATCGGACAATGCACAATGTTCTGCTTGCCCGTTGGGTATACGAACAGCACAAAGCCTATTATGGCAATCGTGAAAACAATACGCTCCCCGATAAGCAAATGGAATTGATGAAAATGATCGGTATCGAAGAATATCGCTCTGTAGCAGATCAATTATGGTTTGAACGTTTTGAAGAATTGAAGAAATTTTACAATGACAATCATACCTTGATGGTCCCCACAGATTACCGATGCGCTGACGGTTCGCTCTTGGTAAGTTGGACAAGAACACAGCGCAGGAAATATCACGATGGCACATTGAAAAAGAAGTATATGAACGCTCTCGAAAATGCAGGATTTACGGAAATTCTTGAAACGAATGAGGAGAGAGGACTGCGCCATGCAACGGAGTTTTACAAGAAATATCATCATCTGAATATTCCTTGTGTGTACGTCTGTGATGACGGCTATCGGCTTGGCATTTGGATTCGTTGTGTCCGTGAACGTAAACACAAACTGACCGAACAGACGAGGAAACAGCTTAATAAAATGGGCATGATCTGGAATGTTCCGGAGAATCATTGGATGATTGGATTTCTTGAATGTTATCAGTATTTCAGGAGAAACGGCAATTTGAATATGCCAAAGGAGTATAGAAGTGAGTCCGGTATCGAACTGAATAGTTGGCTCAAAAATAACAGAAGGGCTTACAGAAAGGGGAGATTATCACAGGATAAGATCGACAAGCTGAAGGAGATCGGGGCGTTGGTTGTGTCTGATAGGTAAGAAATGCCATTCTACAGCTTATTGGACGGACTTTAGCCTGCAATCAATGCAATTGAATGATACGAATGATTCTGAGAGTGAGGGGAATGATCCCTGTGTTTGCCATCGTGGATGTCTTCCCTCTAACTACATAGACCTGAGTGCTTTGTGTCAATCACGGATCACTGTATCTTCGAGAGACACCGGATTTATTTCCAAGGACAGGCAAAATGAAGGATCCGTAAAACTACGCATTTCTACATAAGAGAAAAAGTGCCGTAAAATCGGCACTTTTCTTGTATCCATTATTTTTCCCTTGACATTAATACCACACACTCAACGTGGGCTGATTGTATAGCGAATTGTAGTACATATTGCCTACCGTACAGCTGTACCGTGGAACACCCTATATTGCAGTAAAATCGGCTTTTTGAATGTATAGTGGTGTTGAATATCAAAAAAATAGGGCGTTATGGCAACACCGCACCATCTTTGTGCGGGTTTGCCTTAAAACCAATTCTATGATTTCATAAGTTCACGTTTCATCATGCAAAGGTCAAATACATTGAGTACTCCGTCATCACATAAGTCAGCAGCTTTCCAGTCAGGCAGGCTGACATTTGGCACAGCCAGCAGCCACTTTTGTAAAAATACAGCATCAGCTATATTGAATTTTCCATCCGCGTTGCAGTCACCTATAACAGAGGCAGTTTTATCAGAATGATAAACTGATAATCTGTTGGTAGAAAGCTCATACTTAAACTCATATGTGCCGCCTGTAGCATTCAAGACAATATCTGAACCTGATTTTGTCAGAACTAATCTGTTTGCTGTATCAGAAATTGTCGTGCTGTCTTTTCCAAAGGCTTCATTTGTGCCGACATTACTGATTTTAAATGTATACTTTCCTGTGGAAAATTCCTTTGTAAGAGAAACAATATCAGTGTTATCTATTTTTTTAAATGGTTCAGTTGATTCTTTACCGCCTGACAAATATTTCAACTGAATAACAGAATCAGTTATGGACAAAGTATTTGCTGTGTGATAAGTAATAATATAAGTTCCGTCGCCGCTATTAACAAATGTCATTGTTCTGTAGGTTCCGTTTGTATTTTTCGAGCCGATTATTGCAGTTGCACCAGCCTTGACGGACGGATTAACTGTAACCTTTGTTCCGCTGAGCTTTACAAAATCTGCATTTGTTGTTTCGCCCATTACGATATCGCCGTCAAGATTTACTGTAAATGATGTAATTGAGTCTGATAATTCAATTGTTGCTCCGTCTTTAGCAATGCCACCAGCTTCGTTGCTGTTGGCTGTATTATTTGCATGGAGTGTCAGAGGAATACCTACGAAAGATTGTGCATTCAAAGCAACAGTATTGTTTCTAAGTTTGCTGTCATTGGATGAAAAACGGATTGTTGCCGCAGTAATCTTTCCATTGTTTAATGTAACTGAGCTGTTATATCCCAGATTGGTGATATAGTCAACGAAAGCTTTATCTTTGACGCTGTCCAGTACAACAGAAGATTTTGCAGATGCTCCCTGTGCATAATAATAAAGAGTATTGCTTGCAGAATCAAAGTACAGTCTGCCTGCTCTTGTCAGATTTTTTTCGCCTGAAACAGGATCAAGAATACGATATGTGCCGTTTGTCAGTACAGACGGAGTATTTGAAGGTGGAATAATTGTATCCTCCTGTTCCGAAAGATAGAAAGTTTCAATCGGATTATAATTCATGCTTGTAACAAGCTTATCCCAGTTATCTGATAATTGAATTGTCTTTGAAACAGAAACTCCGCCTGGCATAACCTGAGTTTTATTTCTTGAACTGTCACCTGTGATGATAATATCTGTATTGCCCTTTACCATGGCAGCAACTGTATCAATTTCAGAATATGTAATACCATTCATCCACGCAGGAGAAGCAGTAACCTTTGCATCTTCCGATTTTGCTGTTTTCAGCTCATTGTAAACATCATCAAAGGATTTCGTCAATGCTCCGCCAGTATTTGAATAATAATATACATAAGCTCTCATCCAGAGCGGTCTTCTTGCATTCTCAACCAAAGCATTTTCAAGAGAATCTTTTGACTTGTATTTTGTTGCCAACGCTGTTGCAACAGATTCTGTAATAAAGATAAGTCTGTGAGTATTTGCATTATCCTCGATTGATGCACCGCCTAATGCTCCGAGATTTTTCTCTGTAATATCCCATGCAAGAACCTTCATAATCTCATCAGGCAAGTCTGTTGCAGGAGTAACATTGTTTCCCCACATTGAAAATGAAGTGGCTGTCATCACATTATCATTCAGATTATATCCATTTTCAACGTGATGAGGTTTCCAGCCGATATTCAGACAGATTTCATCATTTTCAGAGAAAACCAAAGGCTGAACATTACCGAAAGCATTATTACGCTTGATTCCTGCAAGATTGATAAGAGCAAGCTCCATAAATCTTCCGATTGCAATATTGGTTTCCTCAGTTGTCATGCCCTGAGTATTGTCAACGCCTATCTGACGTGCCATAGGTCCGTTTATATACATCATAGGAGTGAGCTTGCCTGATTTCAGAGAATCAAGATATTCGCCGTCGCTGAGTGCCTCTGCAAAAGCAATACAAACTGGAAGATGCTCTGCTGAACAGCCTGCCATAATTGCATTTGCCGCAACCTGATAAGCCTTGACTTTTTTGCCGTTTACTGTTGCTACAACATCATTGTATCCATATGAAGAATATCCGAGGAATTTTTCGGCTTTGATTTTTGTCGGAGGAACAATCGGTAAACCATCTGTCATTTCATTTTCTCTGAAATAATCCTCAACCTCTCTGTATGTTCCGATAAACAGCGGGGGATATGACGCATCATACTGACTGCTTGGGGAAATGATTGGAAATCTGTTGTTTGCAGGTTCAATTAAGTCATACTGGTCTTCAAGGATTCCGAGGCTCTGATATGTTTTTCCTCCTGCTTCGTATTCATCTTCATAGCCGTCCTTCAGTACTGCCGCATTTGCAGAAAATACTGCCGAAGAAAGACCTACAGCAACAGATAAACTAAGGAGTACAAAAATCACACGTTTACAAATATGATATTTCATAGGATCATCCTTTCTGTTTACTCTGTAAGATTGTAATTTGCGATAGGCTTGTAGCCTTCATTTGCAACAAGACTATCCCAGTTTTTCGGAAGATTTACATTAAATGAGCAGGTATCTCCGCCAGGCATAATCTGTGCCTGACTGCTGATGTCGCCGCCTGTGATGACAAATCCTGTATTGTTTGCTTCAATTGTCTGCGTTGTGTCCAGTGTATCAAACGGCACAACACCTCTCAGCCATTCGGGAACAGGTGTCTGTGATACATAATCCCTGTCAACATTTTCTGTAGACATTCCCTTTTTGATATCATTGTAATGCTGGTCAAAGGTTGTATTCATATGAATTTTTGAGCCCGTGTTTGCCCAGTAGTGTGCATAAGTACGCATCCAGAGCGGTCTTCTTGCCGTATCAATTAAAGTTTCCTTTAATTCTGTTTTTGAACCGCATGATTTTGAAATTGTAGCTGCCGCATCTTTCGTTAGCCATATCATTCTTGCTTCTCGTGGATTTGTATTTCCAAGACCATTCTGTTGTTTTTCAGTAACGTCCCATGCAAGAAGCTGAATTGCCTTTTCTGAATCAGTTGTGCCGATTTCTATCGGATTTCCCCATGTGAGAGTTGAACCACAGGTAACAACACTTGTGTTAAGGTCATAACCCTTTTCAACGTGATACGGATTCCAGCCGAAATCCAGACAAGCCTGTTCATCTTCGGCAAATGCTATTGGAAGCATATATCCAAATGTACCCATTCTGTTTTCCTTAATTTTATATCCTGCAAGGTTCAGCATTGCAAGGGAAACGAATCTGCCCAGAGGCTTGTTAGCTTCCTCGTTAATCATGCCATTCTCATAGGAAATGCCAAGCTGACGTGCAATCGGTCCGTTGACCAGAACGTATGGTGTCCAGCCATGTGTACTTGCAAGAGATTTATAGAAATTACCATTTGCAAAGCATCTTGTTATTGCAATGCAAATAGGCATATACTCAGGCGGACAGCCTGCCATAATTGCATTGACTGCAACCTGATATGCAAGAATTTCTCTGTTTGCAGGCGGAACATCCTGTACTTCACCATTTCTCATATTTACAATGTCTGTTGCTGTATATGTTGTATATTGCAGATAATATTCCACCATTTCTCTTGTCGGTGGTACAACTGTCAGACCATCAGACATTTCGTTTACTTCATAGAACTGTTGTACTCGTTCATGTGAGCCTGTAAAGACAATATCATCATAGCTGACACTTGCAATATCTCCTGCAATTCTGTCCTTTTCAACCTGAGTAATCTGAGTTGTGAGAGCAGTGACAATCTGCGGATAGAGAATCTCACGAGCCTTTCTCTGCTGTTCTTCCGTTGTGTCATTGGCAAATGCGCCCAGATATGCGGCAGTTCTGACAACAGGCACACCTCTGTTATATCCTGTTGATTCAATCTGTGGAACAAAGGCTTCTGCACCTACTACAACAGCAGGAATACCTGCATATTCTGCTGCAAGTCCGTTTCCCGTTTCCTTTACTGTACAGATACCGCATCCGCAGTTTCCTGAAATAACAGCATCAATTTTGTATTCTTTCAGTTTCTGCTGAAATTCCTTTGATTTATCGCTGATGCTGTTGGGATTAAATGTGCCGCTTTTTCCGATTTCTTCTGTCATATAGAATGTGGTGCAGCCAAACTCTTCTATAAGCATATCGCTGATTACCTGATGTGTGACAGATGCTGAAAAACTTCCTCCCACAAGTGCGATTCTTTTTCCATTCAGCGTACTCAGACGTGACGGCTGTTCAATCGGAGATATTGATGAACCGGACGGAACAGGAGATAAAATCTGATATTCATTTTTGATTGGTTCTGCATTTGAGGCTTCAACTGCATTTACTGTGTAGTTTCTGATACTTACAGCAGAAGTATTGAAAATGCACATTGCCGCAATCATTATAGAAAGCGACTTCTTTAAAACAGAGTGTTTCAAACTAATCATCCTTTCAATATTAGAACTTGTTATCATTTTTTACCATATGTTACATCGGAGAAAAATGCATCTGAAAAGATTGAAGATGCTGTCTCATCATTATCAAATTTCAGATTACCATCTTTATCAAAATCATATGATATAGAATACTTTGTTTCCTTATTAGTCACAGAACTGAATGTCAGAGTATGATTTTTAGCAGTATATGCATAATACATATCTCTGTCAAGAAGCAAATCTGCACTGACATAGTTGATAACCATAATACCATTTTCTTTGAATTCCAATATTTCAGTATATGGAATCTCTGTTGCATAGTAAGAAAGCGTTCTTTCCTCGGTTATCCATTCTGATATTAAATCCTTATCAATTTCAAAAGAATCATAGGACTTATTTTCGTAATCAGGTGCCGTTGCTCTTGCAAAAATATATTTTTCATCATCCTGTTTCTCAGAATCCGCAGGATATATGACAGTCAATTCAGAATCAGACAATATGTATTCCAGTTCACCTGTTCCCATATTGATATATTCCTTACCATCTTTTTCAGACAGCTTATAATCTCCCGTTTCAATGCCGCCATCATAAATCGTTTTATATGTACCGTCTCCGTATTTTCCAGTTTCACTAAAAGTATAGAATACTTTTTCGCCAGTTGAATCATCTGATATTTCAGGATTCTCAATTAATTCCCAGTCGCCGTTTAGTGTCGGCGGCACGTTGGCTTTTGATGAATAGGAAACAAGCGTCCATGAACTGGCAGCAAGTATGACAAACAGTATCAGTTTACTTCTAACCATCCGCATTTTTATGTCCTCTTTTTCTCTGAATTATCCTTATTTTTATGATAAATCACTAACATTAAAATTAGATTAAATTACAAAAAGCAATACTGCACAATTTTTATAGACACTCTTTGTGCAGTATTGCTTCATACTATGGATTCTTTTTCAGACACAACGTAAAACAGCTTCCTTCTCCAAGTTTGCTTTCGACCTTGATTGTACCTCCATGATTTTTGGCTATTTTATAGGCAATCGGCATTCCCAATCCATAGCCGCTGCTGTTGTGTGATGAGTCTGATTTGAAGAATCGTGTCAGAATTTTTTTCTGTTCATCCTCCGTCATGCCAATGCCGTTATCCTTTACTTTTACAAAAACAAAATCACCTTGTTCTCCTGTTTCAACTGAAATTTCTCCGCCTGTTTTACTGAATTTGACAGCATTTGAAATCAGATTTGTGACTGCGATTGTAACAAGATTAATATTGCCTGATGTTTCTGAGTTTTCCGTATTTGTGATACAAAACTGAATTTTACTTTCAGGTAGTCTGTCTTGTTCTGCTTCACATACAGCAGATACGATTTCTGCTAAATCAATGTATTCCTGCATATTTTCGCTTTCGCCGGATTCCAGACGGGATAATTCCAGCAGCGTAGTGATGAGATTCTGCATTTTCTGCGACTGCTTTAATATTACTTCAAAGGATTTTTTCTCATCATCCGAAATATCGGGATTATGAAGTACAGACTGGCTCTGTGCCTTGATTACTGAAATAGGAGTTCTCAGCTCATGTGCAACATCTGAGGAAAACTGTTCCTGCTGCTCAAAAATTTCATTCATTCGGTGGATCATGCGATTGTTCGCTTCAATCAATGAATGGATTTCTTTATAATGACCTTTTGAATCAATATGTTCATCAAACCTTTGTGAAACACCGATTTTCTCAACGCTCATTTCCATCATTCTGATGGAATGTTTAAAGCGTTTCAATGCGTACAGCATAACTGCCGTCAGACATACAAAAAGAAGCAACATTCCACCATAACAATAAATCCGTATTGGAATATAGTCAGCAAGGATATCATCTTCGCTGACATATGCTCTTACAAAGCTGTTTCCTGACATGGTATATTTAATATCTCTGTCAATATAGTAAAAGGATATTTTTCCGCTTGGTGTTTTGGAAGGTGCAATTGATTTTTTTGCATCAATGCTGATTCCGTCTGGCACACTGCCCCATATCACTTCGCCATTTTCGCTGATGATTGCAATATACATATCAGGATACTGTTTCTCGATTTTATCCTCATCAATACTAAGTCTGTTTCTTTCTTTGATTATCGCATTTGAAAGACTGTTGACCTGTCTTGAAAGACTTCTTCGCACATCAAGGTCAACAGATTTTGAAATATACAGATGTACAAATAAGGTCATTAAAGTAAACATAATGATTTCAGATACAAGCCATGCTGTCATAATGTAGGTCATGACAGAACTGGTTTTTATTCTGCTTTTAATTGGTAACCAACTCCTCTTATTGTGTGAATCATTTTCTGCTCATATCCGTCATCAATTTTCTTACGGAGATAACGGATATATACATCAATCACATTTGAACAGTTATCATTGTCAAATTCCCAGATGCTGTTTTGTATCTGTTCTCTTGTCACAACAATTCCTTTATTTCTTACAAGGTACAGCAGAAGCTGAAATTCTTTTGCTGAAAGTGTAATGGGCTTATCTCCACGAAAAACTGTGTGGTCATTACAATTGACAACAAGTTCTCCGCAGTAATATGTATTCTCACGAGTTTCAATCTTTTTTCTCAGCATAACACGAATACGGGCTAAAAGCTCATCAAGGTCGAACGGCTTTGAAATATAATCATCTGCTCCCAGATCAAGACCTCGGATTATATCTTTCTTCTGAACTCTTGCAGTAAGAAATAGTACAGGTGTCTGAATGCCTTTGTTTCGGATTTTTTCAAGGACTTCAAATCCATCCAGTTCAGGAAGCATGATATCTAAAATTGCTCCATCATATTCGCTCAGAATCAGATGCTCATACGCCTGCTGTCCGTCATAGCATGAATCTACAATATATCCGTTCATCGTCAGTTCTTTAACAATAATATCATTAAGGTCTTTTTCGTCTTCTACGACAAGCAGCTTCATTTTTATATCACCAACCTATCTACTGATTTATCAGCTTTTTTAAGACTCCTACTCAATATTATGATACATTATTTGGATATGAAAAACAATACTTTTACTTAAAATATACTAGGGCGTGTTGACACTAAGCCTAAAACACATTTTTGGACAGAATTTTACGCATACTGCATCGAGAAAACTTGCCGGGCGACAGCCCGCCTGCGTTTTCTCTCCTTGTCTGCGCAGAAATTCTGCTCAAAAATCTGCGCTTTATTTTAGTGTCAACACGCCCTAACTCGCCATCGAAAAAAATTTCTGTATTGAAGTTAACACATTGAAAATTTCACGCTGACCGTTTTGAATTGCTGCAAAATCATCATCATAAATTCTACCGTTTGGTGAGGGAAGCGTAAATCGCAGATACCTGATAGGATGAGGCTAGGAATTTCAAAACGGCTGCGTTGATAACTGTGTTTATTCTCACAGTGAAATCGACGCAGCCATTATTTCGTCTGTATCAGTTGATTGATTCTATTGGCGTCTTTTCGATGATGCAGATGTGCTTCTTGCTCTCCTTATCGTAGGTGATGCCCACAAGAATGATCTCACGACCGTACCCCTTGAAAGAATCCGGATAGTGCTTTGCCTTGATCTGATCAATGGCGGTCTTTACGCCCTTGTTCCATTTCAGCTCGATTAACAGAATCGGGTAGTCGGAATCATATTTCGGAAGATATGCAACATCCACATAGCCTTCACCGGAAGGTAGTTCTTCCCATTGTACATAATGATCTCTGTAGGTGTAATAGGCGAGCTTGATCACGCTGCGCAAGCTGTCTTCTTTATTATAGTGCAGCGGCGATGTTTCCTCTCTGTGAATCCGTTTGATCTGTTCAGCAACTGCGGCTTCATTACCGTTGATGGTCGCATCCAGCAGAGCATCGCTTTCGTGCAGCCGCTTTAAGGTAGCATCGTGATGTACTTCACGGATAGATCTCTGAAATTCCTGCCGGATCTCCTCATTCGGAATGTTTGCTGTCTTTTTCTCAGAGTCATAAGCAAGATAGCCAAGATGAATCAGCAGCGTGAGCACATCATCCTTGCTGCGGAATGTGGTCAAGTCGTTCGCAAAGCCCTTGGGGTTGACCGGGACTTTGATACCTGCAATAAGCTCTGCAATGGTCTTCGTTAGTCCGTTATAATCCTGACTGATATACTCCATCAGTCCTTCAGCTGCAGAGGTTTCTGTCCAGTATGAATCGAAGTCGTTGTTTTGAATTGCCTGCATGACGGAATTCGGGTTATAGACAGAACCGACACCTTTGAAGCGATAGCCGTCATACCAGTGCTTCATGGATGCAAAATCCATGCCAGTCTCATCACACTTCGCCCGTACCTCTGCCTCGGTAAAGCCAACATAACCGCCGAACGCACGGGGCGCTATCATCGTATATTCCTGGAAGTCAGAAATTGCTGACTGTGAACCGTCTTTCTTGATCGGGAGAATTCCTGTCATATAGGCTGCTGCGATTGCTTTGGGCGTGAACGAAATATTCTTAAACCATTCACGCAGAAGATCGAGATACTTTTTCTGCGTGTCCGTGTCGTTTTTGGCTTCACGGATCAATGCATCCCATTCATCAATGATGACTACGAATTTTCTGCCAGAATTCTCTGCACACCGCAGGATACAGTCTGTAAGGGACATATCCGATCTCAGATCTGAAAACTGCCCTATCAGTTCCTTTTGAAGTGCATCCACGATCATATTTGGGACTTCTGAAAGCGGACGCTCGTTTCTCCTGGCAACAGAGATGAAGCTCGTTACATCGAAGCAGATCACATGATACTGATTGATGTGCGTTGAATAGGAATTGCATTCCGCAATTCGCTTACCATCAAATAAATTATGGGAATCGCAGGAGCAATCATAGTAGGCAGAAAGCATCTGTGCAGCAAATGATTTTCCGAACCTGCGCGGTCTGCTGATACAGATTAGTCGCTCTGTGGTGCCAATCCTGGTATTGAGCAGGTCGATCAGCATGGTTTTATCCACATAGTTGGAATTAGCGATCAGCTGAAATCCTTGATTTCCAGGATTCACATACTGACCATGCTTATTATGTACTGCCATGTGCAATGAACTCCTTTCTCTCGATATCGATGATTGTATACTTTATTATATCACGAAGCGCCTGATATTGCAAGTCTTATATTTGATGTTCTTACAGCAATTTTGTCCCAAGTCCTTTATTTCATTTCTCTTGACAGAAGAACAATCTCGTGGTATACTTAATACAGCTTCAGGGTATTGTGTAATTCATGACCGGCGGTGATGGGAATGCTTCCTAAGTCCGCGAGTTGCAGGAGGAACGTATTTTCTCAAGTCGGGATCTGCCGTACAGCACTCAACTTATTCCTTTAGCGGCTATTTGTACAGTGCTTATGGAAGGAAACAAAATTTATACCACCACTGTCAAGAATATGGTGAAGCAATGGTATTGGTGCGGTGTATTCGGAGAATTGTACGGCTCTGCAAACGAGACAAGATACGCCAATGATATCACGCAGGTCATCAAGTGGATAACAGAAGATGGTGACCTTCCAAAGACTGTTACAGACTTCTTCTTTAATCCGACCCGTCTGCTCAGTTTGCAGTCAAGACAGTCAGCTGCGTACAAAGGCATTATGGCGCTGATACTGAAGAACCACGCTCGTGATTTCATTTCCGGCGCAGAAATGGATTTTTCGACATACTCAAACGAGAAAATCGATATCCACCATATTTTCCCAAAGGATTATTGTGTCGGGCAAAAATATGACAAGTAGAAGTGGAACAGCATAGTAAATAAGACACCAATCTCTGCAAGCAGCAATAGAGAAATTGGTGGCGCTGCACCGTCTGTTTATCTTGGAAAGCTTGAAAAGAAAGGCTCAGTGATGCCGTCTGATCTGGATGACTATGTCGAGACACATTGGATTGATCACGATTTACTGAGAAACAACGAATTCCAGAGTTTTATAATTGACCGTGCAAAGAAGCTGTTGAATGCTATCGAGCAGGCAACGAGTAGAACGGTATCTGGTAAAGATTCTGATGAAGTTCGGCAGGCATTTGGTGATGCGTTGACGTAATCTCTCCGGCATTGACTTCTATTATCGTTTATATGTACTTCGAGTCCGCAATCCTTATCAGACGCAGGCTGCAGGTCAAGATTCAGAAAAAGCTTATCATAAAAATTTGCTTTAGGTGCACTTGTGAAGAATGTGATATCCTGTATGATTTCTTGGCGATAGATAACAGCCAGCTCCTTTCGTATCGTTTTTCTACAATTTTTTTATACCATATTCGGCTGGCTGTTTCTATATTTTATCGTGACATTTTTATCATTTATTGCCCTGATTTGGCTATCTTTAGCCGCTTTTTCTCTTTTGCTCAAGGCTATATTAACTTATTATGGAGGGTAAAATGAAGGAGTATGGCACTCAAAATTTTGAGACAGAACGTCTTATTTGTCGCCGTTTTGAATACAGCGACTGTTATGATATGCTAAAAAACTGGGCTTCAGATCCAAAGGTTCAATTAGAATATGGAGAACCTGTGTATTCAACTTTGAGCGAAGTTAATGAGCTATTGGAAAAATATATCGAAGGTTACAAAAAGGATGATTTCTACAGATGGGCAATTATTGAGAAGAAAAGCGGACAAAATATAGGGCAGATCGCCTTTTGCCGTGTATATCCCGATTGTGGGACAGCAGAAATTGAATACTGCATCGGATCTTCTTTTTGGGGTAATGGGTATGCAGGTGAGGCTTTATCGGCGTTGATTGATTTTACATTTGCTTCAACTGAGATTACTAAACTCGAAGCTTTTCATAGACTCGAAAATGTTAAATCAGGAAGAGTTTTACAAAAATCAAAAATGATGATCACAGATGCTGTTGAACGTTTCGAAAGAGAAAATTACCCGTCTGAGGGTGAAATATGTTATTGTATAATCAAATGACTTTATGACGTTTGCGTTAGCATATCAGTAAAATTTTGATTTTTGACAATAATTAAAATATTATTTTGATATGCAACCGAAACAATAGTTAATATACTGCTTGTAAATGAACATATTATTATATTTAATATTTATGTATTTAATAGGTATTGACATTGGTTCACAGGCAACTAAATCTGCTTTAATTAATGAAAAAATTGAGTGATGAGAGGATTTCTTCCCAAGAACTACATAAGGTCGGGTGCTTTGAGTAAGTCTCTCTGTGCTGTATCTCCGAGACACACTGGATTTATTCCCAAGGACAAGCAAAATTACGAACCCGTGAAACCTGTCAAATTTACATAAGAGAAAAAGTGCCGAAAATTCGGCACTTTTCTTGTATCCACTATTTCTTTCGTGACATCAAAACCACGCACTCCACATGCCTCGATACCCTTGAATTGATAACATACGCTGACTTGTTTCCACGGAGATACGTCTTTGGGAACAAATCAGCGATTTTCCCGTTCTTGGGAAGAAGTCGAGTGTGAATGTATATTCTACGCCAATTTGTTTCAATGATTTGATTTGTGATTGAATCTCAGGAATTATCATTTCACGCATTTCTCTTTGACGCCATAATTCTCGTGCGAATTCCCGAACAAACGCACTTTCGCTGACAAAATCAGAATGACTAACAAACTGAAAATCCATACTGATGACAAAATAATCCTCGCTTAAATAGGAAGCTAACGCACGAATTGTCGTCGTCTTCCCATACTGTCTTCCTCGATTGATTGTAAAATAATCCCCACGGTCGATCATTTTTTTGATCTCCGCAAGTCTAGAATCCAGATTGACCATATAATGCTGCTGCGGATTGCAGGAACCCGTAATATTAAAAATTCTCTCCATAGTCATCACCCTTTCGCATCGTAACCGCCAACCAGACCAGCGGGCAAAAAAATGAGCCGAGATCAACCTCGGCTCAAATCCCGTATTCGGTTCATCACAATGAATTACTGTGAACTGCTGTGAATTACTGTGCGTGAAATACTGCCAGTTACTATGAAATACTGTGAATGAGAAGCTGTTACTCAACAACAGCCTCGTTTTCAACGATCTGATGATATGTTCTGTGGCAGGTTTCAGGCAGAGTAGCACTCCACGGCATGATGCTGTCAAGCTGTTCTTCTGAAGGTGTTTTGCCCCATGAAGGGAGAACAAGCATCAGATAGGAGAGATAACCAAACACATTCAGTCCGTTTCGCTTGGCTGTTTCGATCACGCTCATGAAGAGAGCACTCGCATCTGCACCCTTATCCGTCGCAGAAAAGAGAAAATTCTTACGGTCGATCACAAAAGTCTTAACGGTGCGTTCTGCAAGATTATTTGTCATTTCCACTTCGGGATGATCTAAAAACAGAAGGAGCTTGTCTTTCTGATTCAGGGCATAGGTGACCGCCGCGCCAAGGTGTGAACCTTTACTCGGTCTGAGCGTTCCGATGAAGTTGTAGAATTCTTCTATGATCGGTCTTACCTCTTTCTGCCGCATCTCCAATATCTTTTCCGGCGGGACGTTTGCTTTTCTTGCTTCACGCTCCAAGGCAAATGCTCTGTCGATGATCTCGACAGCTTTTGCCGCTTTGCTGTTTTTATCATTTTCAGGTATGCTGTCCACAAACTTGCGGCGAGCGTGCGACCAGCAGCCTGCGTGCAGATATTCTCCCGAACCATAAGACCCCAGCCCATCAGGTCTGCACGATACCGTCATAACTGCCGAGAAGTTCCTCCGCAGTCACCTTTGAACGGCTGTCCCGATAGGTATAGATCGCGATCAGAAGCTTTGCTGACGCTCCTGTGCAGACCACCCACATCTGTCCCAGCTTTTTCACAGGTTTTTCATGTATTTTCAGGACACGCAGCGTAGTCTCATCAGCGTTCAGGACGGGTTCGAGGTAAGCATACTTCCAGAAGTGCTTCACAACAGGTATAAGCCATTCTGAACTTTTGATGATCCAGTTTGCAAGTGATGTGCGGTTCAGGTAGATGCCCTGCATCTTGAAGTGCTGTTCCATACGGTAAAGCGGTTCGCCAAGCAGATATTTCGCCTCAGCGATATATGCGATCAGCTCTGCTTCCGGCAGACCTCTCGGAATGACAGGCACAGGAGTCAGATTCGGAGCTTTCACAATATTCGCCTTATCTCCGTGCTTATCGCAGTGTTCACATTTGTAGACCTCACGAAAGTATGTGATTTTAAAGATCTTCGCAGGGATAATGCAGAGCCGTGTGGTGATGTATTCTTTTGAAAACGGCACGAGCTTACTGCCGCAGACCGCACATTTTCTCTGATCTTCGGGGAGCGTATGCACGATCTCTTTCGTTTCAAGATCACCACGCAGTTCATTTCTTCCCCGATGCTTTCCGGTTTTTTTCGATTTTTTTGTGATGGAATCCTCGGTAGGCTCAGCGGCAGAAAGATTTGACAATTCTTCCGCTTCGTTGAACACATTACCATCCAGATCCATTTGTCCGTTGCAGATGAATTTCGATTTCTCGCTTTTCTGTCCGAAGAGCATCTTGTTCCGTTTGAGTATCTGCTCTTCCAGATGCTCGATGTGAAGAGCTTGATCTTCGTTCGATTTTTTCAGCTCATCATTTTCTTTTTCAAGCTCAGAGCACTTCTGCACAGCGACTTCATATGCTGCTTTCAGTTCTTCGTATGTCATAGCAAAAGCACTCCTTTCCCTGAAATTCCAGACGGTTCATGATACTCTGATTATACCATGATTTGCCCGATTTTTCAAGAAAAAGAGTGCTATGAAAGCATAGAAATATTGTCCACATTACTGTATATTTTCATCGTGGAAAAGTCAGCATATATCCACACCGCCGGCTACTTTTTTGATTGCCTTTGGTTGGTCGATCGACAGTCCCTGCGTGAGCCAGATGAATTGTTCACGGGTAATATTCCTGACCTCCTGTTCATTGCGCGGCCAGGAGAATTTTCCGTCTTCAAGACGTTTATACAGCAGCAGAAAGCCGTCATCTTCCCATAAAAGCACCTTCATACGATCTCTGCGCCTGCCGCAGAACAGAAACGCGCTGCTTGCGAACAGGTCAAGCTGAAACTGCTGCTGTACAAGTGCCGCAAGTCCGTCAATGGACTTCCGCATATCCGTATGTCCGCAGACGATGTAGATATTGTCAGCATTCAGGTCTTTCAGCATTCTTTCAGACCTCTCAGCAGCGTAAGCAGAAGCCTTTCGGATATATCTGCTGGCATTTCGACCTCGATCCCGTCTTTACGGACGATCATCTTTTGTGGGACAGCCGGTTCAGGTTTCCCAGGTTCAGCGCTGTCCGCAACACATTGTGTCTGCACCGCAGCTGTCGTGCAGGTGACGCTTTGAGAAACACTCAGCGGTACGATCTGCTGCAAAGGCAATCCAGCTCGTTTCAGCAGTTCTTTTCTCACCACATTCAGACGTGAGTAGTATGTGTGCTGACTGATCCCCTTTTCCTTGCACCACGCTGTTACGGTCATACCGCTGCTCTGGCATTCCTGTATCTGCTCTGCCCACTCCCTGTGACGAAGCTCGGTTTTTACTTCTCTGATCGTTGGCATATTCTCAGCTCCTTTCGGGGTAAATCCCTTTGGAACTATTTTATCGCTTTTTTAGTGCCGAATCAACGTTAGGGTCTGGTTGGCGGTTACTTCGCATCGTGATTTACTTGTTGTTATTGAAATTATACCACAAAAAAACTGAAATTGCAAGCAGTGTGAAAGAAAAAGCTTGAAAACTCAAATATAAGTTTTCAAGCTTTTATGGTTTAAATCCGGTCACCGCAACTGCCTAAGAACGGTAATTTTAATACAATTGCGACCTTTCAGAGTTCCGTTTTCTATTGGTATAGTGCGTTTTCCGTTGGTTGAGCGTTTGATTTTGGTTGCAAGCGACAGAAAAGACAGCGCATGAAGTCGATAAGACATCAGCCCCATACGCTGTCTATTTTATGCCTTCTGTTCTGCGAGTTCTTTTACATCTTCAAGAGTAAGTCCTGTTGCAGCAGCAATATCTTCATATGACATAGCTTCTAAAGATAAAAGGTTCAATGCAATCTGAATCTTCTCAAGCATCGCAGCCTCTGTAGCCGTCTCATTTCTCATTTCCTCATTCAATTTGCACATATGACTCACTCCTTCTTCGGTTTCTTTGAAGAACCTTGCCTTTTCGGCTAACAGTTCATAGTTCATCTCACTTGGATTGCTGCAGCGGAAATCATGCATGAGCCTTGCAAGCTCGGATGAATCTCCCTCAGCATGATATGCTGCGTTTACATAAATGATGTGTGAACCATCACCAAGCGGCTTTCCTGTTTCGGTATCTCTCCACTCGAAATTATAGAGAACTCTGCCTTCGCCACGAACATCGCTTTCGGTGATGAAAATGACATATGTAATTGGCAACTGTTCAAAATCTTCTTTCGGTCTCAAGGATTCCACATCAATGGCACTGGAATGATACCTCGCTCTTTTTGCAGTTGCCCCCTTATCCGCTCGCTGAATTTCAAGGTTGTATTTCTGGTTCTTGCTGTCCGTTGCAAAAACATCCAGGCACAGCGACCTTGCACCCGCAATCTGATTCAGGTCGTACTGCGTTTCCTGACTGGTGACAACCAAATCCTGCTTGCCTGTGATGATTCGCAGCACCATTTCTGTCAAAGGCATATTATCCCTGAACAGTTCACGCATAAAATCGTCATCCAACGGTCTGTATTTGGCGATTCGTTCCAGGTCTTCCCGGTGTAACTGCTCCTTTGATTTCTTGACAAACTTCATCGGCATCCCCTCCCTTACTGATTTCTTTAATCCTATTATATCACGTTCAGATAAAAAAATCAATATAGATTAAGCTGAAAATTTCGTTTGCCGTCACATTTTAACTATGCAATCATTCTTATTATTTTTCATCATTTTGATATTCATATTCTGACATTTCCGATAAAATCGCTATCATCTCCGAATTCGTTGGAATGCTCCGAAATTGGGGCAATTTTTCACGCAGATACTTTCGATTATGATAGTACGCATCCGTTATGACATATCGGATACAACGTTCTACATTTTCTGCGCTTACAGAATGTTTGATAGCAATTTTTTCATATAACTTCATTGTTTTATATTTCAATGCAGGATTTTCCAAGGCAACAAGGATTGCAGCCTTGAGATAAATGTACCCTTTTAAGTTTGAACGAATCCCTAGTGATAAAAGCATGGTAGTAATAACAGAATCTTTCGTTTTCAGCATAATATGCTCCTCATGTTTTTAAGGCAATACCGCAAACAAAGATTGTGTGCAAAGCTGTTAGACGGTCTTTGTGCGGTATTGCCTTAATTTTTATAAAATCAAAAAGCACCGTTAATGCGATAATATTCGTTACAAGAAGAAAACCCGGCAAAGCCACAATTTTCTGTGATTTTGTCGGGTTACTTTTTGATTATAACAAAGCTTTTACAACTTTTGTGAATTGTACATTAACAATAAAAATGTTACTGCATCTGAGGAGTTCCAACCAAAAGTTGATCCATAACAGACATATCCACCATGGGATCCGGCAAATCTGCGTTGTCAGAAATATTCTCTTCCGCTGCAAATGC
>CANQWA010000039.1 GCA_947627445.1 uncultured Ruminococcus sp.
CCATTGCACCGGCAATCGCCACTGTTTCCTGCATGATCTTTACATGGGTCAAGTATAAGAGCCCGGATGTTTCCATGTGTTTGAATGCATCGCTGGCTGGTCTGGTTGCCATTACTGCCGGATGTGATCTGGTAGATACCACTGGTGCAATAGTCATCGGGCTGGTTGCCGGCTTGCTGGTATGTTTTGGCGTGTGGTTCCTGGATCATGTGCTGCATGTGGACGATCCGGTAGGTGCAGTTGCTGTACACTTCCTTAATGGCATATGGGGTATCATTGCAGTAGGTCTTTTCGCCACAACCAATGCACCAGAAAGCGAATATAATGGTCTGTTCTACGGCGGCGGATTTGCGTTGCTTGGCTCTCAGCTGCTTGGTGTAGTCTGCATTCTGGCTTGGACAGCTGTGACGATCACACTGACTTTCCTGTTCATCAAGAAAGTATTTGGTCTGCGTGTTACTTCGGAAGAAGAGGTTTTGGGTCTGGATATCACAGAGCACCGCCTCCAGTCTGCCTATGCAGACTTCATGCCCTCTGCTGCCGCAGTTGCTTCTGATGCCGCAGACGCAGCTGCAACCGGCGTAGAAATCCCTGAAGCAGAAATGATCATGAAGCCGGTAGACGGCAGCAAGGCAAAGCTGACAAAAATCTCTGTGGTATGCAGCAGCGACAAGTTGGATGTACTGCAAAAGGCATTGACCTCTATGGGCGTCAACGGCGTGACGGTAACACATGTTCTGGGCTATGGTGCACAGAAGGGCAATGCATCTTATTACCGCGGTGTCCGCACCGAAGGTCCGAAGCTTTTGGAAAAAGTCAAAGTTGAAATCGTTGTGGCAAAATATCCGCCGCAAAAGCTCATCGAAGCCATCAAGAAGGTACTCTATACTGGAGAGATCGGCGACGGCAAGATCTTTATTTACGATGTAGAAGATGTGGTAAAGATCCGTACCGGCGAAACCGGCTATGATGCGCTGCAGGATCTGGATTAACATCTGATTCACATATGACATCTCCTTCCCTGTTTGACGAACTGCACAGAAATGTGCAGTTCGTTTTGATTTTGCCGGCAATTGTCATAATGTCAAAAAAGTTTTTCACATTCTGACGTATCTCACAAAAATCAAGGGAAAACCAGATGCGCCGTTTACAGAATTCTCAAAATATGTTACAATATACATATCAATACCGCAAACAGGAGGCGACCCAAAGTCATGAAAAAAGAACGTCAGCATGCCGACCAGGAGGCGTTGTTTGAAGCGATTCTGTCTCTGAAAACCACAAAAGAATGCCTTGCCTTTTTCAAGGATCTCTGCACCTATCAGGAACTAAATGCCATGTCCCAGCGGCTGCGTGTGGCAAAACTGCTCCATGACGGCACGGTGTTCCATCGAATCGTGGAAGAAACCGGCGCAAGCACTGCTACCATCAGCCGTGTGAATCGTTCCATTAAGGACGGATATAACGGATACCAGATCATCTTTGACCGGGTCAGTGACAAACTGGACGCTGCCTATGCAGCAGAAGAAAGTGGTGAGATGCAATGATGCAAACAAATATGATGGATATGCATCACTGCCAATACATTCTGGCTAAAAAGTGGGCAAAAAGCCTGTTTTTAAAATGTATCAGGACGTAATATTACTCTTTGCCAGCATAAACAATACAAGCGGACGCCGTTTCAAAGCGTCCGCTTATTTGGGTTAATGGGTTTTTCTTATTTTCCGCAACAGGGATTCATGCATCACAATCATCAGTGCCAGTGCCGCTAACAGATACAGCGGCAGCAGCCGGACACTGCTATGATTGGCAATCCACCCGAACAGCGGCGGCATCAACGTCGTTCCCACATAGGCGCTTGCCATCTCTACACCAATCACAGACTGGGATCTTTCTGCACCAAAGTGCATAGGCGTAGCGTGAATAATGCACGGATAAATCGGCGCACAGCCCAACCCGACCACAATCAAGCCAATCAAAGTCACTGTATTCCCCAGCGGAAGCAGCATGGCAGCAATTCCCAGAAGAATCACGCCCTGCCCGATGCGGATCATCTGCGGATCTGACATCTTCATGGTAAGAAAACCATTTGCCCCACGTCCGGCAGTGATGCCGATAAAGAACATGCTGGCATAACCGGCTGCTGCTTCCGGAGAGATACCGTTATGCAGCACCATATAGCTGCTTGCCCAAAGCATCGTAGTGGCTTCCACGGCACTGTAACAGAAAAAGGTCACCATGATCTGTTTCACGCCGGTAATAGAAAGAACCTCTTGGAGAATCAGCACCTTCGATGCAGTCTGCTCCTCTTGTACAGCAGACTGCTGTTTTTTCCACAGCGGCAGGGCAGCCATGAGAATGCACGCCAACACCACCTGAAAGAACCCGATGCTGCGATAGCCGGTGTTCCATGTATCACCATTTGTCAGCACGTAGCTCATGACATACGGTCCGATGATGGTTCCCACGCCCCACATACAGTGCAGCCAACTCATGTGCCGGCTGGCATAGTGAATGGCAACGTAATTGTTCAGTGCCGCATCTACACTACCTGCACCCAGTCCATAAGGAATCGCCCAGAGACAAAGCATCCAGAAGGAACGGCTCACCGAGAATCCCAGAAGGGAAACCGCCGTCACTGCTACACTGACTGCCGTCACAAGACCTGTCCCAAGCCATTTGTTCAGCCGTGCGCTTTGCAGACTGGAAAACACTGTGCCAGCAGAGATAATCATAGAGATCACACCTGCATAAGATAGCGGCACGTTCAGTTCCCCGTACATAGAGGGCCATGCTGAGCCGAGAACCGAATCCGGCAAGCCCAGACTGATAAATGCAATGTAAATGATTCCCAGGATGAAATGTGCCATACGTATCAGCCTCACTCACTCCAGATCAGATCGTACCAGTCAACCTCAACGCCCATGGAGAGATAAGAAGTATACAACAGGATATAGTATGCGTCCTGCATATTAATCTCACCGTTTTCATCCACATCCGCAGCCAGAACAGCAGCGGTTTCCTCAGCGCTGTCCATATTCCCTGTAAAGCTGTAATCCAAATCACCGAGTGCCATGTGAGAATCGTAGATCAATGTCTGATAGGCGTCATCCATGGTGACCTCTCCATCTCTGTCCACATCACCCGTGAGCTGATCCATGCTCCCGATGACTGCATTCTCATTTAGTGCAAACAGCGCTGTTTCCGTGCATTCGCCGTTGTTGTATACGACATAAAGGACGCCATCAGAAGCTGTACAGCCAAAAATATGGTCACTGCTGTTGTTATAGACGGTATATTCTTGCGCCTCAAACGTTTCCTCCTCCGGCAGGTAGGAGAAGATATCCCCCATGCCAATCGAAGGGAGTCCCACATAGATCATCTGATTATCCCACTCGTCCACTGCGGCAGAAGCATTGGCACAGATCTGTTCCGAGTTGTCGTAAAGCTGCGCTGTTTCCGGCAAGGGTGCAGCAGAAACCTGCCAACTGTCACCGTCATAAATCCACGGTGCCGTCTGTGTGCCGTCCTCTGTCAACTGCATCGTGAGAATCAGACGATCACCCATCATATAAGCTTCACCGGCACAAGCAGCTTCCGGCAGAGTTGCACCAGTTTCCCATGTACAAGTATCCAGATCAAAGATGCGCATTTCGTCAGACAAATTCCCTGTCTGACTCTGAAAGCCGCCCATAAGACAAATCGTTCCCTCATAATAGCCAATGGCAAAATCCGTCCATGAACAACATGTCCCAGGAAGCTCTGCCAATGTGCTCCACGTACACGCTTCCGGATCAAAGGCAGCCAGAATATTCTTCTGCATATAGCCATAGTCCAGGTTGATTACCGTATAGATCTGACAGCCGTCTGTCACATATTTGGTAGACCGGCTGAGGATATCAATGTACTGTTCCGCTTCACTCAGAAACTCTTCCATGGGGAAGCATTCGCTCACCATCACCCAGTCCTCAGACATGTCCATAAACGCCTGATCAATTTCTCCGGCGGGGGTGCAATAGTACAGACAGTCACCGCAGGACAGCAAAGTGCCGTTTTCTGTGACAATTGCCCCTCCTTCAGAAGTATAGAGTGCATCTGCCGGTGTTCCCTGGGCATAATAGAAGCGTTTGGTATAACGCATATCCCCCAGGGTCACCTCCAGAT
Organism: uncultured Ruminococcus sp.; assembly: GCA_947627445.1. Taxonomy (GTDB): domain Bacteria; phylum Bacillota; class Clostridia; order Oscillospirales; family Ruminococcaceae; genus Ruminococcus_C. Next base: position 4,165 of record CANQWA010000039.1, read on the forward strand.
CGATCTGTTGTTTCTCCATCCCGGAAATATCCAGCACTGCTGTCATATCCTCCATCGAAAGGATCTCTGCCGCCTCGCCGTTGATCTGAAACACCATACCCGGCATCCGGTTGCCGGTAACCACGATCGTTCCATCATCCCCCATTAGTTCTGCGCCGGTGATGATGGGGTTGGGTGTAGAGATATGGGACAGATCCAGCACGCCGCCGGATTTTACCTTATCCTTCAGAGCATCGGATTTTCTGGTACACCCCAGCAGAAGTGCTGTGCGTTCCTCGGCGCTCATGGTTTCATTTGCCGCTGCAAGGGCCGCCATAGCACCGGTGACGTGAGGTGCAGCCATAGAAGTGCCATTGAAATAATCATATTTCAACAGCAATTCCTCTTCCGGCGCATTCACATCACTGATCGCCAGATTGTCCAATCGAATCTCAAAGTCTCCGTCCATATTACAGTAAACATCCAAACCAATGACACAGACTTCTCCCTCTTTCCGCTCTGCCATTTCTGACGAAATCGAATTCCAGTAGTTGTTATTTCCCATGAGATAAGCGGAGTAGAGATAATCCTCATGAGACGAAGCAACACCGCTTTCATCCACAACTGCGCCATAGATGTCCACATGGGATGCAGAATCCAATTGTTCCAGACTTTCAAAAAAATCGTCAGACAGTACCATGTCTGGTGCAGAAATACGCATATCCATAGAAAAAAAGGGTGCATGCTCACCGCTCTGTGCCGTATAGGGCAGATAGAGTGTATAAACATCCCCTGCCTTTGCACCTGTCATGGCAAAACGCAGGGATGCGGCATGCTCTTCTGCCAGCCCGAAAAACAGATCGGTGTCCTGTGTCACAGAAATTTCTGCATCGCCCACCGCCTTTACCATATAGGGCAAGTCCACTGTATTTTCTGCCGCTTCCAACAGATTGTCGGTTTCTGTCAGTGCAGCATTGGAAAAATTCTCATACACATGCAGCAGAGCCGCTCTCTCTTCATCGCCATAGAATGTCGGATGCATCACCGGACAGGATACGGTAGAAAGGATATTGGTACCTGGTGCGGCAATATCCACTGTTTCTGCACCCCAGTTGGAAAAGCTGGCAAGCTCGTCTCTTTCGTTGGTTGCAGCCACTGAGATCACATAAGGGCTGTCAATCCCAGAGGGCATATTCTTGACCTGATCGGTATCAACAGCCTCATTGCCCGATGCGCAAACCGAAACAGCTCCGTTAGCACCTACCATGTCGATCACGGTTTTTACGATCTGAACATCTTCCTCCTCCTCATAGTCTGCACCCCAGGAATTATTGATCGCCACCACGTTGACACCGTTCTGCTGTGCCTGATAAATATAGTGATAAGCAGCGACAAATTCCATGCCGTAGCCATTGCCTTCTTCATCCAGAATTTTCAGTGCCATGATCTTCACCGAATCTGCTGCGGCAACGCCCACAGTCCCCACATCATTTTCCGCTTCCGCCGCGATAATACCGGCGCAGTGTGTACCGTGTCCGTTGTCATCCATAGGATCGTCGTCACAGTTGACAAAATCATAGCCATGCAACCCATTGAGCAGCCCGGTATCGGCATCAGGATTTTCCCACATCCGGTTTTTCAGATCCGGATGAGTATAATCCACACCGGTATCTATGACAGCAACGACCTGTTCTCCCGCCGATAGATCAGGGGTCAGCTCTGGTGCTTGCGGATGAATGTCCATGTTCGCATTGCCGCCGTTCTGTCCGGTGTTTTCCAGCGCCCACTGATAAGCAGCCAAAGGATCGCTGTTGGATGCCAGACGGATACGGAAATTGGGCTCTGCACAGACCACATCAGATTGTTTCTCCAACTGAGCAATCAGCTCTTCTGTGGAAAGCTTGTCAGATGTCACCAGAGAAACCACAAATCCATCACTGTTTTCTCCGGCGGCATAGCTCTGAATGGAAGAATCCCCTGCCGTATCAAAGGCATAGGACTGTGCTATCTGAACACTGGTGTTTCGTCTGGCGGACAGTGCCCCAGTCTGTATTGCAGATGTACCGCGGTACATCACAATAGCTTCACCTTCCGCATAAGCTTCTTCCCGGCTGTCCGCCATCATTGCTTCCGGGATCTTACCAGCAGAAGCACTCAAGCTTACGCAGGGCAATGCAGACCATGCCATTATCGCAGCAAAAACAGCAGCCGTCAGCTGCAGCTTCTTATTTTTTTTCATTCTTCTGAACCTCCTGTACCTGTATAAGATAAGAATCTCTTCATTTCATTATAAGAGATTGTGTATCTGTTGTCAATAACCATTTTTAAAAATATGTTGGAAAATGGTCAGAACTTGTCCGCATCAAATCCGCCAAATTCGTCGTCATAATTCTGTAACATTTTATAATCCAATTTCCTCTTGCAAAACATACTAATCCTATGGTATAATAATGATAGAAAATCTTTTTCAGAAGGGAGCAGCATATGAAAATCTCTACCAAAGGCCGCTATGCATTGCGGATGATGCTGGATCTGGCAGAATACCAGAAGGACGGCTATATTTCACTCAAGGACATTGCCGCACGTCAGAATATTTCCAAAAAGTATCTGGAACAGATCGTTCCCATGCTGAACAAAAACGGGATGCTTTGCGCCAACCGGGGCAACATGGGGGGATATCGTCTGGCAAAACAACCTGCCCAATATACCATTGGAGACATTCTCCGTGCCACAGAGGGTTCTTTTGCCCCAGTCTCCTGTCTGGAACACGAGACGAATGCCTGTCCCAGAGCAACAGAATGTGCAACACTTTATCTGTGGAGCGGGCTTTATCGAGTAATTAGTGATTATCTGGATCATATCACTCTCCAAGATGTTATGGAGCATAGCGCAAGTATGGATGGTTACGATTACTGTATATAGGGTATGCTGACAAGAAATGCAACTGTGAAAAAACCGGCAATTCACCTGGAACTGCCGGGTTTGTCTTTTGAACTTGTTATTCAAACATGGGTGTGGAGAGATATCTTTCACCGGTATCCGGCAACAGCACTACAATGGTTTTGCCCTTGTTCTCCGGACGCTTTGCCAACTGAATGGCAGCCCATGCAGCTGCACCGGAAGAAATTCCTACCAGCACACCCTCATTCCGACCAATAGCTCTGCCTGTTGCAAAGGCATCTTCATTTGTCACAGAAATGATCTCATCATAAATTTCTGTATTGAGGGTTTCCGGCACAAATCCAGCACCAATGCCCTGGATTTTATGAGGACCGGAGATGCCTTCAGAAAGCACTGGTGAACTTTTCGGCTCTACAGCAACTACCTGAATATCCGGATTCTGAGATTTCAAATAGGTACCTACACCACTGACCGTTCCGCCAGTACCGACACCAGCAACAAAAATGTCCACTTTACCATCTGTATCCTCCCAGATCTCAACACCGGTGGTTTTTCTGTGAACTGTAGGGTTGGTGGGGTTGGTGAACTGGGAGGGAATATAACTGTTGGGAATCCCAGCAGCAAGCTCTTTTGCCTTTTCAATAGCGCCCTTCATGCCTCTTGCACCTTCTGTAAGAACCAGCTCTGCACCGTAAGCTTTCATCAGATTGCGGCGTTCCAGACTCATGGTCTCAGGCATGGCGATGATGATACGGTAGCCTCTGCTTGCTGCTACGGAAGCCAGACCAATGCCGGTATTGCCGCTGGTGGGCTCAATGATAACGCTGCCGGGTTTCAGTAATCCTTTTTCTTCGGCGTCATCAATCATTGCCTTGGCGATTCTGTCTTTGACGGAACCGGCTGGGTTGAAGTATTCCAGCTTTGCCAGAATGGTCGCTTCCAGATGCTCTGCTTTTTCGGTATTTTGCAGTTCCAGAATGGGGGTGTGACCGATCAGGTCGGTAATTTTTTGGTAGATTTTCATGTGATGACCACTCCTTTTGAATATACCATTGCATTTTGTTAAATATATATACCTTTCGTTAAATATATACCATCGAATTTTGAATATCAGAAAGCGTTCTGCTTTCACGATAGAAACAGAACGCTTTTTCTCACATCATTTTGCAATCCGGTCGATTGGATCAAACCTTTGGCAGCTTGGACAGGCTTTCTGCCAGCTCTGCGTCAGTGGGAATACGATCTGTCATTTCACCATCGTTGAATCTCTGATAGGCATACATGTCAAAGTAACCGGTTCCCGTCAGACCGAATACGATGGTCTTTTCTTCGCCGGTTTCCTTGCACTTCAGAGCTTCGTCTACAGCCGCACGGATGGCATGACTGCTTTCCGGTGCAGGAAGAATGCCCTCTACCCGTGCAAACTTCTGAGCTGCATCGAATACGGCAGTCTGCTCTACAGAAACCGCTTCCATCAGACCATCATCATACAGCTGAGACAGGATACTGCTCATGCCGTGATACCGCAAACCGCCTGCGTGATTGGCTGCCGGAATGAAACCGCTGCCAAGGGTATACATCTTTGCCAAGGGGCAGACCATACCCGTGTCGCAGAAATCATATGCATACTTGCCCCGTGTAAAGCTTGGACAGGAAGCAGGCTCAACGGCAATCACGCGGTAATCTGCTTCACCGCGGAGCTTTTCACCCATAAACGGTGCGATCAGACCGCCCAGATTTGAGCCGCCGCCGGCACAGCCGATAATGATATCCGGCTTGATGCCATACTTATCCAGAGCCGTTTTAGTTTCCAGACCGATGATCGATTGGTGCAGCACAACCTGTGCCAGCACAGAACCAAGCACATAGCGATAACCCTCGGAGGAAACCGCTTTTTCGACAGCTTCGGAAATGGCACAGCCCAGACTTCCGGTGGTGCCTGGGAATTCTGCCAGGATTTTTTTACCCACTTCGGTCTCATTGGACGGAGAAGGGGTCACAGATGCACCGTAGGTACGCATCACTTCCCGGCGAAAAGGCTTCTGTTCGTAGGAACATTTTACCATATATACCTTGCAGTCCAGATCGAAGAACGCACACGCCATGGAGAGCGCAGTACCCCACTGACCTGCACCAGTCTCGGTGGTAACACCTTTCAACCCCTGCTTCTTGGCATAATAAGCCTGTGCAATGGCTGAGTTCAGCTTGTGGCTGCCAGAGGTATTATTGCCCTCGAACTTGTAGTAGATTTTCGCCGGTGTGTCCAGCGCCTTTTCCAGAAAATAAGCACGTACCAGCGGTGAAGGACGGTACATTTTATAGAACTGATAGATCTCTTCAGGAATGTCGAAGTAAGGGGTGTCGTTGTCCAGTTCCTGCTTAACCAGATCGGCACAAAAAACCTGTTCCAGCTCCTGTGCAGTCATGGGCTGGAGAGTGCCAGGATTCAGCAGAGGTGCAGGCTTGTTTTTCATGTCTGCACGAACGTTGTACCACTGCTTGGGGATCTCATCCTCGTTGAGGTAAATTTTGTATGGGATTTCCATTTTGATTCATTCCTTTCCAGCAAGACATGCTGTATAAAAATATATTGAAATTATAGCATATTTTCGGCAATTTGTCAATAGTTGCCGCATCATTTTCTCAAAATTTCCTATTGCGGATCCAGCAATTTGGTGAACAGAATGGAAAATAGTTTGTTGCAAAATCTGCTGGAATGCCATGTGCACCTTCTTGTGCAGACAGGTTCTGCAAGATATCTTCTGAAGGCTCCAAATGGATGCGGATAGACTGTATCTTTCACAGCCACGTACTTTTACAAAACATTCATAAAACCAGCGTCACAAATTCAGTTCCTATCTTGTATTCCTGTAAAATGACTACTCCGCTCAGAAAGGAGGTGCTTGCATGACAAACTTAACTTTCCGTCAACTTCTCGACACCTATCAGGACATGGTCTACCGCATCGCTCTAAACTACACCAAAAACCCCACCGATGCACAAGATATCTCCCAAGAAGTCTTTCTCCGTCTATTCCAACGCAATGCGGACTTTGACAGTGAATCCTATCAAAAAGCCTGGTTGATCCGTGTCACCATCAATCTCTGTAAAAATCACCTCCGCAGTAAATGGCATCAGATCATGCGTGAGACATTTGATCCAAGCCGCCTCGCAGGACAAAATCAACTTCCCGATCCGGAGCAATATCTCGTCACCGATGCCATGAAACACCTGCCTGACTCGGATCGCAACATTCTCCACTTATATTATTACGAAGAATTCACCACTGCCGAGATCAGCCAGATCCTGGATATCCGGGAAACTGCTGTGCGAAAACGATTATCCCGTGCCAGAAAACGGCTGGAAAAACTGTTAAAGGAGGAATTTTTCTATGAAAAAATCACGTTGGATACAGCAGTATCGAAATGAACAGAAACAGATCCACATGCCGATGGAATGCCGTATGCGGATCCTTCAAGCGATTTCGGAAGAAGAAACGGCGGAACCCATATCGGATTCCACGAAGCAATACACATCCGATAGACCGCTGAAGCATGCCAAAAGAAAAGCGCATATTCTGCCTGTTCTGATCGCTGCTGCAGTGGCAATTTCTGCAACAGCGATTTCCTTGCGTTTTACCTGTGCGCCGGCAACACAGCCGGATGATCAGGATCAACCGCCTCAGCATTTAGAGATCTATGTTCCGGCTACAAAGGAATCGGACATGGCATACGACCAGGATATACAGGAGTTGCGAAATAAGCAGATGAAAATTGACACAGACGCCATTGAAAACGATAAACTTCCCACAAAAAGCCAGGTTTATTATAAGTGTACACACACCGGGTTCTTTTTATCCAAAATAAGTGGTTCGATATACTTTTCGACTCAAGGAAAAGTGAACCATGCCGGCAAATTTTCCATGGACTTTGAGAACGATCAATATTTTCAGTATACCTGGGACAAAAATATTGATGCCGGGTTGACGCGGAGACAAAACGAACAAGCCAGCTATTTTAACAAAAATGAATTGCATCGTGTCTATCGGAATGCAGATGGGTCGATCGGTGTGATACACGATACAGATCGTCCTACCTTTTCTCGCTTCATTTTGTCCGACTATCCGAGCCGGGGAGAAACTTATCCCCCTTTGGAGACAGATGCCACAGATTTTACCGATGATGTGTGGGCAGATAATTCCTCTCTGGATGCTTGCTATATGCCAACCGCATATGCCGAGACCCTGCTTTCGGATTTCAGCCAATGGGAAGTGACCTCCTATGTTCAGACGAATAGTGGCTTGGCCGTTGAGGTAGACGGTAAATGCGCATCAGGTCCTTTTTCCCTGCTGATCAATTGGAATACCGGCGTATGGATTCTTCTGAAAGTATTTGATGAAACATCCGAAACATCCGAAGGTGATATGGTGGAAATCTCATTCTGGACAAGAAATCTTTCATTTGACGATGCTGCGGAAGATGTGCCTTTGTACAAACCGGGAAACACAGTGCTTGATCTGGATCCTTTTGATCCCTTGGATTGTGTGAATCATCAGTACTCTGAGGAAATTAGGAATTAATGCCTCTTGCATAAAAAACGCAGTGCCGAAACACTGCGTTTTTTTATGCAAGATGAAGTATACTTCAAAAATTATTCCTTGACACCACCGAGTGCAACGCCGCCAACGATAAACTTGGACAGACATACATAAATGACCACAATCGGAACAATGGACAGCATTACTGCCGCATACTGCGCACCGAGGTTGATGTTCTTGTCTACACGCAGTACCTTCTGAATCATCATCGGCATGGTGAAACGCTCAGCCTTGGAAAGCAGGATCATGTTCTGTGTATAGTAGTTGTTCCAGTTCTGGACAAAAGCGAAAATCGCCTGTACCGCAATAGCCGGTTTCATCATCGGAATTGCAATAGAAATAAATGTACGGAACTCGTTACAGCCGTCAATTCGTGCAGCCTCTACAATATCCAGCGGGAACGAAGACTTCATATACTGACGCATGTAGAAAACAATCGCCGGAGCAGCAATTGCCGGAACGATCAGCGGAATGAAGGAGTTAGCCAAACCCAGTGTACCAACCATGAACTGTACAAAACCAGTGGAAGTTACCTGAATCGGAATCATCATTACTGCCAGAATAAATGTATATGCACCATCACGGATGCGGAAATCATATACCGTCAAACCATATGCTGTCATTGCAGAGAAAAATACGGTCAGAATGGTAGAACCGCCGGCAATGATCAGAGAATTCGCATAACCGCGCCATACATTCCAGTTGGTGTACTGTGTAACAATCGCTTTGACGTTTGGAACGATGTTGCCGCCCGGGATCAGAGAAACCGGAGTCTGAATCAACTCATTGTGAGAATGTGTTGCATTCACGATCAGCAGATAGATCGGCACCAGACAAATCAATGTAATGATTACGCAGATCACAAAGTAAATCGCAGACTTGATACGCTGCTTGAGCATATAGTTCTGAGAAACGCCAACATTTTCCATTACAGAACACCTCCCTGTCTGGCCAGCTTCGCTTGTGCCTTGGCTTCTTTGACAAGAGCCTTGCGTTCTTTCTTCTTCCGATGCTCGTCTTCATCGCGGTTCATGCGGAATACAATTATACCCAGAATTACTGTAATAATAAACAGAATAACAGAAGCCGCACCGGAATAACCGTACTTCACCTGCTTCATATTGGCAACGTGGAAGTTTTCATATACAAAGATTGCAGCAGTACGCAGATGTTCGTTCAAGGAAGCACGATCTGTGTGGTACAGATACGGAATATCAAACATCTGGAGTCCACCGATCATAGAGGTAATCAGTGTGTAAACAACCATGGGACGCAGCAGCGGCAGAGTTACCTTGCGGAGTGTCTGACCGCTTGTTGCACCGTCAATACTTGCAGCCTCAAACAGAGACGGGTTAATACCCAGAATACCGGACATCATCATGATCATGGTATTACCAAACCACATCCATGTCTGGATGAACATAACAATACCGCGAGACCAACCAGGACTGCTGGCATAAGTCATACCGCCCTCAAACTCTATAGCATCGTGTCCGTGATTCAGCAGCCAACCGTTGAATGCACTGGTCTTCTGGTTGGAGATCAGTTGCATGAACAGCGCAGCAACAGACACAGCGGTGATGATATTTGGTAAATACATGACAACCTTAAAGAAGCCCTTGCCCGGAATGTGAAGTTTGGAGTCTGTGAACCAGACTGCCAGGAGCAGTGAAAGCAGGATCTGGGGAATAAAGTTACCAACCCACAGGATCACTGTATTCAGAAGTGCTTCACGAAAATCGGACGCAATCGCTGCAGCGCTTCGTCCGCCGTTACCGAACAAAATGGTGGAGTAGTTGTCAAAACCAACCCATTCGCCAGTGGTACTGGCGTTGCCTTGAAAGCTCAGGATAAAGGTGTTGATCAGAGGCCAGATCTGGAAGAAGCAGTATACCAGAAAAAACGGCAGAATAAAGATATAACCGTATTTTGCATAGCTAATGGACTTAATACGGGCCTGTGCCGTTGATGCCATACGAAATCACCCTTTCAAAAATTAAGTAGAATAGTAAGAGAGTACGATAAATATATGCCTATAGAGCTATCTCTGCCCTATAGGCAATATATCCATCAAAAAGTTTTGGTACTATTGATTATTCAAAAACAACGTCCGGCAGTTTTGCAGCAGCAGCATCCAAGAAGTTGTTGATGGTTTCATCAGCATCCTTCAGATCGCCCTTTGCATATGCCTTTACAGAATCAACGAAAGCTGTATTGATTGTGCCGTCATTTTCGCCAGCGATACCATCCAGGTTGATCTGAGCAGCAGAGTCAGCCAGTACAGCAAACTGATCCTGACCATCCTTGAACAGCTCATTGCTGTTGGAGCCTTCAGCAATAATCTCAGCCATAACGGTCTTGTTGTTTACAAAGTCGCTGTGGTTCAGAGCATAAGCCTTCATTGTTTCAGGATTGATGGTCATATCATATACGAACTGTGCAGCTGCAGTTGCGCTGTTGCAGTTCGGGGATACGCACAGCCAAGAACCGCCCCAGTACCAGCCAGTCGGACCAGCTGTGTAAGCATACATACCCTTGGTTCCAACATCGTTCCAACCCTCTTCAATGCCATTATCCGGATCAGGAGCCTGATAGCCTTCAGCAGAAGCCAGCTGACCAGTAGCAGACAGAGACCAAGACGGGAAGAAGTAACCCATGGTCTTGTTAGCCAGAGTACCGTTTGCGAAACCAATTGCATACCAGTCGTTTGTCCACTGAGAGATGTCCATATTTACATAACCAGCATCTGCATTGGTCTTGATCATGTCGATGAAGTCTGTTACAGCAGAGTCATACTGGAACTTACCGCTTTCATCAATCCATGCAGAAGTTCTGTTACCAGCGGAATATGCACGCCATACGCCGTCGATGGTATCAGCCATAGCGGTTACGCCCTCAGAAGCATCATATACTTCCTTAGCAGTTGCCCAGAAGCTATCCCAGTCACCAATCTTAGCCTGCATCTCATCCGGAGACTTTACGCCCAGATACTGCTCAGCCAGATCGGTTCTGTATGCATAACCGCCGGCTGCAGCCTGCCAGGATGCGCCCTTCAGAACGCCGTTGGCATCTGTACCGATTGCTACAGTGTAATCATAGGCATCGCCATACATGTCAGCAGTAATGCCCAGAGCGGACAACGGAGCAGAAACGTCATCGTTGTTCTCATAGCTCATTACCCAGTCAGCGTCACAAATGTACAGGTCACAGTCGTCACCGGAAGAGAAGTACTGCAGGTACTGCTCAGATGCCTCTGAGCCATCTGCACCAACGGGTACATAAGTAGCGTTCTCAGCAGTTGTAACATCGAACATTGCTTTCAGGTCGGTGTCTGTCCAGCACAGAATGCTCAGTGTGCCGTCATCATCGCCCAGAGTGCCGTCCGGAGTCGGAGCACCTACCGGTGCTGCTGCGCTGTTCTCGTCAGAAGACTCTTCGCCGCCTTCGTCGCTGCTCTCCTCTACAGAATCCTCTACAGATGACTCAACGGAATCCTGAGAAGAAGACGAAGAGCTGCTGGACTCGTCACCGCAGCCTGCAAATGCAGTTGCAGTCATAGCCAGAACAGCCATCAAAGCCAGTGTTCTTTTCAACTTGTTCATTGGAATGTTCCTCCTTTAAAATATATATTATGCTGCTAAGCCGTAGCTATCAGCATAATAAGCAAATTTAAGTTTCACAGACTGTGCAATATGCTGTTCCATTTGTACATGTTTCCAACAAAAATGCACAAATAGGGCATAAAAGATAATTTCTGTGATACACATAGTGTACATCAAATCGAGGCAAATGTCAATGGCTAATACCATTATTTCATATTTTTCGGTTGATATGCACTATTTTACAACTGTATATTTGTATAGTTTGCTATATTTTTCGGCATCCCGGCACAAAAATTACAAAACGGTAAAATGTCATTTTTCAACCTGTGCACAAAATAATCCGCAAATATCACTCTTCAATCTGTACAAATTCACGAATTTTGTCGAAGTAAGATGCTGTCATGCCTTCTGCATAGAGTAATTCGTAAGGCGAGGAAAATCCGCCAAGCTGTTCACGCAAGGCAACAATCTCCGCTGCCAGATCTTCCGTCATATCCGGCAGAAGCATCAGCAGTTCTGTGTCTGCTTCATTGATATTCACAATTTTTGGCGGCGCAGGCTCTGCGCCGGCAGTTTTTTCCGGTTCGTCTTGCGCATTGTTTTGCTCATATATCTGTATTTCTTCTTCTGTCACAGAAAATTCCGTGGTCACTTCGGGATACCATTCCTGTTCCAGATACAACAGGTCATAGATCCGTTCCAGGCATTTTTCTCCAATGCCATCCACTTCCAGAAGCTGTTCCCGATTCTGAAAGCCGCCTATGGCTGTACGGTATTCCACAATGCGTGCTGCCAGGATTTCACCGATTCCGGGCAGTTCATCCAGTTCTGTCGCATCTGCCGCATTCAGATTCAGCGGAAAGACAACAGCAGGGGTTTGCGGATCGGTCTGTTTTACAGTTGCTCTGTCCGTTGCTTTGATCTGCTTCGCAGTTTGGGCAGCGGTCTGATAGGCAGTGGTTTTCGGGGGATTCGTATCAGAAGCGACAGATTCGACTGAAACAGAAGTTGTCACTTCTACGATCCGATGAAGTTTTTCAGCGGATTGCTGAGCGTTTGCTTCAGAAACGCCCCGCCAGATGCAGAATCCAAAACCGGCTGCACAGAACAACATTCCTGCGATCTCTATGGGACGAAACCGATGCTTTTTCTCCAAAGCGACCAACCTTTCTTACCAGTCTTTTCGCAGGGTAGTGCAATGTTTTGAATTTCTACTGTTATTATACCATACTTTTCGTCAAATTGCAAGAGATTTTGTCGATTTTTAGACAATAAAAATCAATTTTCGTCAGCAGAACATCCACTGCATCCGAAATGGCAGAAAAAAATGCCGGGTTTCCGTCAAAAACGGAAACCCGACATTTCAGAACATTCCAAAAAAATCAAATGATTATGCTGGTGATTACGCTTCGTTCATTGCCTCGATGACCTTTTTCAGAGCAGTCTCACTGTTTCTGAGACGTTCGATCTCTTCATCGATCATAGGCGGGGTCAGTTCACGCTCAATACCGTTTGCACCCAGCACGCAAGGCAAGCTCAGGCAGACATCCTTGACGCCGTAATGTGAGCCTTCCTGGAGAAAAGAAACCGTCAGGATTGCCTTGGTATCCCGAAGCACTGCCTCTACAATTGCGCTGACAGACAAGGCGATGGCATAGTAAGTTGCGCCCTTGCACTTGATCACCTCAGCGCCGCCGTCACGAACCTCCTGTTCAATGGCAGACTTGTTGCCCAGGTTCTCAACATTTTCGCAATATTCGTCGTATTTCATGCCGCCGATGCTGGACAGTGACCAAGGAACCATAGAAGAATCACCGTGTTCACCGAATACATAAGCGTGTACATTCTTGATAGTTAGATTGGCGTGATCTGCCAGACAGGTACGGAGACGAGAAGAATCCAGAACCGTACCCGAACCGAATACCTGTGTGCGGGGCAAACCGGAAATGCGGATCGCCTCGTAGGTCAGAATATCAACCGGATTGCTGACAACCACATAAATCGCATGGGGGGCATACTTCACGATCTCCGGCATCACAGAAGCCAGGATCTTGGCATTGGTCTTGCACAGGTCAATACGAGTCTGACCAGGTTTTCTGGCAATGCCCACTGTGATAATCACCATATCAGAGCATGCTGCATCCGGATAGTCACCGTCATGTACATTACAGGTGGGACAGAATGCATTACCCTGCATAATGTCCATTGCTTCACCCTTTGCCTTTGGCTTGTTAATATCGATCAGCAGAATTTCAGAGCAAAGCCCTTTGATTGCCAACGCATACGCAATGGAAGCACCAACGTTGCCCGCACCCAATACTGTTACTTTTTTACCTTTTTTTACTTGATTTTCCACTTTTGTGTATTCCTCCTCACATACTGGACGTTCTTTTGGAAAATGTCCCGCTCTGACGGGTCGGCTGATTTTTCAGTGGTACGTCATACTTCGTACACCGTTTTATTTTCGTATCCGCCTGCCCGGGATTTCCAACAAAAGCCCCCACGAACCACTGACGGTGTGCAGGAGATTCTGGAACAGACATATTACATATATTATTATAGCATGAAAACGGTTCGTTTGCAAGAAAGAATCTTTCTTTTTTCTATTTTTGTCATTTCATACAGATTTTGCCTCACAGATACATGCAAAGTCAACAAATCCCATTCTGGCGTCCCCTGTATCTATGGGTATTTTTCACATATTTTGCCGGAATCCGCCGTTATCGTATCTTTGCCAGATCTTTCAGCACTTCGCCGGCAATAATCAGCCCTGCCACAGAGGGGACAAATGCATTGGAACCGGGAATATCGCGGCGCACCGTGCATTTCCGGGCAGTTCCCGGCGGACAAACACAGTGTTCCCGGCAGGAAATCGTCATATCTTCAATAGGACGAACGGGCTGTTCTTCCGAATAGACCACCTTTACTTTTTGGATGCCCAGTTTCCGCAGCTCGTGGCGCATGACTTTTGCCAGAGGGCAGACCTTCGTCTGGTAGATGTCTGCCACACGAAAAGCTGTGGGATCGAATTTGTTTCCTGCACCCATAGAACAAATGATGGGGACGTCTGCCGCCTTTGCACGCTGAATCAATTCCAGTTTTCCTTTTACGGTATCAATGGCATCTATGATGTAGTCATACTGGGTAAAGTCGAACTGATCTGCTGTGTCGGGCATGTAGAAACATTTGTAGGTGTTGACTTGGATATCGGGACAAATATCGTGAATGCGTTCTTTTGCTGCATCTACCTTATATTTTCCGATGGTACTGTGTGTTGCAATGATCTGGCGGTTCAAGTTGGTGAGACAAACTTCGTCGTCATCAATGAGATCCAGTGTGCCGATGCCGCTGCGGGCAAGGGCTTCGACAGCATAGCCGCCGACACCGCCGATGCCAAAGACGGCGACACGGCAATTTTGGAAGTGTTCCATGGATTCTTTGCCGAACAGGAGTTCGGTGCGGGAGAATTGATTCAACATGATCATGACCTCTTTTGATGAAAAACCTGTCTTCATCAGAAATATACACGGATTTCCGAGCACATTTTGATGCGCATAAGGACGTGTACATCTTCTTGTAACGACAGGTTCTGATGATACCGATGGATTCACTGTATTATAGCACATACCGGGAGAAAAGTCAAATATCCTGCAAATGATGCGGCAGTCCGGAAATCATTTTTTCAACAAAATGGATTTCCGTGAAAATTCCCTTTTCCCTATGGACAACCCGGAAAATCTATGTTATAATATGAACCGGATAAACAAAATCAAACTGGAGCGAACTATCACCATGGAAAACGAAATCACCATCCAAACCCTATCCACCCTCTCCGAAGCCGACTATCTCCTCATCGACATACGTGATACCTACGCATTCGACTATGGTCACATCGACGGTGCAATGCATATTCCCCAACCAGAATTGGAATCCCCCGCCATCACCCTCCCCAAAGACAAAAAACTGATCATCTACTGCAAAAGCGGCATCATCAGCCGAAAAATCACAGACGATCTCTGCCAAAAAGGCTACGATGCCTACAACCTTGCCGGCGGCTACTACGCCTGGCTGAGCGAAAAACTATCAGACCGCCAGATCACCGAAAAGGTAGAGCAAAGCATTCGGAAAAAATTCCACAGAGCCATCTTCAGCAAATTCGCTAAAGCAGTCAAGATTTACCAGCTCGTGAATCCTGGCGACAAGATTGCCGTCTGCATCTCCGGCGGCAAAGACTCTATGCTCATGGCAAAACTGCTCCAGGAGCTGCAATCCCACCGGAAAGTCCCCTTTGAGCTGACATTCTTGGTCATGGATCCCGGCTACAGCCCGGAAAACCGCAGTGTCATCGAAAGAAACGCCGCATCCATGTCCATCCCTATCACCGTGTTTGAAACCAATATTTTCGATTCCGTCTACCATGTCAAAAACAATCCCTGCTACCTTTGCGCCAGAATGCGCCGGGGTCATCTTTACAACAAAGCAAAAGAACTGGGATGCAACAAGATTGCCCTGGGACACCATTTTGATGATGTGATCGAGACAATCCTCATGGGAATGATCTACGGCGGTCAGGTGCAGACCATGATGCCAAAGCTCCACAGCGCCAATTTTGAAGGCATAGAGCTGATCCGTCCCATGTATCTCGTCCGGGAAGCTGACATCAAGCACTGGCGGGATTACAACGATCTGCATTTTATCCAGTGTGCCTGCAAATTCACGGATACCTGCACCACCTGTACACCATCGAACACCGGCTCAAAACGGCAGGAAATCAAGGAATTGATCGCAGCACTGAAAAAGGGAAACCCACAAATCGAGTACAATATTTTCCGCAGTGTGGAAAATATCAATCTGAATACCATTATTTCCTATAAAGACAAATCCGGCATACATCATTTTCTGGACGATTATGATGCATAAGATATAGAGCGCATTTCCATCGTTGTCCGCAGCAATGGATGGAACAGAAAGATGCAAATGATTAAATAGGAGAACCTATTCTGAATATTCTAAATAACAGTTTGACAGAGGATTGCCGGAAGATTATGTTAACCATTGTAAAATATCATGGAACCGTTAATATTACACATGATCCGGCTTATTTTCAGGTAAGAATTCTTTTATATCCGATCAAATAATCGAACATCATATTAAAAACCAGCTGGATTGGAAAGGTCAAGCTGGTTTTTTGTAAATTTCAACATGAAACCATATTAATTTCAACAATATCGGAGACAAAAACAAGAAAA
>CANQWA010000040.1 GCA_947627445.1 uncultured Ruminococcus sp.
TACCCGGAAATCGAGCAGCAGCTGATCCCAAAATTGGATATCGATGGTGACGGCTGGATCACTTCAACAGATGCCTACTGGATTTTATTGTATACGTCCTATCAGGCCATGCATCTGGAAATTTCCTGGAATGAGCTGATGGGAAAGTGATTGGATTGTGCAATTTTTTCTGAAATTTGTCTTTATGTGTGGATTTTCGAGCAGATTTTGGTGAGGGCAGGGAAAAAGCCGCAGGTATATTTTTATTTCCGGAAAGATTTTTTGACGCTGTTTGCGGCAAAATCTGCCGGAAAAATGTGGGTAGCTTCCTTATCCGGACAGGAGTTTGAAAAAGTTTCAAAAAAAGTCTTGACAAACTTACGGGAATCGTGTATAATGTATTATGTTGACGGAAGCTTAGCTCAGCTGGGAGAGCATCTGCCTTACAAGCAGAGGGTCATAGGTTCGAGCCCTATAGTTTCCACCAACATGCCTCCTATGCAAGTCATAGGAGGTTTTTTGATATAAAACGCAGTTTTGATTGTGATAGGTCAGTTGCATCAGTTATAAAGTTGTTATTGTAGAAGGGATATTTCTACAAAGGAAAGAATTGTACGGAATATTCGATTATATGGTCTATATAGATGTTCCTGAAGATGAAAGAATGACAAGAGTATTAAAATGTGATACATACAAAAGTATACTCAAAAAAAGAGTATTTTTGATTTGAAGGTTGAAACCTTAACAAAAATATGTTATAATAGGTTTATGAATTTAGGCAAAATATCGTGCGGCACCGGACAAAAACCGCCTGATGGCTTTGCAGGTCATCTGCTTGCATATTTTCCGCCATCTTGTCCCAAAAATGCTTTGATATATGACAGTATGCCTGCGTTGTTTTTCGTCCATCTGACAAAAAATCCGACTGTGCATCTGTGCCGCGATTGATGTGCGGTGTCGCTCTGATCCAGGAGGCTGATCTTAATGAAACACTTCAGACGAATACGGCAGGTTCTTGTACTGTCTCTTACCCTGCTTGCAGCTTGGCTGATTCCGCTGTTCGGTTATGGCGGTGTACAGTTCCAAGCAGCGGCGATCTCTACGGATTATCCAGCGCAGCTGATGCACATTGCGACCAAGGACAATTCCAAGGTGTTGACCGAAAGCGGTACGGCTGACGGCTCTTCGGTAACTGTCCAGGCACTGGGCGGTGATTTGTCTCCCTCATGGCGTTTTGACCGTGTAGATGTCGATTCCAAAGGTACATTTTTCAAGATCTGCAATGCAGAATCCGGCCGGCTTCTGACACCGAGGAATTACGGCGTTACTGCTGGTGCAAGCATCATTGTATACGGCAGCGAATCCCACCAGACACAACACTGGTATGTTGTTCCGGTGAAAACGGATCACATGGGCAATGATCTGTATTATAAAATTGTCAACTATTCCGATACTTCGCTGGCACTGACACAAGGAGCATCCGGAATCACTCTGGAAAACTACACCGGGGCAGACAATCAACTCTGGCTCTTGCATGCAGACGGCTTGCAGGGCTTTGCCGGCTATTGTATGGATGACAGCACCGGTAACATGAAAGCAGGCGACATCGGCGGACTGTTCGGTGAAGTGGTAGAGGTTTCTACCTTTGATGATCTGAAAAAATATGCCACTTCCGATACCCCCTATACCATTGTCGTCACCAAGAATATCAGTGTAACCAATCTGACCACAGATTCCTCCGGACATTATTATTGCCCTGACGGCAGAATATACGTCCACAGCAATAAGACCATTATCGGCAGCTATTCTGCTCACACCATGAATAATGTGCAGTTTTGTACGGCAACAAAAAGCGGTGTCGGCAACAATGTCATTATCAAGAATTTCGATTTGCAGCACGATGCAAAATCCAATGGGAATGATTCTATTGTCGTGTATTTTGGCTCTGGCGAGAATCTCTGGGTAGATCATGTGACCTTTACCGGGCACAGTGATTATAATACGATGGGTGAAGATGTGCCGGATTGGGACAAATTTCTTGCCTGTTGCTATGATGCGGATTATTGCACTGTCTCTGACTGCTCCTTTGGTCTCCATGAATATGGTTTGATCTTGGGTTATCCCGATGATACGGCAGATGTTCAGAGCAAATATGATGGCTATCCCCGGATGACCCTTGCCAGCAACAAGTTCACTCAGACGCTTACAAGAGGTCCGGGACTAATGCGCTGGGGCTATTATCATTCATTCAACAACTATGTGAATACGTTCAGCATGGCTTACACCGTTCACAGCGGCTGCGATATTTATGCGGAAAACTGTTATTATGAAAACGGCGGTAATGTCATTTGCGACTGGAACTCTATCACCTATGCCGGTGCTTATGCGGAGAGCGGCTCTAAGTTTTTCGGCTGTAACAGAACCGTTCAGGGCGAGGGCACTTCTGGTAATCCCAGTTATTCCAAAGCTTCTACATGGCGTCCTGCTTCCAATTACAATTATGTAAAGATTACCGCTGATGAGGCAAAAACCTATTGCTCCAACTATAGCGGCTGTCAGAACTCGAAAGATAACATGATGTATCTGCGTTTTTCTAAAAAGGGCATTCCCAGCGCAGGTTATACGGAAACGCCCAGTGCGCCAATGGTTTCGGAAGCTGCCAGCTTCACAGAAGGCGCAGCCTATCGTATCAAGAATGTGAATTCCGGATTGTACATGCAGGTGGCAGATGCAGCTGCAAAAAACGGCGCCAATATTCAGCAATGGGGGAGTGACGGTACAGCTGTCCATGATATTTGGAAACTGTACCGTGCCGGTGATGATTACTATTATATCGCCTCCTGTTTGGAAGACGGGGGAACATATGTGCTGGATGTTGCCGGCAAAAGGGCAGATAACGGCACAAATATTGACTTGTACCAGTATAACGGCGGCACGAACCAGCAGTTCAAGCTGTTCCAAAACAGCGATGGCAGCTATCAAATCTGTACCAGAGCTTCCAGGGACAAATCGGTCATTGAGGTGGCAGATGCTTCTACAAACTCCGGCGCAAATGTACAGGAATGGGAAGCCAACGGTGCAACCTGTCAGAGCTGGATCTTAGAGCCTGTGACTGACCCGGGCTGTGTTATGGATGTCAATGTGATCTATACTTTTGAAAATGTCCATTCCGGTATGGTGATGGATGTAGAAAACGGACAAATGGCAGACAACGCCAATGTCCAGCAGTGGGGCTCTAACGATTATGCTTGTCAGAAATGGATTCTGAAATCTTTTGGCTCGGGCAACTATTATTGGATTTGTTCTTGGCAGGATGAGAACTTTGCACTCAAGGCAGAGAACAGCGCAAACGGCGGAAATATTGACATTGTGGCTTATTCTGCTAAAGACAGCGCCCAACTGTTCCGATTCACCAAGAATCTGGATGGTTCGTACAGCATCATCACCCATGCGTCAAAGGATGCCTGCTTGGTAGAAGTAGGCGATGCTTCTAAAGACAGCGGTGCCAATGTACAGCAGTGGGAACCGAATAACAGCGCTTGTCAGAAATGGAATCTTCTGACAGCGCAAAAGCCTGTAACCACAACTGTCACAACATCGACAACGGAAAAAACGACGACGACAACAACAAAGACCACAGAATCTACCGTTACTACAGAAAAGCCGGATCTACCGGTTTCTGGTGATGTAAATGATGATGGAAACTATAACATTGCCGATTTGGTATTGTTCCAGAAGTGGTTGCTGGCAGTGCCGGATACAAGGCTTCCCAACTGGAGGGCAGCCGATCTTTATCCGGACGGACGGCTGAATGGATTCGATCTGACTCTGATGAAACAAATGTCCCTGAAATCCATATCACCATAAATATCACCATAAACCGATAAGAACCTGTCTTCCCGAAAAGATGCACACATCCTTTATGAGAACAAGTTCATCCAAAAAGAAATAGTGAACGTCCAAAAATTTGGCGTTCACTATTTTTTTAATTCATGATAAATTGGATTGAAAATATTTCGCACATCCGCAAGCTTATGCGTGCTCCGAGGGGATCGGCAAATGGCAAACGTTGAAAGCTGCTATCGTTTGCGATATTTGCACGCCTCAATTGACAGGGATAAAGGGCAGTTCAATCTTTCCGCTATCTCCAGAATTGCTGGTTGCCGGAACATCAGGTTCAGGTGAAGTTTCTTTTTCAGGTTTCGTCTGAGGTACTGTCACGGGAAATTCTGTTACTGCCGGAAGCTCTCCTGCTTCTGGAATCGGTTTCCGGGAAGGCGTTGGTTTCACCGTTGAAGTTGTTGTATCGGGAGTCACCGGGTACACAGGCTTTTCCGTTACGGTTGGCATATTTTCATGCTGGGAAGTCAGAGCGTCTGTATGAGCATGCGGTTTTTCCGGGTCTGTCTGTTCCATGATTTCAGAAGTTTCTCCTGCTGAGGAAGTTTCAAGTACGGATGCAGCAGTCGTGGAAGATGACGGGATTTTGTCGGAATCTGAGGCGTCAATTGAACTTTTGCAGCCTGTCAGCAGCAAAAATACTGCCGCAAAAATGATTGTTTTTTTCATGAGTTCCTCCTCGCTGCTGAATTCTCATTCAACTTCTATGAGATCAAGTTAAGACACTGCGGAGTTATGGGCGTTTCATTTTTTCCGGTTCCGCTTGTGAAATCGTTTTCGAGATCGCTTGTGGTAATAATGTCCGCAGTGCTGAACTCTATGACATTCATTTCGGGAGAAGTGTATTTTTCTTTCATGTGATAACTCCTTTCTCCGGACGGTACTGCGAAATCGCAGATATGTCCTGGTCAGTCATTTCAATGGTGCTCTTGATATGGATATCATAACATATTTTTATAGATTTGTCAATACGCGATTATTTCAGTTTTCCCATTTTTCCAATTGTTTGAACACAATATACACAGTGTCAACATATGATAACATCGGGGGATACGCACTGCCAACCAGACAGGCATCAAAGCGATCGTGACAGTCGCATTTCTGTATATCAGTTATTTTTCTCCCTTTTATCATGAAAGGAAGTGATCTCTTGGATGAAAAAAGATAGGCTGGAAAAATGGTGGATCATTTTACTGATCGTTTTATTTTGTCTGATACTCGGAATCAGAATAGGCAAATTGCCTTCCGGAAATATAAAGCCTTGTAACTTTACACAGAATGCGGCGACTTCTGTTGGCGGAGTTGGTTTGGCACTCGATCCGGATGCAGAAGCTTTGCATCCAGCGGATATTGAAAACACGAAGGAACAGGGTGTGACCATTTCTGGCAGAGATGATATGACATTTCCTGCCGGTCAAAGAGAAATTACGGTTGATTTTTATAATCCCGAAGAAAATGAGGGGCTGTATTATCTGACATTTGAGCTAAGGCTTTACGATGATCAGGAACAGGAATATGAGGTGCTGTACACCTCCGGACTTGTGGAACCGGGAAAGCACATCCGAACGATCATGCTTTCCCATGCTCTGGAAAGCGGTGTTTATACAGCAGTGATCCATGTTCAGCCCTTTCGTATGAATGCTCAAAGATCCATTACGAATAATGCGGATATTAAAATCAATCTAATCGTAAAATAAAACCGAAAATGCATTTTACAGGAGATGAACCATATGAAAAAAGCTGTTGCATACCTGACGGCTATCATAACCGGTGCTTTTGCACTTCAGATACCGATCGATTCTTTTGCAGAAGAGATCAATCAGGATTCCAAAGAAAAAAGCGCAGAGATCAATGTGAATTACAACATGGGATCATCGTATGAAATTACGATTCCTGCCAGTGTAACCTTTACGGACAGTGAAACAACGGTGGAGAGAGCATTGCAGGCAAGAAATGTACGAATTGATGCCGATAAAGCGCTGAATGTCATGGTTTCAAGTGAGAACGGTTTCAAGATGGTAAATCATGATGCCTCTATGGATTATCATATCATAATTAATTATGCGTCTACGCCGGAGGGGAATCATTTTAATATTTTAAAGGTGAAAGCTGGTGAAAGTTCGGGCTGGGCGATTCTACAATTTGTCACAGAACTGAGCAAAGGGGAAGCTTTGTATGCAGGGAATTATACCGATACACTCACATTTCAGGTTTCGGTAGACGGATAACCTGCTGCAGCTTGTTCTCATAAACCTTTTGCCGTTTCATACGGTTCCAAGCGAACCATAAGCTGGAATGTATGGAACGGCTTTTTTGTATGCCTATCTGTATTTTGCCTGATTGAACAGTGGATGGACTTATCAGTACGCCGCAGATAGGCATTTCATTTCAGCATCCTCTTCTTCGTTGTATAATTCGCACAATTTTCAACAGAAAAGTTTCCCGTTAGTTCGCTCTTTTTTAGAAATTTCCCTTGACAAGATGGAAACAGCGTGCTATAATTGTATAAAAGGGTATCTGTAATTTGTAGGGCTTTTGATGGGGTTTCTCAAAATTCTGACTTTTGCGAAACCGCAGAGAGACACCTGATTGACGGTAAGGATATTGCATGGCACGGGTATAGTTTGGTTGTACCCCATTCACGAGATAAAGTGCAGCTTTTTCTGCCATGACGTGCGGAAAGCTGCGATTCTGTTAGAAGGAGCGTGCATATTATGCATAAAATGGCAAGGAGATGGATTGCGGGGATATCGGTGGCAGCACTGTTTGTATCTGCGGTCGGGACAGATGTGTTTACCAATGTGTTTATGAGAACCGTGCCTGTTGATGCTGCATCATCCAATAGACGGGGCAAGTCAACCGGATTCAGCGACCTGGAACAGGATACGGACAAAGACGGTAATTACAACACCGGCTATGGTCTGCACACGAATAAGACCGCCAGCGTTGCGGCAGGATCTACAGACGGCAGAACGTTTGATGTGAATCTGGAGTCGTGGTATGTGGGCGAGAACCCTGTGGACGTGGCAACGATTCTCGATGCCTCGGGGTCGATGGCTTGGACGGTTGATACACTGGATCCGCTGGAGGTTAAGGTTAATAGTGAGGCGATTAAAGCAGCAGGCTACCCCAATATAAATACCATTGATGATTTGATAAAACTTCAAGAAGGCACCGGCGACTATTTGCCACAAAGTGTTGTTGACACAATATTAGACCCCAAAAACACCGACAACAGCAAGTTGGGCTATGACAAGTATAAGTACTATGTCTATGAAGATCGTTCGTCCGTTTCCGAGTTTGTGCCGCTGGGGTATTGGGACGGCGGCGCTGACCCGAAAACCAACCCTTCTCTGATCGGTTACTATCCGTTTAGCGGCGATTTGAAGAATAAAGCGCCGGGTGGCGGTGAAGGTAAGCTGATCAATCATCCGGAAAGCGGAGAATCTTCTTATAATACGAATGATTGGGCGAAAGAGACCTTAAAGGCTAAGTTTGTTACAAAAACAGAAGTTATATTAGATAGTAAAGGAAAGCCAACCGGTAAAACAGAAGAAGTAGTAAAAGGCTTAAATATTGCTGATTCTTCGTCAAAAGGTGCAATTCTTGTTGCAAGCCCGACAACCAATAAATTCAGCATATCATTTAAAATGTCAGTAGATAATAGTGACAGTAACTTTGATCAAGCAACTATTCTTTATCTTACTGACGGTACAAATGATTATAGGATTTACCGTGACGGTAGCAAGTCTGCATCAAGATTAAAAGCTACAGTAAATGATAGTAATATATTAAATGCAAAGGAAGCTGTAAACACAAAACCGAGACAATGGACGTTTACTTTTGACTTTACTGCGAAAACGCTTAAAATTGACACAGATACTGATAACGTATTGTTAGATAGTCAAAATAAATTAAAATCATATACCGTTGATCTGACGTCTAAACCTGCACTTGATGTAGGAAAATTAAAAATCTATATTGGCGGTAACACTATAGAATATAAAAATCCTAATGATATATATATCAGAAACTTGACTATTAATGATTTTAATGGTAGTGAAGAAATACCAGTTGCAAACTATCCTCTTGAAACAAAGGAAAACGGTTTAAAAAATACTGTAGATGCAGAAAAACCTCCTATCTTTGTCGAGCAGGCATATAATAACGGCGGCAAATTCGGCGAAGAGGAAATCGGCACACACCTGCTCGACCCCGTCTTTAAATCAGATGATAAAGCATTAGACGTAAAAGCGACCTCTCAAAATGGTGCGGTATTGCTTGATGCAGTGCCGAAGCTTGACGATGGCTTTACGATTTCGATGAAATTGTACAGAACAGGCAGCCTTAATAGCACGGGAAATCAACAGAATATCTTCTATTTGGGAGATAAAAATACAAAAAATCAATATTACCAGTATTTTCGCTCAAAGAATGCTGGAGGTTATTTAGGTATTTCTGAAAGCGAGCAAAAAGATCTGTCAAAACCTCCTGCTGGAACTGATATGGTTTATTATCAGGGCGGTATGGCTTCAGGCACATCTACTAACGAAGTTTGGTACACTAATACTCTTGTGTTTAAAACAGACCCCGCCAATCCGGATAAATATATTGTCACACCTTATATAAACGGTGAAGCAAAGTATCAAGATGGTAGTGTACATAATTTTTCAATAGATAAAATATCCGTAAGTGAATCCGACCTTGTTTTCCTGCTTTGTGCATTAAAGAAAAACGGCAGTGGTTCCGACCAATACCTCGATGACCTCTATGTCTTCAACAATGCACTCACAGAAACGCAGGTAGCGCAGTATTTTGGTGAATCTTTCCACTGTGATGCCGGCGACACTCTGACCCACGCACAATCTGTTATTGACGGAGAAATCGTTGACATTGCACAGATCTCAAACGGCGAAAAGCGTCTTGGCAAGAATACGAATGTTGACCAGCGCCGTGGCTGGTACTACGTCAATTCCCATTCAAAATGGGAGGACGTTGAAGGCTGCCTTGCAAGCGGTAAGCAGTATATTGGTATTAAAAAAGAAGACAAAGGCGAGACTAATTACAGTCATAAGGATAAAGTCACAATACCATCTGGAATGGATCAGAAACTTATAGAGGATATAGTAGAGAATTATGAAAATAATTCATCTTATGCTAAGCACGCCGACTATGCTGCGCCGTCAACCGAGCGCAGTATACGCTTCTATGTTGACCCCCAAAAGCATTTGCGCTGTTTTGTATGGAGTGGTGATGATTCCACGGAGGATGAAGCTCGTACATTCTGCTCGCTTGTGTATGAAAAGAAAGACAATCAGGAAACCAAATACGAAGAACTTAACGGTGCACTGAACACATTCTATCAAAATCTTGCGGAATATTCCGACCTTTCCAACAGTGCAGTTGTTCGTTTCAGCACGATAAATGCGGTAGATCCAAAAACATCATCTATCACAAATGCAAACCTGAAAAAACTCATCATGAAAGACTGGACGAACTGGTCGGACGCAGTTTTAAAAGAGAAACAAGAGGATAAAACCAAATATTTGAATGATCTTCTGATACCGGAAGATGGCGAATCATCTATGAGCACCAAAGATTCAACAGTACGAGATGAGATAGAAGAATATCCCTACGTCATGACTGGCGGTACATATACATGGACGGGTTTGAAATCCTTTTATGACAATATGGTAAAGACGGATGAATTGTCAAGCGGCGACAGAGTTTATGACGTAGCCAACGATGCCCGTGACAAGTATCTGATCATCTTTACG
Source organism: uncultured Ruminococcus sp. (assembly GCA_947627445.1). Lineage (GTDB taxonomy): Bacteria > Bacillota > Clostridia > Oscillospirales > Ruminococcaceae > Ruminococcus_C. Next base: position 9,657 of record CANQWA010000040.1, read on the forward strand.
GACGGTCGTGATAATACCGTTGGAAGCAGTGATACAAAATTCTGTGAAAAATATTCCCCGAAGGGTCATGAGGTTTCAAAAGACGCAGATTTAGCCAAAGCATGGACTGACAAGCTCAAAGACGAGGGTTACACTATCTACTGCGTCATGATGGCAACAGGTTCTATCTCCCCGGATGCGAATGAAGAAGAGTACAACAAAGCAAAAAATTTTCTGGAAACTCTTGCCGGAACTTATAATGCAGAAGAACTGAAAGCTGATTATCAAAAACGGCTGGATGAAGAAAACGCAAAGTACAACGGAGGAGGAGAAAAACCCGATGACAAATTAATAATTGAATTGAAAGAGAAACTTGAAGAACTGAAAAAAGATCCGGAAAATCACATCATCGTTGTTAACCCAGCATTAGGAGACGAAAGCACAACCGTTAAAGACGCATTCCAGCAGATCCTGGAAGATATCCAACAGCCCCGTGAAGACTACACCGTACAGGACTACATCGACCCGAGATTTGATCTTGTTGACGGAGATGGTAATTTGTATCAGCTTGGCGCAGATGGTAAGATAACGATAAAAAATCCCGCTGGTGGGGAATCCACATATACTGTTGGTGACGTTATTGACAATCCGTATGCGACTGGTTGTTCATACAAGCCGATAGCAAGCGAAATGGTAAACCGCACGCTGGTGCATGATTCTAAAGGCAATTACGATTACTATGATTACATTAACGAAGGCAGAGGATCTATCTACTATGATGATGAAAAAGATATGTACTACCTGCGTTGGGAAGATCAGGTTATCCCGATGGAAAATGAAGCGTTTGATACTGAGACAAGCGATCCCAAAAAATACCTCGATGTCTGGAGCGCAACCATTCGCCTGAAAGCGAAAGACGATTTCATTGGCGGCAATAATATCCTCACCAATGGCAACGAAGCCGGGGAAAACCTCGTCTACAGCGATGCGACCATCGAGAATATGGATAAGGACGACAACTATAAGCTATATGGTCTGAAAAAACCTGCTGACGGCAGCAAAATACCTCTGCGTGAAAAGCTGCAAGTTCTCTCCGGCACGGACAGAAAGATCAATGCGGTGGATGCAGGCGGCGTTTCGCAGGCGGTTTACGGCGATGGAATCGACATTCCGTCTTCGGGATTCCCACGAGTAGTGGTGGACGTTCGTTTGCAGAAACTCAATGCCAGTGACCTCAACGACGTGATCTATATGGGCGAAGTCGTTTCCCCGACAATGATGCTTGCCGATCTGGAAAACGGCTATATGGAAGGGTCGTATTATCTGGAATATCTGAGACGGTATGCGTACCGGCTTTACGGCTACGATGCCGCCAAGACTCCGCTTTTGGATCTTCTCAACCAGTGGCTCAAAATTGATAAAGCAAATGAATTCCAAAAGACTTTCACTATCCCGTACATCTATCTGCCCGAGCCGATCTATAAGAATGATAACACACTTGAAACGGAACCTTTTGACGGTAAAAACAAAGTCATCGTAAACAACAGCACAGGCATGACAACGAAAAAAGACGGCAACTATATGATAGCAGATTTTAATGACCCGAATTTGCGTGACGTGACCGGATTTATTACCTACACATGGAAACGTGATGAAGACAGCGTGGAAGAGCAGCAGAAGGTGGAAGGTACAGGTAAGTACGACATTACACAGGAATATGTTGTCAAGAATACGAACCAGATCAAGTACAATCTGCAATTAAAATTCACCCCATTGCAAGAAGGTGATTTGCCTGCCGACTTCAAATTTGACAAGATCTTCATAACCGATAAGGACGGTACAAATGCAGACAAATTCTTTGGTATCAATGACAAAAAAGAATTTGATTCTGCTACGGAATGGAGCATAGATTCCAACCGTGCCGATTATCTGCAAGCCATGGTAGATGAAAAGCACACCTACACACCACATGTTGCTTACAATGAAACTTCCGAAAAATGGGAATTAAAAGAAGGTACTGCGGTAACGGACAAAGATACTTACGACTGGGATAAAGAATACAAGAAGGTTGTAGGCAATGCACAGATAGAGGGCGAAAATCTGACAAAATATTATACCCAAACGCCTGAAAACGTAGGTTTTGCTGACAAGTACGGAAATCAGATCACTAATCAGGCAGGTGCTTTTACAGGCACATATTCAACGAATGATGTCTGCTCCCTTGTTGCAAATACCACCTATGTCAAGGATGTTGTCAACGGTGCGCTTGCGCTGGAGCTTGTCGTAGACGGGAAGTATCTGGGAAAATCTAATCCAGAAATTAAGGCTGATAAATCATACACCTTTACAGCCACACGTTATTATGATGACCCGTATGACCCGTTGCCATATGATAAAACCTCCGGTAAAATGAACGCAGATACGGGTGAAAAATCGGCAACTGGCGTAAAGGGCAAAAAGTATCAGTTGACATTCAAGATGGACGCTGAAACCCTACCGAAAGACCCGCAAGAAAATCAACTCTATACGGTTTGGGCGACATTGACTCAGGTTGAGGTGGAGAATGGTTCCGGCTATGTTTCAATAAAAGGAGATGAGAATTCAGATAATCTCTATACTGGCTATACGGATGCAGATGCTCTCCCGATCGGTACTTATGTGATTGATACAGCTGACAATTCATTAGATGATACACAATTCAAAATAGGAGTAAATGATGAATCTGATGAATACTTCCAATACCTGAAAACCGACACTGCGCCTGCAAGCTATACTTACGACAAATTCCCCAAAGAGGTTTACGAAGTTAGCAAAACGGCACCTGACAGCACAGGCGACGGCGAATATCTCATCAAGAACGGCAGAACGGATAATTCCCCGAAGAATATTGCTGAAAGCAATAGAACAAAAGAAACGGCTACGCAGAAATTGACATTCAACTTCGGCACTGTAGATAAGGATAAAGAGGGTGCATCTACAATCGGTGCAAAGGGCATCGGTGTGAAGGATTATCTGAAAGAGAATCCGGACGATCCAAAATTGGAAAAATTCGATAATGACTACGCCAAAGACCGCCTTGGAATTATCTTGCTGTCTGTGGATCCAAACAGCCTTGCAATCTCAAAAAAGGTGACGAATGTTAAAGAAAGTGATCCAAATCTGAACCATGAATGGGAATTTACCATTACTTTCAAGCCGGAAGATACGGATTTAGATGCTTTTAAGACAGCAAATGATGCAGATGGTTTTAATTTGACATGGTATAAGTTTGACAATGATGACGGCAATTGGCAATTAGATGATTCATCAAGTTTGGATCATGCCAAAACAATTCATTTTGAAGAGAAGGGCAGTACATACACTGTAGTACTCAAATTAAAGCACGACGAAAAAGTTGTCATCAAAAATCTGCCTGAGGGTACGTGGCAAGTAACCGAAACAGACGAAACAGGAACCATCTTTTACTCCGCCCATAACAACATGGACGAATTTGATGATTACGTACCTTCCAACAAAACAAACGAGGATATTGCCTTAAATCCCAATTCCCACGTGGATTTTGTCAACGAATTCCCACATGAACTCCCCTCTGCGGGAGGCATTGGAATAGACCGATATATCTTCTTCGGCACGATGTTTACAGTTGCTTCTGTCCTGTTTCTGGCAATGCAGTGGGTCAATCGCAAAAAGCGCAGGGCAATGCAGGAATAGCCGGAAAGTATTGCTGCCATGGGAAAAACCGCATTGCAGCAATAGAGGGCAAAAGCCATGAAACATTCGCCCGGAATGACAATCATTCGGTTGGAGGAATTCGATTTCTGACAGGCGTGACATTCTGTCAGATCATGTAATAAAATCGGCACAGAGATATCTCTGTGCCGATTTTCATATGAATGCAAATGGTGTATATTTATCTCATATTGATCAGTAGACTTTTCATCTTTCCCCGATCAGGGAGCAATACCTTGGATCGGGGAAATGCTTATTCAAATGACGGCGGTTTGACCGTAGAAGAAGGAAACGGCGAATTATCCGGTGACGGTTCAGACATACTAAAATACATTTTTGCGGCTTTTGTCGTGCCAAAGTCACGGTTGGAACCGGAGCTCTGCACTTTGTTGAATGCCTCCCGAAACATTGCATTATGGGCTTCTTCTCGATTCAGAAGAAAATCTATCGTCTCCTTGACTTTTTTATCCTTGATTTGACGGTAGAGATATTCATAAACCACTTTTGCACGCTGTTCAGAAGCGATGTTTGAGAGTAGATCTGCACATAAATCGCCTGTTACAGTGACATAATCCGCCGTCCATGAATAGCCGGAAGCATTGATCAGTCCGGGACTTAAACCCAACAGCACATGGCTCTGAATTTCTCCGTTTGGTACAGCAGATGCATCCACATCATGACCGTTCAGCAGATGAATTGTCTGTGCTACCATTTCCATATGACCGAGTTCTTCTGCGGCGATATCCAGAAACAGGTCTTTAATTTCTGGATCTTTGATACGAAAACTCTGTGCCATATACTGCATGGCTGCCTTTAACTCGCCGTTTCCGCCGCCGAGCTGTTCCTGTAAAAGTGCGGCATACTGTGGATTCGGACGTTCGACAGCAACGGGGTGAAATAATTGCTTTTCATGCTTGAACATGAAAACACCTCACTTTCTGAGAATAGTATTACCGGCAGTGACGAATATATTCTAAATGACAGCATAATTGCAATAACAGATCATTTTTCTTATTGCTCCGCTATTTCCAGCTTGCTCATAAAAAACCTGACAGCTACGATGACCTCTTTGAAATGGACGAGAGCCTTGCACGTGACACTATCCGTGAAGGAATCCGCAAATTTTGCCGATTGTTGCGTTGAAAAAGCGCACCATACGGCAGGTTGCTTTCGCTTAATCGAGCTATATTTCTTATTGTTTCGACTGGTTTCGACAGATTTCGACAAAATTCTCTGCTATAATGAAAATAGAAAGATTTTTCTTTCCAATTTCCATCATCGGAGGATGTATGCATGGTATTATTTGAAGAAAAGGAAAAGACCAGTTCCGAAGACACATATAAATTGCTGGCATCTGCGCTCGAGAAGCACGGCTATCATGCAGTTGCATCAAATGATAGGCTGACGGTTGAAGGATTCTGTTTTACTGTTACGAATTCCGTCAATCAAATTGACATTTTGGAAGATAGGATTCTTCTGCCTGCTGCGGCATCACAGGACACCTTAAAAGGTATGATTATGGGGATTCTATCTCCCAAACTTTCTTCTAAGCCTGCAATCGCAAATTTTGTCCGAAAAATGGGGGTTCGGACGAGCCTGAAGGGATATCGTTTTCTAGTCACTGCAATTTCACTTGCCGCTCAGGATGTATCACTACTAAATAACATGACTTATACGCTTTATCCTGCTGTTGCAAAAGTTCACGGTGTTGATCAACGATGTGTGGAACGAAATATCCGCAATGTCATTGAGACTGCTTACCAGAACAATCCGGAACACCTTTGTAGCTTATTTCACTATCGTTTGTCAAAACCTTATCCCTCGGAGATCATTACCCTTGCTGTTGATTCTATTCTCAATCGCATTACATTATCATAACGGCTGTTATTGTTTTGACCCATCATAATTGAACATGCAATTTTTGGATTCCAAATTCAAGATCCTGATTCATTTCTGCACTTCTTCCATCAGGCAGGTATGCTGTTTTTCTTTTTTGTCATAGTTAATTCCCACAAGCAGAATATTCCCGGAATACTCTGCAAGACTGCTTGTGTACTGCTTTTGCCTGATTTGCTGAATGGCTGTGTCAGCAGTCTGATCCCATTTTAATTCAACCACGATCGCCGGCACGTTCCGATTTTTTCTCGGCAGAAAGACAATGTCTGCATAGCCTTTTCCGGCGGGCAATTCACGAATCATAAAATAATCTTTTCTTGCGGCATAGTAGGCAAGTGAGATCACGCACGACAAAGAATTTTCATCGTTGTAGCTTAAAATAGAAGTGTTATCCTGATGACATTGTTCCATCAATTCTGCCACTGTTTTGGCATCACCGGCAATTGTTGCGGAAAGAAGTTTTTCAGATGATTGGATTGCTTTCATCACAGGCTCCCAACCGCCATCTTCAATAGAATTAATAAATTCCTGCTGTACTTCCCCATTCGGAATCCAGACTTTTCCCATGCCAGTTTCATTAATCGGACAGTATGTCAGATAACCAAGATGAATCAATAGCGTCAATACATCGTCTGCACTGTGAAATGTTGTCATATCATTGCTGAATTTTGAAGTGTTGATTCTCACACTCTCTCCTGCAATCATGGAAGTAATTTTTTGATTCAGCCCGTCAAAATCCATAGCAATATACACACGAAGCGCCTCATATGTTTCCGTTGATGTCCAATAATTATTGAACTTTCCACCCGTCATGGACATCACAACAGAACGTGGATTATAGACAGAAATATCATTCACAAAATATCCGTCATACCAGCGTTTTGTTTCTTCATAGGGCATCTGAAAACGTTCACATAAAGTCTTTACTTCGTCTTCTGTAAAGCCAGTAAATTTGGCGTATTCTCTGGTATCGGTCATGCAGATTTCGGTAAACATATTCAACGCCGAATGATCGCCATATTTCTTGATGGGCAGAATACCGGTCATGTAAGTAAGGGCAACATAGCTTTGATTTTTTAGAAGGTCACGCAGAAAAATCAGATAATTTCTTTGTGCTGCTTCATCATTTTTGTGCTCACGAAATACGCAGTCCCATTCGTCGATGACGAAAATGAAAGGGATTTTTTTTGCAGAAAAAATCGTTTTCAACACCAAAACAAGATTATTCCAGTCAAAGCAATCAACATCCGCATTTTCATGCTTTAATTCATGAAGCAGAATACGGCAAAGATAATGAATCGTTTCTTGCATATTGTTCTGTTTAACAAATTCTGTCATATTAATGTGAATGACATTGTATTGGTTCAGATGCTGTTCAAATGAAGCATCACTGGCAATCTGATAATTTTGGAATAACTCTTTTGAATCACAGCCTCTGCTGTAGTAGGCAACGAGCATATTTGCCGCCATTGATTTTCCAAAACGGCGTGGGCGGCTGATGCAGATATATTTCTGCTCCGTTCGGATGACTTGATTCAACTCAGCAATCATTCCCGTTTTATCCACATAAATTTTTGAATTGACGGCTTCCTGAAAATTGGTATTGTCCGGATTCAGAAAAATTCCCATTGTAATGCCTCCTTTTTGTCCTGTATTAATTATACCAAACTCTAATTAAAAATGCAATGGTATTTTTAATAATAGAAAGAACCCCACAGAATTTTACTTCTGCAGGGTTCTGATGTTCTGTTATATTTTTAGAACGATTACTCTATACATTTTTCTTTACTGTGCAGACACGAATGTTAGCCGTATATGAGCTTACGTTTAAGGAATACTAAATCAAATACATCAAGCTTATTATCGTTATCCATATCAGAATATTTCCAATTTGGTAACCATTTATTAGGAACTGCTAAAAGCCACTTTTGAAGAAGAACAGCATCTGCAACATTTATTTCTCCATCACAGTTTACATCACCGACCTCCAAAGGACTCTCTACCACGATATTGATCGTGGTGCTATCACTGCTATTTGCTGCTGTAACTTTAGCATTTCCAACGACTACTGCTGTGATTGTATTTGCAGATACAGATACACATGAAGTCATATCAGAACTAAATGATGCCTTGTTGACAGAGGTAAGTCCGTTCATATTTCCAGTTAATGTAATCTTAGCACCTATTCTCATAAATATATTTGTAATATTCGCATTTGTACTGTCAGACGTAATCGTCACACTTCCAGAATTGATAATCACATTATTTGCATTAAAATAGCTGGGAAATGTAATTGTTTTACTGCCATTATTTTTAACCTCTAAATTGTTGAAGGATCCATTTGTGTTTTTAAAGTGAACAGTTTGATCATTTTCGCCTGATAAAATGGTTTTATGTGTTCCAGATGCCGCAAACCATCCATCAATGTTAGTGTCGCCAACATTATAAAAATCGCCATTTAACTCAAGCACACCAGCTGTAAGCTTAGGTGCAGCTCCAAATGCATTATAAAAATCACCGCCGACATAGATATAATCATTTTCATATGTCATTCTTAATGTAGGAGAACCTTTATAGCTACCCCAATACACCTCTGCTTTGTCATCATCATATGTTAGTCTTCCATAAAGCCGATAATCGCCGCCAATTCTTAAAGAACTATTGTGAATTAAAAGCGTTCCTCCTGTTTGATAGAACGTTTTGGAAATAGTAATATTTCCACCGCCTAAGTCTATATCACCGCTTGAATTGAAAACACCATTAATTATCACTTGAGTTTTACTGAATGAAATATTGCCAGATGCGTCAACATCTCCGTCAAAAGATATATTGTTTGATAGGAAATGATTTGTGTTATTTAACCCAACGTTTCCGTTAACCGAAAGCTCCTTGCAATTAAGTGTACCGAAACCGAAGCTGCCATCTTTACTAACAATAGTAATTGAATCACCATCACAAGTTGTATTTCCTGCAACAGTGCAATACCCGTTTATTAGGTTAATACTCCTTTTCTTTGAGTTTTGTATTTCTAAATCATTGAAGCATCCATTTGTGTTTTTAAAGTGAACAGTTTGATCATTTTCGCCTGATAAAATGGTTTTATGTGTTCCAGATGCCGCAAACCATCCATCAATGTTAGTGTCGCCAACATTATAAAAATCGCCATTTAACTCAAGCACACCAGCTGTAAGCTTAGGTGCAGCTCCAAATGCATTATAAAAATCACCGCCGACATAGATATAATCATTTTCATATGTCATCCTTAATGTAGGGGAACCTTTATAGCTACCCCAATACACCTCTGCTTTGTCATCATCATATGTCAGTCTTCCATAAAGCCGATAATCGCCGCCAATAATTAAGGAACCATCATGTACTAAAAGAGTTCCACCGGACTGATATAAATCTCCATTCACTGTCAAAGTATATCCATTTATATCTATATTGGCATTAACAGTAAGATTTCCAAACATAGTCACATCTTCTGTCAAAGTCCAATTACTGTCAATTACACGGTTTGTGTATGCATTGCTGACTGTTTCGCTGTAATCCAAATATTTTTTTACATCATCTTCTGTTACATCTGAAGTCTTGGCATCAGAGATTTTCTTCCTGATAGACTGGGAATAAGATTTTTCATTGGGAATGCCAGCAAGGTAATTATCGTAGACACATGTATCAATAAATTCCAGATAGCTGCCATATGTATCATGCAGATCATTGAGAAGACTAATCAATTTTTTATAATCTTCTTTTTCAAAATTCTTGAAAATCTGATTGATCAAACCTGATTCATTGGTAATCTGAGCATATTTAATGGAATACTCACACCCCTGCATATAAATTCGCATCAGCTGCTTGAATGCTTCATTATACTGTTTTGCATTAGCATCTGTGGGGCTTGATTTGTATTTTGACTCATAATTTTTAACAAGTTTAACCGTCTGATCTTCAAGCTCATACAATGCATTCATAGAATAAACGCATTCTACATCTTCATCAGTTGAGAAAAGAATACCTGCACCAAGTTTTCCTAATTCTTGTCCAGCTTTCACTGCAATCGTCAATCCCGCCCCAACGGCAGTTTCTAATACCATATCCCATGCAGCATTTGTTGCTTTGTTCAAAACTTTGACAAGTCCTTCTCCGGCGAGTAATCCACGGATTACCTCCTCACTGCTGTATGTTTCATCTAATACGGAAGACATTTTCAGACAGGCTAATGCAAGTGCCGGATCATCAGTAGCAGTATTAATATCTGTAAGAATCTGTTTCATCTGATTCTTATTTTCCGTAAGTGCTTCCAATGCTGATACACGGTCAATTACTTCAACAATTGTCTTTGCATCACCTATCACATCAGAAACTTTTCCAAAAAGCTTAAAAGATTCTTTCAATTCTTTACAATCAGCCAACTGATCAACAAGATCATTGAACAGCGGATCATTTAAACTAATATCTTCAATCTCTACAAGATCCACGAGTTCAAATTCGTCCAGCGATTCACAATATTCAAAAATTGTTTCATAAGTTTCTGCTTTAATAGAACTGAATGTGCTGTCCAGTGCATTCACAATTGGAAATTTATTTGTATCTCCAATAATAGTATCATAGAGAATCGTTTCGTAGTAAGCAACAGCCTTGTCCGCTTTACTTGCAGCACTGCCATCAAATGTTGCGATTTCCCATGCACTGAGTAATCCTTGAATGTAACTGAGTGAAACGGTCAACTACAAAAACCGTGTAAGTGAACGGTAGGGCTGTATAGCGGCAATCTCGCATCCCGAAGTGATTCAGACTTGATTTTCCCTGAGATAATGGATTCCTTGGACAAAGCCTAAGTTTTGTGCACTGTATATTGCTTCCGTGTAGGCGGTTTCAAGCTTTTCTGTT
>CANQWA010000041.1 GCA_947627445.1 uncultured Ruminococcus sp.
AGATACTAATCGGTCGTTCGCTTTTCCTTTTGTTCTGGTGCTATCAAATGTGCGGCTTCCTTGCTGCACGGCGTTCCAGCATTTTGTTTCATTATTTTGTTTACAAAGTTTTCAAAAGAAAAGTGGGTTTACCCCTTGACAAAGGTCATCATATATGCTATAATTTTTTATAGCTTATGCACCATTAGCTCAGTTGGTAGAGCAACTGACTCTTAATCAGTGGGTCCTGGGTTCGAGTCCCCGATGGTGCACCACGTGGGGCCCGTTGGTCAAGCGGTTAAGACTCCGCCCTCTCACGGCGGCAACACCAGTTCGAGTCTGGTACGGGTCACCATTTTTCTTTTCAGTCGGTGTTTATGGCAAAGAGGTTCCACCCGTTCCCATTCCGAACACGGCAGTTAAGCTCTTTTGCGCCTACGATACTTGGACATCTCGTCCCGGGAAAATTGGTCAATGCCGACACTTACAGAGTGTTTCAATAGAAATGCTCTTGATATTCCTCTATAGCTCAGTCGGTAGAGCATGCGGCTGTTAACCGCAGGGTCGTTGGTTCGAGTCCAACTGGAGGAGCCAACGAATAAGCCTGTAGACATTCTACAGGCTTATTCATTTTTCGTATTGGGTTTTTCCCGGAGTTGCCTTTGCCGGATGTACCGGCGACAGGCATCAAACGGGCCATTAGCTCAGTTGGTTAGAGCTACCGGCTCATAACCGGTCGGTCCCGGGTTCGAGTCCCTGATGGCCCACCAGATAAACGCCGCTGATCGGAAAGATTGGCGGCATTTTTAATCGGCATCTTCGGAGACTTTCCAGGAAGCCGTGATATGGAGGTACCTATGAAAGCAATTGTATTTGATATGGATGGTGTGTTGTTTGACACAGAGCGGATCAGCGATATGGCGTGGCGAAAGATTGCGGCGGAAATGGGTTTTGAGGATGTAGAAACGGCGATCCAGGTGTGTCGTGGACAGAATCGCAATGATACAGATCGTTATTTGGAAAGCCATTTTCCAGAACTGGATTATCCTGTGTTTTTGGATCGATGCCGTAAGCTGTCTCAGGAAATGATTGCCGACCATATGCCAGTGAAGGAGGGCGTATATGAACTCCTGGACTGGCTGAAGAGGCAGAATTGGAAGATTGCTCTCGCCACTTCCACCAGGCGGGAAAGCACCATGCACCATCTGAGTGCCGCAAACATGACGGAATATTTCGATGCCATCATTACCGGGGAACAGGTGGAGCACAGCAAGCCTGCACCGGATATTTACAATCTTGCGTGTGAAGCGCTGGATGCAACACCGGCATGGACTTTTGCCGTGGAGGATTCTCCCAACGGCATCCGGAGTGCTGCTGCTGCGAAGATGCGTGTGATCATGGTACCGGATATGGTAAAGCCGACGCTGGAACTGCGGGAGATGTGTGTGGTGGTTCTGGCTTCGCTGAAAGATGCGATTCCCTTTCTGGATAAAGTTGCACAATAATTCTTCAATTTTTTCCAAAAATTTAGGTAAGTTTACGGTTTACAAAATGTCTAAAACGTGATATAATATATATATAGAAGCGGAAGGTGGGAGGTCATTCTGATTTTGTATCTTTGGATGCATGATTCCGGGCAATATGGGTTTAACCAATACAATATGGTTTGAAACATATTCATTTTTTGTTTGATAAAACGTTCTTAAAGGAGGGATTCCTATGAAAAAAAGAAAATGGATGGCTGCACTTGTAGCAGCAACAATGACCATAACCACCGGGTTGACTTGCATCTCTGCTGCGGCAGAGGAAACCAAACCCGATCCCATCAACGGCACGGTTAACGCAGAAGAACTTTTGACAGAGGCTTTTCAGAACACAACCTCTCCGTTGTCCGCAAGCTATCGCTATCTGTTAGATGGCACCTATACCTTTAGTGAGGTATTCAATTATTATGATTTTCATACGATGGAATTAGAAGAGGATTTGTACTATTTCTTTGCTTGTAAGGAGGGTGCTGCCCCACTGCAAGTTGTGGTCTATTCGGATTTTGACAGCGACAAGCTGGATCGTGTCTCTGCCGGCAAAGTCAATGATTATTTGCTGCAGGTATGGGAAAGCGGCGAAACCTTCTGGTACGGTCAGACCATTGATGTCCTGCCCTATATCCTAATCTACACCGAATCCGACGGCTTCTACTGTGAGAATTTCAACAAGCCCATGGACTATGTCTGGGGCGAAGTTCCCGCTTCTCCCCTGAGCAATGGCGAAGTGGGCGAAGAGATGGAACCTGACGAACCGGTAATTCCCATCACGACAACCACCGCTGCACCAAATGTCTCTGTCACAGACGGCGTATACTGCGGTGACATGAATCTGGATGGCGTGGTGGACTTAGTAGACGCTGTGCTGCTTTCCAAGGTGGTCAGCGGCTCGGTGCAGTTGAACGACCTGCAATTTCTCGCTGCGGACTGCGACAGCAACGGTTCACTGGATGCGAACGATTCTGTTGTACTGGTGCAATTTCTGGTACACAAGGTAGACTACCTGCCGTATACTGGAGCATAATCTTTTTTCAAATATTCACCGATTCGCCGAATTTCGGTGCTGGTTGAAACTGACCAGCACCGATTTTTTTGCGATATTGTAAACAAATTGCAATTTTTTTGCGGTTTCTCTTGACGGATTTAGCACACGTGATATAATAGTGTTAGCACTTAAATATACTGAGTGCTAATTCTTTGACGGAAAGGAGCTGTACCCATGCGGTACAGAATCATGAAATGGAACAGAAACAATTTCAGGCAGAGTCCAAACGTTTGCTGGACATGATGATTCATTCGATTTATACCCACAAGGAAATTTTTCTCCGTGAGCTGATCTCCAACGCCAGCGATGCCATCGACAAGCTGTATTTCCGGTCGCTGACCGATGACAGCGTGGGCATGAACAAGTCTGACTTTGGCATTCAGATCGCCATTGACAAGGAGGCACGCACTCTGACCATTACCGACAATGGTGTGGGCATGACAAAGGAACAGTTGGAGGAGCATCTGGGAACCATCGCAAACAGCGGTTCTCTCCAGTTCAAGAAAGAGAACCATCTGTCTGAGGACAATCAGATCATCGGACAATTTGGTGTGGGATTCTACTCCGCCTTTATGGTGGCGAAGCGTGTGTCTGTCAAATCCAAGGCATTCGGCGAAACGCAGGCATATATTTGGCAGTCTGAGGGAGTAGAGGGTTACACCATCGACGCTTGCGATAAGGATACTGTCGGCACAGAAATCACCCTGGAGCTTCTGGAGGATGTCGAAGGCGATGCTGACGGCAACGGCGCTGAGAATTACAGCGAATTTCTGGATCAGTACCGTATTCAGCGGCTGGTGAAACGTTACAGTGATTACATCCGCTTCCCCATCACCATGGACATGACCAAGAGTCGTAAGAAAGAGGATTCTGACGAGTACGAGGACTATATCGAAAAGACTACGCTGAACAGCATGATTCCCCTGTGGCGCAAGAACAAAAATGAAATTACAGAAGAAGAATACAACGACTTCTACCGGGATAAATGCGGCGATTATTCCGAACCTCTCTGTCATATGCATGTGCGCAATGAGGGAACCATCACCTATGATGCCTTGCTGTATATTCCCTCTCATACACCATTCAACTATTATAGCAAGGACTATGAAAAGGGTTTGCAGCTCTATGCCAATGGTGTGCTGATCATGGATCGCTGTGAAGACCTGCTGCCGGATTATTTCAGCTTTGTGAAGGGTCTGGTAGATTCCGAGGATTTATCCCTGAACATTTCCCGTGAAATGCTCCAGCACGATTCTCAGCTCCGCATGATCGGACGCAGCATTGAACGCACCATCAAAAACGAGCTGAAACGCCTGATGAAAAACGACCGGGAGAAATACGAAAAGTTCTATCAGTCCTTCGGCTTGCAGCTGAAATATGGTATCTATCAGGATTACGGTATGCACAAGGATCTGCTGCAAGATCTGCTGCTGTTCCCGTCGTCACACGAAAACGGAAAACTGACCTCTCTCCAGGAATATATAGATCGGATGCCTGAGGGACAGGATGCCATCTACTACGCAGCCGGAGAGAGCATTGCCCGAATCGAGTTGCTGCCTCAGACGGAACAGGTACGGGACAAGGGCTATGAGATTCTGTATTTCACGGAGAATGTGGACGAGTTTGCCATTCGCATGATGCAGAATTATCAGGAAAAGTCTTTCAAGTCTGTTCTGGACAGCAGTTTGGATTTGGAATCCGATGCGGAGAAAAAGGAACTGGAGGAAAAGCAGAATACCAGCAAAGACATGCTGGAAGCCGTGCAGAAGGTTTTGGCTGGTAAGGTAGGCAGCGTCAAGCTGTCCGGCAGGCTGAAATCCCATCCGGTTTGTCTGTCCAGTGAGGGGGAGCTTTCCATGGAAATGGCAAAGACCCTGAACGCCATGCCGGGAACAGAGGGCGAAAAGCTCAAGGCGAATACGGTACTGGAGATCAACCCGAATCACGCTATCTATCAGACGCTGATGGACATGCAGCAGAGCGGTTCGGAAAAGCTGGATGATTATGCCAAGCTGCTGTACGATCAGGCGCTGCTGATCGCCGGAATGCCGGTAGAAGATCCGGTGGCATTCTCCAACCGGATCTGTGCACTAATGTAATTGGTGAAAATAAACAGTAAAAAACGCTTGCATTGCCTGGAAAAAGCAATGCAGGCGTTTCTTTTTGTGGAAAGTGTATGCATGAATTGCACAAAGAATTTGTTCAAAGATTGGTGAATATTTTGATTGACATTGGAAAAAATTTCTGCTATAATGAAAATGAGGAAAAATAACTTCAACAAATAAATGTATTTTCTTTTTTGACACGAAAGGAGTGTAGAACATGAATGTATTCCGTAGAATCACAGCATCATGCATGGCTTTGGCTTGCTCAGTGGTGATGCTGGGTGCAATGGTGCAGCCGGTTTCGGCGGCAGAAACAGCAGTATTGTATGGTGACGTGAACGGTGACGGAGCGGTTAATTTGAGCGATTCCATTGCTCTCGCAAAGGCAATCAATGGGATTGCTGTGCTATCAAATTACAAACCCGCTGATGTGAATTGTAATCTGATCATCGACATTGTGGACTATGATATTCTGCAGGCATATCTTGTTCGCACGATTACATCGCTTCCGTATGAAGAAGAGGAGGAGTAAAAATGTTAAAAAAGAAGTATGCGTTTATCTCCCTGCTGGTAGCAGTGATTTTAATGGGTCTGTTCGTTTGCCGTCCTGAGTACCTGTTGCTGGGAGAAACAAATATAACTGCAAGTGCAGATTCCAGAGAATACATCAAGTATATTCGGGCTACAGGTGCTACCTCTACTTACACGCTCAGCGATCCGGAAGCTACGAGTATTTTATTGAATATGGATATGTATGCACCGGACAATCGGGTACTTGATACGAAGAACAAAGCAGTTGTAAGAATCAGTACCGGAGGAAGTGGATTTATTATCAGCGATCATATCATAGTGACTGCTGCACATTGTGTTTATAATAGAGACACGCAATCATTTATCAAATCTACAGGTGTTACAGCATATAATGAATATTGCACAGGCATGTTATTTAATAGTCTGGTTACCGAGATTCACATACCAAAAAAATATACCGATATATCGACTGGTCTTCAGTATGATTATGCACTGATTTATGTTTCTAAGGATTTATCAGATCTTGGCTGTTTTACACTGGGGCTTCCTACAGATGAATTTATGTCAAGCGGAGCAGAGGTGAAAATAAGCGGATATCCACAAGGGACGGCTGCCAATGGCACTAACAAAAACAACCTTAGATACATAAGTG
Organism: uncultured Ruminococcus sp.; assembly: GCA_947627445.1. Taxonomy (GTDB): domain Bacteria; phylum Bacillota; class Clostridia; order Oscillospirales; family Ruminococcaceae; genus Ruminococcus_C. The sequence goes on from CANQWA010000041.1 coordinate 5,854, forward strand.
ACGGCTATATTTATGATTTAAAAGGCAGTGAATTATTTGAAAGACAAGTACAGACAACTGCATATGCATCTGGAGGAGATAGTGGAGGACCGATTTTTGTGGAAACGACACCTAAATTTAGCGGTCAGACATACAAAACTGCAATCGGAATTCTTACCTCAATTGGGAACGACCCCGATGATAGTGGCGAATTTCCTAGGCAAACGTCATTCGGCACCCGAATTACCCCTGAACTGCTCAAATTCTACTACGACAACGACAATGTGGGCTGATTCAGTGTTAACATGATTTAGAAAGGATGATCATTATGAAAAAAACATTCAAAAAATTACTTTGCATTGCATTATCAACCGCAATGCTGTTCTCCGTGTGTGCTATGCACAGCAGTGCGCTCTATCAGAGAGTAGAATTCGACCCGGATGGAAACTATGCACCGGATGGTTATACGTATTTTGAAGATGATTTATTCAGCGGAGCTGACGGCACATATTTTTACCGGGAGAATCAAATGGCAGGGAAATATGACTGGATAATCAAGTATAGTCATGTACACTGCAATCAATTGGAATTCGTCGCCGAAGATGTAGAGGCATTCCAAACAATTTATGCGGAATATGAGGAATTGCTGGATTTTGACGTGGTAGAATTCAGTGAACTGCATAATTATTATCCCTACTATGACATGGACAACACACCTGTAGAAAATGTGGTTATCGCTACGATGTACGACCAATATCTGACTCCGGATAAACAGCCTGTGATAAAGGAATTCTGCAATGCCTTGACATCAGCAGGAGTAGAGCTGTATGAAGTAAAGCTCTATCCCATCTCTGCACAGCAGGAAAATGGCTTTTTCGGACACACCTTGTCGGTGCGATATGTTCCGGAATCGGAGCAGGCAGTGCTGGAAAGCCTTGTTGCAGACATGAGCAGAACAACGGATACAGATGGAGTGGATGATTCTCCGATCACGGTAGAATATGATCGTAATCGTAATTGTTTTGATGTGGACAATGTGCCTTCGCTGGATGAAGGGATGGAGATCCGGGACAGGATCAAAGCGATCTATCCCGAAGCGGTTGTAAAAGCTTTCTGCCTCTATCAAGCATCTAACGATACAGTCGAAAGCGACCCCATTGACCTCACTCCCGCCGCCCCCGCGCCCACCCTTCTGGGCGACGTCAACCTGGACGGCCGCATTGACCTGATCGACGCCGTAGTCCTGGGCAAAGCGGTTGCCGGAAGCGTGACCCTTTCCGAGGTACAGCAAGCCAATAGTGATATTGATCAAAATGATACAATTGACACAGAAGATGTATCCCTGCTGCTGCGGTTCTTGCTGCATTTAGAAGAATCCATCGGCTGACCCGAAATTCGCCTGATCCGATTCAAAAACAACCTGCCGGACGATTCCTGGCAGGTTGTTTTATTTGAGAATATCCTGTTTCTTGTTCGTGTGAATATCGTAATGAAATAGTATGTCTTTTGTGACTTCTCTTGATTTTTTCCAGAAAATGTGGTATAATAATGCTGTTCTTATCAGTTCTGACGATGAAAACGCTTGGCTGTCACGTGACAGATACCCATGGCAGGAATGCACAGCAGAAACCACAGTCCCGTAAAAGGCAGACAGATCTGTCCGTACAGATTCAGCGGCATGTGACTGTAATCCCAGACATTCCAGTGCAGCAGCAGATTGTCGATCACCCCCACGGCAAATTCAATGGCAGTGATCAGCACCGCACCACAGATGCATTGCAGCAGCAGTGTTTTCGGCGGCGCAGCGGCGTGGAGGATATACAAAACGCCGGCAACCACACCGCCGGTTAACACCATGGTCCAATGCGTATATCCACGGAATACGATTTCCAGCAGGCTGTAAACAAAACAGCCTAACAGAAAAAACCAACATAGCTCATAGGGCTTGATACGTGTCATAATGGTTCACCTCAGCCCTGTTATGTGTCAAACGGAACGAATTATACAGGAGGAATTCGATTATGCGTCAAAGCGGAATCCTGATGCACATTTCCAGCCTGCCCTCTCAGTACGGCATTGGAAAAATGGGCGATGCTGCCTATGTATTTGCCAATTTCCTGGAGGACTGCGGCATGCAGGCATGGCAGATATTGCCTCTTTCCCCCACAAGCTATGGGGATTCGCCCTATCAGTCCTTTTCCGTACATGCGGGCAACCCCTATTTTATTGATTTTGAACGTCTGGAAGCAGAGGGCTGGTTAATCCGGCCAGAGTATGCGGACATCCACTGGGGGGACAATCCCCGAAGCGTGGATTATGCCAGAGTCTTCAACTATTGCTTTCACGTCCTGCGGACAGCGTTTGCCAGGTTTAACCAATCGGAAGAAGAATATCTGCAATTCTGTGAGGAACAGGCGGACTGGCTGCCGGATTATGCCCTTTTTATGGCGCTGAAGGATGCCAATAAAGGAAAACCCTGGTATGAATGGAAAAAAAATCTTGCTTTGCGTGATCCGGAAGCGTTGGAAAAGGCAAAGGAAGAATACGCAGAGGATATTGCATTTTACAGCGTACTTCAATTCTGGTTCTACCGCCAGTGGAACGACTTGAAAGCCTATTGCAATCAAAAGGGCATTTCCATCATTGGGGATATCCCCATCTATGTGGCATACGACAGTGTCGAGGTCTGGACAAACCCGGAACTGTTCCAGCTGACAAAATCCCGTAAGCCTGTTGCCGTAGCCGGATGTCCGCCGGATATCTTTTCTCCTACAGGACAGCTCTGGGGCAATCCTCTCTACAACTGGAAATACCACAAAAAAACGGACTATGCATGGTGGATCCAGCGTCTGAAGCGTGCATCGTCGCTGTATGATGTCATCCGCATCGATCACTTCCGGGGCTTTGAGAGTTACTACGCCGTGCCATTCGGCAAAAAAACGGCGGAGATCGGCAAATGGGAAAAAGGCCCTGGCATCGAACTGTTCCAGGCTGTGAAACAGAATCTGGGGGATATCTCCATCATTGCCGAGGATCTTGGCTTTGTGACGGAAGAGGTACGCAAGCTTTTGGCAGACTGCGGCTATCCGGGCATGAAAGTCATACAGTTTGCCTTTGACGGCGATCCTTCCAATGATTATCTGCCCCAGAATTATCCGAATTCCAACTGTGTTGTCTATACCGGCACACACGATAATATGACCCTGCGGGGATGGCTGCACGATTCTTCTGCCAAAACCATTGCCTTTGCGAAGCGGTATCTTCACTGCCGCAGCACGGCAGATCTGCCGAGTGCTATGGTTCGCTGTGCATGGAGCAGTACGGCAAATCTGGCAGTGGCACAGATGCAGGATTTCCTGGACGCCGGATCAGAGGGCAGAATGAATACGCCTTCGACTACCGGAGGAAACTGGCAGTACCGTACCATGATCGGAGATTTTACCCCCAGATTGGCAAAGCGAATTTATCGGCTCAATGAGCTGTATAACCGACTGCCGGAAAAACCTGAGCCAAAGAAGGCAGAAGAACCCGTGTCCAGAAGAATTCTCGAAAAAAGAGACAGATATCATCAGCGGAGGATCCCGGAGATCAAGCCCGCAGCAAAAAAGGAGAAATAGCTTATGATGACAAAAGAACAGATCAAAGCCGGCATTCTTGCTGCGCTGCACGGAACAGATGCAAAACACGCCAGTCCCCAGCAGCTTCATCAGGCACTGGGAGAAACAGTCATGTCCGCTATTGCCGAAAATTGGTCGAAAAGTACGGCTGCTCATGAAAATAACCGCCGTGCCTGCTATTTCTCCATGGAATTCCTGGTGGGACGTGCTGTCTATAACAATCTGCTGGTGCTGAATGTGATGGAAGAGGCAAAGCAGGCTTTTGCAGAGCTTGGCGTTTCTCTGGCAGATCTGGAGGAAATCGAGGATGCCGCATTGGGAAATGGCGGTCTTGGAAGGCTGGCAGCATGTTTTCTGGACAGTGCAGCCACAGGAAATCTGCCTTTGGACGGCTATGGTATCCGCTATAAGTATGGTCTGTTCAAGCAGCATTTTGAAAACGGCTATCAAAAGGAAGAACCGGACAACTGGATGGAATACGGCGATCCCTGGTCAAACCGCTGCGATGCGGATACGGTTCTCGTAGAATACAACGGACAGACAGTGCGGGCAGTACCTTATGACATGCCCATCATTGGCTGTAAGACCGATCATATCAGTACCCTTCGTCTGTGGCAGGCAGAGCCGGTCAAGAACTTTGACTTTGACTTGTTCAACCGCCAGAAATATTTAGAGGCTGCCGCAGAGACCGTTTATGCAGAGGATATCTCCCGTGTGCTCTACCCCAATGATGATACCTGGGAGGGCAAGAAACTCCGCCTGAAGCAGCAGTATTTCTTCTGTGCTGCTTCGCTGCAGGATATTTTGAAAAAGCATCTGCGCACCTATGGCATACTGGACAATCTGGCAGATAAACTTGCCATTCAGCTCAACGACACCCACCCAGTGATCTCTATCCCTGAGCTGATTCGCCTGCTGACAAAGCCAGAGAATGGCTATACCTTTGCAGAGGCTTTCGCCATGGCGCAGAAGATCTTCCATTACACCAATCATACCGTGATGCCGGAAGCGCTGGAAAAGTGGGACTGCCGCCTGGTAGAGGAACTCTTGCCGGAGATTTATGCCATTATCTTGCGCATACAGGAACAATTCATGAACGACATGTACCGCCTTGGCACGGACAAGCAGAAGGTGAACGCCATGAAGCTGGTACAGAACGGCATGGTGCATATGGCACATATGGCAGTGTATGTTTCTGCTCATACCAACGGCGTTGCGGCGATTCACACACAGATCCTGAAGGATTCTGTGCTGAAGGATTGGTATGACATTTACCCGGAGCGCTTTCAAAACAAGACGAACGGTATTACCCAACGCCGTTGGCTGGCACTGTGCAATCCGGAACTGTCTGCGCTGCTGACAGAGCTTGCCGGTTCTGATGCATGGATGACCAATCTGGACGCCCTGAAAGCCCTTTCTGGCTATGCTGAAGATGCAGCTGTGATGAAACGCTTTATGGATATCAAGCAGCGAAAAAAGCGGCAGCTTGCGGCTTTTGTCGCACAGAAAGAGCAGGTCGCCATTGACCCGTCTACCATCTTTGATATTCAGATCAAGCGGCTGCATGAATACAAGCGCCAGCTGCTGAATGCATTCTCCATCCTGTACCTCTACTTTGGCTTGAAGGACGGCAGCATAGACAAAGCATCTTTTGTGCCTACCACATTCTTGTTCGGCGCAAAGGCAGCACCGGGTTACCGCCGTGCCAAAGCGATCATCCGGTTTCTCCACGAGGTAGGCAAACTGGTTTCTGCCGACGAGGAAGTCAGTGGGCTGTTGAAGGTGGTGTTTGTCTCCAACTATAACGTTTCCTATGCGGAGAAACTGGTAGCTGCTGCTGATGTTTCTGAACAGATTTCCACTGCCGGCACAGAGGCATCGGGTACAGGCAACATGAAGCTGATGCTCAACGGTGCGGTGACTCTCGGCACATATGACGGTGCGAATATTGAGATTGTGGAAGAAGCAGGGGAAGAGAACAACTATATCTTTGGTGCCAGAGTAGAAGAACTGGAAGCCATCGTGCCTTCTTACGACAGCCGAAAACTGTTTGCCGAAAACGAGAAAATCCGCCGTGTGGTAGAAACGCTGATAGACGGCACATGCAGCGACGGCGGCAGCGGCGATTTCCGGGAATTGTACTATGCACTGCTGGATGGTGCAAGCTGGCACGCACCGGATCATTACTATCTGCTGGGTGATCTGGAATCCTATGTCGAGGCAAAGCTGCGGTGCAATCAGGATTATCGTGACGAAATGGCATTTGCAAAAAAGCAGTGGCAGAATATCTGTCATGCCGGAAAATTCAGTTCTGACCGTACCATTGCGGACTACGCAGAAAACATCTGGGAGATCCAGCCAGTAGAGCTGTAAGCGGAGGAAGTGTATGACACTGGAAATTGGATGGGTATTGCTATTTCTGGGGCTTTCTGTTGCAGACGGTATGATGGCTGCGGCTATGCATAAAGGAAAAGAGTGGCGCATTCTTCTTGCCGGAAATCCAGCCATGCCGGACGGCAGACCGCGTTATCACATGACGGAGTTCCGCCGGAGCGCAGAAATTCTCCTGTGGGTGTATACCGTGGTGTTTTTCATGATGATGGTTATGATATTTCTGGTGAAGGTTGTGTCCCTGTTTTCGGAAAGCTTTTTGGCTGCTGCGCTGTATATACAGGGTGCAGTTCTTGTGATCGGCTATATTTGTTTTCTGGGGCGCATGGACACTTATTTTCAGACGGCGACCCGGGATATGCCTTTGGACGAAACAGAGTAAATTTTCATACTGCTCCTCCAAAATCCGATCGATCCGTCTATCGGAATGAAGAGGATTGGTATCAGAGCCTGAGCAGGTTCTAAAAGATAACAGCACAGAGCGTTTTGCCCTGTGCTGTTTTTGGTTGATATAGAAACACATAGGGCAAATCCGCACAATCTTTGTGCGGATTTGCCTTAGAACCTGTTCTTAATCCTGCGTATTCCCCAAGAACGCCGCACCGATGATTCCCGCATCATTGCCCAGCTTGGCAATCACGATTTCGGTATTCTTCGCAGAATTCCGGGTGTAGACTTCCTTCTTCACCAGTTCTTTCATGGGAATCAGCAGTGGATCACCCTCGTTGCACACACCGCCGCCGATACACAGAATATCCGGCTGAAAAATATTGATGGTATTGGTAATGCCTGCTGCTAAGTACTTGATATAATCATTTACCACCTGCTTTGCCGTCGCATCGCCGGCACGCATATAGTTGAATGCGGTTCTGGCAGAGATACGCTCCTCGTTTTTCATGCCGCTGTCGGGATTGGCTGCCAAGGCTTCTTTTGTCATGCGCACCAGGCCGGTCGCCGAAGAATATACCTCAAAGCAGCCCCTTCTGCCGCAGGTACACGGGGGACCATCTACGGAAATGACGGTGTGACCTACCTCTGCGCCGCCGAAGTTGGAACCGCTGTAGATCTTGCCGTCAATGACAATACCAGCACCCACGCCAGTGCCCAGTGTAATACAGACTGCATTTTTTGCGCCCTTGGCTGCTCCGGCGACATATTCGCCGTAAGCTGCTGCGTTGGCATCGTTTTCAATGAAAGTGGGCTTGCCCAGTGCGGTCTCCAGATACTTCACCATGGGTGTGTTGTGAAAGCCCAGGTTATTCGAATACTCGATGATTCCGGTGGCACTGTTGGCAATGCCTGGCGTACCGACACCGACCCATTCGATCTGATCCATGGTTAGACCTGCCTGCTTTGCTGCCATTCGGGAAACCTTTGCCATATCATCGGCGATTTCCTTTTCCGGGCGGGGCAGATTGGTCTTGACGCTGGCTTTTGCCAGAATCTCGTAGGAATCGTTGACAACGCCGGCAACAATGTTTGTGCCTCCCAGATCAATGCCAATGTAGTATTTCATATGCTTTTTCCTCCTGTAATTTTACGGATCGGACGATCCATTTTAGTAACAATATATACACAGCATCCGATGATGCTGTATTGTCCCATGTCAGCCGGCAGCAAGACGCTGTTGCCCTTTTTGATCGGATAAGAACCGGATGCGGTTTGCAGTTTGGCTTCTCCCTCCAGGATCAGCAGATGCTGAAAGCTTTTGGGCGTGACGCTTCCGGTGACGGCAGATGTGACTGTGATGACATCTGCTGCAAAGCAGTCACAAGATGCCAGCTTTCGCCGTGTTCCCCCGGGTATTTTCTCCGTTGGAAACTGCACGGTGGGCGCTGTAGGGCGGAGATTCGTGACATCCAGTGCCTTTTTCACATGCAGCGGTCGGAGTTGTCCGTCAGCACCTCGCCTGCCGTAGTCATAGACCCGGTAGGTGGTATTGGAGTTCTGCTGGATTTCCGCCAGCAGAATGCCTGCACCGATGGCATGGAGCGTTCCGGCAGGGATAAAATATAACTCACCGGGCTTCACCTGCACTTGACAGAGAATATCCGTCAGGGTCTGGTTCTCAATGCGTTGGGCAAATTCTTCCTTGGAAACAGGCGTTTTCACGCCGTAGTACAGGGATGCACCCGGTTCACAGTCAATGATATACCACATCTCGGTTTTCCCTGGCTCGTGCTCCATGCGCATGGCATAGGCATCGTCCGGGTGCACCTGGATGGACAGGTCTTGTCTGGCGTCAATCAGCTTGATCAGTACTGGCATCTGTTTGCAGCCGGAACAGTTCGTTCCCAGCAGTGCAGTGCCTTCTCTGTCCAGATATTCCTGCAAGTTCATGCCTTTGCTGCCGCCGCTGCAAATGCGGCTGCTGCCGTCCTTGTGGCAGGCAAGCTCCCAGCTTTCGGCAATTTTGTCCGCATCACTTTTTTTGTTGTATTCTTCCCGGAGACGGTTGCCGCCCCAGAGATAGTCTTTGCAGACACCTTCCAAAAAAATGGGTTCTGTCATGGTGTTTCCTCCTCGGGATTTGCGTTTTGTCTGGGTTCGCAATTATTCGGTCAATCCGAATTCAGTCAGGAATTCCTCCCGTGTGCCCCGGTATACATTCAGGTCAATGTGGATCTGGTCGCCGTCATAGCCGTCCAGCAGTCCATCGTCTGTATACTGCCAGAAAGTCCAATCCAGATATGGCTCGTAGTAATAGTTACTGATCCAGACGGGATATTCTGCGGAAAAATAGCGGATATATTTCCGATAGGTGTTTGGCGCTGCATAGAGAATGGGCTTGACGCCGTAGTGCTGCTCCAGGATATCCAGCATTTCCTGAAGATTCTCACGGGTGTCTGCGGCATCCGGTTCATTTTCCAAAGAAGGATATAGTTCCACGTCGATCACCGGCGGCAGGGTGTTCTCCCGCACCGGAACGGTGTCCATAAAGTTCTGCGCCTGCTGTGCGCCGCTGTCCTCGAACCGGTAGAAATGATACGCCCCCACAAAAATATCCGCCTGTGCTGCGCTCTCCCAGCTCTGGAGAAACTGGGTGTCGTTGTGATCTACACCCTCTGTCGCCTTGATAAAGGCAAAGGAAATATCCTGGGCGCACAATACATCCCAGTCGATGTTTCCCTGATAGTAGGAAATGTCCACGCCCCGAACCGGATAGACTGCGCTGTCTGGAACATCCGGCAGCTGCCTTCCGGTACTGGTCATGAAGATATGATAGGCTCTTCTGCCGCCCGCAATGCCGAAGACCAGCAGGCAGCAGCACAGCAGCACAGCCAGAAACCGGCGGAGGGCAAATTTTCGTTTTCGTCTCTTTCTCACTTGGATATATCACCCATGATGATGCCACGGCCGTTGGTGGCGATATACACCCTGCCGTAGACTCTGTTATCGCCTGTGATAAAGCCGTCTTCCCCATTCAGATTGCCGAACAGGTGCTGGCTGTCGTTGATGCGCACCCAGGATATGCCCTTATCTTCGGAGCGATAGATGCCATAACCGTTTTCGCTGTCATCGCCCAGAGCATAGATTACCGGATAGCTCTTGTCATCCTTTGCCTTGCCGAAGCCGATGCAGTCCACATTGGGAAGTGTCTTTACGGTCTGAAAGGATTTTCCGGCATCTTCGGTGTACATGATCAGGGTAGTGCTGGACATCCAGACATGCCCCTCGTGGCCTGCCACCGTCACCGGTTCGGCGGAATCCGCCACCATCTGTCCGGCGGAACGGAAGGTCAGACCGCCATCCTCAGAAACATAGAACTGACCATCGCAGGCGGCATAGAACAGCTTGGGATTGACACGATCTGCGGCAATCTTCGCACCGTATCCCAGACCCTCCGTATAATACCAGGTTTCGCCGAAATCAAAGGTCACATAAGCTTTTCCGGAGGAAGAAATCCATACGCAGGAGCTTCCGTCCGCTGCCATTGCCACATGTCCGCCGGGGGAAGGATCGGGCTTGTGCTGTACCACATCCCAGGTATCGCCGCCGTCTTTGGTGAATACGATAGAGGAGGTTTTTTCCTCATTGACGTACACGGCAATATCTGGATTCAGGAAAGCACAGTCCACATCTGTGGGATTGCCGTTTTTCATGAAATGGGCATCATCGGGACATTTTGTCACATCCATGTGGGCAAAGCCTGTCAAGTCTCCCATGATGGAATAAAGCTGGGGGGTGCTGTCATCTCCGGGAGGGGAAAGCATCTTGTACACGGCAGTTTCCTCCAGTCCGTAGGCATCAAAGGCAATGATGACGGGTTCAGAACGGATCTTCGTGATGTTTTGGGTGGAATAGATAGTGGCACCGGTGACATACATCACTTCGTCAGAACAAAAAGGGTTGATGTCCACATCTGCCACCCACCAGCCGGTTTTCGCACCGTTTTTGCCTCTGCCCCAATCCAGCCAAGAAGCCTGTGTGGTATCCATCTGGTAGTTGTTTTCGCCGGAGTTTAAGTTGAACAGACCGCTCCAGGTCGAGCCGCCGTCTGTGGAATAGTAGAGATTATCGCCGTTATCCGACCACCAGCCCAGTGTGGAGACCACCACCGCATCGGGGTTCTGAGGATCGACGGAAATGCCGCCGAAGCCGCCGACTCTGCCGTCATTCAGATTAGGGGTAATATTGGTGAACTGGCTTGTTGCCGGGTCATAGACATACACGCCGCCGTCAGAGGGAGACAGATTCGGACCACAATTGTCGGAATACACCAGATAGAGCTTGCCGTTTGCGGAGAAATCGGCGTGCAGCGGATACCATCCAGCGCTCATGTCATTGATCGGCAGTGCGGTCCAATTGGTGCCATTGTTGGTGGAACGGTAGATGCAGCAACTGTCTGCCATGGCGACGCCCACATAGATATCGCCGGAATCCGGGGCAAATTCTACCCAGAGAATGCCGATGCTGTTGCCTTCCTGCTGATAATCGCCCTTTACGGGAAAGGATGTCACTTCCTCCCAGTTTTTGCCATAATCCTCGGATTTCCAAAGACCGGCATTCCGTGAGCCGAACCAGATCTGCTTGTTGTTGTTCGGATTGACTTGCATCCGTTCGCCGCAGCCTCTGCCGGATTGGTTTCCGCCGCAGCCAAAGGGTGCATCAAAGCGTGTCCAGGTTTCGCCATAGTCATCAGATGCAAACAGTCCGGCAGAATTATTCATATACGTACCGCCGGCAAAGTACACTCGGTTGGGTTCGATGGGATCGGTTGCCATGCTTTCGATGCCGATATAGTTCCACGCATCTGCACCGAGAAAATCGGTGATTGCCTGCCAGTTGCCGTCTTTTTTTCGGCGATATAGACCGCCAATGTCTGTGCGGGCGTAGACGAGACCTTCTTCTTTGGGATTGTATTCGACACCGGTGACATAGCCGCCGCCGCCGATGGCGACATTACCCCAGGTGATTGGATCTGCCGATGGTTTTCCGATGCCGCATCCTGCCAAAGAGCAGAGTGCTGCTGCACCCAGAAACAGGGCTGTCAGCTTTTTGAAATAACGTATCATGATGTCCTCCTGTAAAAAGGCAGTTTCTATATATAATCATACCCGAAAAAATGCAAATCGTCAATAGTTTTTTTGCACATATCTGAAAAAACTTTTGGAGGGTGACTGGAAGCGTGCAGAACTTCTGATTGTCAGACCATTTTGGGAAAAAGCGGATGAATCGAAATAGACAATTTCGTGTCGATGGCGGTTTCTGCCCGTGTGAATTTGTAAGTTGTAACAATTATTTAGCCAATATTTTGTTGAATTTGCCACTTGCATTAGGCTGTGAAATGTGCTACATTATAAGTAGCAGAAAAGGGTAAAGTCTTTGGGCTTTTCTGCCAAAACAAAATATTTTTTAAGAAAGGAAGATGTCTTATGAAGAAAACAAATCGCATGATCGCAGGGGTTCTTGCAGCCGTGATGGGACTGGCTTCTCTGCCGGTACTGTCTGCTTCTGCTGCCGAAGCCGCTTACGTGCAGGGAGACGTAGATCTGGACGGTGTGATTACCGGACATGATTCTGCGGTAGTGTCCCGTTCGCTGTATGTGGAGGGGGCTTCTCTCACAGAAGAGCAGGCAAAGATTGCCGATATGGATGGTGACGGCGTG
>CANQWA010000042.1 GCA_947627445.1 uncultured Ruminococcus sp.
AACGGCATGTCTATGGACACCATGCTGGCAGAGCTGCATATCCGCGGCACTGCATCAGAGCATCAGGTGTCGCTCCAGCTGATCCCCGGCAGGCAGACAAACTGTCAGGTGCAGTATTACGATACCCCGGAAGAACAGGATGCCTTTTACCGGAATATGGAGGCTCTCTCCTCTGCCTATGGCATATCCATCGACAAAGACGGTGTGGTTTCACCATTAGATCCTGTTTAAGAACTTGATATTTGTCGGCTTTTTCATGCGGTTGTCCTTCGCTGGATACTTAGAACTTGTTCTTATGCCCTTGTTCCGTTTTTTACAATTTTTTTAGAAGAAATTGTGATAAAATCATACTTGAACAAAGGAGTTCAGCAGATCAGACGCTGAGCTCCTTTTATTTTTTGCAGAAACGGAACTTTCGCTTCTTGTCAGGAGGACATTGTAATGGAATATCCAAAGGTTGAATTTTTGTATCTGAATGAAGAAGACATGGTTGCCGCTGGGGTCAAGGATATGGCCGGATGTATTGAAGCCATGGAGGAAATGTTCAAGCTGATGAAAGTGGGCAACTACCGCATGGGCGGTGCCAACGGAAACTCTCACGGCTGTATGGTCATGTTTCCGGCGTCTTCACCATTCCCGGAAATGCCGGTGGATGGCCCGGACAGACGTTTTATGGCAATGCCGGCATATCTGGGCGGAAAGTTCGATATGGCGGGCATGAAGTGGTACGGCTCCAACTGTGAAAACAAGGAAAAAGGACTGCCCCGTTCCATTCTTATGCTGACGCTCAATAACAAGGACACCGGCGCACCGCTTGCTTATATGTCCGCCAACATCCTGTCCGCATACCGTACCGGCGCTGTTCCGGGAGTCGGATATAAACATCTGTCACGGCCGGATTCTAAGGTCGTAGGTATCATCGGGCCAGGTGTCATGAGCAAAACCGCACTTGCCGCAATTATGGCAGTGCGGCCGGGAATCCAAACCATTAAGGTCAAAGGTCGGGGAGCCGCTTCCCTTCAGAAATTCATTGCACATGTCAAGGCCGAATATCCTCAGGTGGAGGCCTATGCAGTTGATACCATGGAAGAAGTTGTGCGGGATTCGGATATCATTTCTGCCGGCACTTCCACGCCCACAGGCGATCCCAGCAAATACCCCTTTATTGAAGAGAAATGGATCAAACCCGGGGCACTGATCAGTTCCACGGCAGCGCTGAATTTCTCAGATGACTTTATCATGCACCGCGCCAGAACTGTCACGGACAACATCAAGCTATACGAAGCTTGGGAGGAAGAAATGAAGCCTAACGCCTATCATACGATTCCCATTCCTGCGGTTCGCGTCATGGATCTCATTGCCGAGGGAAAGATGACACTGGATCAGGTGGATGACTTAGGCGATATTCTGATGGGGAATATTCCGCTGCACCGGGACGAAAATGAAATCATTGTATATTCCATCGGCGGTATGCCGGTAGAGGATGTGGCCTGGGGCACAGTGGTCTACCGCAATGCCCTGAAAAAAGGCATCGGTACCAAGCTGAAGCTGTGGGACACACCCCAGATGATATAAGGCAGAACCTATCTAAGGCAACACCGCACAAAGAGCGCCTATCAGCTTTGCCGATTGGTATAAAATCTGACAATCTCCAAATGTGAAACAAGATCTGAGAATTATTTTGACAGGAGGAATCGTTACATGAGAATTCAGGAACACCCTATTCTGGGCACCTATCAGAAAGGAGAACTGGTACCTTTTACTCTTGATGGAAAGACACTGGAAGGCTACGCTGGAGAGCCTATTGCCATGGCGCTGAAAAATGCCGGAATCATGGTGCATCGCTACACCAAAAAAGAACACAAGCCCCGGGGCATCTTCTGTGCCATAGGCCGGTGTACCGACTGCGTCATGGTCGTCAACGGTCAACCCAACGTCCGCACCTGTATCACGCCTTTGGAGGCGGGCATGGACATTCGTACCCAATACGGCGTTACCGCCCAGCAGCCCGGAGGTAAAGCAGAATGAAACGATATGATATGATCGTCATAGGTGCAGGTCCGGCAGGACTGTCTGCGGCCATTGAAGCGGCAAAGCGTGGCATGCAGGTCGTAGTTTATGATGAAAACGCCAAGCCCGGCGGCCAACTGTTTAAACAGATCCACAAGTTCTTCGGCTCTAAGGAGCATAAGGCAAAAATCCGGGGCTTTCATATCGGTGAGGAACTGTTGGCAGAGGCGTCGGCGCTGGGAGTTCAGGTGGTACTGAACGCCATTGTCATTGGTCTGTTTCCGGAAAAGGAGATCACAGTCAAGATTGATTCTCATGTGGAGCATATCAAGGGAGACACCATTCTCATTGCCACTGGTGCCAGCGAAAACATGGTGACATTCCCCGGTTGGACACTGCCCGGTGTCATTGGGGCTGGGGCGGCTCAAACTATGATGAATCTGCACGGCACACTGCCGGGCAAGCGCGTCCTGATGCTTGGTTCCGGCAATGTGGGACTGGTGGTCAGCTTTCAGCTGATGCAAGCCGGCTGTGAAGTGGTAGCTCTGGCAGATGCTGCCCCTCGTGTAGGCGGCTATGGGGTACATGCGGCAAAGATTGCCCGGTGCGGCGTTCCGTTTTATCTTTCGCATACCATTGTTTCTGCGGAGGGAGAGGATTGCGTCACCGGTGTGACCATCGGCGAAGTAGATGCCAGCTGGCAAATCATTCCCGGTACGGAAAAACACTTTGATGTAGACACGATCTGCCTGGCAGTAGGACTTTCCCCCATGTCCAAGCTGTGCGATATGGCAGGCTGCGCCATGGAAGACAATCCTGGCAAGGCTGGTTTTGTACCCGTGGTCAATGCCTATGGGGAAACTTCTATTCCCGGCATTTATGCAGCAGGAGATGTTTCCGGCATCGAAGAGGCTTCCAGTGCCATGATCGAGGGACGCATTGCTGGCATTGCCGCTGCAGCACGTCTGGGCTTCATTTCTCAGGAAGAATGCAAAGCACAGGCTGCACAGCAGGAGGAGGCGCTTTCCGGTCTGCGCCAGGGTATGTTTGCACCGGGAATGCGCGGCAAGAAAATCACGGAAACGGAGGAAGGCGTTGCCATTTCTGAAAACCTGCTGCGGCATGGCTTTGTGGCAGAGGATGAGATCGAACGCTTCCCCGGTGTAACCCACAATATCGGTGTGCATCCTGTGATAGAATGCACCCAGAATATCCCTTGCAACCCGTGTCAGGACGCCTGCCCGAAACATTGCATCCGCATTGGCAGCAACATTACTGCCCTTCCCTCTGTGAATCCGGAACAGAGATGTACCGGCTGCGGCATGTGTGTGGCATCTTGTTCCGGTCAGGCTATTTTCCTGGTCAACGAAGACTGTGGCGACGGAACGGCAGAGATCACCCTGCCCTATGAGTTTCTGCCGCTGCCTGAAAAAGGCAACAAAGGCATTGCTCTGGGACGGGACGGCAAGACGGTCTGTTCGGCAGAGGTGGTACAGGTGCGCAGTGCAAAGGCATTTGACTGCACCCACCTGCTGACAATGAAAGTACCAAAAGAATTCGCTGGAAAAGCAAGATTTTTCCGGAAGGAGGAACAGGCATGAACGACAGAAACAGGAAACTAAAGCCTTTTGTTCCTCAGCCGGACGATGATCTGATCGTATGTCGCTGCGAGGAAATTACAAAAGGTGAGATCCGCCGTGCAGTACACGATGGTATGTTTACGCTGACAGAGATCCGTCGGTATCTGCGGACGGGAATGGGATTGTGTCAAGGACAGACCTGCACCAAACTGGTCAAAGGCATTGTTGCAAGAGAATTAGGGGTTCGCCCGGATATCTTGGAGCCGTCCACCGGCAGAGCACCCATGCGGCCCATTGCCATGGAAGTGTTGGCAAAAGACAGAGAGGAGAAGGCAACATGAATGCAGAGGTCATTATTGTCGGCGGCGGCATTATCGGCTGTGCAGCGGCTTATCATCTGGCCAAAAACGGCGTTTCTGTCCTGTTGCTGGAGAGCAGTGAAAACATAGGAGACGGCGGTTCTACCCGCAACGGCGGCGGCGTGCGTCAGTCGGGACGAGATCCCCGGGAGCTGCCCCTGATCATGTACGCCATCCAGAACATCTGGCCAAAACTGTCAGATATGCTGGACACCAATGTGGAGTACTGCCAGCACGGCAATCTGCGTCTGGGCAGTACGCCCCAGCATAAGGCAATTCTGGAGGGACTGACTTCCCGGGCGGCGGCCTGCGGACTGGATGTACGGATGATTTCGGGTGACGAAGCGCGGCAGCTCAATCCCTATCTTTCGGAGGAAGTCAGCTGTGCCAGCTGGTGTCCCACTGACGGTCACGCCAATCCCCTGATGGCTACTATGGGCTATTACAAAATGGCGCGCCGGCTGGGTGCCCATATCATCTCCGGGGAAAAGGTGGTGGAGCTGCGGAAGATCAAAGGCGCTGTCCGGCAGGCAGTCACAGTCTCTGGCAATGTCTATGAGGGAGACACCATCATTTTGGCAGCAGGCTATGAGAGCCGCTTCATTGCCTCTACGGTAGGGATTGACATTCCTATGCAGCCGGTACTGTTAGAGACGCTTGTCACAGAGGCAGTGGCGCCTATGTTCTGGCAAATGTTAGGTACCGCAGACGCAGATTTTTATGGCCATCAGACAGAACATGGTTCCTTTGTCTTTGGCCTGAACTCCGGGCTGGAGCCTTATGCTAAGCCGGGAAAGCCTCTTTCCACCAGCATTGCAGCATCGGCGGCCTGCCGCGGGATCATGCGGTATTTCCCGTCTTTGTCAAAGATCAAAGTGGTGCGCAGTTGGGCAGGCTGGATGGATTCCTGTGCCGACCATGTTCCGGTCATCAGCAAAGTCGAAGAGGTGCCGGGACTGATCCTTGCCTGCGGTTTCACCGGTCACGGATTCGGCATTGCACCGGCTGTGGGTCTGGTGCTCTCCCAGCTTGCCATGGGACAGGAAACCGCAGTTGATCTGTCAGCCCTGCGGTACGACCGTTTTCAATAATGGAACGCTAAGGTTCCGTTTTTTACAATTTTTTTTGCGTGTTCTATGATATGATATTCTTGTTCCTACATAGGGCAGCCTGCTAACGGGAACAATTGGAAGAGACAATGGTGTCGGACTTCGTGGAAGTCCGGCATTTTTTTGTTTTTGCCCAAAAATTCTAATGGCTTTCCGACAACCGGAAAGCAGAACGGAGGAAGTTATGAAATTATCACGAGTTGAGATCATCACAGGTATTTCCAAGATCGAACCGCTGAAAAAGGCACTGGGACACTTCCACATTACTGGTATGACTGTATACCAGGTACTGGGCTGCGGTGTCCAGCATGGTACCCAGGAGTTTGAAGTAGAGGGAAAGAAACAGGAGATCAGCCTGCTGCCCAAAGAGGTGGTTATGATGGTACTTCCCACAGAAGAAATCGATGCCCTGCTGGAATTTGTGAAGAAAGAGCTATATACCGGTCACATCGGCGACGGCAAGATCTTTGTCTCCGATGTGACAAATGTGGTTCGTGTTCGTACTGGTGAAGAAGGCTATGAAGCACTCGTGTACGGCGACAAATGAGAATAAGTTCTAAATCCGTGTAGAGGAAGTGATTGAAAATGGGAGAGAAAAAACTTGGCTTGCCCAGCATTATTGCCACTGGTGTGGGACTCATCGTGGCCACAAGCTGTCTGCTTTCCATTGGACAGGGTTCTGCCGCAGTGGGAACCCCCTTTATTCTGACAATGGTGATTGCCTGTGCGTTTAACATTCTGACGGCACTTTCCATTTGTGAGCTGAATGCCCTAATGCCCAATCTGACCGGCGGCATGGCACAGTATACCCTGGCATGTCTGGGGCCATTTGTATCCATTGTCATTACCGTAGGCGGCTATCTGACCTGCCAGACCATTATGGGCAGCTCAGAGGCAGCCATGTTCGGCAACACCCTGAGCAACGTATTGCCGAATGTTCCCATCTCCGGTTCTGTATACTCCATTGCCTTGATTGTGATACTGGCAGTACTGAATCTTTTCGGCGTGGATATGTTTGCAAAGATACAAAATATGATGGCCTATGGTCTTATCGGTTCCCTGATCTTTTTGGGGATTGCAGGCACACTGGGTCTGGGTACAGGCGAGATCGTGGAACAGGAAACTGTGATTTCCTCCAAACCGGGAGATGTGTTGTCTCTGCTCGGTTTAGCATTCTTTCTGTTCATCGGTGTGGAGTTTATTGTGCCCATTTCGTCTCAGGTAAAAAATGCCCGCCGCAAGGTACCCATTGGCATGGTCATCAGTCTGGTAGTGATTCTGGTTATGCAAATCTTTATGACCATCGGTTTCAGTCGTTACACACCCTGGGAAGACTTAGGTGCCAGCACAGTGCCTCATATCCTGTACGGCACTTTGCTGTACGGCAAGGTGGGCACCATCTGGATGACCATTATCTCTCTTCTGGCGGTAATCAGCACCCTGAACACTGCAATGTTCTCCATCTCTCAGATTTGCTCCGGCATGGCGAAGATCAAACTTTTACCGACAGTCTTTCTCCGGCGGAACAAGTGGGGAACGCCCTATGTGGGTTTGCTTCTGGTAGCTGTGGCAATGATTATCATTAATGCCACCGGACTTTCCACCAGCGATCAACTGACATTCCTCATTCTGACGGGCTGTACCTTCTGGATTTTCTCCTATATCATCCTGCATCTGGATGTGCTTGTGCTGCGGAAGCGTCTGCCCAAAGCGCCCCGGACGTTCAAGCTGCCTTTAGGACCAGTGATCCCTGTTCTGGGCATCATCGGCAATGCCTTTATGATCTATAACATTGACCCCAGTTGGGATGTCAAGAAGCGAATCTATCTGATTTTTGTGATCGTTTTGGCTGTTCTGTCTGTATATGCGGTCATTTGGATCAAGGTTGTGATGAAGCGCCCCATATTCAAGGCCTTCCAGATCAAAGAGGTTATGGCTATGGAATCTGATCTGTATCAGATGCACCATAATCCCAAGTTGGCAAAATGGCTCCATCTCCAAGCAGAGCCAGAGGTGCAGAGCGTCCCTGCAGATGTCAACACCGGCACTCGTCCGGAATGATAGCTATAAAAAAGTTTTGAATAAATTGTAAAACGCCTTGCACTTTTCTGCAATCTGTACTATAATGGAAAGAGAAAAGCGAAAGGTGTTTTTACATGGAACAGCGTATCTATATGACACCTAGGCAGCCGTTTTTTGTCACCGCGGCTGAGACGTATGCGAAATGTGTGATGAACCGGTTTGGAATCGTTCATTTTTATCAGTGCCGGACGGGAACTGCGCCTCGGTATGCGGTACCGGACGGCTGTGTGGATATGGTCTTCTGCTGCGATCCAGATGCCCCGGAGGCTGAAATCTGCGGCACGGTGCTTGCACCTGAGACTGTTCTGCTGCGGTCGGAGGCATGTTATTTCGGCGTGCGATTCCTGCCGGGATATAACCCCGTGCTGGGTGTTTCGGGCGTGATGGGGAGTCTTGTTAATCATCGAATTCCTTTTTCCACCCTGATCCGGGACGAGCGTATGCTGGAGGAGATCTGCGGCACCATGGATTTTGATCGGCAGATCCATGCCTTTCTTCGATCGTATCTGCGCATTTACAAACGAGTTTCTCCCATGGAAAACGGCAATCTGCTTGTGCTGCATGCCACCAATCTGTTGGTGCGCGCTGCCGGCGGTATAACCATAGAGCAGCTTGCAGAGGAGACGGGATACACCGCCCGATATATTGACAAGTGCTTCCGCACTGAGGTAGGATTAAGCCCCAAGCAACTGGCCAAGATTTTCCGATTCCAGGCAGCTGTTCAGGCATTGAACGATCGTTCTGACAAAACACTGACAGAGGTGGCGGCAGAGCTGGGATATTATGACCAGTCCCACTTTGTTCGTGATTTCAAGGCGCTTTCCGGCCTGACCCCCAAAAAATACTGCCTGCTGCTGGAAAATACACAATATGAGCAGAAGCTGCGGATTTTAGAAAAACAGGATATCGAGTTATAAGGCAACACCGCACAAAGAACGCCTGACGGCTTTGTACGTGTAATATTTTGAATATATATGAATAAAAGAACAAAACGCTCCTTAATTGTATTAGTTTTAACTATTCTTTTGCTTCTTATACTAATATTGGTTATACTTTTCAATGACCAAGCAGTTTTGAGACATGAGGTGAAAAATATAGAATCTGAAATAAATCAGACGATTTGTATGGACAACGAATATATAAAATGTACTTGTATGTTTTATTATGATGAAAGTGAAGAAATCAAACTATATTTTAATTTTGAAAATTACGGTAATGCAAAAGATAGTGAGTTAGAAGGAATGTGCAGAGTTGCTGATTATATATCCAAATATATTAAAACAATCCAAAATCTTTTGAATTTGAGGGTAATACACTCATAACAATTACCCAAGAAGAATATATGAAACAACGAAAGGAAGTAAGTTAGGGCAAATCCGCATAAAGATGGTGCGTCAGATGCGCCGTCAGATTTTTCGTCCAATCAGAACTTGTCTCACAGGATATTGCACCTGTCTTTTCGGCAAATTTTACCGATTGTTGCGTGGAAAAAGCGCACCATACGGCAGGTTGCTTTCGCTTTTTCGCCTTGTCCTCGTCAAAATGTAGTTAGAAATGATGATTGTTTTTCTGTTGTGAAATGCACAACAAGGATTTATGAATTTAACCTAATTGAATATCTTCAGACCAATAATACCAATTATCATGGAATGGTTTTGCTGTTATTTGAGAAAAATCAATAGCTAATCCTGAACTGTGTCCATTATAATCATCGTATACATATACCAGATAATAGTTTCTGATTTCATCATTTGCATTCTTTTCGCTTTTCGACACAAGATATAAAAGCATATTTCCGGAATCGTCAAAAACTGCTCTTATAAATGAAAACACTTTTTGAAAACAAACTGATCGGAATAACTAATAGAATGAAGACTATAAGAAATTTCTTTCTCATTTCTAACTGCCTTTCGCTCAAGTTATTCTGTGATGTGAATGTAACTGTAGTTCCTGCTTACCGAATCATAAAGCTTATATCCATACTTTATGTATGTTAAATCCTCTGCGTTATCAGCTTTTACCATACATACAACCTCCAAATTCATTAATTTAAGGGAATACGAGCAACATGATTTTAATATTGCTTGTATTCCCTTAAAAGTACATTCTGTACTTCTTAAATTCATTTGTCCTGTTTCATTAGGACTTGCTGTGCTTTCTTACAGCATCAGACTCCTTCGGCTGATAAACACCCCATACAGATGCGGCGCCACAAGAAATATCAGCCATCTTGCCTGCAATCTTCTTAATCAAAGAAGCAGATTTAACATTTTTCTTTGTGTTTTGCATACTTACACCTCCTATCTTGGAGCATCGCAGCAATTATCAACATTGCCACAGCGGCTAATGTATATAATATCAAAGCTCCATATTTATTTGAAATTGCTGTCAATACAATTCCGACTATGCCATAAATTGTACTCAGCAATGCTGCCATAATTTTATGAAATTTTTTTCGCTCCTCTGGAATAGGTTTATTCTTATTTTCAATCGGACACTCTGCTGTAATCAGTAAAACACATATAAATGTAATTAAAATGGATAAATATGTATTCAAAAATCCTTTCGTAAAATGATATAGGATAAGTACTGATGAAAATAAAATACAAAAAGATAAATTGCATTTAAAATACGTACTTGCATGAAAACCGCCTGTAAACTGGCGAATCGGAATAAAGAGTAAAAGGAAAATCAAACTCTCAAAAACATTCCATGTTATCAATCCAATACCTAAAATTAATACTATATTCAGAATTGAAGAAACTGTAATTTCAATTCCGTATTGATAATATTCTTTTTCATCATTCGTATCTGCAATGACACCGCTATGCAATAAATACTGCAGAATATGCCGGCTCAACTTTTCTATCATAAAGTCCTCCTATCAATCATTAAATCTAATTTACCAAAAAACGCAAAAAAAGTCAAGCATTTTGGCACAAGGTGCAAATTTTAGGCAAATCAGGTCAAAAAATAATGATAAATCTAAAATATCGCATGTTGTTCTCATACTGTATTGTCCTTAATCGAATTAATATTAAATAAAATATGCAGTAACTAAATAGCCACTGCATATTATTTAATAAATAGTATTTATATAAATTATTGTACTGACGTACCAGCCAAAAGCTGATCTATGACAGACATGTCTACCATTGAATTCATCAAGTTTGCGTTGTCAGAAATATTATCTTCGTTTGCAAATGCAGACATATTTTCTGCCAAAATCATCACCTGAAAATCCGTCTGGTCTGATACACTATTAGTTTCATCCATATCAGATATGCTGTCAGAAACATCGGAAATTACAACATCATTCTGCTCTTCAAGCAAATCAGATGTAATACTGTCTTCTGCATACATATCATCTAGGATATTTGCATTAGTCTGAATGATTTCTTCTTCACTGATCTCTGATACGTTACTGTTTTCCGTAGGTTGATTAAGTTCCAGTTCCCAAGTATCTCTGTTTACTGTTCCTGTTATACCATCCGCAAATTCAAAGGTATAGCCATCCTGATTCCACTTGTATCCATTAATGCTGAGTTTATCTCCTGTGCTGTTAACAGTCATTTCAAGTGTTGAATCCCACAGATTTGAAATGGTCATATCATCGGAGCTGACATCCTTAAACACAACTGTACTGCTTCCGCCCCAGTCTTCAATGGTGTCATTTCCATATCCTTTTTCAAAGATATATGTATCATTGCCATTGCCGCCGTAGAGCCAGTCATCGCCTTCACCGCCGTCAAGAACATCATCACCGTCATTGCCGTTTAATGTATCGTTTCCAACACCACCGTACAATGAGTCGTTTCCACTGTTACCAGAAAGGTTGTCATTGCCGCCTTCACCATACAACGAATCACCATTTGTATTCGCTACATTCATCCAGTCGTCATTATCTGAACCATGCAGAGAATTAATCAAATCTGAAACATCTGTACCATTGATATTGAAGTTATAGAAGTCATAATACTGCATCAGAACAATAGCATCTCCACCAAAGGAAATTGTCAGATCGTTTCCACTGCATGAAAATGTTGCAGAAGAAATATCCAAACCGGAAAGTGCAATTGTATTGTATCCAGATGCATCAGAAATTGTATCTATGCCATAGCCAGCCTTAAAGACAATCGTATCGTCACCATGATCATCCTGAATGAAGTCATTTCCGGTACCGCCGTCAATCACATCATCTCCGCCTCCGGCATGAATGGTATCATTACCTTCACCAGCTTCAATATAACTTGCATCGTCACCGTCAGTAATATTATCATTTCCTTCACGGCCATAAATTTCATTGTTGCCATTTCCGCCATAGAGATGATCGTCACCTACACCGCCATCGATGTAGTCATTGTCATTACCTCCGTAGATATGATCAACACCTTCTTCACCGAAAATGTAGTTTTCACCATTTCCGCCATTGATATTATCATCGCCAGCTTCGCCATAGATGTAATCTGTATCTTCTCCGCCGGTTATTGTATCATTTCCGATACCTCCCCAGATAAAGTTTACGCCGTCTCCACCTTCAATTATGTCATCGCCGTCCTGACCAAGAATAATATCATTTCCTTCATCTCCATAAAGATAATCCTTATCAGCGCCGCCATCAATATAATCATTTCCAGTGCCGCCGTGAATCGTGTCGGAACCGCCTTCGCCATAGAGCGTATCGCCGATTTTAATATCATCTGCGGATTTCGGTGTGCTGGTATCGCCAGATGTTGAATCTGTACCGCCGTCAATGATATCATCACCATCTCCACCGAAAATTGTGTCGTTACCTTCATCGCCATAAATTTCGTCATTGCCTGATGCCACACTATCATCACTAGCCAAAGTTTCACTGGCAGTATCTCTGATGCCACCGAAAATGACATCATCTCCAGCCCCACCGTGGATCTCGTCGTTGTCTTTCCCGCCTTCAATGTAATCATTTCCAGCATCACCAGAAATGGTGTCTTCTCCATCTTCGCCTAAGAGAGAGTCATCATCATCCCCGCCACTAATGGTATCTTTTCCATCTCCACCGAAAATTACATCTTCGCCTTCGTCACCGTAGAGTTCGTCATTGCCAGACGCAACACTGCCATCGCTTGCTACGGTTTCGCTTTTGCTATCTCTTATACCACCAAAAATAGTATCATTGCCTGTACCACCGTGGATTTCATCGTTATCTGCTCCGCCTTCGATGTAATCATCGCCTTCATCACCAAAAATCGTGTCCTCTCCATCTTCGCCAAAAAGGTAATCCGTGTCATTGCCACCACTAATGGTATCGTTTCCGCCTCCTCCATAGATATAATCCTCCCCATCTTCTCCATAGAGATTATCGTTTCCGATGTAATTTGTTTCTACATTTATTTCTTTATTCCAATCGTCATAGTCAGCATCTCCGTAAATGATATCAGACCCTGTTCCACCATAGATGGTATCGTCTCCGTCTTCGCCGTATAAATTGTCACCATCTTCGTATCCGTATATTTCATCATTTCCAGATTTTCCAAATATGATGTTAGCGTAGTTATTTCCTTTTAATGCAAATTCACCAACGTCATCCCATTGAGTACCCTCGATAAGTCTTCCAGATGCCCTCTCTATAATTCCAATTACAATATTCTCCATAGTTACGGTAATTGCACCGCCGCTTATAAGGTCTAAAACAGCTATAACCGGACCCACATAAGGAATTGCACCCAATGCATCAACGACAAAATCAGTGGCAATTTTTGCTGCCCCTTCAGTAAAGGTTAATACAGCATCATCTAAACCATGCTCGTTATATGCTTTAACTGTATCATTAATTACAAGCAATGCATCTAGTGCCACAAATGCTGCACCTATATACGGAGCCGCTTTTAGAAACTTATTTACTTTTTTTAACTTTGAAAAATCTTCAATAACGCCTACTGGAATATCATCAGCGTTCTTCGCCCACTTGCCAATGCGTATATTATCCATATCCGCCTCTGTAAGGCTGTCGATGGTTTTACCGGCTCTCCTTGCATAATCTGCAATATCATCGCTTGAAGCATCAACTTTTCTCAGCTCATCTAAAACATCATTACCTTTATCGAACTGCATTTTTGAAAGCAGTTTTTCCTTTTCAGTATACGAATCGAAATTAGGGTCAACCGCTCTTACTTTTTCATCTGGTATTGCTCTAGCTGCCCTATAATCTGATGCTGACATTGAATTTGGATAGTCATCAATCGAAATATTCCCACCACTTAAATCTACATTTGTAATTTTTCCATTCGTGTCAATATCAATTCGTACATTATCAAATCCATTCGGATTTTCTGCAACAGAGGCGAGATATGATGCCAAGTTCTTATTCGTAGATACAGCGTTAAGATCGTCAACACCCATCATCTTAAATACTCTGTCACCATATCTGGCTTGCATTTTTTGTGCGTCTGTCAAGGAATCAAAATCTGTATACTTTGAAGAAAGAGCAACATCATCAAGAAATCCCTGCTTAGATAAATACTGCGAGAAATCGGCATTATTACTTACCTTCGCAAAATCATCAAACGTATCTGTTCCAGCTTCAATGGCCTTTCTGGCATCTCTTGTTGAATATTCAAGCTGCTTAAGTTCAAAAAGCTTTTTATTGTCACCTGAATATGTATCCCATTCTGAAAAGTTGCTCAATAGGCTCTTATTATCTTGCAACTCCTGGATATATTCAAATTTTGTTGCGGATTTTGTTCCAAGTTTGTCCGCATCATCTAATCCAGACCATACGTCACTTCCCGATTGAATATACCCTGCCTCCAAAGCCTCCTGCACCTTTTGAGAATGCATCTCCGCATTGCCTGTAACTCCAATATTAGACTCTATTCTATGTATGCCACTTGTCTCTCCACCTCGATGCATACCTTGTGGAACAGCTACTGCCTGACCATCCTGCCCAATATGGTGGTGAATAAGCGTCTGCCCCATATACGGTTTATATTCTTCAAGACCAAAATAGTCTATAAATTGTTGGGTCACTGTCGGAGATTCTCCATGTATTATTGCATTTTTACTTGCATCATCAAAAGCGTTTGGGTGTTTCTCCAACATTACTGCCCAATAATCGGATTTGCTTCGAGACCATCCCTGCTTATTTGTGGTGGTACGATTCTGCAAAAAAGAATCCACCCCATTATACTTCATATTAACAATTAAATCCTGATTGTAATATGGGCTTGCTTTCGGACTATCAGGCTTCAAATACAAATCATATTCTTTTTTTAAATCTTCTACAGGTATACCCTCCCACGTGTAAACAATCATCTATCCCATCTTCCTTTCATATTCATAAGCAAATCTTCGATAGAATCTGCTATCTTAATGGAAACCTTATCAAAATTCTGAACCGCAGTGACCTCGCCCGTATCATTGTTGACATGAACCAAATAGCTGTCATCATCATTTATACTACAAAAACTACCGATCAGAAAATAATTTCCATGATCCAAATAATGAAACTCTTTTTTGTCGAAAAAGAACTTTACGTTTTGTAAAAGTTCCTGTTGAGATTGTGGTAAAACTTCATCCAAAACCAATTGCTCCACCATATCTGTTCTACCCTCTAAAGACAAAAACCAATATGTAGACAGGTATTCCTTTATTTGTGGATTGATAGAAAAACCAAGTTCTTCTTCAAGAGGTTTAAAGTCAATAGGCTTGGTCTGGAGTTTAGGCTGCCATTCCAAATCCTTTTCTCCATTAACAGTTGAAGTTATAAGAGGACAGTTTGCATATTTTTCACATTTTGGAATTGTTGGCAAAGTTCCCCACTGTCTCTTCCAAGAATTATTGCTTTTTTCAAAAAACGTATCAAAAGCTTCCTTCATACTCATAATTAATTACCTCCATATGTACATTTTAAATGTACAACTTTCAAATTATTTTTATACAATCAATAGAACCACCTTCTCCGTAAACAACAGACACCAGTTACCTTAGCACAGTGGTTTTATTGATTAAACTATATTAATTATACTACATCTTGCAGGAAAAATCCAGCATAAAATGAAAATAATTCAAGCTGCACTGCAAAAATATCTATTACTAACCACATATGCATCCAACATTTTCACTCTACCACTTTCCATAACCAAAGTCAAGTATTTTGGCACAAGATGCAAATTTCAGGCAAATCAGGACAAAAAAGAGCGATATCGCACCATGTAAGTACAATATCGCCATTTATTTTTTCAGTGTCACACTACAGCAGAAGAACTCATCCTCCTCATAAAAATCACACTTTCCATGATATTTCCTTGCAATATCACGAATGATCTTTGTACCGTACCCATGCGAACTTTTCTCCTTCTTGGTTGTCTTCAAAGCCGGATTCTTTTTCAAAACAGAATCATCGATTGTATTTTTCAGATGGAAGATATATTTGTACGCATCTGAACTGATTTTCAAATAAATCTGCTTATTGGTATCAGAAATGTCTATTGCTCCTTTATTTTCCAACCAATTATCTAAAAAATCTAAAATAGCACTCATCATTTTCCTCCGTTACTTTGTTGCCATTAGCATCTTTAATTTCATAAAATCCACCACTACCATTACGAAAACTAAAACTCTTAGACATTGCTGTTTCGAAATCAACAGTTTTTAATGTTCCCTTATTTGAGCTAAGCGGATAAATAGTTTCTTGTCCATCGATTATTTCTGAACGATAAGTAACTTCTTTTATATTTTCCCAAGCATAAACGGACATTTAATCACCAAATTCCTTTCATATTCATAAGCAGATCCTCGATAGAATCTGCCAGTTTAACAGACCTCTTATCCATAACCTCGACAGCGGTGACCTCGCCGGTATCATTATTCACTTGAACAAGGTAGCTGTCATTACCGCCTATCGAACAAAAAGTTCCAATAAGAAAATATTTGTGATCATGCAAATAATGTGTTTCCTCATTGTCGAAATCGGATATGATACGCTCTTCAAGATTACTGTACGGCGTGAGTCCGTTTAATCTTAATTCTGCTTCTCCTCTTGAGGTTTGAATTATTCCATCCAGCGCAAGAAACCAATAGGTAGACAAAAAGGCTTTTATTTGAGGGTGTATGGAAAATCCAAGTTCTTTTTCCACTGCGTCAAAAGAAACAGGCTTTTCCTGAAGTTTGGGTTTCCATTGTGCATAACCTTTATCATCTAAAGTTCCAGGCAGAAACAATCCTGTCGGATTTTTTTCTTCAGTATAAGGTACTCGAGGTGGAACACCCCATTCATTCATATAATTCTGTGTCATTTCTTCAAAAAACGTATCAAAAGCTTCCTTCATACTCATAATAAATTACCTCCATAGTACACACATAATTATGTACAAATTTCAAATTATTTTTATACAATCAATCGAACCACCCTCTCCGTAAACAACAGTCATCATTTCCTTAGCACAGTGGTTTTCCTGATTGAATCATTTTCATTATACCATACTTTACAAAAAAAATCCAGTATAAAATGAAAATAATTCAAGCTGCGCCTACAACATATCTTGTCCCAACCACATCTGCATCCAACATTTTTACTTTACCAAACTCGACAAAAAAAGTCAAGCAATCTGGCACAAGATGCAAAAATCAGGCAAATCAGGACAACAAAAGAGTGATACTGCACCTTACAAGTACAATATCACTGCAAATTGTATTCTCATTTTTTCAGTGTTACACTACAGCAGAAGAACTCATCCTCCTCATAAAAATCACACTTTCCATGATATTTCCTTGCAATATCACGTATGATCTTTGTACCGTACCCATGTGAACTTTTCTCCTTCTTGGTTGTCTTCAAAGTCGGATTCTTTTTCAAAACAGAATCATCGATTGTATTTTTCAGATGGAAGATATACTTGTACTCATCTGAACTGATTTTCAAATAAATCTGCTTGTCTCCTCTTTGACTGGAATTACAGGCTGTAATTGCATTCTCCAGCATATTGGACAACAGTCTGCACAGATCCATATCATCAACTTCATCAAAAGACGAAACAGACAGACATGCCGCTTCTATTCCAAATGATCTCGCAGCTGACAATTTACTGTTGATTACCGCATTGACAATGTCATTTTCAGTATGTACAAATGTTTCTGTTTTCACCAGCTTATCCAGATGCTTTTCAATATGCTGCATTGCTGCCTTCACTTTTCCATCAGAAATCAGCGCATACAATGCAGAATAATTGTCTTTAAAATCATGCCGCATTTTTCGTATCAAATCGTATTCTGTATCTGCATTTTCTAC
>CANQWA010000043.1 GCA_947627445.1 uncultured Ruminococcus sp.
TCCTGGGAAAATTGGTCAATGCCGACATTTGCTTGCCCCCATGCATCCTTTTGATGTGTGGGGGATTTTCATATCAACACTCTTTCGTCAGAAAACGGGATATATCATGGCAAAGGCAAAAACAATTTACCGCTGTACAGAATGCGGTTTTGAATGTACCAAATGGAACGGAAGATGCCCATCCTGCAACGCCTGGAATACACTGGAAGAGGACGTTCCTCTGCCGACACAAGTGATCGGCAATGCCCGTCGGAAGCCAGTGGATCTTGCCGGGCAAATTCTGGGGCTGGATGCGGTTGACACCACGGCAGACGTGCGGTATCATACCGGCGTAGGGGAACTGGATCGGGTGCTGGGCGGCGGTCTGGTGCGCGGTTCCATCGTGCTTCTGGGTGGAGAACCGGGTATCGGAAAAAGTACCCTGCTGCTGCAAATCTGTCAGTTTTTCGGAAGAGAGCATTCTGTGCTCTATGTTTCCGGGGAGGAATCTGCCAAGCAGATCAAACTCCGTGCGCAGCGATTGGGCGTGACGACTGACAAGTTGTATCTGCTGACCGTTATTGATGCCCAGAGCATCTGCGATACATTGGCGGTTCAGAAGCCGGATATTGTAATCGTTGATTCCATTCAGACCATGCGGATGGATGATATTTCCTCCAGCCCCGGCAGTCTGACCCAAGTTCGGGAGTGTACCAATTTGTTCATGCAGACGGCAAAGAAGTTGGATATACCTATCTGGATCGTGAGTCATGTCAACAAGGACGGCGCCATTGCCGGACCGAAGGTGATGGAACATATTGTGGATACCGTGCTGTATTTTGAGGGAGAACGCAATCTTTCCTATCGGTTGCTTCGGGCAGTAAAAAACCGTTACGGTTCCACCAATGAAATCGGTGTATTTGAAATGCAGGACAGCGGACTGCACGAAGTTCCCAACCCATCTGCCATGCTGCTGGCAGGCAGACCACAGGGGGTTTCGGGCACTTGTGTCACTTGTATGATGGAAGGCTCTCGCCCGATTCTGGCGGAGATTCAGGTGCTTGCCAGCAAAAGCGGTTTTACAGCCCCCAGGCGGCAGACACAGGGCTTTGACTATAGCCGTATGGTGATTCTCATTGCAGTGCTGGAGAAGCATCTGGGACTGTTCTACGGCACGCTGGACGTGTATCTGAATGTCGTGGGCGGATTCCGGCTGGATGAACCAGCAGGAGATCTGGCAGCCGCTTTGTGCTTGTATTCGTCTCTGGTGGATAAGCCGATTCCGGAAAAGACCGTGGCATTCGGAGAAGTGGGACTTGGAGGCGAAGTTCGGGGTATTTCTCACATTCGCCGGCGTGTGCTGGAAGCGGAGCGCATGGGCTTTGCGAGATGTATCGTGCCGCAGCAGTGCTTGCAGGAATTGAAAGGCATTTCCTGTCACATCAAGATTGCGGGGGTCAAAAATCTGCGGCAGGCATTTTCTGTGTTAGAAAAGGATGCTGCCGCTGTTAGAAAAATCACAAAAAACGCCGAAGGGTGACGCATCTCACCCTTCGGCGTTTTGATAGAAGGTGTACACAGCTTCTATGTGAACAGGTTTAGAACTTGAAAAGATGTGCGCCGAACTTGACGAGAACAAGTGCATAGGCAAAGCCGATAGGCGCTCTTTGTGCGGTTTTGCCCTTATTTTTTCTTTTTCAGAAACTTTTCATATGCCTGGCAGATGTTGTCTGTATCGCCGAAGTCCACAGCTTCGCCGTGATCCAGCCAAAGCACCTTGGTAGACATCCGCTTGATCTGGCTCAGGGAATGGGATACCAGAATGGTGGTCGCACCGCCTTCGATAATTTCCATCATCTTGTTTTCACTCTTTTTTCGGAATGCGCCGTCTCCCACGGACAAAACTTCGTCCAGGATCAGAATATCCGGCTTGACCAGGCAGGCGATCGAAAACGCCAGACGGGATTTCATACCGGAGGACAACTGACGGAACAGCCGATCTTCATATTCTGTTAGTTCTGCAAACTCCAGGATCTGTTGATAGGTATTCACCATATATTCCTTGGTGTAGCCCAACATGGCACCTCGGAGAAAAGTATTCTCTTTCACGGTCAGGTCGCCGTCAAAGCCAGAAGCCAGCTCTAAGAGGGAAGCAATGCTGCCCTTTGTGCCAACAGAGCCGCAGGTAGGGCGCATGATGCCGGAGATGACCTTCAGCAGGGTGGATTTTCCGGCGCCGTTTGTGCCGACAATGCCCAGCAGATCGCCTTTTTTCAGGGAAAAGGTCACATCCTTGACCGCTTCAAACATCTTTGCCTGATAAGTGCCTTTGATTTTTTGGATCAGCACATCTTTCAGTCCCAGGGAGGTAAAGTCGCCCACCTTATAGGATACAGTGATATGCTGTACATCGATGGTTGTCATGGCAGATTCCTTTCATTATAAATAGTATAAGAACTTGTAATTATACTTTTTATAGAACAGACAGCCGAGAATCAGCATGACTGCTGCGTAGAAAAAGCACAGAAAATGGGTAGGCAGTCCCGGAATCACACCGTCAATGACGATGCGCCGGAAGTAGGTGATATAGACATACACCGGATTGCAGTAAAACAGCTTCTGCATGCTTTCCGGGTAAATGTCTACGGTATAGAAGATGGCGGATAGATACATCAGCAGCTGGGTGAAGATATCATAGAGATACTTGACATCCTTGAAGATGACAAACAGCGCTGACAGGATAAATCCCATGCCGATATTAAAAATGAGCAGACAGGCAACGGGGTAGAGCAATAGCAGAAACCGGAAGGAAAATGGGATGCCGTCAATTGCCACAAAGACAAAGTAGATGATCAAGGTGAGTCCGAAATTGATACAGGAGGAGACTTCCTTGGATAGCAGGAACAAATATTTCGGCAAATTGATCTTTTTGATGATATTGGCGTTGGACATCAGCGAAGTCATACCGCCGTTGGTGGATTCCTTAAAAAAGGAGAAGATCAGGTTTCCGGAAAACAGGTAGATGATATAATGCTCGGTTCCTCTGCCGAAAAATTTTGTGAATACGATCGCCATGACGATGAGCTGGAGCAGCGGAGAGAGAATACTCCAGAACATGCCCAGCACAGTCCGTTTATATTTTTTCTTGAAATCCCGCTTGACTAGCTCTGTGAACAGGAACTGATATTTTTTCAGTTGTTCTATGGGCTGTTGGATGGTTTTCAGCATAGTGCCTCCTTGGGAGATGTGCTGACATGGCACCTTTAGGCGGGGCATGTCAGCACATTTCTTTGCTCTGTTTTCTATCGTGCTGAGCCTTTTCGTATGTTGGTATCAGACGATGAGAACCATGTTCTTATGGCAAACCCGCACAAAGATTGTGCGGTGTTGCCTTATGTCTGTGGTTCTTCTGCCTCCAACTGGGCAGCACGTTCTGCCTCCAGCCGGGCAGCCCGTTCTGCATTGATGGCTTCAAACTGCTCTGCCGGATCGGCAATGCTATGATCCCGCTCCAGTACATCCAGATACAGCAGCCGCAGGGAGAGATACCGCTTGTCCTTGCTGTGGGTCTTCAGGCTTTTTCTCCGATAGACATGAGACAGACGGAATGCGATCTGCACCGTGCCGTCCGCAGCAATATAATTTTTAGGAACATGCAGGACAAAGGCGTCCTTATAGCGGTGGTATATCTCTTGTGTATGTACCTTGTGCCCGTTGACGAAGATCTTGACATAGAATTTATACTGCTTGTAGTTGAGATAGGGCTGGTATTGGATCTGGATTGCCAGATCCTTCTCACAAGACGGCACAATAAAGCTGAAATGTGCCTTTTTGCGGACAATCCATCTGCCGATGGTAGAGGGCATTTCAATGGCATAGGTATTCAGATTCGGGTATCTGGCAAAGCTGACCGAGGTATTGAGGGGCATGTGATACAGGGTCTTCGTATCATTTTTGGTTGCCACCAGATAGTTGTAAAATCGCTCACAAAAATTGCTGCTGTAGTAAAAGAATTTGTCGCGCTTTTCTTTTTCTTCCGGAGAAAAGCGGAAGTGATTCTTAAAATAGCCCTCCAGCTTGTCCACGCATTCCTCGACGGTATCTACCACATTGAAGATATAGTCCTCCTTGCCGGCATAGGGTGCAGGCAGGTCGGTCTTGTGTCCATAGGTCAGACAATCCTCTGTGTCCGGGATATGCAGGAAAATGACCGGCTTGTGCTGAAACCACATTTCAAAGCACATGGAAGAATAGTCCGTGATGAGAAGGGCAGCTTCCTTTTTGGCGTCGGCGATCTCCTCGTCCTTCAGAATCTGCACCCCATCCAGAATGTCGTTGCCGCAGACCTGAAGTACGGTATGATGGAGCGCCACCTTCAGGGTATAGCCGTTTTCCTCCAGCATCCGGTTGAATTTGGCATTGCGCAGCAGGCTGACAATGGTCTGGACATAGACCGTTTCAGAAATATCCTCTTCTTCAAAATGACGCAGATATCTTCTGTGGGTAAAGTAGATGAAAATGCTTTTTTTGGATTCCGCATGATCCGCACTGAGGAGATCCCAGCGGAACAGACCGTTTTTGACCAGATTTTCCTCCAGATAGCAGCCGCGCTCCATGAAGAGATTCTTCTCGAATTCGTTGCTGATCATGATTTTGTCAAACAAAAATGCACTGTAGGAGGACTGGGAAATAAAGTTGTCCTTGAAAAAGTTCACGCCGTGCTGCGTGAAGAAGGAATAGACATAGGGACTGCGCTTGACTGCATCGGTAACGCCGATATTCAATGCATGCATCACCTGAAAGCCGCCGCAGATAAATTTGGTGGTCTTAAACAGATCCTTGATGAAAAAGGAGAATTTGACATGATCTTCCGCAGAATAGGGAATGATGTTGTCCCCATATTTTGCTTTGATCTCCGGATAGGCGGAGCAGTGCGCATTGATGACATAGTAGGGAACGAAATGCTCGTTCTTCTGCGCATAGATGTATTGAAACAACTCAAATTCATCCTGGGGAGAGGTATCTGCCTCCAGGATAAAGTCACAGGTAATGACCTTGTTCCGTTCTGTATCCAGCTGCATTGCCTTGACGATTTCATGCGCAATGACACGCCGGTATACTCTGTCTATCTGTGTATAGATCCATAATTTTACTTTGTCAAGCATCTTTGGATGTTTCCTTTCTGAATCACGATCTGTCTGTTCTGCCAGACAAAACAGGCTTTGAGAAAATAGCGCACCAAGAAAACATGCGATTTTTTCAGGCAAACCCGCACAAAGCCGCTAAGCGCTCTTTGTGCGGGTTTGCCTTAATATTATAACACAGGGGACAATTGGTGTCAAGCATTTTGGCGAATGGCGGTATAGAAATGCATGTTGTGAAAAGTCGGTAAAATCGTATAAAATCACAAAAAACCTGCATACGAGAGCTTCGTATGCAGGTGGATTGGACTATACAATTTTCACATGATACCGCTCCATCCAATAATTCATCTGCACAAAGTAGGCGATGATCTGGGGACGGGTCATCAGCTGTCCGTACCACTGTACGGATTCTTCACGGTTCAGCAGCTGTTCCAGCATCTCCCTGCGTACCAGCCGCAGTACTGGCGGATCAGGCTGCTGCAAAATCGTGGAAAGCATGGATGAGACAGCTTGCAGATAGGTGGGGTTGTGGGTCTTGGGGTAGGGGCTTTTCTTCCGCCACAGCACCTCCGGGGGGAGATATTCCTGCATGGCGGTGCGGAGCAGTCCTTTTTCGTAGCCGTTCCAGTCCTTGTATTCCCAAGGAACGTTGTAGAGATATTCTGCGATGCGGTAATCGCAGAATGGTACACGGACTTCCAAGGCGTTGTACATGCTCATGCGGTCTTTCCGATCCAGAAGTGTCTGCATGAACCAATCCAGATTCAGCTTCATCATTTCCCGCATCCGGGATTCCAGGGCAGAATCATCCGGCAGCTTTTCTGCGCTGGCTATGGTATTCTCATAGGCGCTCTGCACATACTGTTGGGCGTCAATTTCCGCCGCAATTTCCGGCAGCAAAAACTGCATCCGATAGGCAGTGCTCTGCGCCCAGGGGAAGCCGTTGACACGCCGCACATCCGGGTCACGATACCAGGGATAGCCCCCGAACAATTCGTCGGCACATTCTCCGGAAAGGGCAACTGTCACATCCTTGCGGATCTCTCGGCAGAACAGCAGCAGAGAACTGTCCACATCCACCATTCCCGGCAGATCACGAGCATCTACCGCATGGTACAGCGCCTCTGCCAGTGCCGGGGTGTCCAGTACGGTCCAGTGGTGTGTACTGCCCAAATAGCGTTCCATGCATCGGATATAGGTGGGGTCGCTGGTGGGCTGGAAATGGCTCTTTTTGAAATAGATGTCATTGTCTCGATAATCCACAGAAAAGGTGCTGAGCTCTTCTCCCTGCTTGTGCAGCACATGACTTGCCAGCGAGGACAGCAGGCTGGAATCCAGACCTCCGGACAAAAACGTGCCGATGGGTACATCGGAGACCAGCTGACGGCGTACAGCATCGGAAAGCAGCGCACGGACATGCTCGGCAGTCTGGACAAAGGATTCCTTGTGTTCTGCTGCCCGGAGTTTCCAGTAGGGGTACAGGTTCAGGCTTCCTCCGGCATAGTAGCCGCAGTATGCCGGTCTGACCTCTTGGACTGGTCGGAATACACCACAGCCTGGTGTTCTGCCGGGGCCCATGAGAATTAGCTCTGCAATGCCGTTTTTGTCAATCTCTGCCGGGACATCGGGATGTTCCAGCAGCGCTTTGATCTCTGAACCGAACACCAGACCCTGTGGGATCTCAGCAAAAAACAGGGGCTTTACCCCGATGCGGTCACGGGCGAGAAAGAGCCGCTGTGCCGTATGCTCCCAGATGGCAAAGGCAAAGATTCCGTTGAATTGCTCCACGCACCTGGGACCCCAGGCGGCATAGGCTTTCAGGATCACTTCGGTGTCACAGTGCGTGGAAAACGCCATTCCCTCCTGTTTCAGCTGCTGCCGCAGTTCCGGGGTATTGTATAGCTCACCGTTATATACGATGGTGTAGGTTTCGCCCCGGAATTCGGTTTCCATGGGCTGCCTGCCCAGATCCACGTCAATGACCGCCAGACGGGTGTGTGCCAGAGCGCAGTGTTCCGAGAGAAAGATGCCCTCCTGATCGGGACCCCGGCGGGCAAGGGTTTTCTGCATTTGACGTAAAAGCTGCTCCTGTTTTGTCAGATCCTGTTCCAGATGTATCATTCCTGTGATTCCACACATAACAACGGCCTCCTTGGCAGTAATCTCTGTCTATCATATGCAGAAATGCCGGGAATCTTGCTTATCGTCCTTATCCGAAAAAAATAGCGGTGCCCGAAATGCACCGCTATTTCTAAAGACAAGTTCTTCAAGACAAGTTCTTCAGACTTGTTCTCTTACTTTTTCTTCGTCTCCACTTCTTCTGTCAGCAGAGATGTCAGCTCAGCCATAGACATACTGCCCAGATCCTCACCGTTTCTTCTGCGGACGGAAACGGTTTTTTCTGCACACTCGTTGTCGCCGATGGTCAGCATATAGGGCACTTTTTCCAGTGTCGCCTGACGGATTTTATAGCCTACCTTTTCGGCACGGCTGTCCACCTCGACACGCAGACCTGCTTCTTCCAGCTGCGTCTTGACGGCATAGCAATAGTCCAGATGACGGTCAGCAATGGGAACCAGACGTACCTGTTCTGGTGCAAGCCATAGAGGAAGCGCACCGGCGAAATGCTCCAGCATATATGCCAGTGTCCGCTCGTAGCAGCCCAGGGAGGTACGGTGGATGATATAGGGCAGTTTTTTCTGTCCATCGCTGTCCTTGTAGTACATGCCGAATCGTTCTGCCAGCAGCATGTCGATCTGGATGGTGACCAGAGTATCTTCCTTGCCGAATACGTTCTTATACTGGATGTCCAGCTTCGGACCGTAGAACGCCGCTTCGTCGATGCCTATTTCATATTGCAAGCCCAGATGGTCGAGGATGCTGCCCATGACACGCTGTGCCTCGTTCCACTGTTCTGCTGTGCCCTCGTACTTGTTGTTGGGGTTGGCAGGATCCCACTGGGAGAACCGGAAGGTACAATCCTCCAGCAGTCCTACGGTATCCAGCATATATTTTGCCAGTTCCAGACAATCCTTGAATTCTGCCTCCAGCTGATCGGGACGAAGCACCAGGTGTCCCTCTGAAATGGTAAATTGGCGGACACGGATCAGACCGTGCATTTCACCGGAATCCTCGTTGCGGAACAGGGTAGAGGTTTCGCCCAGACGCATGGGAAGATCTCGGTAGGAACGCTGGCGATTCAGATAAACTTGATACTGGAAGGGACAGGTCATGGGACGCATGGCAAAGCATTCCTTCGTTTCATCGTGGGGATCACCCAGAATAAACATGCCGTCCAGATAGTGATCCCAGTGACCGGAGATTTTGTAAAGCTCACGTTTTGCCATCAGAGGTGTCTTGGTCAGGAGATAGCCGTGTTTCTGCTCGGTGTCCTCGACCCACCGCTGGAGCAGCTGTATCACTCTTGCACCCTTGGGCAGCAGAACCGGCAGACCCTGTCCGACGACGTCCACTGTGGTGAAATATTCCAGATCACGTCCAATCTTATTGTGGTCGCGCTTTTTGGCATCCTCCAGCTTTGTCAAATGCTCTTCCAGCTGAGAAGCCTTGGGAAAAGCAACGGCATAGATACGGGACAGCATCTTGTTTTTCTCAGAGCCTCTCCAATAAGCGCCGGTGCAGGACAGCAGCTTGACCGCTTTTACAGTGCCGGTGGACATCAGATGGGGACCGGCGCACAGGTCGGTGAAATCTCCCTGCTTGTAGAAGGAGATGGGTTCACCTTTATCTGCATGCTCCTGGCAAAGCTCTACCTTATATGGCTCGTCTGCTTCGGTGAGCTTTTGGATGGCTTCTTCCGGTGACAGGCAGAACTGTTCCAGGGGCAGATTTTCTTTGACAATCTTTTTCATTTCGGTTTCGATCCGGGTCAGTTCCTCTGCGGTAAAGGGGTGTTCTGCGTCAAAGTCGTAGTAGAAGCCGTTGTCAATGGCAGGACCGATGGCAAGCTTGGTTTCCGGATACAGGCGCTTGACTGCCTGTGCCAGGATGTGGGATGCTGTGTGCCAGAAGGTTTTTTTACCCTCCTCGCTGTCGAAGGTCAGGACTTCAAAGGTGCAGTCATGGTCGATGACGGTACGCAGGTCACAGACCTCTCCGTCGATCTTGACGCAGCAGGAAGCTTTGTACAGTCCCATGCCGATGGATCGGATGATTTCAAACGCCGGCTGGGGTGCGGGCAGCTCACGGATGCTGCCGTCTTTCAGTGTGAGTTGGATCATAGAAAAAAACTCCTTTCAGATGGTCGTGTGTGACGGGAAAATAAAATGCCCCTCACACAGCGGAAAACTGTGCAAGGGACGATTGGATTGTTCGTGGTTCCACCCTTGTTCACGCAGACGGAAAACGGCTGCGCCTCATCATGTCGGATAACGGGGACGAGCCGCTGCGGATTGGGCAGGCTCGGAGAGTGGTATGCGGGCTTCCGGTTCTTTGCCGCTGTTTTCAGCCAATGACAGCAGTTCTCTGGAAAGAACGCAGAGGAAGCACGCCGTTCTCCTCAACGCTTTGACAATCTTATTGTAGCACATTTGCGGCGGCTTGTCAATAGCGAATGCATCGGAAATTCTGTATTTCGGAGAAAGACGGGTGTTTTTCTCACCCATTCTTTCTGCCTCGCATATGATAATATTGCACCGCCAACGAAATCTTGCCGTCCATTTCTAAAGCTGGATGGAGAGTCTGTTCCGGCTCTCCATGGGCACGTCTTTCCGGCGAATGGATGCTTGAAAATCCGCACACGCTGAGAGTCGGAACAGGCTCTAAAAACCCAGATGCTGCGAGGTGAATCAAATGGAAACCCTCATCTATTTTTTACTGCTGTGCATCCTGGCACTGGGCTTGATGACAGCACTGGCACTTACTCGCCGTATGATGTCCCAGGAACTTCCCGATGAGATCATCACTATTGCTCTGCTTCGCCAGTCAGAGACACTTCCTCAGCAGTTGGAAGCTCTGGCAGCCCAGCTGCAATGGACAGACAGCGAGCTGGTACGCACCGTCTGGCTGGTAGACTGCTCCCCTGACGGGGAAATGGCACAGACCTGCACCGCATTTTGCCGGTCGCACGGCAGCTTTCGGTACTGCCGCCAGTCGGAATTTGTGAAAATTTTTGGGAAACCCTCAGATCTTGAAAAAAACAATTGCAATTTGCTGAAAAAAAAGGTATAATGAATATAAGAACTTGTTCTCATCGGATATTGCACCTGTCTTTTCGGCAAATTTTGCCGATTGCTGCGTGGAAAAAGCGCACCATACGGCAGGTTGCTTTTTCGCCTTGCCCTCGTCAAAATGCTGCTGGAAAATCCATGGTCAAATCCGATGAGAACAAGTTCTAATAGTTTGCTGCGTGCCACAGAGGATTGTATGAGGAGGTGAGCCGTCTTGGCAGAGACAGAGATACTGCATATCGAAGGCGTTGTGGAACAGGTGCTGTTCTGCCATGCAGAAAATGGCTATACGGTACTGGATCTGAATGCAGACGGCTCTATGATCACCGTGGTGGGGGAGCTTGGTGAGGTAGAAGAAGGTGAACGCCTGCTGGTAGACGGTTCGTATACCAATCACCCGCGTTTTGGCGTCCAGTTCAAGGCACAGTACTGGGAACGAAAGCTTCCGGCAGATGCCCTGAATATTCAGCGTTATCTGGCATCCGGCGCCATTAAGGGCATCGGACCGTCTCTGGCACGGAAGATCGTGGAGTGCTTTGGCGATCGTACGCTGGAGATCATGGAAAAAGAGCCCACGCGGCTCACAGAGATCCGGGGCATTTCCCCGAAAAAATGTGAGGATATTGCCGCCGAGGTGCAGCAGATCTTTGCCCTCCGGTCACTGATGCAGTTTTTCACGCAGTATGATATCCGCTCGAAATATGCCATGCGTGCCTA
The DNA here is from genome assembly GCA_947627445.1 of uncultured Ruminococcus sp. Classification (GTDB taxonomy): domain Bacteria; phylum Bacillota; class Clostridia; order Oscillospirales; family Ruminococcaceae; genus Ruminococcus_C. The sequence goes on from CANQWA010000043.1 coordinate 11,030, forward strand.
TCAGCATTGGGGTGCCGAGGCAATGCGTCTGCTGACAGCCGATCCCTATCTGCTCTGCTCTCCCGGCATTGAACTGGATTTTCAAAAGGCAGACGCTGTGGCAATGGGAATGCACTTTGCCAGAAACGCCCCCCAGCGCATTCAGGCAGGCATGGTCTATATTCTGAATTATAATGCAGGCAGCGGCTATACTTGTTTGCCCCTGGACAGGCTAAAACCCAAGACATGCGAATATTTGCAGGTGTCGGAGGAGGAGTTCGACAAGACCTATCTCGATGCTTTGCAGGAACAGACCATCTATGTCTATGAAAAAAATGGCAGGGATTTTGTCTACCTGGAGGATTATTACATAGCAGAGCGGTATATTGCCGACCGTGTGGGCGTCATCATGGATTTCAGTGCCAAAGAGGATACCATCGACTACAGCAGCATGATCGAAGCACAGGAGAAAGACCGGAACATGCAGTACGCTTCCTTGCAAAGAGAAGCCATCCAGATGGCATTGTCCCGGGGAATGTTCATTCTCACCGGCGGGCCGGGTACGGGAAAGACCACCACTCTGAATGCCATTATTTCCCTCTATGAAAAGCAGGGCTTTCGGGTGATGATTGCCGCCCCTACAGGACGGGCTGCCAGCCGTGCTTCAGATCTGACAGGATATGAGGCAAGAACCATTCACCGAATGCTGTCGGTGGAATATGACATGTCCGGCAACATGCGATTTTTGCACCATGAAAAGAATCCTCTGGATTGTGATGTGATGGTAGTGGACGAGATGTCCATGGTGGACGTGCTGTTGTTTGAAAAACTTCTGCGTGCGCTGCGGCTGGGCTGTAAGCTGATACTGGTGGGAGACTGCGATCAGCTTCCCTCTGTGGGCGCAGGCAATCTGCTCCGGGATCTCATTGACAGCGGCAGAGTGCCGGTGGTATCTCTCCGGGAGATTTTCCGGCAGGCAAAAAAGAGCAGCATCGTCACCAACGCACACAAGATCCTCCAAGGGGAATACCCTGACCTGACTCTGAAGGACAACGACTGTTTTTTCTTTCAAAGGCTTCAGCCGGAGACAGCGCTGGAGCTGATCCTGGAACTGACAAAGACACGGTTGCCCAAAGCCTACGGTTATTCCTCTATGGAGGATATCCAGGTGATCACCCCTTCCAGAAAAGGGGCTATGGGCGTTGTAGAACTGAACCAACGGTTACAGGAAGCGCTGAATCCTCCGTCACCGAAGCTGCCCCAGGTGCGTTCTGTTCTGTACACCTTCCGGGAGGGGGACAAGGTGATGCAGATCAAGAATAATTATGACATCATCTGGCACAAGGATGGAGGCAGCGGTACGGGAATCTTTAATGGAGATATTGGCTATATCCTCTCCATCAACCGCCAGACCCAAGAAGTGGTGACGGATTTTGAGGGCAGACGTGCCGTCTATCCCTTTGATCAGCTGGATCAGCTGGAGCTGGCGTATGCCATTACCGTGCACAAAAGTCAAGGAAGTGAGTTTCAGGCGGTGGTAATACCGCTGCTGGGGGGATTTCCCCGGCTGTATTATCGGAATCTGCTGTATACCGCCGTGACACGTGCCAGAAAGTTATTGATCCTCATCGGATCACAAAAAGTCATTTATCAGATGGTGGATAACAACCGCCGTATGAATCGATATACCTGTCTGCGTGCCATGCTGACCCGGCAGCCGCAGGAGAAAACCACGACACAGGAGGAACTGCCATGAGTAGAACAGATATCGGAATTGATCTGGGAACAGCAAGTACCATTATTACACTGGGGAAAAAAGGCGTTGTGCTCAGCGAACCATCTGCTATTGCCTATCACACCGGCACAAAGGAAGTGCTGGCGGTGGGAAAGCGCGCTTATGAAATGATCGGGAAAACGCCGGATTACATCAAAGTGATACGACCTCTTTCCGGCGGTGTGATCTCCGATGATATCATGACACAGCACATGATCCGGGAGTTTATTCTCAGGATCAGCGGCAAGCAGCTGACAAAGCCTCGTATCATTATCTGTGTGCCGTCTTTTATCACAGATGTGGAAAAGCGTGCCGTGGTAGAAGCTGCCATGAGCGCCGGTTCTCGTAAGGCATATCTCATCGACGAGCCCATTGCCGCATTGATCGGTGCAGGGGTAAATATTGGAAAAGCCCGGGGCAATATGGTGGTAGACATCGGCGGCGGTACAACGGATGTGGCAATTGTTTCCATGAACGGCATCGTTACGTCCCACTCTGTCCGGGCGGCAGGCAATACACTGGATCAGGCAATCATCCGCTATATGCAGACCCAGCATAAGCTGCTCATCGGTGAACGCACCGCAGAGCGTCTGAAAATGGACATGACGAATCTCTATGACCCCAGAGCTGATGTGACCGCCTGGGTCAAAGGGCGGAATCTGGTCAGCGGTTTGCCGGAGCAAATCGAGGTCAGTGAGCTGGAGATCTTTGAAGCGGTAGAGGATGTGGTTTCGGATATCATTGAGGCGATCAAGACCGTTCTGGAGGAAACACCGCCGGAGCTGGTGGGGGATATTTATGAAAACGGCGTGTTGATGACAGGCGGCGGTTCGATGCTGGGCGGCCTGCGAAAACTGGTGGAGCGCACTCTGCGGGTCAAGTGCGTGGTGGCGAAGAAATCCATCGAATGTGTGGCAATGGGCACGGCGATTGCATTTGGCAAAATGGATGCGCTGCTGGATGGATTTGAGAATATTGCCGTGTACCAGTTTAAGTGAGGAGGGATTGCCTTGAAAAAATATCAATGGCTCTGGATGACACTGCTTTATCTTCTGCTATGCTGTGCAGACGGTGGGTTGACCTATATCCATACGCCGGATCTGAGCCTGGAAGGAAATCCTCTGGTGACGCATCTGGGATTGGGCTGGGGTGCACTGTTCATTGCCAATGTACTGGGTTTGGCCGTGGTTGCCGTTTCATTGTGGTGGGCTTGCCATTATCAGCTGCCCCTAATCCGGGCAGACGGTTTTTGGGACTATGATGCAAAGCTGTTTTATGGAGAGAATGCCAAAAAGATCTGGCTGCTGTATAAACTGCCGAAGAACTGGAAGGCTGTCGGTGCATGGTTTGGATTTGCGTTAACGCCATCGCTTATCATTGCCCGGATCATCGTGGTGCTGGAATGGCTTTCGGAGGATTGGTGGGACTGGTATCTGGCTCTGCGCCGGATGATCTGGCGGACAGATGTCTGGGCATGTATTCTGACATTTATCCTTTTCTCCATGGTGTGGCTTTGGAAAAGTTATCGGCAGAATCAGAGAAGGCTTAATTCTCAGAACCAGTTCTCGGAAATGGACTGAATAAAAACATATCGGCAAACCCGCACAAAGAGCGCCTATCGGCTTTGTGCGGGTTTGCCGATACGTCTTTCCGGCTGGTTCTGGCGTGCACGGCGTGAAAACGCTTTGCCAGACATCGCCTCAGAAAGGCGGTCTTTTTTTGGGAGAGCATTTGGCATTTTTTACAAAAACCGGGAGAAAACTTTGTACAGAGTTTTTTTACAAAAAATGTTGTTTTTTTTTTTTTTTTTTTTTCTATAATATTAATGATTATGATATTGAGGAGGGGATCTTTTTGAAGATTCGGAAGTTTTTGGCGGCGGCTGCTGCCGGCGTGATTGGTTTGAGCAGCATGGGTGCGCAGGCGTTGAGTGCTGTTGTTTCAGCAAGCGAAGTGCAGAGCTACGATGATTTTGACTATACCGTACGGGATGACGGCACGACAGAGCTTACAGGCTATCATGGCAGTGATACGGAGATTACCATACCGGATGGTGTGACAAGTATTGGCAAAGAGGCATTTCAAGACTGTATAAGTCTGACAGAGATCAACATTCCAAACAGTGTGACAAGTATTGGCTATGAGGCATTTTCTGGCTGCACAAGTCTGACAGATATCACCATACCGGATGGTGTGACAAGTATTGGCAGCTGGGCATTTGAAGATTGCACAAGTCTGACAGAGATCACCATACCGGATGGTGTGACAAGTATTGGAGGCAGTACATTTTATGGCTGCACAAGTCTGACAGAGATCACCATTCTGGATGGTGTGACGAGTATTGGTGACATGGCATTTTGGAATTGCACAAGTCTGACAGATATTGCAGTTCCAAACAGTGTGACGAGTATTGGTGATGATGCATTTTATAACACAGCATGGCTTGAAAACCAACCGGATGGAGCTGTATATGCAGGTAAAGTTTTCTATTCGTATAAAGGAAAGATGCCTGAAAATGCAGTGATCACCTTAAAAGACGGAACACTTGGAATTGCAGGCAGTGCATTTGAGTCCTGCAGTCTGAAAGAGGTCATCATTCCGGATAGTGTGACATGCATTGGCGATGATGCATTTTATGACTGCACAAGTCTGACAAAAATCACCATTCTGAATCCGGAATGTGGCATCGATGACATCGATGACGGAAAGGACACCATTCCAGAGACGGCAGTCATTTATGGCTATATCAATTCCACCGCACAGGATTACGCTGCTGCATACGACCGTGAAATGATTTTTCTTGACAATGATTCCGATGATTTTGACTATACCGTACGGGACGACGGCACGACAGAGCTTACAGGCTATCATGGCAGTGATACGGAGATTACCATACCGGATGGTGTGACAAGTATTGGCGATGGGGCATTTCGGGGCTACATAAGTCTGACAGAGGTCGCAATTCCAAACAGTGTGACAAGTATTGGCGAAGAGGCATTTCAAGACTGTATAAGTCTGACAGAGATCACCATTCCAGATGGTGTGACAAGTATTGGAGACAGGACATTTTCTGGCTGCACAAGTCTGACAGATATCACCATACCGGATGGTGTGACAAGTATTGGCAGCTGGGCATTTGAAGATTGCACAAGTCTGACAGAGATCACCATACCGGATAGTGTGACAAGTATTGGTGACGTGGCATTTCGGAATTGCACAAGTCTGACAGAGATCAATATTCCAAATAGTGTGACGAGTATTGGTGATAATGCATTTGAAGATTGCACAAGTCTGACAGAGATCAACATTCCGGATGGTGTGACAAGTATTGGAAACATGGCATTTGATGATTGCACAAGTCTGACAGGGATCACCATTCCGGATGGTGTGACAAGTATTGGCAGCTGGGCATTTTCTTGCTGCACAAATCTGACAGAGATCACCATTCCAGATAGTGTGACAAGTATTGGCGAGGTTGCATTTTCTAGCTGCACAAGTCTGACAGATATTGCAGTTCCAAACAGTGTGACGAGTATTGGTGATGATGCATTTTATAACACAGCATGGCTTGAAAACCAACCGGATGGAGCTGTATATGCAGGTAAAGTTTTCTATTCGTATAAAGGAGAGATGCCTGAAAATGCAGTGATCACCTTAAAAGACGGAACACTTGGAATTGCAGGCAGTGCATTTGGGTACTGCAGTCTGAAAGAGGTCATCATTCCGGATAGTGTGACATGCATTGGCGATGATGCATTTGAATATTCAAGTCTGGAAGAGATTACCATTCCGGATAGTGTCGCATATATTGGCAGGTATGTATTTCATGCCTGCACAAGTCTGACAAAAATCACCATTCTGAATCCGGCATGTGAGATCGGTGATAACGAGACCACCATTCCAGAGACGGCAGTCATTTATGGCTATACCAATTCCACCGCACAGGATTACGCTGCTGCATACGACCGTGAAATGATTTTTCTTGACAATGATTACAATGATTCCGATGATTTTGACTATACCGTACGGGACGACGGCACGACAGAGCTTACAGGCTATCATGGCAGTGATACGGAGATTACCATACCGGATGGTGTGACAAGTATTGGCGATTTTGCATTTATTGGCTGTACAAGTCTGACAGAGATCACCATTCCAGATGGTGTGACAAGTATTGGAGACAGTACATTTTCTGGCTGCACAAATCTGACAGAGATCACCATTCCAAACAGTGTGACAAGTATTGGCGAGGGTGCATTTGAAGGCTGCACAAGTCTGACAAAAATCACCATTCTGAATCCGGCATGTGAGATCGGTGATAACGAGACCACCATTCCAGAGACGGCAGTCATTTATGGCTATACCAATTCCACCGCACAGGATTACGCTGCTGCATACGACCGTGAAATGATTTTTCTTGACAATGATTACAATGATTCCAATGATTTTGACTATACCGTACGGGACGATGGCACGACAGAGCTTACAGGCTATCATGGCAGTGATACGGAGATTACCATACCGGATGGTGTGACAAGTATTGGCTATATGGCATTTTCTGGCTGTACAAGTCTGACAGAGATCACCATACC
>CANQWA010000044.1 GCA_947627445.1 uncultured Ruminococcus sp.
CCAGTGTCATTTGTCTTTCCATATATCTATTATATCATATTTTTGCTCGTTTGGCAATTGTGCGGTGTTGCCTTAAAGATGCAGATTTGTCTCTATATTCATCAATTACTTGCCATATTTCCTCGGGGATTAAATCGAGTTCTTCCTGATAGATATGCTGAAAAACCGTATACACCTCGGCGTATGCAATGGCCAGTTCATCATCCACTAAAGGAGAATGAGGTGAACGATCTTGTATTAGTGGTTTTGGCTTTTCAACATGCACAAAACCAAAATAATCTTGTGAATTAGTTCCGTAGCCACAATAAATGCATTCACCCTTGTAAATAGCACATCCACAATGGGGACATCTTTGGTCACAATAAAGGTCATCTAATTCTCCTGTACAATATGGACATTCATTATATTCTAGTTCGTCATACAGTCCGCCGCAATGTTCACAGTTTTTCATCGTTATCCTCTCCCTTAATTCAAAACTTCAAACATCCCAAACCCCTGAGACGTTTTTACTCCAAGTCCGACATCATACATGAACTGAAGATGCTCCGGGTCACCATAAAGCTGAAACACACCATGATAAGCATTTATCCATGTACCCTTATAATTTGTAACAACTTTTTTTCCTTCATTCATTGGCAGCATATCTATTGACCTTTGTGGTTTTGTATCACAGCAAGCCTCGTATTTGCTTTCAAACGCTTCCCGAACACGCCGGATGAACCGGACATCCTGCGGCGAATAGTAAATTGTCTTATTATCGTCTGTCTGCTCTTTAGCTACGATCGGTGTCAAGGTGCGGATCTTTATCAAGCTATCACGAATCTGATAATCTAACCCTTCCACTTTTTTGATTTGAAGAGTATGTCTTCCGATACGCATACTGCCAGCATTCAATACCGCATTCATGAGCACCTGCAGGAACTCATCAGAAGCACTCCGGATCTCAAGGATCAGATTGCCTTCATAGTAGAGCTTTTTATCATGAAAATGGCTTCTTCCATTCAGTTCACCAAATGTAAACATTTTGTATCTTGCGTTTCCACCATATGCTTTCTCATGTAGCAGTTCTGCATATTCAGCGTCTTCGCCCGCCAATAGGTTAAAAATGGCAGACTGAATGTAGTAGTTGTAATTAATAGGAAGGTCAATAACACCTTTATTATCAAAGGTTAATAATAATTGCATTGTATTTCTCCTTATAAACCCCTAATCGGTAAGGCTATCATGTAAGCAGTGTTTTCTGCCTTCGTACTCAACCACAATACCCGCACAAGACCAAATCGACCTATGCAGATACTGTGGTTGCATTTTATACTACCTAAATTTCTTGGGTTTTATACGACCATCGCTTCTCCTTGTCTCTTGAACAGCCTCTAAAGCAGGGAGAGTCGGATTCTTCGATGTTGCAACAGGAAGCGTATATTTTACCGACCATTCAGTTGTTGACCCATTCTCACCCATAGAACGATTCGCAATAAACCACTGATGAGAAGCATTTGAGTTGTTAGAGCTTCTTCCGTCACTTGCAATCGGGTAGCTGATTGGGTAGAACATACCTTTCTTTTTATTATCCATAATATCGGTAAGAGCATTAAAATCTGTCAACCGCATGAATTCATTAAAAGAAGTGGTAGTTTCATCAAATGGCATAGCTGTTATCATATCGTTAACCTGTTCATAGATGCCGTGATCTATACAATAGCTCAATGTCTCAGTGTTAAAAGAACGGGTTTCAACCGACTCAACTACCAGCTTAACGCTACCAAGTCCAAGAGGCTTCCCATGCCCGAGCTTGTGCATATGCGTACCGTTTTCATCGTTCTCGCCAATCGTGATAGTCCATAACAGTTCACGAAGCTGATGCTCTGTGATTCTGTCAAAATAGATTTCAAATGTGAAACGGCTACTGGGTTTACAGAGTTCCATCGTGCTGTTGCGCTTTGTTCTTTCGATGGCTTGATAATCCGTAGGATCCAGGTGCGGATTGTGGAAATAGAATTTTCTTCCTCTGATCACAATCGCACATGCTTCCTTTTGCGGGATGATCTGTGACTGCCTACGTCCGTTCTGATCTTTGCCTAAATCAACCTTTTTATACGAAGTTATTTTGTAGTCATATGTCCAATACACCGCACTGTCTGGTCTGAATGTATAGAATTCAACAGAGGTTGGTTTAGGACCGGCCAGTTCCTTCAGCGTTACGAACCCCATCGAATCAAACTCTCTTATTTGAGCATCAGAAAAACGAAGTTTGCTGGCATAAGAACGCCGTTGACCTTCAGAAATAATACCAAACAATGAGCAAGCTTTGCACAGGGCCATTGCCTTCTTCGGTTCTTTTATTCTTCCTGTCTCTTCTCGTTGCTCTTCGTCAAGATTAAACTGTGAGCACGATCTGTGCGTTCCGAGTAATTGATTTAGTCGATTGTCAAACACATATCTGCTCATCTGAGCGGGCGAAAGATACACATAGGTCGAATCATTAGCAATCACGGTTTCATAATAAACAGGATATAATCTGCCATCTTTTCTTATGCCGTATGTAAGTTTCGCTTTCAATTGATGAAACAGCTTGTCACCGCTTTTTTGCGTATCAAGGATTTCTATTGCTTCAAGGTAGTTCTCCACTGCTCGATCAAAGTTTCCGATACCTTCCACCTCAGTGCCGAAATTTCTGAAAATTTTAGTTTTCAATCTTTCATTTGGTTTCAGATTGATAGGTTTCCCCCTTGAATCTTTTAAGACTCTACCGTTTGCGTCTTTTTTCTTCGTCTCGAAGCAGTACCAAGTTCTTCTAACATCAGTAGCACTATCGATTGCTTGACCTCGATCTTTAAGTGTTGTTGCTTTATATAAATGCCATACTCCATCCCTATACTGGATCAGTCCCGGATTCCCAGCATTTGCGTGTCTTGCGGAGAGAACATTATTGTTGTTTACAGATAAACAGCTATTGCTGAGTGTTTCATAAGCACTGCGGAGCATACCCCTGAGCTGACTTCCGGGTATGACCGGCTTACCATCAACACGAAAGAACGGATATGTTTTGTGACCGATTTCGTCAGGTTTTATTCCATCCGTATCTGGAATTGCAAGCGGCGTCTTTACGATTAGGCTCACTGTGATTTTACCTGAAAGAGTACCATCGCTGGGCACATCTCTTTGAACATCAGAGCCAAGCCGCACAAAATCGTAAGGATTTATAAATCGACGACCACTCGGATCTTCCTGCCATCTAGGCATTCTCTCCACTTCCTTTCTGTATGAATTCCACGATACGGAAATCAGGAATCGACACAATACCATTTCCATCGTATTCGAGATAATTTCGGATTTTAATTTTTTCCGCATTTTCTATGGGAAGCGTATACGGTCCACCACCCGTTGTCACATAGCAAAGCCCTTTCGATTTATTGGAATCAATATCAAGATACTGCTCCTCATCATAGGTTCTGTTTTTGAACTGACTAAGAAATTCGTCTGTTGCGGCATGGAGAGTCTGTTCAAAAGCAGGATCATCAATGTAGCGCCATCTGAAATCTTTACCGATATTTAGTCGCGATATTTTCAGCTCCATATCGGATGTAAAGATTCTCAATTCTATAAGATGTCCTACCTCTATGCTCAGTTCAGAGCCGCAATAAAAATGATCAGTATGAACCGCATAAACACTACATTTATCGTTGTAGTATTTCTCAGCCAAAGTCAAAACCTCAGGTTCCGATACTACTCCAAATTCACTGATATAATCCTTCATTGATTCACCTCCAGTAATTTTGCCGGGGCATTACTATTGAGTCTATCATAGCAGTCTATGCCGTTCACAGTTAACCCGATGACTTCAAATATACCTCGTCCAACAGAAGTCAAACCGCCTACCGAAAGGAATCCGTGACTAAGGTCAAGAATAACAGCACCAAGAAACGCCTTCTCCCTGTCCGAAATATCTTCTGCAACCATGATATCAAGTACAGTCTCACCGTTATACAAGGTTCTTTCAGTGTACAGTGCTGTATCTTTCGTTGCTGCAGTGAATCGGTCAATCGAATTCCTGGTTATTGTCTTCCATACGCCTCGCTCAATTTGAGATTCAGAGAAAAAGATGCGAGATTTTTGAGTTAATCCATTTTCGCTTTTCTCTTTCACAAAGCCAAACAAGGCATCGGTTTCCTCCTGCCCAGCAAATTCCTGGTATCTTGCTCTGAACGCACCAGCCCAAGATGTACCGGGAACTATTCCCGTTTCGGCATCATCATGCAGGGAAATATGCTTATGATCGGGCAGTGTATCTCCGTTTGTGCTAACATCAGTTGAGTATTCACGGATTGAAAGTGCTCCTTTTTGTTTCAGTTTCAATGAGATCTTTATGAAGCCTGTATAGTCTTCTTCAAGCATATGTGTATTGATGTTGTACCATGAAGCATCTTCATATGGAACAAAATCAAGCCACGAGTCTAGCTGTGATGACTGTTCTAAATCAAAAACAGCCTTTTTCAGCTCGGAAATCTTTACAGCACCATAGCCCCTTGATGTTTTCGATCCGAAACGTAATACGCCTGCTTGAAGCTTGTAAAGCATTTGGTCGATCTGCTTATCAATCGTCTCCGGCTGATCCGCAAGCTCAAGAAATGATACAAACGTAGCCCCAGTTTCAACTACTTGCATGTCAAACTTGGCACCATCGACTCCGACCTTTCCCTCAAGCTTTACGCTATCTCGTTCACTTGTAACGCACTCAGAAGCCAGCAGACCATCATAAAAAATGATTTTGCTGTTCTGCGACTTGTTTCCTGCAATCATACCGAAGATATCATTTTGCAGGGATTTGTCATTTTCAAGCGTATGCCGAAAGACACCTGCAATTGAAGATGCCGGAATGTAAGGTTTCCCGTCTTTCCCCCGAATCACATCATGATCCGTTGATTCGTTCTTTCCGCTTCCGACAGACAAGGGGGAAGCAAGCTTCATTTCTATTCTATAGTAGACGTGTCTTTTCATTGCGTTGCCCCTCTCTTATGCCCCTTGTGGAAGTATTTAGCAAGCGTGAGAATGATAAAAAGATACTCTCGCTTCTTCTCCCATGTTTTGTACTGCGGATCGCTTTCCCATTTATTAGCCGCATCCTTGATAAAGCCATCAGCGAGTTTACGTTTGCTATCTGACTTGATCGAAGCGATTCTTTTGATAAAATCGGTCTCTGTGTCGGATTGCTCCAACATCATAGTCACACGACCAATGAAAGCGGCTCCCCAGTTATTCAGGAAAGTAGATTTCTTGTCCAAGGCATATGATATTGCGGCATTACGCATCTTTTCGTCCTTTTCGATTGTCACAAACATATTTCGAATATCTGAGTGCTCATCTGATGCTTCGGTATCTGGAGTGACAAGAACTGGCACATCTTCTTTCATTAGTTCACCTGCTTTGAAAACACGAACTTTGCCATAACCTTCGTTCTGACGACCGCCCACATACATAATCTCGTCAGCCACTCTATCTTCAGTGCAGTTGATAACAAGCGCACTTCCTGCTGCAATTGCTCTCAAATGTGCGCGCTGCATTCGCATGACAGACAGATATCCGGAGATCATCTTATATTTCAGTCCACTTTCAGGCTGTAAATCGTTGCTATCAATTCCAAGCGAATGGCACACATCAATAATCGAAGTAGTAATTCCACCATAATCATCCGAAATCAGAGCATCTGACTCGAATAGATATATTACCTTGTCGTTCTTGTGCAGATGCAGTTTTCTTGGAGCAGCAAAAGATACATCAAGTCCTACTAATGTACATCTGGAATACTGTGCAGTCTTGCTTCTGCCGAACGAAAGCTTTCCAGACATCAGAAGATCCGCTATTGTCCTGATGTTAGTGCCCTTCGCAGAGATTGTACCCATGAAAAGTTGACCTTCCTGAAGACAACTTTGAACATATAATCCACCATCGGGATTATGGAGAGCATTATGATACACTCTTTCGGTCAAGCCTTTCTTGACTTCGAGGTCAGCACTTATATAGCCTGTCTTTAATGGCTTTACGATCTCAGTTCCTCTTTCGGTCACTGTCAGGTCAATGACATGATCACTTTGTTTTGTCTTTCCAAATATTTGCGGCACAGGAACAAAGGGTTGAAACGCTTCGTTTGTGATATAAAGATTGGAAAACCTCACATTGCCGCTTAGGAACAATTCATCGAATAATTCATCGGCGGCGTGGGTTCTTAAATACAATCCAGCCAATGCGCCGACAACAGCCTGTCCGCTAATATAATCAGCCGTCTGATCCGCTGACTGCGATGGCAACATCAAGCTTTCATCAAGACGAACGGCATATGTGATGACATACTCGCTGTTATCATTAATATCATTAGGAATATCAAATGAAGGTTTGTCTGCGGTTTTGGGTACTAATGTACACTTTACACTGCCAAATCCACGGCTTCGCTTGTATCCGATATGCCTTAGAGCCTTGCAGATACGTTCAAAATGCATTACATCTGCATCATCAATCTCAACATCAGCGCAGAACACAAGGTTTTCATTTGGACTCCATGCTTTATATTTAGAGACATATCTCGTAAAACGCAGCGTATTTTCTTTGGCAGCACCAGAGATTTCAATCGCAGTAGATGCTTGTGTATCTGTAAACAAATCAGTTACTTGACTTGCGCACAGCCTATTCTCTACGCACATTTTACTGAAAGCTTCATAATCCTCGATTCTGGCATTATCCAGCCGCAAGGAACCTGTAGTTCTATCTCCGGAAATGCCGAATATTTTGTCTACGACTGCTCCTTCGCCGTAGATATATACCGCCGCTTCCCTGAGACAACCTTTCAGCCTTCTTGCTGGAATGTACGGAATACCAAGGCGATCCACAACAATATCTGTATCAATCGTTGTTGCATATCCGTCCCCGCTGGAAGCACAAAGGTTTGACAGCAATTCAATCCTCAGTTCATACATCGTCATCACTCCCAAACCACAAATCGTATACTATGGATATATCATAGATTATTCTCTTCAGTTGATCTTCCTTGCCCACATATCCCTCGATCAAATCAAGAAATTCCTGTTGATTTTCCGTCAGGCGTGAACATATCCGCTGTACATCAAACCTGTAATACGAGTTGCCTCTCACAACCGATTCCCCAAGGCTTTTAACGTTGCTTCTGCCAATCGTGTGCAGGATATGACCAATACGAATGAACTCTTCAAACACATTTAGACTATATGGTCTGCACGTAAAGGCGGATTCCTGTTCTTTGCGGATGACGTCAAGCTCGTTGGTAATTCTGGCATGACAATAGTGGAAATCGACATAATTGGCGTTATTATCCGGTTTATGGGACTCTTTCTTGCCCATTTCGCAGCAGCTCTCTGCAATTTCATATACATCTGCAAAAGGCGCATGACTGTGAAACAAAGCAATTCCTGCGCATGATGTATTTGGAACACCGGCTACTAATTCCGGAGTGGTTGCCAACTCATCAAAGTATGCCTTAACTACGCCCATTGCATCTGAGCCACGGCAGATGATTGTAATCTCGTCACCGCCACCAACGATTATACGATATTTATGTGCCTTATGCGGCTTCTCTGAGATCAACTCGGACTCTGCATCGTTTCTTTGGAGAAGATATTTCTCTATCGCTGCAATTGAACGAGTAACAAAGTATTCATCTGTATGAAGGGAGAACTCTCTGAGTGCCATTACGCAATCAACATAATCATTCTTACCTTCTGTACAGTTCTTGATCTTGTTTCCCATATCATTGCCATCAATGTAGATGACTGCAAGAATACTGTCAACTCCTTTTTCTTCAACCAGCGAATCCAGATTTTCTGTACCAAGTTCATCGCTTTGAGAAAAGTAATCGGAGTACGCCTTTCTCTTCAGCTTTGACTCTGCTGTAACCTTTTTCCCTTTGTCATCCGTTGCAGACAGTGGCATATATGACATTCTATCTGTTTGCGTGAACGGCAGCACATTGCAGATGGTAGAATGATTTCCAAGTTTTTTTGATTTCTCTTTTGCTTTATACAGATTGATTCTATCTTGGTTGAAATCGTCCGTTGTCTCAACAAAGGCGGTAATGATACTTATCGAATATGAACGCTCCAATAGAATGCGTGAAAAAACTCGATTAGCTTTAACGTAAGTATCCTGATCTTTGTACAGGACATAGAGATTTCCACCGCCTTCATAGATTACAGTTCCATCATAGCCGTTTTCCAGGAACTCCTCTTTACGAAAAGGATTTTTCTGGATTGTATCCTCACGCCATGTGTCACAGATTTGCAACCCCGTCTCATGGATCAGAATACTGTAAACGTTTGAGAGCAGTTTAGATGCACCAGCAATCTCACGGATCTTGTTGGTTCGATAGATGTACTCTTGCTTGCTTCTGCAGTCGTAGATAGCTGTTATCATTCTCATCTCTCCTTGTTAACCAGTATTCCTATATCCTTATGGAAAGAACCCCGTTGCAGAGAAACCGCACTTTCAGAAACATTAAACCGTGCTGCATAAACGCCGTTTTTGAAAGGGGTTTCAATTTCGCCATTAGCATAGCCTCTGCCTGTAACACCGATTTCCTCATATGTCTTACATGGTGTAGTTTCAAAAGCTGTGAAAGATCTGCAAATAGCGGTAAGTACCCAATCTGCAAACGCAAGATCCATATTGCGAAATGCTTCGTTTTCATTCATATCATATCTGGAATGAAGACTCCACTTGCTTGCAGCAATATAGAAGTCTGTTGCGAATGCTCTGTAATACACATTCCGCTTCCCTCTGTGTTCATTTGCCTGGTTAATGCAAGGTATGATTTTCGAGATATATTCTATAAACCGAACCCTGATCTGCGCCTCGTCCTCCGAAATAGACTCTTCGACGTCAAACAGTTCCTGCATTGCATCAATCGTGTTCTCCGATGTGCTATCGGTGCTAGTTTTAGAAATGTTATTAAATAACTGCATTATACCCAAAATCTCAGGACTGGCGTTAGGATCCGGTGGATCGATAGGAACTTCGTCTCCTTCCTCATCGATATTGGTTGGCATTGGCGGATAGTGTTCAGGATGCTCCCTCTTTATCATATTACTAACAGTACATTTTAAAAAATAGATGAAGTAATGCATAAAATTGTCGTTTCTGTAGCA
This sequence comes from uncultured Ruminococcus sp., assembly GCA_947627445.1. Taxonomy (GTDB): domain Bacteria; phylum Bacillota; class Clostridia; order Oscillospirales; family Ruminococcaceae; genus Ruminococcus_C. The sequence goes on from CANQWA010000044.1 coordinate 9,168, forward strand.
GTTATATTCATCGAAATATTTGAGGAATGTTTCTGTGACAAATTCATCAGGCTCATATCTTGTGGGATAGCTTTCGCTTTTATCCTTCGCAACTTTACATAAATATTTGAAAACTATGCCTGATGTGTCAAACATTATAATTGCTACCTGATTCTTTATAGATAGACATCTCGCTATATTAGATGCGTCACCCTTAAGCCGAGAATACTCGGTCATTAAAACATTAATCTGTTGTTTTTTCTCTTCGATACTCATACCGCACCTCACTTCAGCAGCTTTTTAATCAGATCTGTGGGATTCTCAACCTTCTGTTCTGCCATAAGGCGTACCGCTTCATCGATATAGAGGAGTGAAGTGATATCATACACCTCCATATTACCATTGTTATGATCCTTGGCTCCGTACACAATGCAACCAATGCTGACATTCTTCCTGATACGGTAAGCATAGTTCAGAGCCATGATCTGGATGAGTGGGAAGGGCTTTGAACCATACGTAATGCAGGCATACAGTGTATCCCCCTCAGCTGTGCAGTCGATGAGTTTTCCGAAAAGCTCAAGTTCGGTGTCGATGGCATTGTTATACGGTACTCGTACCTCCTTCAGTGTATATCTGAAGCCCTTCTTTTGACTAAGGGCTTCAATTTCCTCTTTCAGAAGTCCATAGTTGTACTCTGCATTCTCGTAATCAGATACGATTGTTATAAGTTCGATATCCTCATTTTTTTCCACATACCCGTTGATTGCGGCAATAATCGGGAAACTGGTGGGGGTATCATATGCTAAGGTCTGGTTGTCAGCAGCCTTGTAAAGTCCTTTTTCAAGTCTGCCCTTGGGCTGGTAGGGACTGGTCATAATGAATTTTTTCATAAACTCCTCCTAAAAATGACATTAATTGTTCTTTTCAAATGGGGTATTAGCAAAGGCATTTTCTCCTATCTGTGTTTGGGGTGAGAAACGCACATCACTTAGAGAAACACAATCAGAAAATGCCTCAGAGTCAATTCGCCGAACACTATCTGGTATTTCGATACTTTCCAATGCAGAACATCCTGCAAAGGCATTTTCTCCGATACGCCATATATCTGTGCATCCGGATGTAAAAAATTGAAATATAACAGTCTGTAGTTTAATGCATTTATAAAACGCACAATCATCAATGGTATCTACTGTTCGCGGAATTACAATATTATTTAAACCTACACAAGTAGCAAACGCTCCTTTTCCAATTCTTGTGGTTTCAAATGGTATTTCGATATTGGTTAATTGAGGACAATTGAAGAAAGCCATCTCCCCGATTTTGCTCGTTTCATTCATATTATATTTAAACTCTCCTGGTAGAACAACTTTTCTCAAATTTAAGCAATAAGCAAATGTTAGCTCATTTATTGCAGTCAAACATTTAGGCAATGTGATTTCTATCAATCCAGATGCAAAAAACGCTTTACTTCCAATATAGGTTATGGTATCTGGAATCGTTATGTGAGTCAATGCATTACATGCGTAGAATGTCTCCTCTTCAATTTCAGTTAAGCTTTCAGGAATATTAATGGATGATAATCCAGAGCATTCTTCGAACGCACCTTGTCCTAACCTTAACAATTTTGATGGAAGTATAACGTTCGAAAGCGATTCACAACCACAAAATGCAAGATTCCCAATGCTGATAACAGTGTCAGGAATTTTAATGGAAGAGAGGGCACAGCAATCCCCAAAAGCCATTTCTTTAATCTCAATGATGCTATTTGGAATCAAAGCTGCCTTTAATTCTGTGCAATCTTTAAACGAATAACTTCCTATGCTAGTAATCCCATTATGCACTACAATGCGTTTAATTTCTTTACGTCTCTTATGCCACGGAGGTTGAACGACATCAGTGAAGTCAGGCATTTCTCCTGACCCGAAGACTTGAAGCGTACCATCACGGTTCAACGTCCAATTTAGCATTGATTCGTTAAGAGATTGAGTGGGTAGTGCGATAAATGGAATGTTATGTCTCGATGCATAATACTCCGCATAGGAATTGCGATACGCCTTGATAACTATCCCATCATTGATAAATGCATCTCTTGCAATATGAAGTACACTTTTAGGAATAGTAATATAAAGAGTTCGCTGCGAATAGTCCTCCAACACGTCGTCCCAAACATCAATTGGCGCATCGTTCTCGATACAACTTGACGGTAGTCGTTTCACACCCTTTGGAATAGCATATTCATAAAAATCACATCTAGAACGAATATGAGATGAATCGAATAATGAATCTGGTTCAATCCAAACTCCGTTTACTGCAACAGCAAAATTACCACTTTCTCGTTTTAATTCTTCAAGCCACGGAGTTCTCTCGAACGCCCCACAACAAATTCTTGTAACAGTATTAGGAATAATGACAGATTCTAATTTTTTGCATCCAGCAAATGCGTACGACTCTATTATCTTCACGCTATCAGGTATTACAATACTTTTAACATTGGAGTTTCCCTCGAAAGCATCGCTACCTATGTAGGATACACCTTGAGGAATGACAACTTTTTCCTCATTACCAGTATATCTTATAAGCACTGCACCTTCGGGCATTACAATCTTCTTGTTTGTTCCTTCAACGGATACGAAAGCACCATCCTCAATCTCTAATCCATTATAAGAATCTCTATAACCCATATATTCCTCCTGTTAACATGTGATTCTTCTTATAAGATCTACTGCCTTTCGAATAACGGCTTCAATCTCTGTGACGGACAATTCAGCAGTAGCACCATACCTCACGCCACTGAAGTATTCGTCATACTCATCTGCTAAGTGCCTTTCCTCGCTGGCATGATTCAAGGCATTTCTGACATACCGCTTGACAAAAATGAGATTTCTTAGTACCTCTTTCATGTCATCGGATTCAACTTTAGAACTTACTGAATACATATTCTTGTTTTCAGTCAGAGTACGCTCCAGATGTTCAACCACGTTTATATCCGCAGCATTCCAGACTTTGGGTGTGTATGAAGTATACTCTCCCTGTAACAAGCACACATGCTCTTTCTTTTTTAGTAACCCATTGACAAACGCTTCCGTGGTAGTCGCCGTACTCTCAAAAATATCGCTGTCTACAAAGCTCCGTAGTTTGGTATTCTGTTTTTTACTTTCGATTTCCTCCGTTGTGCGTCTAACATTTGACTCGGAAAACAAAACATTCTTGACACGAATCAGATTCAGAACTCCTCTTCGTTCATCCTGTGTAAGCTGATCCTTTATACTCAAATCATTGATACTGTTTACAGTGCATATCTCCTTATAAACAGCAGGATCATCTCTTTTCAGCCTTAAGAGCAGATTTCCAATGGGGTATTGCGATAATGTAATACTGGTAGTGAGCTTCAGAAATCCGTTGTACAGCAAGTTGTAGTAAATATCAAACGTCTTAGGGAAAGAGTCCATCTTAACATTCACGGGGTTATAAGACAGGATCTTCTTTCTAAATAAAAATTCCGGCATTTTCTCCACATATATTGTAACGGCCTGCTGAATCATTCGGTTGTCAATACACCAAGCAATTACGTCAAGATAATCAATTCCCTCTCCATTCCTCGCACCAAGTTTCTCCCTGATGACACCGGATAGGCTTTTGAACAAGATTTCTGATTCTACATCAGTATCTATATTCTGAATGCTTGTCAGTATTTCATTCAATTCGCTTAATATACTGTTGAGGTTGGATGTTCTGCATAGCGTAACCTCATCCGAAAATCGGCTCATAACGTCAATAGCCTTTTTGATATCAGAATTGTGGGATTCAGAGAAGAAGTTTGCAAGCTCTTCAGAATTTCCAAATGAAGAGAAGCTATTTGCAGCGTTAATAAGATCAAACATATTGTATGTGTCTGTAATATTGTCTATCCTGTTAGGCTTCTTCGCCTTTCTTTTTGGCACCATGGGAGCATCACTCTGATTTTTTTTAGGCGGTTTAAAGTTGTTCAGTACAGAGTATACAGCCTTTTCAAGTCTGACACCCGAATATTCCAATATACGCACAGATGCCATAAGAATATATACAGAATCACGAAAGCCACCAGTAGTATCGATATAGACACGATCTTCCTTCTTTACTCTATTTATGATTTCCGCAATTACCGTACCGAAATTCTTATCGTATGTAATACTTTCAATAGACAGATTTGCGTAGTTATTTCTTTGACAATAACGCCGTATTGTCTTGCGAAAAGCTGTGAACGCTTCTTGCGCCTCCGGGGTCGTGATCGCAATAATCGTGCAGTTTGTATCCGGAGCATCTTCATATATAGTACCTAACAGGTATTTAACGGGAGCCTCATTGGTATACCGCCCACGTATTATACCCCTGTCATCTGTATGGTAGCTCTGGAATGGAAATCCCTTTCTCATTCTACTTATATTAGTTAAAATGATATTAGACAAGCAATCACCCCTTTATCAAATATGAGCAGACTGTCTTTTTGTCACGAATCACAAAAATAGAGCAGCTCTGTGAATGTGCATAGTCATATTATAACACATATCGACGTTTTTTGCAGCCCTTTTCAGCAGTCTTTTGTAAATTTTTTGTGAAACATACACGCCGGCCTAGTACACGTCTCCGAGCAGATTACAGAAGCAACTCTTGATTGCCAAAATCATTCATCGTCATCATCTGGTCCGAACAGTTCGTCAAATCTCTTCTGTAGCTCTGCTATCAATTGCTTATCTGACTCATCTGAGGAGAGATTATCAGATGAATTATGAGCGGACTTATTTAGACTATCAGAAGACATCAAGGGAGCCCGCAGCTCCCTTATAAAGTCCTCATGGTGTTTCCGGAAAGAAGCCATTTTGCAACTACCCCCTTTCCGTTTTCTCGACTTCTCGAAGACGTTTTTCATAATCCTGCGTAATTTTCTGATACACTTTGTCATGTAGCACATCATATCTCTGTGTTAGAATGGGGCGTTGTCCACGTCGGAAGATCACCTCCTGCCCCAATGGCATATAGAGGACATCCTCAAGCGGCATATTAAGGCGTTCACTGATGCTGCGGCAGGTTTTGAGGTTCATCCCGCCCATATAGACATATGTATCGCAATTATCTATTATGGTCACAGCGTCCTCATAGCCGTACATTCTTTCGAGCTGTGCTTCCGACTGGAGAAGCAGCATCACACTGATTTGTTTCTCACGGAAGATGGAAATGTACTCTGGGAAGTTCAGGATGCGGGAACCCGTGGCGAAGTCATCGGCAAGCACACTTACGGGGATGGGCAACTTTCCGCTCGGCAACAACTCGGCATATTCAAACAACTGCTTGAACATCTGCGCATAGAACATATTGATAAAGCAATTTAAGGCGGGATTCACAGCTGATGTTGTTATAAAAAGAACTGTTTTATGATTTGCGATTTCTTCAAAGTCCACCTTGTCTTTTCTGGAAATCATCTTCCGCAACTCTGGAGAGAAAATCGTATCTATGGTCGTATTCAGCGTCCCATACACGCAGCTCGCCGTCTTGATTGGAAGCACCTTGAAGGAATTCCAGCATGTCACAGCAAAGCAGTGGGGATCTTTCTGTGCGACCCGTGCAAACTTAGTATCAATGGATGTCTCAATACGACTTACTCCCTCCGTAATCGTAAGACTATCAATCAGCTTCAATACATCAGCAAATGTCGGGTTGTCCTCCGTCATCAGCACATAGGAGATCAAGGCAGAAAGGAGACTTACAGATGCATCGTCCCAGTACGGATCTGCAGTAGTATTTTCTTTTCTGGGATTCGATTTCACGATGGATTCAGCAAGAAAAGTGATGTCGGAATAACTGGATACATATGCAAGCGGATCGTAGGCGACATTGCTTTCTGCCGGTTTGACGAAATTGAGATCCTGTACTGTATAGCCGCGTTTCTGAAACACATCACGATACTTGTCAACGATCCTTCGCTTGGTGCAGGTAACGATCAGGCTGGAGTGGAATGTTTCAAGGAGGCGAGGCTCCATGATGGACATTGTCTTACCTCCTCCACTGCTGGCACAAACGATCACGTTATTGTTCAGACCTGTCTCATTACAGTCGGTACTGAAGACTGCATTGGAACCTTCTCCGAGAATCATTCTATCCACCTTCATATTCTATCCCTCCATCAGTTTATCAAAGTTGACAATTTCGTCTGCTAGACCAAAGTCCACACTCTCCTCTGGACTATAGTAATGGTCGAAGCTAGTTGCCTCCTCAATCTCCTTAACCGTTCTGCCGGTGTGCTTTGCAAGAATTTGATTCATCTTGTTTCGTGTCTCCATAAGGCTGTCAGAAATCGAACGAATAGAAGAGGCGTTCCCGCCGACACGGTTTCCCAAAAGCGGCTCATGGAGCATCAGCTCACTATGCGGGAACATATATCTGCCATGATTCCCACTTGCAAACAAGAGAGCACCCATAGAGTAAGCTGTTCCCATACAGTACATACGGATCGGTGTTTTGCAGGATTGGATACAATCATACATGAGCAAGCCAGATGAAATCTCACCCCCAGGACTATTGATCAGTACGTCAACGGGTTTACTGCTGTCCTCCATACACAGGAGAAGAATCTGCTTGATAAAGAGGCAGGCCTTCTCCTGGTTGATCTCACCCTCGACAAAGACCTTACGATCTGCAAGAAGCCGGGTGTCCATTGGCACAAGCGTAATGCCACTACTGGATTTTACCTGAACATTCATGCGCTTGTTCCTCCTTTCTTATCGAACAGATCCGTATGGATGTCAATGTTGTCTTCAGCCTCTGAAGCCTGTGCTGTCTCATTAGTATCAGTAATCCCGAAATGTGCAGCAAGACGTGCGACCATTGCTTCCATGTCGCCTTCCTCAGATGTAACTGTATCATCATCGCTGAGCATTTCGGCAAGAATACTGCGAATTTTGCTCTCGCTGTGCTTCTCGCAATTTTCAACCGCTGCCTTGCCAGAAGTATCATTAAAGATAATGTCAACAATTCCAGAACCGTAGTGATCAAACATGGTTGCAGGACAATAGATGCTTCTCTTGATCATCTCAGTAGTAGGAGTAACACCCTTGCAGAGTACATGAACCTTAAAGCGAACTTCGCCATCATCAAAGTCCAGCTCGAAGTTACCCATCTTCAAGCCATAGTTCGCACGACAGATGAACTCTGCCATATTCACCATCATCTTAGCATCCTCCTCATCGGCACCCAGCGGACTGATTGCGTAAACGAGGTATTCGTCATCCTTGATGTCCACGATATAGCTGATTTTCTTCAGCTTGCCTTTAAGCTGTAGCCCAAATTTGAATATGCCGCACTCCTGGTCAAATGAGAAATGCCAGTCATCTTCGTTGAGAAAGTCACAGACTGCATTTGCGATGTTCATCGAATAATCTCTTTCTTTCATAAGACAATCCTCCAATTGAATTTGTTATGTACTCTTAGATGAATGATACATTAGGCTATCTCAAAATCATCATCAAGACGCTTTCTACGCTGGGGCACATCGAACAGATCGATATCATATTCAGATGCGGTGTACTTTGCCATGCGGAGAATGCGTTCTCTCAGTTTCTGCTGCCTGATCATACTAGTCCCATTGTAGGCTTCCTCAATACGTCTCCCATTGCAATACGTCTGATAAATTACTCTTGAGTAGTATTTTGTCGTGAAGAGATACATTTCGTTTTTGTGAACTCTGAGGTAGAAATCGAGTGTGTTGGTTTCGTTCTTCTTGCAGAATACCTGTGCATTCATCGTATTTTTCATATACTTTTCCTCCATTTGTCTTTCAAGAATCCTATCATTGTTTGCCTTTCGGATAAGCGCATGTAACATCCTTACGTAAATATAATAGTTGAATCGCAGACAATTTTAAGTCTTTGAATAGCAAATTTTGAAAAAATCTGAAAAGCCAAAGTAGACAGTAGCACATTTGAGGGATAGCGACATATGACAGTGGCTAATATTCTCTAAACTTTACAAAGCTGAATCCTGAATCCGTGTAGTTCGCAGCAATGATTCACTGAAATCCGCATAGATTCAGGATTTTTGTTATCTGCGGTTTCA
>CANQWA010000045.1 GCA_947627445.1 uncultured Ruminococcus sp.
GAAAAAATCCTTTCCGAAAGGCTTTGTTTTTGCCGCTAGAGGCTTACCCTTCTACCACCACAAGACCGCCGAAGCGGTCGAATGGGGAGGCATAAGGCTATGTCTCTTAGTTGCCAAATCTCCATGCGGAGTTTCCGGAGAGGTTTTTGGTGAGAAAGTTTCTGGCGGTGGCGAATTCCTCGCCAACTAATCCCAGCCGAATCAGCCATGTTCGCATGGCGAATTTCGGATTCTCGTGCTGCTGGGGTTTTGGGCTTGCCGTTCGCAGCTCCTTTGCAAGTTCCGAAAGTGCCAAGCAAAGCTGAATGTAACTTTTCAATTGCCCGGCGTGCAAGCCATTCTTTTTACCGTTTTCCGGTCGGTCGAATTGGAACAATCGGAACTCAATCGTACCTTTGGTAAAGGTCGCATGGTAGTTTAACATATGGTATCGGCTGTTGTTGTAGTGTTGATTTCTGCCGCAATCCTGTCCTTGCGAGGTGTACCAGATGTCGGCGAATTGTGCCATCGTGCGAGGTCTTTTCCGATTGACTTGCTCCAAAAAGTTCGGGTCAATCGTTCGGCAATAATGTCGCATCCGATTGGTATCGAGTTTCAAAGCCTCGGCAAGCAAGGATTCGTGGCTTGCCATGATGTTGGCGAGGTTTCGCAGGGTTTGCGGTGTGTGCCCATTCGCTCCGATGTGGATGTGAACGCCTGCACCAACTCCGGCGTGGGAAATTGCTCCGGCTTTCCGCAATCGGCGTACCAGTTCCTGCAAGATTTCAATGTCCTCGTAGTGCAGAATCGGCGTTACCAGTTCGCACTTTTCGCTGTCCGCTCCGGCAATGCTGACGTCCCTTTGGAATTTCCACTCCCTGCCTAAGTCATCCCAAGCCGACCAAGTGTAGTAGCCGTTTCGGCGTGCTGTATCCTCGTAGCGTCCCGTTCCGAAAAAGTCGGCTGCGAGCTTTGCAGCGTTCTTTCTGGTGATGTGGTTCATCTCAATTTCCACGCCAATCGTCTGGGTTTTCAGGTTTGCAATCTGTCTTTCGGTTTTTGCGTTCATTTGATTTTCCTCCGTATTTTCGGGCTTTTTCCCTTTTGTTGTAACCATATTAACTCTAAACGGAGGAGATAGCAAGCGGCTAAATCTACAGAAAATGAGGTCAAAAGATTGTGTAGAATACACCCTTGCAATCCTTGCGATTGTATGGTAACATACCGTACAATGGAGGAGGTTCCGCCTTATTTTTTTGCCTCGGATACGATCTGGAAACTATCGATTTCGAGAATCAGAGCAAGAGAAGAACCATTCTCCCACCGCATATGAATGCTGCCCACATCATCAATATGTGTGATCTCGCCGACTGTTCCGGGAAGAACCGGATATTTTTCATTTCGCATAGAAATCAGCTGTAATTTTGTTCCGACAGGGTACTTTTTTCGCAGCTGTTCCAGATAAGACTTACTCGGAAACTGCATCAGTATCACCAACCTTTCTGAATGCGGAATTACCGGACAGATGCCGAAGAATAACCTTTCTTGCCGCCTTGAATTCTGCACCCACCATTCCCAGACGAATCAGGAAACACCGCATGGTGTACTTGGGATTGTCGGAGGTGTCCGGCTTGCGGTTGATGCGGCTCTGGTTCTTGGCAAATTCGCAGAGCATGGAAATGAAGGTGCAGTAGGCATCTGCATCGCCGTCCTGTTCGACCGTGAACCATGGAAATTCCACCTTTTCATCAGACGGAATGATGTCCAAACAGTCGGTTTGAAAAGCAATTTGAAAAAGGGCAGCCTTGTTTTCGCAAATCTGCCGGAGATTGACCAGTGTATGTTCCGTGAAGAAATCGGCTGGCATCTGCACCGTCAAGCCCTTGGATTCCGGTTCTGTGGTGTCCGGAACAGCATAGCCCCGACTTGCCAGTTCGGCAAGAAGCCGTTCTGTTTCCGTACAGTCGGCTTGGTCACTGATTTCCAGATCACCGGACTTGGTAACGGTGTAGCATTCACCGATTTGGTAGGCACAGGTGGGCATGAATTGATATACTGCCGGAATGCCGATAATCTCACTGATGGCTTTCACCAGTTCCTTTCGATTTTGACTGTGATAAGCAATGGTCATGTGAAAAACTCCTTTCTTTCGGCGTTTTTGCTTTCGCCATGACACATATTAACTCTGTTTCCCACAGATAGCAACTGTGAGATGTGTAGAATGTTTCGACTGTCATTTGTAACAGATCACAAATCTGCCCAGACGATTCCGGCAAGCACAAAAACAGCAACATTCAGACAGATGCCATTCCCCCAAAGGCGGTACTCTGCTGCATCACGATATGGATCTTGCAGCCATTTCTGTACCATCTTTCGGCTTTTGGGACGGCTCTCCGGTTTTACCGCTTTTCGGTATTCTTCAAAAATAGCTGCCCATCGGTCGATCTCTTCTTCTGTGGGATTTTCCGATGCCAGGTCACTGCACCACTGATCCGGAAATCCCTGCAGTCTTGCACATTCCTGCGGTGTCAGTCTGCGAACCGCATAACCGCTGGAAACGATACTGGGGTCTTTGTGGTCCCGTGCCAGCAGTGTAGGGGTCATTTCCCGAAATGCACTGCTGAAATTTCCCGTAGAAGCAGCATACACTGCATGATGGTCGGTAGCATTCAAAGTGAAAGCGACCTCTTTGTTGACACCGCCGCCCTGCGGTCCGTTTTGGTCAGACCGACCAATCATTGAGCCCTGCAAAGCATAACTTTCCAGCACAGCAATACCGCCTTGATTTTTGGCTGGTGACTGGTCGCTGGTGTCCAAAGTACGGGCAGTGTCTGCCTCATAAATGCCACTGTGCGGATTACCGGAAAGCATGGCATTGCTGGAAAAGGAACTGATGCCGTATGCTTTCGGCTGAAATACCGTCTGGTCATTATTGCAGGACAGGGTAGCAGATTTGTTTTCCTGTATCAGACTGCCTTTTCCACCGCCGGCTTTTCCGCAGCGAATCTTCAATGTTTTCGGTGTATCCATCAACAGCGGAACATTTCCGCCACCGGTTCCGCATCTGGAAGTCAGTGTCTGTACTTTTCCGTTCTCAGAGATCTGAAGCCGGCTGTCAGCAGGATGATTTTCCAGTACACAAGGCGGATGATGGGCTTCTGCACGAAGGGTGGCAGTGCGTTCTTTCAGAATGTCTATGCGTTCTCCGCCCTGGTCACACAAGCACAAGCCTGCCGTTCCAAAGCTGTCCGCAGCACTTCCGGCAGTTCTTTGCCACGCACGGAGGCTCTCCGCAGAATACCCTGACAAGCCTTCGGACTCAAATAATATTTTTCCGGCACTTGCTCCGTCAAAATCTGCGACAAGAAAGATCCGTTTTCTTCGCTGGGGCACTCCCCAGTATTGTGCATCAAGAACTCGCCATGCAAGGGAATAGGATTCTGCCAGAATCTCTCCGGCTTTTGTCCATTTTCCCGCAGGTCGAGGAATTGAAATGCTGCTGTCTTTGACCGAACAGATGGCTTCGAGGACACAGCGGAAATCTTCTCCGCCGTTGGAGGAAAATGCTCCGGGGACGTTTTCCCAGACGATGTATCTTGGATATTTGCCATTGCTTGCACACCTCATTTCTCGGATGATACGGATTGCTTCGTGAAACAGCGAAGAACGGCTGCCGTTCAGACCGGTTCGTTTTCCGGCGATGCTCATATCCTGGCATGGACTGCCAAAGGTGATGATGTCCACAGGCGGCAGCTTTGCACCATGCAGTCCGCTGATATTGCCGAAGTGTTGCACCTGCGGCAGTCGTTTTTCTGTCACACGAATAGCAAACGGTTCAATTTCAGAAGACCAGACAGGCACAATGCCTGCCAGCAGTCCGGCAAGCGGAAAACCGCCGCTGCCGTCAAAGAGGCTGCCAAGGGTGAGCGGTTTATTCATCAGGCTTTTCCACCTCTTTCACCAGTTCAGAGTATGCGATCTGCTTCCCATCCCGCACGACATACACACCATCGGCATTTCCCGTATCTTCCACATACCGGCGAAGAATCACCGAGGCATATTTTTCATCCAGTTCCATGGTGTAGCAGATGCGGTTCATCTGCTCACAAGCCATGAGCGTCGAACCGCTGCCGCCAAAGGTGTCCATTACCACGCCATTTTCCTGCGTAGAATTGCCGATTGGATAGCCAAGCAAGTCCAGCGGCTTGGAGGTAGGATGATTGGCATTGCGTTTCGGCTTGTCGAAATGCCAGATGGTCGTCTGCTTGCGGTCGGAATACCAGTGATGCTTGCCATTCTGCATAAAGCCATACAGCACAGGTTCGTGCTGCCACTGATAATCCGATCGTCCCAGCACAAGGCTGTCTTTTACCCAAATACAGCAGCCTGCAAGATGAAATCCGGCATCAATGAAAGCTTTTCTGAAATTCAGCCCTTCGGTGTCTGCATGGAACACATAGGCAGAACCGCCTTTTTCCAGATGCTCCGCCATTCGCTGAAAGGAGGACAGCAGGAATGTATAAAACTCTTCGTTCTTCATGCTATCATTCTGAATGGTAAGTCCGCTGGCACTCTTAAACGAAACTCCATATGGGGGATCGGTCAGAATGAGATTTGCCTTGGTGTCACCCATGAGAGCAGATACATCTTCCGCAGATGTGGCATCACCGCACATCAGCTTGTGTCTGCCAACTGTCCAAATATCGCCACGCTGTACAAAAGCTGCCTTTTCTAAGGCAGCGGACAGGTCGAAGTCATCCTCTTTTGCCTCGCCATCTGCATCTACACCCAATAGGTCTGTCAGTTCCTTTTCATCAAATCCGGTCATGGAAAGGTCGAATCCGAGCTCCTGCAGTTCCTGCATTTCAACGGACAGCAGTTCTTCGTCCCAGCCTGCATCCAATGCCATCCGGTTGTCAGCAAGAATGTACGCTTTCTTCTGTGCTTCGGTCAGATGGTCGGCATACACACATGGCACTTCTGAAATATTTTCTGCCTTTGCCGCTTCGATTCTGCCGTGACCAGCCAGCACATTGTATTCCCGGTCGATAATCACCGGATTCACAAAGCCAAACTCACGCAGAGAAGAGCGAAGCTTCAGGATCTGTTCTTTGTTGTGCGTTCTGGCGTTGTTGGCATAAGGCACTAACTTGTTGATGTCAACAAGCTGAAATTCTGTAGTTGTGGTCATGCTCCATTCCTCCGCTTCAAAACTTTCTGTAAACCTTTTCTGGCGTCCAGCACTTTTCCGCTGACCGCCTGTCCTTTGATTGTGCGGTATTGCTGTTTGGTCATCTTCTGGCGATTGGCTTTCAGATCTCGCCAGAACTGAGTATCTGCTTTCATGTATTTCTCACTTTCTGCTGCTCAGAAGCTGTTCCATCAAATCATCCTGCGGTGTGCCATCAAATTTGGTCGTACAGTTCTGTTTCACAATATCGAAAATCTCATACCAGAGCAAATTTGCCTGTTTCTGAAATGTCTGGCTCATCTGCACAAACGGAGAGGCGATAACGCCGCCCGTGGTCGGGTGCTTTCCCAGCAGTCCATAGGTACTGAGGGCTTCTTCACACTGTACAAATCGGGCAAATGCCTGCGAATAGCTTTCCAGCAACCGTTTGTTGACGTGCTTTTCACAGCCACGCTGTTTCAGCCAAAGCCACGTTTCTTTGTACACAATGTCTGCTCCCAGCGGTTTTCCGTTCTTCTGCTGGGCAGACAAGTATGCACTGGGGCTTGGCATATCCGCACCGGTCAAATCAGCGGCATCGTCCAAATCAGCTGCGTCCAATTCCGGAGTATGAAACTCCATAATATCTGCATCCTTGCCCTCTGCGATCTTGTCGGAGAGGGCCTTCGGCTTATCGCCTGCACGAACTCGTCTGCCGCCTCTTCTTGTACCGTCCTTTGCCATCTGATTTCACCTGCCTTTTGAGAAAAAAGCAGCCGAAACTGCGTAGGTTTCGGCTTGTTTGCATATTTTCGGGGTTAATCCCCCGTTTGAACCTTGGTTTTTGTGCGTGAGAGGGGACGCCGGTCAGCTTTTCCACTATTTTTAGCGATTTTTACGCCCCCGGCGGTCAGTAGGTGTACTCAGGATTCTTGTCCTCAGTCCACGTTTTCTTATCGTGACAGGCTTTGCAGAGGGATTGATAGTTTCTTTCGTCCCACATCAGCTCCGGACGATTACGGTGGGGAATGATATGGTCAACCACAGTTGCCTGAACATATCTGCCCTCACGCAAACAAATCACGCAGAGAGGATTCTTACGAAGATATGCCGCACGAACTTTTCTCCACTTACTGTTGTAACCTCTGCTTTCTGCCGAAGGTCTGTCCGGGTGGAGCGGTTTGTGTTCCTCGCAGTACTTCCCCTCTGTCAGATTCGGACAGCCGGGGTGACTGCATGGACGTTTACTCTTCCTCGGCATAGCCTTCATACTCCTCACAGTAATCTGTTACTTCAACATGAATCTTTTTCAGAGCCTTGCGGTGCTGCTCCTTTACCCACTCAACCGTATCGTTCAGTTCATCGGCAATGGCTGCCCAAGTCGCTGCATAAAAATAACGCAAACGGAGAATCTCACGCTGGTCGGCATTGTTGTTGTCCATGATGATTTCTTCAAGGTTACGCTTCATTCGGATAGATTCCAAAAGGTCTGCACGAGCATCCGTGAGGATTCCTTGTATTTCCTCATCATTAAATTCGGTGGACAGCTCCTTCCAATCACGATAAATAGCGATCTGCTCTTTGATACGACTGTTCAGACCGATGCCGTTTCTTAAAACTTTTTTTGCAAGCATAATGATTCTCCTTTGGGTATGAAAAAAGCCCTTACAGGATTTCTCCTGCAAAGGCTGTCTTTACATTCTTCGATGATATTATTATAGCACATCTCTAATGAAATTTCGTCCACAATTTTACTCATGCTTTCCCGTAGAGAAGAAGAGTAAGATGATTTACAGCACGATTTTTCTTGTTATACGCCGAAGAACGTTCAATATGAAAATGGTCGCAGATGTTGTAGACAGCATCAATCTGCTTATCCTCTTCTTCCAAATAAAACTGCTCCAGCACATAACGTTCATCATCGGAAAGCGTGTCCCATGCAGGCTGAAACCACTCCATATATTCCTTTGCCTGACGGCAACGCTCACGCAGGACATCAATTTCATCAATTGCAGCCGTCAGTCTTATTTCACCAGACTGAGGATTGAAACTGCCATGTGGCATATCTGTAAATTCAGGACTGCAAATTGCTGTCATGTCATCGTGAATGTTAGTGATCTCCTCATCAGTATGTTCCAGTATGTATTTCATACTGCTGTAATCTTTGAGAGCGTTAATTGCCGCACTTCTTTTGTCTAAATATTGCCAAATTACACTCATTCTATTTTACCTCCTCCAGCGCTGCTTTCACATTCTCAACAGATCGAACAACCGCAGCTTTTCCACCGCATTTTTGTATTTTGTTGATAACTGAATCCTGCAAAGCCGTGGTTTTACCTATTTTGGTTTTGACCTCAAAAGCCACAAATTTTCCGCGATAGCAACAAATAATATCGGGAATTCCAGCCGTTCCGTACATACCGCCGTGTTCCTTCCAACAGAAACAATCCGGTACAGTTTTCAGGTATTTCAAAATTGCCCTTACAATATCCGATTCTTTCAATTTTTTCACCTCTTACTCCTTTACTGATTTTACAAGTAAATTACTATTATAATGATAAAAAATAAGAAAATAGATATATGTATATAATAGTAAATATAGAAAGGATTACAGAAATATCACGTAAAGCCTGTAAATGCTGTCAGAAAACAGTGCAGACTATCCCGTGGCTTGATTTTTGTCATTTTAAAATCTCCGCAAAATGGATTCCTCTCCATGTACGCCGTTTTCCGAGTTTGTCAGAAGCTCTCACAACAGTCGGATAATTGGCTTCAAGTTCGTTGTTGAAGTTCTGCTGGCTGAATGGCGTCAGACCGCAGCTGTCACAGTACGATTTATACCGTTCAAAGAACTCCGCTCTTCCGACTTCCGCATCCATTTTCAGTTCGCAGCAATCCCTGACAAAAGCAAGCACACTGTTGCTGTCCTCACGGTATTTCTGGAGTTCTTCACGGTTTGCCTGTGCTTCCGAAAATTGAAAATGATTGTTCATCAGACGATGCAGACCTTCCAGTGCAAACAGAAAAATGCCGTCCGCCTCACATCGAAACTTTTCTAACAATTCCGGATCACGCTTGTCCTCCGGTACGGAATGATTGAACCGCACAATAATAAGTCTTCGGTAAAATCCCTCAGACTTATCGCCGTAGTTCTTCGGTATACTGTTGCAGGAAAACAGCAGTCTCGCATAAGGCTGAAAGGAAAACGGATTCTTGTTTTTCTTTTCTACCGTCAGATAATCTTCACCGACCAGAGCCTTGAAAATACCGTTGTCCTCGATGCCTTTTGTAGGCAGCTCCGCACAGATATTCGCCCATTTTCCGAAAAGTTCCGCTGTCTTGAAACGGTCGCTGAGCGCCTGCCATGCCACATTGGACACATTTTCTTTACCAAGCAGCAGTTCATTCAGCACACGCAGAAGCACAGATTTTCCTGCACCGCCTTTACCGACTATGATAAAACACTTCTGTGCGTGATTGACCGGAATCAGAAAATATCCCAGCATTTCCTGAATCAGTGCTATCTGGTCATCTTCCAGCGACTCATGCAGAAATTTCATAAATCTCGGACACTTTGCACCGGGCGTATAACGGACGTTCAGCTGCACCGTCGACAGATATTTTGATGTATGTTCGGAAAGCGTACTGTCCAGCACATTGTATAATCCGTTCTGCACATTGATGATATACGGATTGGGATTCAGTTCTCTGATATCCTTCTGCACCTGCATTTTCCATTGCCCTTCGGTATCGTTTATCTGAGAAAGCTTTGTGTATCTTGTCATCATTTTTTCACGCACCATATTTCGTGCTGTCAGTTCCGTAATCCCATGAAATACGCCGTGTTCATAGCAGTAATACTGCTCCGCCGCATAAAAGACAGGCGCATTCTGCGTCATATATTCCGCAAGAACACCGGGCAGGAATTTTGCCCCACGTTCCGTCATTTCGTACCAATCGGGAATATCCATACCCGACTGATGCTTTTTAGTTTCCGAGTTACTCAGAAAAGTCTTGTAAAGTTCCTTTTGCAATGAAAGCAACGGCTTGATGTCTGCGTTTTTGAAGCCAAAATACTGCTTCAAATCGTAATTGATAATAGATTCGGCAGTCACACAGTCCACGTTATAAAGATAATCAGATACAAAATTTCGTGCCGTCTGCAAGTCCTCCACAACTGCATTCTGAATCTCCTGCTGTCGTAAAATAACACGGATTCCGTTTATTGAGAGAGGCTGAAAACACAGTGCTGCAGGGGATTTGCATTTACACTTTCCGTCTTTTAATTTTGGACACTAATAGCCTTTTTCGGCAATTGTACGGCAGGTCATAGGTTTTGTTCCGCTGCTGAGAAAATGCTGTATCTTCTTTTGTGTTTCTTCAAATGAGTAGTTCGGATAAGGCTTGGAATATTGATGTATGACCTCTGCACCGCCGTCAAATACGCTTAAATTTGAAATCATTGCATACCAGTCATGCTCCGGAAGTGACGCTGCGTTATCACGGCAGTACTTAATAAAATCGCACTCCACTTCTACGATGTGAATGCCTTTTTGTTCGCCGTGCAGTTCTTCTTTCGGAGTATCAGTTTCCACATTGGGCAGAGCCTCTGCAAGCTGCTCCTGCGTATATCTCCGTTCCGGATGAAACGAGATACATTCCACTAAAACAGGCTCTTTCTTGCAGTGATAAAATCCCGGCAAACGCATGACACGGCTCTCATTGACGCAGGCAGGATCGCCGCCGAAATATTGCACAAGAGCTTTCTGAATCGGACGGAATTTCGCTACTTTTGCATCTTTCACAAACCAGTATGTATGCAGAGATTTTCTCGTTCTGATAACCATAGACGGCGGCAGAGGAAACGCATCTATCAGAGCCTGCTGTTCCTCAAAAGTTTTATCGTCCATCTCCACAAACTGTGCGTTGATGCGAGTGATGCTGTCATCAGTCTGACCGCCGGAGTTCACTACGAAAAAGATACCGTGATTTTTCTTGTTATGTTCTTTTAGTGCAGCTTCTACAGCAAAGAATTTTCCTGCTTCCACAGACAGCTTTGCACCTGTGAAGATACCCTCTTTTCTGTCGTCAAAAACACGCAGATTCACCGTGTCATCGGGATTGAACATGGCATTTATGACATCCTGTGCCGATATATTCATAAGACTTCCTCCATATCTTCTGTGAAATAACGAATCGGCATATGCCTGCGTTTTGCCCACTTTATCTCCTGTGCCATGCCCTCAGAAATGTTACCGCCGAATACCCACAATTCCACGCATTTGGTCAGCATTACATAATTCATGAACATTGCCGTCTGCCGTTCTTCACCAAGTGTATCGTCCATAAATTGCGGAAAAAGCAGATGCGGTGCAAAGGGAATACTGTGATGATTGACCGCAAATCGGCTGTATTTCCGTGCATTTTCAATGTTCTTGTTTGTATTGCCACGATAGGGCGAACAGATATATACAAGAGGTCGAAATTTGGCTAAACGCCGTGCTTTTCGCTCCTCGCTCTCAATTCTTTTCATTGCTTCAAATTCCGTTGGAGAATAATATCCCTCGCTATTATGTGTTGATGCCAAATTCATCCCTCCAGTTCCTCTAAATTGCCGAATGTTTCTCCAGCGGATGCCTCCGCAATCAATGGCAGGTCAAATTCCGGAAACGGCTGTTTTTCCATACATTCGCGGATAAATTGCACTGCTTCATTCAACTTTTCTTTCGGAATAATAAATGTCAGCTCATCGTGAATTTGCAATATTGGTTTCAGCCAAGGACGTGACGGCAGTCCCTCTAAAATACGAAATATAGCCAGTTTCAGAATATCCGCCGCCGTTCCCTGAATTGGTGTATTCAATGCGCAGCGTTCTGCAAAAGATTTCATTCCCCAGTTTTCACTGCGGATATTTGGAAGATAACGCCTGCGTCCAAGCCATGTTTCAGAGTAGCCTCGAATTGCAGCGTTACGCTTTGTTTCCTCCTGCCAGATTGTCAGTGCAGGATATCCAGCTTTCAGATTTGCGATGATTTCAGAGCATTCATCAACCGATTTTTCTACGCCTGCCTTGAATTTCAGCGTGCTTTGCAGCCCTTTCGGAAACAATCCGTAGAACGTGCCAAAATTCACATTTTTGGCGATAGTACGTTGTTCCTTGTACTCCTTGCGGTGCTTGTCCTGAGCTTCTTCATAAGTACAGCCGAAGATAACAGACGTGGTCGCAGCATGGATATCACCGCCGTTTTTGTAGGTTTCCATCATGGTTTTATCACGGCAGTAGAACGCTCCCACACGAAGTTCAATCTGCGAGAAATCAAGCGACAGAATCAAAT
Source organism: uncultured Ruminococcus sp. (assembly GCA_947627445.1). Lineage (GTDB taxonomy): Bacteria > Bacillota > Clostridia > Oscillospirales > Ruminococcaceae > Ruminococcus_C. The sequence goes on from CANQWA010000045.1 coordinate 11,485, forward strand.
GCTCTTTCGGTGCTTTGATAAAATTACGCACTCCGATGGGGTCGTTGCTTTTTCTTGGAAGATTCTGGACGTTCGGTGCCCTGCAATTCATACGCCCCGTTTCAGTTGAGAGAGCAAAGAAATCCGGATGAATTCTGCCCGTTGCAAAATTGATATATTTCAAATAGCCGTCAATATAAGTGGACTTGATTTTTCCCCATTTTCGGTATTCCTGCACTAACGTGAAAAGATTTGAAAGTTCAGGACGATTCACATCGCACCATTCTTTCAGCATAATCATCGATGCATCATCTGCCGCTTCTTTATTCGATGCCGTAACTTTCATGACTGGCAATTTCAAGGTTTGATAAAGATAGTCCTTGAACGCCTTTGTTCCGCAGTTTGCACCGATTTCAATGTCACCGATAAGCATAGTAATTTCGTCCCTGATACGCTGCATTTGCTGTTCTGCTTCCTGTTGACGGGACTTCATCAAATCCGCATCAACTGGCACGCCGTTATGTTTCATAATGCCAAGATACACCGCTGTGGGCGATTCTATCTGCTCCACAATATACCGATGTTTCGGCAAAAATCGGTCAAACCAGTTGTTAAAGATATGATACAGCCGAAGTGCAAAATCGGAGTCCGCACAGCCGTAACGTACCGTTTCGTAATCCTGCGCATCAAGTTCATCAAAATGCCTGCCATTCGTTACTTCTGAAAAAGTGGGCAGGGGTTCATGACAAATTTCCAATGCAAGTTTTTTCAGACCGCTGTCGGCAAGTTTTCGGAACTCATAATTGCTTTTCAAGGTCATCTGTGCTGCACAAATCGTATCATAAACAGGAGGCTGAATCACAATGCCCTGATGATAAGATACCGCAGATTCAAAAGCGACATTGTGGGCAATTATGATAATATTTTTATTCGTAAGAAAGCCTTGCAGGAAATTGAAAAACAACGTATTATCAATGTTTTTCCCGATTTTATGAGCAACAGGGACATAAATCCCTGTATGCTCTTTCACGGAAAAACTGCACCCTGCAATATGACTTTTATGCGGGTCGAGAGCAGCTTTTTCTTCCATGCGATAAGGCTCGTCAGGTGCGGTTTCATAGTCAAAAGCGACAATTTTTGAATCGCCTATGTAATCTTGAATTTCCTGCACTGTGGTTACACATCTATAATTTTCCATAACATTCTCCTCAATTCAACGGCTCGACAATTTCGCCGGTTTCAGGGTCAACATTTAATGCGTCCTCCGCATCATAGCCGACATTTCTGCTGAGTGCCTTGACCTGTTCCGTCATGGCAGAAATCAGCTGGTATTCCTCTGGCGACAAGGCTCGTTCCACCGCAAACTGTGCCTGGCTGTAGTTGATTCCTGTGTTGCTTGACGCTTTCTTCAGCGTAAATTTTGTCACCACAGCGTTGGAGTTCTTGTACTTCGGAATCACTCGCATCAGGTAACGTGCAAACGCTTTCAGTGAACCTGTCGGCAAAGACAGAATCATCGGGAAAATCTCACCCTCACGGAGAAGATACAGACGGCGGCGGTTCTTGCAGGCTTTCGCACCGTTTTTGCCTGAACCGTACTGATTCAGTGGACAAACATCGCAGTTTCCGCCGGGATCACCCTCGCCGTTGTGACCGTCATAGCTGCCGCAGTCGGGAGGATTCGAGCCGCCCTGATACTCGCTTTCATAATAGGCATTCAGTGAATGCTGATAGAGAATGACTGCCGAAAATTCTTTGACGGTTTCCGGTTCATCGGGGTTATCACCGGGAATTTCAAACATAATTCCGCCGCCCGATGGTATCTTGACACGCTCAAAAGTAGCAGAAAGTCCATCCATCTCCTCGCTCATTACATTGGCAAGATCAAAGTCCTGCAAAGCGAGAAATCCTGTGTTGTTTGTCTCCATCAATTCATTTTTCATAGCTATGATTCCTTTCATTTTGTGGATTTGCGGACAGACACAGAGGTCTGCTCATAAACGTTTACAAGTCCGTTCAGCCAGTCGGGAACGGTATCCTGATTTTCAGAAATCTGCTCCTTGACAAAGGCTGACAGGCTGTTTGCGTTGACGGTTTCATAAACAAGCTCACCGAAGCCGTTTTCTTTCAATGCAGAGAAAAGCTCGTCCTTACGGCCTGCCACAGCGGACACACGGGTCTTGGTTGTCAGCGAAAACATCGTTCCTGCACGGGTGAAGTTCTGCGTTTCCGTTTCTGCCATCAGCTGAACCAGTGCATATTCCGTCTTGTCAATTTCAGCGTTGATGTCCTTAACACGCTGTTCTGCGTCCTTTTTGTCATCACGAAGCTCTTTCAGCTGCTCCGCAAGTTCATACATTTTAAGTTCCATTTTAGTCCTCCTTTTCCTAAAACGGATTGATTCCGTTCCGATAATCGTCTACAAGAGTTCGTGCCAAATTCACCTTGTCACGCAGGGAACGAAGAATTTTTGCATCAACTGTATTCTTTGCAATAAGGTAGATATACAGGCAGTTTTCGGTCTGTGAAACTCTGTGGATTCTTGCCTTTGCCTGTTCAAAATTGCTCATGCTGTAATCAAGCGAATAGAACGCCATCGTTGAAGCAGCCGTTAGCGTAATGCCCAGTCCTGCCGCTGCAATTTGTCCTACAAAAACATGGCAGTCTGTGTCTTCCTGAAATCTTCGGATTTCCTCGGTGCGGTCAGAGATACCTCCACGAACAGAAGCATATCCGATATTTTTCTTTTCAAGAAGTTTCTGAATATCATTGAGTTCCGGCACAAATCTTGCCATTATAATCAGCTTTTTATCTTCGGCAAGCATAGTGTCCAGAATATCCGAAAGAGCGTCCAGTTTTGCTGTACTTACAGCAGCTGTATCTCCTTCGTCATCGATTAAGTGACCGCCTGTCATCTGCGATAAACGGAGCATTTTTGTCAGCACATTTACTGCGGAAACTTCTGAACCTGCAAGCTCTGTAAAGCTTTCTTTTTCAAGCTGTTTGTACAGTTTCATAGCTTTTGGTTCTAACTCTACGGTGCGGATTTCTTCCGTAATTTCAGGTAAATCAAGACACTCCGCTTTTGTCACACGATAGGCAATGGAGTGCAGTCTTTGCAGGAAATCGTTCATCATCTGCTTTTTGAAAACAGGTATGTGGTTGCCATATCCGCACATATCAAAATATCTGTTTCGGAACACATAGAAACTTGTCCCGAAAATTTTGCTGTTCAGAAAGCGGTACTGTGAGAATACATCGATTTCTTTGTTTGTAATTAATGTGCCTGTTAAAAGCAGTTTGTATCTTGCTTTATCGCCTAACCGGTGCATTGCTTTGGACTGGGAAGTGCGGTTTTCCTTAAATAGTGATAGGTAACTTTTTGAAATTATCTCCGAGTTTTCCCTCACTCTACACCGTACATGAGAGTTTCCCCTCATACGGCGTGCTATCATTCAATATAATCATATAATAACATATCTGAATTGCAAAGAAATAACCTTATATTTCTGCAAGATTTAAGAGCTTTCTGAGTTTATTGATTTTGCTGATTTGCTGCGCATTGAGTTTCAGCATACTTTTGTAATGCTGAATGACCTCATTGTTTACAGCATGAATAAGAATATGGGCTTCCTGACATATCAATATCAGGTTGCCGTAGCTGTCATCATGTGATACGCTATAGGGAATTTTATGATGACAATGAATGTTTCCTATTTCAAGAATTTTGCCTGTAATACTGCACTTTCCATGTGAAGCGCAATAAAGTGACAAGCGATTATCATTGTATTCTATACTTCGATTGAGAATAGGATTTCTCATCATATAATGTAGCACGGCTATATTTACAGTTTCAAGCATTTTATGGATTTCTGCTCTGCCCTCCGCTGTATAGTTATTGATAACCTTCTTCTTATCCATAGGATTTTTGTGCTGTACATATCCTAACGGGATAATAGGATTTCCGTTAATATAACGTACTTCCTTACTTTTCCCATAGTGTTCTTTAATGTAACCGCACAAAGGCTTTCCATGCCTTTTTAGTTTTCTCTTAGTTCTTGCATAAAATTTTCGGGAGATTTGAAAAGCGATTTTGTCAAACACTCTCCTCACATGAGTAGCATAGCGATAATAGTTATGAACGCCTATAACATAGGAATTGTAAAACGTAATATGCTTAAACTCTTCCTTGTCATTGATTGGCTTTTCTATCAGCTTTACCGTTTGTGAGGCTTTCTTTTTTATCTTACGAATAGCCTTATCCGTAATGGTGGATTTCACAACATACTTAGGATTTCCTTTGCTGTCTTTGCCTTTTGTGGTTGCAGTAATTTTAAAGCCTAAAAATTCAGAGCAGCTCTTTTTCAGATTAACTATTTTCGATTTCTCAGGACTTATTTCAAGCCCTAATCGTTCTTTGAGCCACAGCTTTACGGCTTCAAACATTTTTACAGCATCGGAGTGTTTTCTGCAAAAGATTTTGAAATCGTCTGCATATCTTACTATGTAGCACTCTTTTAAGTTGCTTTTACGCAGTGCAACATAGGTACTGCTCCTGTCAACTGTTCCTGTCTTTAACTTCTTTCCCTTATATATTTTCCTTGTCGGAAGTGTTTCCCATTGACTTGCTACCCACCAATCCAATTCATTCAGAACGATATTGGATAATAACGGCGATATAATACCACCTTGTGGAGTGCCTTTCTCTGGAAATCCTATTCCTGCAACCTCTGCTTTCAGCATGAGAGATATGATTTTTATAAGTTGTTTGTCCTGTATTCCCATAGTCCACATTTGCTTCAATAATTTGCCGTGATTGACATTATCAAAGAATGATTTTATATCCACATCGACAACATAATATAGGTGTTGTGTCTGTATCATTTTGTAGACCTGAGAGATAGCGTTTTCAGCACTTCTGTTTGGTCTGAACCCGTTGCTTCGCTCAAAGAATTTCGCTTCACATATAGGCTCAAGTATTTGCAAAAAGCATTGCTGTATCAGCCTGTCCATTATTGTGGGTATGCCCAGCGGACGGGTTTTGCCATTGTCCTTTGGTATTTCCACTCTGCGGATTTTATTCGGCTGATACCATTTCAGTCT
>CANQWA010000046.1 GCA_947627445.1 uncultured Ruminococcus sp.
TGGTTTTGGATTTCTGTCTGAGCCGGATCGCGTGAAGCGCACCGGCCTCCACCAGCAGGACGGTCAGCTTCTCCACGGCCCGCCGGTATGCCCTCTCCGCACCGCTGGCAGAACTGCCCTCAAACATCACCGCCAAATCCTCAAATGTCCTGCGCCGCAACAACGGGCTGACCCGCCCGCAGGTCATACAGACGGCGTTGCGTTCCTCCAGCAGCCGTTGCTCCCGGTAGCTCAGTTTCCCAAATGCCGTCTGCACGGCTTCTGCCTGTACGCCGTTCCATAGGATGGCGGTATAGTCCCACGAATCATCCCGTGTCACATCCTCGCCGGTTTCCTCCGCGTCCTCGTCCTGCACGGTGGCATAGAACGGAACCTGACTTCGGTTAAACCGCGCCACGGCCAGATACTGCTCCGCCGTTTCCTCAGAACATCCCTCCTGCTCCGCATACTGAGCAGCCGCCTTTTTCCCATTGCCGGATTGGTTGTAGAGCCACGCGATGCCGCGCACATTTTTGTATTCGTCCAGCGAGGAAAAGGAGCCGCTTTCTTCCTTCATGCGGCAGTCAAGCAGGGCGTTCCCGATGAAGTGGTGGGCGTAGGTGAGGAACTCCGCCCCCTTTTCCGAGTCGTAGGTTTTCAAACACTCCAGCATGGCGAGAACGCAGTTTTGTTTGTAGTCCAGAAACCGCTCCGGGTCGTACCTGTCCAGTCCCTCCCGCAGCAGAAAACTTTTGACGCGCCCATTCAGACGGGGTTCGGTATGGTGCAGGAAGTATGAAAAATATCTGAGATCATCCTGCTCTATCGCCGCAACGATATAGTCGTTGATGCGCTCCATGACCGGCGGTTCCGGCGTAAGCTGGTAAACGTGGCTGACCTCAAACATGGTAAGGCTGCGGGCATCCGCCTGAAAAGGATATTTTGAAAAGAGTCCGCCCATGCCTTACCGCCTCCGTTCATTTCAAATACTTTTGCGTTTCCGCAAGAAGCGCCTCCTGCACCATCTCCGATTCATACGGGCCATTTGCGTATGCCCGGTCAGATATGGCACGTTCCATCTTGTCCTTTGCCAGCCGCTTCATCATGCTGGCAGTCTTTTCGTCAAGCGTTCCCCGGCGCAACTTCTGAATGATGGTGTTCATGCGGCGCTCATAGATTCTTTTCCACGGATGGTCGGGGGCAAGCTCCCTCTTTAACTCCTTAAATAAAACTATTAGTCATCGTTGATAACTAATAGTTATTGTATCATATAGAGAGTGTCGAAATCAATCTTAACTTGTCGCATAACAAAAAAGTTTGTGAAATTACACAGACCTTGTAAAATATCTTATTTTTCAGCATATTCGAGCAGCATATCAATAACGGCATAGATACGCCGCTGTTCTTTTTCAGACAATTTGGCTATCTTATCAAGAATAAGAGAATTTTTAATTTTATAACTTTCATTGAGAAGATCGCCGAGCAGCATATCGGAAGTAACTTCCAATGCGTTTGAAAGGTTGATGAGCGCAGTCAGCGACGGCAGCTTGTCCGCTCTTTCAAGCATTCCGATATAGTTTGAGGATAAGTTTGTCATTTCGGCAAGAGCTTCCTGCCTTAATCCCCTTTCAAGTCTGTATTTTTTAATATTCTTTCCTATCGAAGTATAATCCATCATATCACCTCACTAATAGTTTTAGACTGTAACTATTAGTATATATGATTTTGGTCTGAAATAACACAAACCAATCGGAATATAATGTGACCGGCAGTATTGTTTTAAATCAAGCTTATTTTAAATTTATATACTGAAATTTATACATTCGTCTTGATTTTTGCCGACATATATGATATGATTTTTATACAGGGAGGGTCGCTGTATGATAAGAATTGCTGTTGTAGATGACGACATAAAAATCTGCTCACACATTGAAAGATACATGATGAGTTTTTCTAAAAAATATAATCAAAAAATAGAAGTTGAACCATATACGTCAAGCGAAGGCTTTTTTAAATCCATTCAAGAAAACCATGAAGTGTACGATCTGATTTTTCTTGATATTGAGGTCGATGAAAAAACCGGTATTGATATTGCAAAATATATCCGATACGTTATGCAGGATGAATTGCAGCAAATCGTTTATATATCCGGAAAAACTGATTACAGTCTCTCATTACATGATACGCATCCACTGGATTTTATTGTTAAACCTATAAAAGACGAGCAGTTAGAGAAGGTCATAATACGGTATATGAAAATCTCAGGGCATTGGACAAACGTCTTTTCTTATCAGGTCGGCAGAGATACGGTAAAGATAAAAATAAACGAAATTCGATACTTTAGCGTTGTAAATAAAGATGTGGTAATTCATACTATAAAAGATGAAGATTGTTTCAGGGGATCTATTCGGGAAATTGAAGAATCTCTTAGAAAGTATAATTTTCTTTATATTCACCGTTCGTATTTAGTGAATCCAATGTATATAAAAATTTATGAATACGATCAGGTAATTTTAAATGACGGTAAAACCAAGCTGCCAATTGGATCTTCAAAAAGAGCTGAAATTCGTAAAAAGAGAATGGAATTACAGCGAATAAAAAAGGAGGAAGAAGAATGAATATGTTTGATGTAGTGCAAACTATTTTCAATTTCTTTTCAATGTTATACATTCATAGATTTATGACTGCATTTTTTGACAGCGTTGAAAAAAGAAATATTAAGTATTTATGGCTCTTATACTTTGTTTATCCGCTTTTTACATCAGCCGTTTACTTTGAAGCGAATTACCCAATCATAAACTTGGCGGCAAATATAATTGCTCTTTTTGTCATATCCCTTCAATACCGAATTGGTTTGAGACAGAGAATCATTGCAGTTGGGTTGACATTTTTCTGTATGGTAAGCATTGAATCGGCGTGTGTTGCCGCAACAAATTATCTGGGAGCATCAGCATTCCAAACCGGAACTTATAAAAATATAGTTGGGTTGGTGGTATGTAATCTGATAATATTTGCCGTATCATTAATAATTCATAATTTTAAAAACATGAAAAAGAATATATTAATGCCAAAAAGTTATTGGCTTGCTATAGTAGGAATTCCATCAATCTCAATTATTTCAATTTTAATAATATTACACAGTGGTAAAATTAATCAATTACAAGCAATAATAGTGATTTGTGCTTTTTTAATGATAAACGGTTTTATATTTTATTTATATGACGCTCTTGTTTCTTCCTATAATTTAAAAATACAATCTACATTACTGGCAGAAGAAAAGGAATATTATTACAATCAATGTCAATATATGCAGCAGTCGGAACATGAAATGAACTCGTTTCGACACGATGTGAGAAATCAATTGGATATGATATATGAATTGCTAAAAAATGAATCGAAAAGCGGTATAAATGAATATGCCGAGAGGCTTGAAAGAAATCTCGACAGCAGCAGCGTGTACAGTAAAACAGGCAATATAGAACTGGATTCTATTTTAAATCTTAAGCTTTCACAGGCAAAGCAAAAAGGTATTCAGATAAGTTGTAAAAGCGATATACCATGTGATCTGCAATTGAATGCGTCCGATTTAATGGTAATACTGGGGAATCTTTTGGACAATTCAATTACAGCCGCAGAAAAAGTAAAGGAAAATCCTTTTATTAAGGTCGGGGTATCTTATAGTAAGGGAATGCTTTTTATTTCGATAGAAAACGCATACTTCGGAAAAATAATTGAAATTAACGGACATTTACTTACTACCAAAAATAACAAAGAGCATCATGGATATGGACTGAGCAACGTTAGAAAAGTTTTGGAAGCATATCATGGAATGATGGAATTTGAGCATACAAAAAATATATTTCGTGTAGATACGGCGCTCTACTGCAAGCCAAGTGAAGTTTAATTCACTTGGTTTTTTTGTAAGAATTAAAAGACTACTCATTTTTAAAACAAAACATTTTTTGGTAACCTCTAAAAATCTCTCTTGACAAAACAGTTTTTTAGAGGTTACTTTTTGGCAGATGTAGGATGAATTTGCTGCAAAATCTACGTTCACACCCAAAATCTCAACGTTCGCGCCATGTTTTCGTTTGAAAAGGAGTTTTATGGTATAATATTTGGAAAAAAGGAGGAGTACGCCATGAAAAACAAATTACAGAAAAAAACTGTAAAAGTTTTAGCGGCAGCGTCCAAAAAAATGGCTGAAGTAAATGCAAATTCAGCTTGTATTTATTGGATGCATCAGCCTAAAATGCCGGAATCGGTGAAGAAACTGAGAAAGTTTTAATGCTGCAGAAGGTTTCGTGCGCCATTGTAAAAAGGTTTGAACTGTTTGGTTTGGTTAACGATGAAAATCGTGAAATATATTTATTTGGCTCACATCAGCTTTTAATGCTGCTTATAAATTTAATAAGTATGATTTTTATTGGTATTCTTTTTCACCAAACAGCACAATGCCTTCTATACATGGCTCTGTTTGTTCCGCTGAGAACTTTTGCGGGCGGGTATCACGCATGTTCTTCACGTAAATGTTATGTTTATTCAATGCTTTGTATTGCAGCTGCAATGCTTATCATAAAGTTGGATTTTCTTAATTTTGCAATGTGCTATGGAATTGCACTTTTTTGCGGAGCAATAATTTTTAAATTAGCTCCGGTAGAAGATAAAAATAAACCGCTGGACGACGTGGAAATAATACATTATCGTGTTCGCTCGCAAGTTGTTCTCGTAATCGAAGGATTGTTTCTGATTGCTTCTTTGACATTAAAATGGAAAACGGGAGTGGTATGTACAACGCTTGCTTTTCTGACTTTATGTTTAATGTTAGTGGTCGGAACAATCAAAAACTCAAAACTAAAAGTAAAGAGTTAAACAAAATCAAACATCAGGAAATGTATTTTATTCGAGGGGTAATTTACAATCTGAGTATAAATGCAAATCCTGCTGTAAAGAAGGAGGGATTTTAAAAATGTTAAAAATCAAAAAGATTTTTTCCGCATTTGTTGGAATGGCTATGGTTGCTAATGCGCTTATAACTATGCCGTTTTCTGCTTTTGCGGATGAAGAAGCCGCTCATACATATACATATAACGGATATGAGGTTTCATATGATGTCACAAACTCGTGGGGTAATACCGAAGTTGTTTCATTGACACTTACTAATACCAGTAGTGAAACTATCGAAGATTGGATGCTTTATTTTACGCCGAATGGTGACGTTCAATATGTAAATAATGCTGTTCAAATTACTGATGACAGTAATGGGGTTACTTATTTTAAGAACGCCGGATACAATGCTGATATTTCTGCTGGCAATTCAGTGACATTCTCATATGCAGTTGACAACTGTTCGGCAGTTCCGACTGATTACGAGTTTGTCCAGTCACGTGAAAGCGTACCCACAAGCGATTACTCTATTTCGCTGAATGTCAACGAAACTTGGGGAACAAACTTCAATGGTGAAATCGTTATTTCAAATTTGACAGATGAACCGATTGAAGCATGGGAATTGGTTGTTAATACTAACTTCACCATCACGGCAATTACAAACAGTTGGGCAGCAACCGTAACGGAGTTAGAACCTTATAGCTATAAGCTTAAAGGTACCTATACAAGCTATATTCCGGCTAATTCCAGTGTTTCCCTGGGCTTTACCGGAATAATGGACGGAACACCAGAAATTTCTGATCACTCTATGACGGCTATTTATGCGGACTTGAATGCTTTTGACATTGTTCTGCAATGCAGCGAAAAGAAAATATCCACAGAAGCAACGGATACCACTGTTTACTTTTATGCAGAAACAGATTTGGAAGTAAGTGAGCTTCAACTTGTAGATTCTGCAACCGATCAGGTTGTTGCTACCATGTACGATGACGGAAAGTACAGTTTACATGGTGATGATATGCCATATGATGGCGTTTATTCTTGTAAGATGTCAATTGACAACTCTGAAAGTGCATATCTTTCTTATTACGCAAAATGTGTGACTACAAACTCCATTTCCAACTATACCGGCATCAAGGTATACGTTCCTCTTACAATGATAGATTTCAATGATATGAGTGCTGTTGATACTGCATTAAGCAATTTGTATAGTCAGGCATCTTATTCTTCTATGACAACTGAGGAAAAGAAAGTAACTGTTTTGCAGTTGCTGAATACACTTGCAACATCTGGAACTACTGAATGTCCATATAGTTTAATCTATGCCGATTCAATCATCTTCAACGGTGATAACCTTTATACTTTCACGTATAAATGTGGTGTACTTGGTGGAGCAAGAATCGAAGATTTCAGCAGTACAGAAGATGGATATGGTGATCGTGCAGACGATGAAGTGGCATTAGCCAACTTGTTGGAAGAAGAGCTGACTGATGGCACAGATTCTTCAGATGAAATTACATTAAATACTGATGGTATGCTCGGCAGTATTTACCTTATGTATGCATTTGATGATGCTTGGCGTTATCAATTCTATGTAGACGCAGAAGAAGATTGGACAAATGCCGGCATGGATGTGAATTTTGATACAGATGTAACGGTCAATGATTTCAAGGATATTGGAAAATATAATATTGCTGTGATTGCTATGCACGGTGGCGATTACTCTCTTGGTATGCCTGTACTCGTTACACATGAGGTTTTTTCAACAGAAAAAGATGCTTTGTATGCTGAAGATTTGGCTTGCGGCAACGTAACTAAGGCATATGGTCATTATGGCATTGTTTCTTCGTTTTTTACTGATAATTACAACATGGATGAAATGAATGACACAATTATTGTTGCTCAGTGCTGTAATTTTTATGGCAAGGGTGATACCATAGATTACTGTGTATCAGAGTCAATGCTTGATAGTGGGGCAAGTACAGTTATTGGATACCATAATTCTGTCGAATCCATCTATTCACGAAATGTGATGAAAGAAGTAGTGGATAAATTGATTTATGGTTACACAGCTGAACAAGCTGTAGAATCCGCAAAATCATTATATGGTGACTGTGATGGACACATAACAAATGCGGCATATCCAGTGATTGATGGCTTTAGAAATAAAATGTTACATTCTGAAGGAATCAGTAATGGTGGATTTGATGAAGCAAGCACTCCAATTTATTGGAAATGTAACTGAATATGTAAAACAACATAATTCTACGAAAAGATTTGTATCTACAACTAAAGAACAAATAATAAAAGAGTTAATTGCTTCTAATGGAAATTTAAATGCTCTTAAATTTGTTCAATCAGAAACGATAGAAAGCAGAAGCGATTTTGTTAAAAACATAGATAACTGCGGACGTCCGAAATATGGTACAAAAGAAGATTATAGAAATGGATTGACTTTGTGCATAAATGATACTTGGGGCAACAATATAACAATTACTGATTATAAATTTGATGGAAAAAAATTTAGCGGTAAAATTCACTACACTATATATGATCATTTCGGTTTGGATCCTAAGGATATGGAAAAATCAAAGCCGCTTCCTATTTTAAACTTCATTAAATATAATTTTAAAGACGAAGCAGGATTTGCTTCATGGTTTATATTACAGCATTATGAAATTTTTGAGATGGCATATAAACCTTTTGTTACATATATAGAGTTTGATGAGAGTTTTGAAGGGACTGTTTAAGTGATTAAAAAGGCATGGTTGAAGTGTCGGTATGTATTTGTATTTCTTTTATTTCTGCTTTTGATTTTACTATTTATAAATTGGAAAACTATCCTATTCTATACAATTTCTAGTCCAGAAGACGATCAAAAGATAGAATTGTTTTATGAAAATTATGATAGTTTTATAAGCATAAAAGATTTTGTATATAAAAGTTATGTCTCAAAAGATGCAAATTCATATTTTGATGATGAGGGTGTTCTATTTTATCAAGCACATGTATCCAATTTACAGAGTAACGAATTAAATAAGTCTATAGAATCTATCGATCAAGTATTTAAGGAAGATAATAGGTGGTATTTAAATCGTTGGTGTTGTGATGGATCATACGTTACCGTGTATACAGAGGATATGAGTTTTAAGTTCGTCTTCTCAATAAGCGGAGAAAAGCCAACTAATGAATCTGATTTATATGGAACTTGGATATGTATGAAATCTTTAAAGAATAATTGGTATTATTTTTATTACGAATACAGTTAATGCATTTTCGATTATCCTTATAAATAATAATAGTTAAGGTGACGCATAAACTTGTCTTTTAAAGCTTATTATGATTTATTCTCCGTTCTGTATTAGCAGAACGGAGATTTTTTTATTTAAAAGTTATTTAGCATGGAATAGATGCGCCGCCTCGTGAAACTTTATAGGAAGCAACAGAAAAATATGCAAAAGAAGTTTGACATTGCTGCGTAAAGTCAGATACGAAGTTCATTATGTAATCTGAATAATTTAAAATCAGCCAAGATTGGATTTTCCTTTCTTGGCTTTTTTATGCATTAACGACATTAAACAGAAAGGAAAATCATGTTTTCAACAATAAAATGGCTATGCATAACAGCCAAATATCCATAAAGCCGATCTTTTGATTTAAAGAAAAAATCGAAAGGTCGGCTTTTTTATTTTGAAAACAAAATATTATGAATACAACAAACAAATTAGCGGTGAGAAATATTCCGAGTTCACGGAAGCGGAGTATCTCAAAGCCAAGGAAGATAAGAACCGCTGGTTTATCAGCTTCGGCGACAGCGTTTTGGAATGTGAAGAAAACGAATACAAAGACTACTTTTCCAAGAAAAACCACTATGATTATACGCAAAAGGATAAGCTTGGAAAAAAAGTAGTTCCAATATTGCTTGAGCAGTATACATACAGCGATACTGCTCAGGCAATTTTTAATGACAGCACGATTGTACCGTTCAACGAGATCATTTTAGAGAAACTGAGCACGGAACAGTATGTTTCACAACTGCAAAAGGTTATGAAAAAACTTAAGCCTTACGAGCGTGAAATTATCTATCAACTTTTCTGGCAAAACAAAAGTCAGAAACAGCTTGCAGAAGAATATGGTAAAAGTCAGCAAAATATAAACAAAATTACTACAAGAGTTTTAGCTAAAATGCTGAAAATGTTTGAAAACGAAAAATAAATAGTTGTAGTTTTGTGATTTTGTTGCCAGTAAAAGCAGAAGACGATGAAAAGAATCGTTTCTCACAGTAACTTGAAAATTGAATGTCAACTTTACAGGTACGTTAATCACACGGTCGGTATAAAATCTCGGCAGCCGCAGAAGCCATACGCCACGACTCCAATCGGACGAGCGATAAATATGCGGCTTCAAAATCCGGAACAGCTTTCCGGAACGGCAATGAAACGTGTGAGGATAATGATACTTCCGTCCAGTCACAGACTCAAGCAATGAGGGCGGCTCTATGAGAACCATAGAGGGATGAGATTTCCATGAGATCGGTAAGCTGCCGATCGCCTGTAAAGTTCCGTGTACAGCGGATATCGGGGATAAATACTGTACAAGGCAAAATGAGTTAATACTGCGGTTTGCGTTTGTCAGACCGCAGTTTTACATAGGTTTGGAGTGAAGTAAATGAAAGAAAAGTCAAAGCATATGCGTGGTTTTTATGGAATCAGAATTCCGCCTGCTGTTTGCATTTTATCGAATTGTCATCCATGTTATGGATGTATTTGGAATGTGAAAGATACCAATGTTCTTTTCTGCCCATTCAAAAACTGTGTAAGGAATAAGAAGGGTTTTGAAATACCGAAAGCGAGGAATAATAAAAATGTTGATTAAACGTGGAGATGTATTCTATGCCGATCTCGATCCGATAATCGGCTCGGAACAAGGCGGTATCAGACCAGTTCTGGTGGTGCAGAATAACGTTGGAAACAAGTATAGTCCAACGGTGGTTGTGCTGCCTATTTCATCGGCAAAAAAGAATAATATGCCTACTCATATCCATATCTGCGGATCGAAAATGCTGCCCAAAGATTCTATTGTTCTTGCTGAGCAGATACGCACGATCGATCGTAACAGACTGTTGAGATACGTAGGTTCGGTTGGTCTAGAGGTTATGGAAAAGGTAGACAGGGCTGTAAAAATAAGTATAGGAGTTGGAAGTAATGACTAAATTCGGACAGGCAGAATTTGCTGATTTTATCACAGAAGCTTTTGTGAAAAACAGACTCGAAAAGCTTCTTGCGGAGAATGAAAAACGAGTCTGAACAACAAAAATGCAGAAGATATTTACAGAAACTTTCCGTCCTCAAGGGACGCAGCGTAAAGGAGAAATTAATATGTTAGGATTTATTTTAGGAGCAGTTTTTGGCGGTACTGCCGGAGTGTTTGCGATGTGTCTGTGCAGAGCAGCCTCTGACGCAGACAGATGTATGAATCAAACAGATTTTAAGGATTAATTTTGTCAGGTATGGTGATACCATTTCGGCAAAAAATATGGTATCCTTGTTGGTGAAACGGAGGTGAGAAAATGCCGACAGTAACAGTGATACAGCCGACAATAGCAGAAGAAAAAAGCAGGATAATTCGCTGCGCAGCTTATTGCCGAGTGAGTTCCGACAGCGAAGATCAGATCAATTCTTTCATGGCGCAGCTTAAATATTACGAAAATTTTCTTGCCGACAGCGAAACTGAAACGCTAATAAATGTTTATGCCGACGAGGGGGTAACGGGTACTCGTGAGGATAAGAGAGAGGATTTTCAGCGTATGATGAAAGATTGCCGAAAGGGCAAAATTGACAGAATCTACACCAAGTCAATCAGCCGTTTTGCAAGAAATACAAAGGATTGCCTTAAAAATATCCGTGAACTGAAATCTCTCGGAATTACGGTATTTTTTGAGAAAGAAAACATCGACACAGCCAATATGCCCGATGAAATGATGATAACAATCATGGGCGGTCTGGCTCAGGAGGAATCGGTTTCAATTTCACAGAATATGCGGTGGAGCATAAAAAAGCGTATGGAAAACGGTACAATGAAAATGTGTACGGATGTCTTCGGATATGAACTTGTCAATGGAGAATTAATTATAAAATCTGACGAAGCCGAAATTGTCAGGCAGATATTTGCTTGGTATTTGAGCGGCAGCGGCACGGCTGCGATAGCTAAATTACTAAATGAAAAGAATGTTCAAAAGCATGGAAAGTTTTGTCATTGGACTCCTGTTACAATAAAGAAGATGCTGACAAATGAAAAATATGTCGGAGATCAATTATTTCAAAAAAAATATACTACAGACACTCTGCCGTTTAGACAGGTAGTAAATAAGGGCGAGAAAAGTCAATATTACTATTCGGAACGTCACGAACCGATTATATCAAGAGAAATGTTTGAAAAGGTTCAGCAGCTTTTGTATGAACATAAAGACTCGTTCAAAGGAATAAGATATAATCATATTATGATGTCAAAAAAGATTTACTGTGGAAATTGCGGAGCTACTTATAAATTAAAGTGCAGAAATAATAAAAGATACTGGGTATGCAGAATACACGACGCCGAATCATATAAATGCTCTGCTAAACAAGTGTTAGAAACACGAATAACAACAGCGTTTATAAGATTGTGTAATAAACTGTTTTATAATTACAAGCAGATACTTGTGCCAATGCAGATCGCCTTGCAGGACTTGAAAATACGGCGATTCAGCGGCAATTCCAACGTAATGGAAATACACAAAGAGATCGCTAAATTAAAAGAACAGACCCACGTCCTTGCAAGGCTGAAAACAAAGGGATTTCTTGACAATGCCAAGTACCTTGAGCAGACTTCGGAGCTTAATGCAAAAGTCAATAAACTACAGTCGGAGCTAAAAAAATCACCCATCTTGACGATGAGGACGAAACGCTTGAACAGATAGAAATGCTGATAGATTACTTTGAAAAGCAAAATGATACAATAACAGAATTTGACGAATCTGCATTTGAATTTCTGATAGAAAATTGTAGTCATAAGTCAGAATGAGATGGAATTTCACGTTATCGGAGGGTTGAAATTTAAAGAGAAAATATGCTGAACATATTGAAATTCAATAAAAAGTATGGTATAATAAATAAAAATGAAAGCTGGTGATACCGATGGCAAGGGACGTAGTTTCCGCAAAGTTAGATATTATTTTCAAGAAAATTTTCACTGAAAACGTGGATATGCTGCAATCGTTCTTGGCGGATATTCTTGACATACCGTATGATGATATTCAGGACATTATTGTTGCAAAGCAGGAGCTTACTCCGGAAACAGTGGACGGAAAATTTAGCCGTCTGGACTTGAATCTGAAGGTGGCAGATAAACTGATAAACGTTGAAATTCAGCTGAAAGGCGATAACGATTACCGTGACAGAACGCTGTTTTATTGGGCAAAACTGTATACCTCAGAGCTGAAAAGCGGTGAGACTTACGGTCAGCTGAAAAAGACGATTTGCATAAATATAATCAATTTTAATATGTTCGACAGAAGCGATTACCACACCGAAATCGTGGCGTCTATCAAAGATACCGGCGAGATTTTTTCGGATAAATTCAGCATTCACTTTTTTGAACTGAAAAAGGTTGGTAAGGAAGTGAATCCGAATAACCGCAGAGAATTGTGGATGCAGTTCCTCAATGCGGACAGCGAGGAGGAGTTTGAAGTGTTGAAGCAGACAAACGTGCCGATAATGAATAAGGCGGTAAATATAATTTATGATCTGAGCGAGGATACAAAAATCCGTGAAATGGCAAGACTCCGTGAAAAGGCTCTCCATGACGAGGCTTCCGCTTTGGCTAATGCGGAAAATAAGGGAATCGAAAAAGGCATTTCAATTGGAGAAGCCAAAGGCAGAGCAGAAGGTGAAGCCAAAGGCAGAGCTGAAGAAAGAAATTTACTCATAGAAAAGATGCGACAAAGAGGAATGTCCGAGGATGAAATCAAGGAATTCTTCGCAGATTAAATTATAAATAAATTATGCGCTTTGTGACCAAAACACAGAGCGCATTTTTGTTGCCTTTGGATATAGCAATTTTGGATATTTTGTGGTATCCTTGTTTGTTGGAGGGAGATGATAAAATGGCTAAGAACAGAGTTATACCGTTTGGTTACTGCATGAAAAACGGCGAAATCACGGTGGATTTTACGGAGTCCAAAGCGGTAATAAAAATCTTTGAGGAATACCTCAACGGCAGCAGCTTACTGCAAATCGCAAAGCTGATGGAGTCTGAAAAAATACAATATTCTGAAGATTCTGACAAGTGGAACAAAAATATGGTCAAGCGAATAATCGAGAATGATAAATACCTCGGAACTGATAAACATCCACAGATAATAAGCGAAAGTTTTTTTGATCAGGCAAATGAAAAAAGAGTGTCAAAGGCAACGTCTGTCTGCTCTATCTCCGAGGATTTACAGGAGATAAGAAGCCGTACATACTGCGCTGAATGCGGTCACAGATTATCCCGAATCGGCGGTAACTGCCGCTGTGCAAAGTGGGATTGCAGAAATCCTGACTGTTACAGACTTGAATATCAGTTGACGGATCAGATGATAATCGGAGCAGTGTTGACTGTTCTGAATACAGCAATTGCAAATCCGAGTTTAATTGAGTCAAGCGGCGAAATCAGTGTGTATTTTCCGACTGCCGATGTAATTCGCAAGCAGAATGAAATAAATCAAATTGCAGATTCCACACAGGTGGATTTTGACAGAGTAAAGTCGGAAATTTTCAAGATTGCCGAGATGAAATATGAATGCTGCACTTACAATGAAAATCCTCAGAAAACAGCGCAGATACGCAGTTTGCTTAAAAATCACGAACAATTAAACAGCTTAGATATTGGCTTATTTAAGTCCTGCATAAACAGGATTTTAATAAGCCATTTTTGTACCATAGAAATTGAGTTTATCAATGGGGTTCATATCAAAAATATTACAGAGAGGATAGGTGAAAATCATGAGCACAGCGCCCAATGTAACAATAATTCCTGCGAAAGCTCAGACGGAGATAAACCGCAGTAAATACCAACAATTAAGGGTTGCAGCCTACTGCCGCGTTAGCACAGCAGAGGAAGAACAACAGAATTCATATCAGGTGCAGATCTCTTATTACACCGACTTGATCAACAGAAAAAAAGAATGGACTTTTGTAAAGGTTTTTGCTGACGAAGGAATCAGCGGTACACAGACAAAAAAGCGTACAGAGTTCAACCGTATGATCAGGATGTGTAAAAATAAGAAAATCGACCTTGTGATTACCAAATCGATAAGTAGTTTCGCCCGAAATACCGTGGATTGCCTTGAGTATGTCAGACAGCTTAAAGCCCTCGGAATCGGAGTGATTTTTGAGGAGGAAAATATCAATACGCTGACCATGACTTCAGAATTTATGATTGCTCTGTACGGTTCATTCGCTCAGGCAGAATCGGAATCTATCAGCAAAAATGTCAGTTGGGGCAAGGAAAAAGCATACCGAGAGGGCAAGGTTGCATTCCAGTACAAGCATCTGCTCGGCTACAAAAAAGGCGATGACGGCAAGCCTGAGATCGTACCAGATGAAGCAGAAACGGTGAGGATGATTTTTAAAATGTATCTTGACGGTTACACGCTTCTGAATATTGCGCAGTCGCTGATGGATCAGAATAGGCTGACTGCATTGGGTAAAAATGTCTGGACTAAAGGCGAGGTTCAGCGAATTCTAAAAAACGAAAAATATGTGGGCGACGCACTGCTCCAAAAGACTTTTACAGTCGACTGCATAACCCACAAAGTTATGAAAAATAACGGAGAACGTCCCATGTATCTGGTAACGGCTCACCACGATCCGATAGTTGACAGGGACACTTTTAATCGGGTTCAGCAGGAAATTTTGAGGGTATAAAAACGCAGAAATTTGGTGTGGAAGTAGAGTGCAAAGGCTTGACAAGAGCAGATGCTGCAAAGGCAATTTCAAAGGTTTTAGGCGGTTCGCCGGAGCATCTGGGCGGCAGCTACGACAAGTACAACGTGCGTGACAACAAAGACAGAAAATGGTATATTGTTTATGATTCAAGCATCAGATGTGTTGACAAAAATGGTAATTCAGCATCGAGAAATTATGCTGTCGAACTGGTCACTCCGGTGCTGGAATATGAGGATATGCCGTTGCTGCAGGAGGTAGTTCGTGCTGTGAGAAAAGCCGGCGGCGTGACCGGAGCGGAGTATCGTGCAGGAATTCATGTACACATTGACGGCGAACCCTACACTGCGCAAAGCCTGCGTAATCTGGTAAATATTTTTGCAAGTAAAGAAAACTTTCTTTTCGATATGCTTCAGGTATCGCCGTTGCGTGAAACTTACTGCCAAAAGGTAGACAGGGATTTTCTTGAAAAGCTGAATAAAAGAAAGCCAAAAACTATTGAAGAAATTCAGAAATTATGGTATAACGGCGATATGAACGAGGTACACCATCACTACTCTAATACCAGATATCGAGCCTGTAATTTGCATAGTTTCTTTGCAAACGGCAACTGGGAAATGAGAGCCTGCAATTCATCTTTACACGCCGGTGTGATCCGTTCATACGTGACCTTGGCGTTGGCGATATCCAACGCTGCGCTGACTAAAAAATTCTGTTCTCCGCATATTTCAGAGAGTGAGAATCTGAGGTACAGCGCACGAGTCTGGCTAATAAATTTAGGCTTAAATGGTGATGAATTTAAGAACTGCCGCAAGCATCTGATTTCTCATCTCGAGGGCAATATTGCTTGGCTGCACCCGGAAGATGCGATCAGGCAGAGGGAACGTCTGAAAGCTGAGAGAATCGCCGCCCGTGAGCAAAGTGTAGAGCCTGTGAGGGAGGTTCGGCAGCAAGCCGACAACGTACCCGATGAGGTCTTAGAGCCGACAGAAAGCGAATTTGAACCAATTCTTGAGGACGAGGATCTGGAACAGGAAGAAGCATTTGAATTAAGTATGTGATGGAGGTAAAAATGCAGAAAAAACAATTATATATCGCCTATGGCAGCAATATTAATTTGGAACAGATAGCGTATCGGTGTCCGCATTCAAAGGTTGTGGGGACGTCTGAAATAAAGGACTTTGAGTTGGAATTCAGGGGCGTTGCAACTATCGTACCAAAGGAAAATGCTAGCGTCTCGGTTCTGATATGGGAACTTGACGAAAGAGATTTGCCCACATTAAACCGCTACGAAGGATGGCCTCGGCTTTATAGGCAGGAAAAAATGAATTTTGAACTGGATGGGCATTCATATGAGGGTATGGCTTATCTGATGAATTGCGGAGAAATTTCGCCGCCGAGTCAGCAGTATTACAACACGATTTTGCAGGGTTACAGAGAAAACGGTCTGGATGAATCATATCTGCAAAGGGCGTTGGAAAATTCATTTCAGATGGATTTGGCAGAGGAAGAACTTGATGATGACTTCGACATAGATGAGTTTGAGGACATCCATTACGATGATTTTCAAATGGAACTTTAGGAGGCTGATAACATGAAGTACAAAGGATTTTTTGTGGTTCACGCCCTTATTGTTGCAAAACTGCATTTGTTTGAGTATAAAGGATATTTCTGGGAAGACGGCGAGTTTGTTGTCGTCGAAAT
>CANQWA010000047.1 GCA_947627445.1 uncultured Ruminococcus sp.
GAGGAATTTATCATGGCTAAGAATCTGATCATCTACTACTCCCGCAAAGGAGAAAATTACTGGAACGGCAGCATCCAAAATATTGCCAAGGGCAATACGGAGATCGTGGCAGAGTTCATTCAGAACGCCGTGGGCGGCGACCTGTTTGAGGTGGATACGGTGAAGCCCTATTCCACGGACTACACCGCCTGCACCCAAGAGGCACAACGGGAACTTCACGCCAATGCAAGGCCGGAACTGAAAAAGTACCTCGACAGCATTGACGATTACGACAACATCTTCGTCTGTGGCCCCTGCTGGTGGGGAACTTTTCCGATGGCGGTGTTCACCCAGCTTGAAAGGCTGGATTTCACCGGCAAAAAGGTAATGGCCGTCATGACCCATGAGGGCAGCGGCCTCGGCTCCTGCGAACGTGACTTGAAGAAAATCTGCAAGGGCGCGTCCTTTGGAAAGAGGCTTGCCGTTCACGGTGCGGACGCCGCAAGGTCTGAAAGCACAGTGGCGGCGTGGGCAACAAAAGCATTACAGTAAGAGGAGGATACCATGGAACGATATTTCGGAGAAAACACCCCGAAACTGGGTTTTGGCCTGATGCGTCTGCCCAAACGGGGAGGAAAAATTGATGTGGAACAGGTCAAAAAGATGGTGGATCTGTTCATGGAGGCGGGGCTGACCTATTTTGATACCGCCTATGTGTATGATGGCGGCGATTCTGAACGGGCTGCAAAAGAGGCTTTGGTAGACCGCTATCCCCGCGAGAGTTTTACGCTGGCAACCAAGCTGTGCGCATGGATGGGCGCTCACAATGAGCAGACCGCCAAGCAGCAGTTTTATACCAGCCTGGAGCGAACCGGCGCAGGCTATTTCGACTACTATCTGCTCCATGCTTTGCAGGCGGGGAACTACAAAACCTATGACAAATACCACATTTGGGATTTTGTAAAGGAGCAGAAAGCCAAAGGACTGATCCGGCATTGGGGCTTTTCTTTCCATGCCACGCCGGACATTCTGGACGAATTGCTCACCGCCCACCCGGACGCCGAGTTTGTGCAGCTTCAACTCAATTACGCCGATTGGGAAAACCCCGATGTGACGGCCCGTGAGAATTATGAAGTTGCCAGACGCCACGGCAAATCCATCGTGGTGATGGAACCGGTCAAAGGCGGCGCATTGGCAAATCCGCCGGCGGCAGTACAGAAAGTGTTCCGGCAAGCGGATCCGGACGCTTCCTTTGCATCCTGGGCAATCCGTTATGCTGCATCTCTGGACGGAATCATTACAGTACTGTCCGGCATGAGCAACATAGACCAAATAAGGGACAATCTCTCCTACATGAAAAATTTCAAGCCTTTGGACAGTGCGGAACAGGCAACCGTCCGCAAAGCACAGGAAATTATGACCGGCGTAAAATCTATACCATGTACCGCTTGCCATTACTGCACGGCGGGCTGTCCAAAAAAGATCGCGATTCCTGAGATATTTGCCGCCCGGAACCAACAGCTTGTATGGGGACAGTTGGCGGAAGGCAGACGCCAGTACGCGAAAGCGATAAAGAACGGAGGATGCGCCTCTGATTGCATCGCCTGCGGTCAATGCGAGCGGGCCTGCCCCCAGCAGATCGATGTAATCACAAGGCTGAAAGACTGTGCAGCACAGTTTGACCGCACATAAGGAGATCAAAATGGAATACAGGAATTTGCCGCACGGCGGCGATCGGATCGGTGTTCTCGGCCTTGGTATGGGCGGAATACAGAACTGCTCCGATACGGAGATTGAACAGATCATCCGAACCGCAATTGAACATGGAATCAATTTCTTTGACCTCTGTGCCGGTGGGCAGAACGTATATGTTCCTTTCGGCAAAGCGATTGCGGGTCAGCGGGAAAAGGTCATGTTCCAGCTCCACTTCGGTGCGGTCTACAACGAGAAGGGCGAGTACGGCTGGTCACGGGATTTGGACAGGATAAAACGCACCTTTGCCTGGGAGATGGAAGCTCTGGGCACGGATGATGCGGACTTCGGTTTTCTACATTGTGTGGACGAGGACGAGGACTTTGACGAACTTGTTTCCGCGGGCGTTCTGGACTACATAAAAGAACTGAAAGCCGCCGGAAAGGTACGTCATTTAGGCTTTTCGTCACACACACCGTCAGTCGCCCAAAGGGTGCTTGATACGATCCCCGTAGATTTGATGATGTTTTCCATCAATCCCGCTTACGATCTGGAGCAGGGCGACGAGCTTGGCATTGGAACCAATTCCGAGCGGGCGGCACTGTTCCGTCGCTGCGAGGCGATGGGCGTGGGCATATCGGTGATGAAGCCTTTTCACGGTGGGAAGCTGTTGGACGGAAAAACCTCGCCTTTTGGCATTGCCATGACAAGATACCAGTGTATCCAGTACGCCCTCGACCGCCCCGGCGTGCTTGCAGTCGTTCCCGGTGTAAGGAATCTCACCGATTTGCAGGAACTGGTAGGCTTTGCCGATGCGCCGGAGAATGAAAAGGACTATTCCGTCATCGGGAAATTTACGCCTGCTGCGGCTATGGGAAACTGCGTTTACTGCAACCATTGTCAGCCATGTCCTGCGGGAATCGATATCGGGCTGGTAAACAAATACTATGATCTGGCTCTGGCCGGTGACAAAATGGCCGCTGACCACTACGATAAGCTCACCATCAAGGCGGATGCCTGTATCAGGTGCGGTCACTGTGATAACCGCTGCCCGTTTCAGACAAGGCAGAGCGAACGAATGAAAGAAATTCATCCATATTTCAATCAATAACAGGAGGTTTTCACGGTGAAAAAAGAAGTTATGCTTGTAACAGGTGCGGGACAGATCAGCATGGCGATTGCCCGGCGCATCGGTTACGGCGGCGCTACGGCCAGCTGCTTCTACGGGTCATTGAAGCCGGAACAGTGAAAAGGGACGCCTTATGGCAAGCGCCAAAACATTAAGAAAATGATTTGCGCTTTTCCTGTTTGGATGGTCTTGCCATTCGCGGAAGCGTAGCACAGAATGAACAGGATGAAACCAAAGCAAATGTGATAGAGTGGCTTGATGAGTTGAGATAGAGGTTTCTTCCATTTGGTCTCATGACAATAGTAGCTCCAACCAACGCAAAATACCCTGCTCGAAATGCAAAAACTGCAAATCGAGCAGGGCATTTACTTTTGGTAGGACTATAAGAAAACGTGAAGCACGTTTATTATAAGTTGAGTGCCTTATTCATGCTGCCCATTTGGTAGCCGTCTAAGTCCAAGGTTACATACAGAAAGCCTATCTCATGGAAGCGCCGTGCAACTTGTTCCGCCGTCTCAGGGTCTAAAAATCTGCCCATCTCGGATTTCTCTATTTCAATTCGGGCGATCATGCCGTGAATTCGCACCCGCACCTGATGAAATCCCAAATCAAGCAAAAGCTGTTCCGCCCGGTCCACCATGGACAGTTTTTCCTCGCTGATGGTCTCGCCGTAAACAAAGCGGGAGGACAGGCAGGCAAAAGACTGTTTGTTCCAAGTCGGTAAACCAAGCTCTTTCGACAGTTCGCGGATTTCTGCTTTTGTCAGTTCTGCATCTCGCAGCGGACTTTTAATTCCCAGTTCTTTGACGGCAATCAGCCCCGGACGATAATCTCCGTTGTCATCCATGTTAGAACCCTCCGCCACGGCGCTGATTCCATTTTGCTTTGCAATCTCCCATATCTTTTCAAACAGTTCATGCTTGCAAAGATAACAGCGGTTTTTGGGATTTTGGCGGAATCCCTCAATATCCAGTTCCTCCGATTGGCATATGAAATGGGTGATTCCGTGGGAGTCACAAAAGGCTTTTGCCTCGTCAAGCTCCCGCTTCGGGAAAGAACAGGACTGTGCCGTAACAGCAATCGCACGCTTTCCAAGCACCTGATGGGCGACATAGAGTAAAAAGGTAGAATCAACGCCCGATGAAAAAGCAACGGCAACGCTTCCCAAATCAAGCAGGTATTCTTTTAGATGTTCCAGCTTTTTATGCAGCATATCCATAATCTTTGTCACCTCGTTTCGTCTGTATATTCGCCGTTCAGGTCATTCACTAAAGTCCCATTCCCAGCGTATTCAGCTTGTCTACAAATTGATCCGGTTCGGGCAGGAGTTCCAACAGTGCAGCAGTCAGCATATCTCCCGCAGCACCCATTCCGCAGTCCAAACATAGCGTCCTCATTTTTTTGCCTCCATATGGTTTATCATGTTTGCAAGGTATCCCGCGCCGAAGCCATTATCAATATTGACAACGGACACGCCGCTGGCACAGGAATTGAGCATCGACAGCAAAGCGGATAATCCACCGAATGCCGCCCCATATCCTACGCTGGTCGGGACGGCGATCACGGGGCAATCGACAAGACCGCCGATTACACTGGCGAGCGCACCCTCCATTCCGGCGACGGCGATGATCACACTGGCGCTCATGATTTCTTCCTTATGTGCGAGCAGCCTGTGAAGTCCCGCCACGCCGACGTCAAAAAGACGGACTACCCTGTTCCCGAAAAACTCCGCCGTGAGCGCGGCTTCTTCCGCAACGGGAATATCGCTTGTGCCTCCTGTGGCGACAACAACGGTTCCGATTCCGTCGAAATTCGGAATAGAACCATAATATCCGAGCCGTGCGTTTTCCCGATAGGTAAGAGAATAGGTTTTTGAGACGGTGTCGGCAGCCTCCTTTGAAAGCCGCGTGATCAGGATTTGCTTTTGCCCATTTTTCAGCATAGCGCCCATAATACCGATAATCTGTTCCGGCGTTTTGCCTGCGCCGTATATCACTTCGGGGACACCTTGCCTGATTTCACGGTGAAGATCGACCTTCGCATAACCGAGATCGTCAAACGGCTGTGTTTTTAAGCGGACGAGCGCCTCGTCCACCGAAATAGAGCCATTTTGAACCGACTCTAAAATTTTCCTTGTTTCGCTTTGCATTTCAGCTCACTCCAAACGGCGGAAAGCGGTTCTACCAAATCCGGCAGAACCGCTTCCCACTCTCTGTCAGTTTTTCTTGCGGAAAAGCGCCGCTTTTACAATACCCTTTGGGTCCTTCACCAAAAGAATAATCAGCCAAATGACAAGACCGAGGGCAACCACGGAAAGTCCAAGATAAAAATCATTGAGCATATCCGCCGGAGCTGGAGTAAAGTATTCTGCGTGAAGATCCGCATACTCGAAGATTGCATCGACCAGCCACATCAGGGAAGCGCCCCAATACATCCAGCAAAGCACACCGACCTTCATCTCGCTTTTCGGTGCGCCCTTATACCAGATAACGGTGCAGATAACAGCGGCAAAAACGGTTGTAAGTAAAGTCATTTTATGATACCCCTGCCTTTAACTTTCGGCGGGCAGTGCTTTCTTTGCTCTCTTTTCAATCACCGAGCTTACGACAAGCATACCTGCCCAAACAGCAGTTACCAAAACCGCCATCGCAACGCCAGCGGTTGCCATTTCGTGCAGCATCTCCGCCGCATTGGTGGGATTGGATGCATTCGTAAGGAACGGGAACCACGGCACGACCTCTCCGTGCCAAATATGCTCAAACGCTAAAAGAGCAGAACCGCCCCACAGCAGCTTATTCAGCCAACCGAGCTTTCTGGAAAAAGGAATCTTCTCCGCTTCGACAAGCTCCGCACCGTCAAGCTGTACTTTTACGGTATCGGGATTCCCCTCTTTGGATTTCATCACCTTTGTTGCGATTGTGGTAATGACAGCTTCTGCCGCCGGAACAAGAAAACATGCCATTGTTTCATCCTCCTGAATAATAATTTTTTTGATGATTCGTATGCCAAACAAAAAAGGCATACGCCCTCTCTCTTCTGAGAAAACGCATACCTTCAGAGCACGCCATTCATAAAGAAAATCTGCAAAGCACTTCTGTGCCGATGACCAGCTTCTGCTGAACCGCTTACATTATAGCATATTACACGGCGTTTGTCAAGATGCGCCGCACAGCTTTTTCACTTCCGCAACAGCCTTTTGGATCAGCTCTGTCGTGCTTGCCGTTTCCGTTCCCACGATGACCGTGTCACAATGGCTGAACGGAATCAGGATACGCTTTGCACGGCTCTGCGCCACGGCGAGAGCCATTTTCGGCGTAATTTCTCCGAGCATAGAATCCGCTATGACGATCCCGATGGGTCCGACGATGATGTCCGCCTTTCTTGCGCAAACAACGACTGCGTTTTCGCCGGTCGCAGCGGAAGAAGCGCCGGCCTTTAACATGGCGGCAGTCGCCGCCGCACTGGTTCCGACAGCCAGTATCTCGGCATCCGGCAGCACTTGTCTGACGGACATCACAAGCTGCCTGCCGATTCCACCGCCCTGCGCGTCAATTACGAGTATGTTCATAATAGTAAGCCTCCGAATTTTAGGTTTCGTCAATTTTAACATTCTTTTTTGAATTTTTCAAGCACTATTGTTTTACCTTTTATGCTAAAAATTTTGATTAAAAGTCATTGACTTTTATTCACTGAATGTGATATAATGAAATCACATAAAGGAGGTAGTGGCGTGGCTAAAAAAATGACGAACCGGCAGATTGCCGCACTGGAAACCAGGCGCAAGCTGCTGGAGGCGGCGAAAAAGCTGGTATGTGAAAAAGGCTTAGTCAACACATCGATCGAAGAGATCACAAAAGCCTGCGGCGTATCAAATGGCACATTCTATACCTATTTCAAACGCAAGGAAGATGTAGTTTTTGCGTTAAGCCAGGAGGTGTATCAGGGAATTTATGAGGAAGCGCAGACCCATGACGGTCCCTTTATGGAACGGCTGGTGTTTTACATGGTGAATTTCTCCGGGCACATTGAACGGGACGGGCTGAAGCTCTGCCAAGAATGGGTGCGGAACACCGTAGACCCTGATCTTGTGGAGGCCCCGTACAACAAGGACAAACTCCATGTAGATATCGATTCCATGAAGGGTATGATTGAAAAGGGAATTGAGCGGGGCGAACTGACGGACGATACGCCCGTAGATGCGCTCGCCAATGCGCTGGTAGATGTGATTTACGGTGAAATGCTCTGCTGGGATATGTCCGGCAGTGCATACAGTTTTGAGAAACGGACAAAAGAGTTTTGCAATCTGTTTTTACCGGCTATGATACAACCCTATATCAGCGAGAGCAATCATGAAAATGGAAACAGTAACGAAAAATAAAAAACAGGAGGAACCAACAATGCGTGCAATCAAGAAATTGGGATTTGGGCTGATGCGCCTTCCCCAGAAAAGCGACAATGCAGCAGACATCGACATGGAACAGTTCAAACAGATGGTAGACCTTTTCCTGGAGCGTGGATTTACCTACTTTGATACCTCCTATGTGTATCATGACGGTACTTCTGAAACCGCAATCCGGGAAGCCCTTGTCAAGCGCCATCCACGGGAGAGCTTCCTGCTGGTGTCGAAATTTCCCACCTTCCAGATGCCTGCCGAGAACAAGGTGGAAGCCATTTTCCAGGAGCAGCTGGACAAATGCGGGGTGGAATACTTTGATTACTACCTGCTCCATAATCTGAACCGCTATATCTATGCCACGGAAGTCCAGGACGCCCATCTGTTTGACCACATGAAGCGGTGGAAAGAACAGGGTAAGATCCGCCACATCGCGTTCTCTTACCATGATGACGCCGCCCATCTGGATCAGATTTTGACCGATCACCCGGAGGTTGATGCCGTTCAAATCGTTCTAAACTACTACGACTGGGAGGAGCCGTTCATCCAATCGAAGAAGTGTTACGAGGTCATTCGCAAGCATGGCAAGCAGGTTATCGTCATGGAGCCGGTAAAGGGCGGCGCACTGGCCAAAGTCCCCGCGGTTGCGGAACACATCTTTCAGGAAATTGATCGTGGCGCTTCCCCGGCCAGCTTTGCGATCCGCTTTGCCGCCTCGCAGGAAGGCGTGTTGGCTGTTCTCTCCGGCATGAGCAATCTCGCCCAGGTGAAGGACAACACCGGCACTATGCAGGACTTTAAGCCCCTCACCGATGGGGAAAAACAGGCTTTGACTGAAATGAAAGAAAAATATCAGGAAACCTGGAAGTACCGCTGCGACGACTGGTTCGCCCTGGACGATAATGCCTACGGCGTGCCCGTGTCCGGCATCATCCGGGCCTACAACAGTATGTTGATCCAACCCGATCCCACCTTCAGTGCGGAATTGAACTACTATCGGAGCTTCCGCAGCGCCTATGACCGGGCCTTTGAGACAGGGGATTACACAGCGCAGACCGAGAAGATCGGCGGGGCATTCGACGTCACAGCTGCCTTACGGGAAGCCGTTGCATTTCATGCGAAAAACAACTATCAGACCTATATGGATTGACAAGAAGGCGAACTTATGATTTACAATGATTTTCAGGATTTGAAATTGTCCGCCCTGGGCATGATGCCATGCGCCTCCCGGTATTGGACGGAGATGATTTCAGGATCGATGAAGCAGCCACGAAAGAAATGGTCACCCTTGTGATGAGAGACTTGATCCGGAACGGCTGGGAAATCCAGCACAGCCGGGAAATGCAGGCAAGGATCGCCATCGTTTATGTGGAGTGCGTCCGAGACGCATCACGGAGGTAATTATGTCCAGACAGACATCAGAATTTCAAGAAAAATCGATGTCTCTGATTTATCGGGGCAAAGAAATCTTCAAGCCGTTGAACACAGGCTGCCCTGACCGTGAGCAAAGCGCTGTTTACGCACTTGGCGTGGCTCGTCCCAATCAGCGAGGCTTTCATGCTGCCGCCGTATCTCTACTGGGGCTGGTTGTTGCTGAGAGGTAAAAACATCTTTTCCAAATGGATGGCTCTGTTCAACCCGCTGGTGATTTACGGTGTTTTGAAGCTGCTTACACTGCTGATGCCGGATGTGCCGTTTCGGCTGGCATTTACCAATGGCCTGATGAGCGAGAGCATGGCGCTGTGGTTTGGCAGTATGCTTGTATTCCTACTGAGGAGCAAATGATTAGAATCAGTAAACAAGAAAGGACAGATGAAGAATGAATAAGATAACCGTGAAAATCGACGGCATGATATGTAGCTGCTAATTCCTCAAACAGCAAATATGATAACACTATTTCGGTTGAGTTTGATAATTGGTTGCTACCTGAAAACGGAGTAACGATTTGCTGTATGAACAAAGACTGGAGTGCAGAACCGGACACATCCAAAACGCTTGTTGGTGTATAACGCATAATACGCTTTTATATGTCCTCCTGATAATTACGAAAGTGATTATCGGGAGGATTTTTCATTTCATAGATGAAAAATATTGCAGCAAATCATTTCTCAATCTTTGACAATCACTGTTGTTTTATATAAATTTCCGCTTCTGTTCTCCAAAAACAGTAGAACGCTTCTGTTCTCAAAAAAACAGTAGAAAAACTTGAAATAATTGATAAAATGTAGTATAATATTTATGTTTTCAATCAACGAGCTGATTGCCTCTTGTATGTTTTTGCGCATACAGAGAAGACGATGCTACTGGTTGTGTGCAAATGAAAGTTGTGCAACAAGATATACTGAAGGTATTAACTATGACTGTCAAAGAAGCTTTTGAAATTATTAAGGGAATAACTGTGGGAAGAAACCAATCTAAATTGTTTCCGCCCAAGACAGCGAGTCAAATTTCAGAATATGAATCGAATAATAAAATTCATATTCCTGAATCCTATAAGGAATGGTTGATTCATTCTAATGGTGGACGATTGTTCGGAGGATATGTTAATTTATATGGCATTGATAATCCTCCTCAACCTGCGGTTGGAAATGATTTTTCAGACGGAAGAGTACCAAATGAATACCTTATTTTAGGTTATATGGAAGAACAACATATTTGCTGCGACAAAAACAGTGGTGAATTCTTTCTGTATGAATATGTAGAGCCAACCCAATATTTTAAAAATTTTGCAGATTTATTAGAGTGCATTATTGACATTTGTTTGAATTAACCAATTAGGAACCACAGCATAGAGTGATGATTTATGTGTTTCAAATGAATTGATAATTGGCTGGATGTGTTTGGTGTGGATGAGAAAAATCAGCAATATGACATCGAAGTGCAAGGGTGAGAGTAAGCACTCGGCTTGCTCGTGTAAATCAGAATTTAGAGGTGATAAGTTATGAGCAAAATAACAACTTTATTGCAGAAAATGAAATATCTGTGTGATAACAATAATGGTAAGGACACATTTAATTCTCCAGTAACAGATGAAGAAATATCTGCTTGGGAGGCTGAACACAACATAAAACTCTGTGATGAACTGAAAGATTTTTATCTTTTTAGCAATGGTATGGATTTACGTATCTGTTTCTCAACATTCAGTATCTGTCCGTTTGATAAAATCACCTTCAGAGAAGGCGGCTTATTTGGATATGGAGAATTTGAAGGTTATATGGAAATAGGTGACTTTGTGGGAGATGGTTCAGTAATCTGTATAAACAGAAATTATGATGTTTGCTGTATATTTGAAGGTGATGCTGAGATAACTGAATACTCACTTACAGAATTAATCGAAAGAGAACTTGAACACCTTGAAGAAAAAATTGAGTACCGAAAATGGAAAGAACAGAATAACTAAGTTCTTATACTGTAAATTCTGATTTATCTTAGCAACACATCAACATGAAATTAAAATTGAACATCTCAATAAGCTGTGTGAGCGTTCTCCGCTCCGCAGTTTTTTTATTTTCCCCATAACAATTTCACGATCAGAAAAGTTTTATGGCGCACTCAATTTCGTGCGCACTGCCAATAGACTTTTGGTATCTGAGTGCGCTATAATTTTAGTATGGGCTGAATATTCGGCTCGACTAAAATTTCAAAATGGTGGTGATGATATGGCTACAACTTCTATTGCTGAAAAGCTGGCAAAACTCGAAAAGAAGATTGCCAAACGACAGGTAACGATTACAGAGGAGCAGAAGCAGCTCGACAAGGAAATGGAGGTGTATGACAAGCTCTACCTGACGGCTCTTGACTGAAACCCTTACTTCTTCCCGCCAAAGAAAATATGCAGTAAAATATCCGTTCCGCCTTTAATCAGAAAAAATAATACAGCCAAAAAGATGATCGCTTTTAACATGCACACACCTCCGATCGTTTGAATTTTTCTGGATTAGTCGATTTGTCATGAACTTGGTTCTCATGGTATGATTATAGCATATCAGATGTTCAAAATTGTTATAACTAAATAATGATTTGTTTGGGGTTGCAGAATCGGGAAAATATTTCATCTTCCAAAAAAACGGTAAAATCTTATATTGAAAAATCCGGGATAACCTTTTAGCGATTATCCCGGATTTTTCGATGGCGTTTTTTCAACGCCTATTCTGGATTTTAGTTGTCTTCACGGCGCTTTGCACACAAGCAGATAAGCAGTGCGGCACAGCCAAGCATAATTGTGACACATGCAGCAAACCTGTCACCCGTCTGCGGACTTCCGGAAGAAATTATTGTTGTTGTTTTGGAGGTTGTAACTGTACCATTTCCGGCGGTGGTTGTAATCCCGGTTTCTGTCGCAGAAGCAGGTTTTGTGCTTGTTCCTCTGCCAGATGCCAGACCTGTTGATACAGCTTCAGAAGTGGTTTCAGCCACACTGGTGTCTGTCGTAGCATTGGTCTCTGTCTGATCAGATACTGTGGTCTGACTGGAAACCTTTGTTTCAGATCCAGTGGACAGATCAGCAGTGGTACCTGTTGTGGTTGTGGTGGTGGTTGTAGTTGTAGTTGCAGTTTTACTTCCATTTGCAACATCATTCGTTTTAAACGAAGTTGTTGTATGGGAATCCGTTACATTTGGCAGATCCGGAATAGAAGTGGTGATGGATGTTTCGCTTTGGGTTGTGCGTTCAGATGTTGTGCCAGGCAGCGGCGTGCTTATTGTAGTAGTTTGTGTTGTTGATGTGGTTGTCACAACAGTTGGCAGCGTCAATGTGGATGTTGTTGTAAATGCCGTTGTGGATGTTGTCATGGATTCCGTGCCGGATGTCTTTGCAGATGCTGTAGTTATTGATGTAGAGGATGTTTTATGTGTTGTAATGAGCGAAGATGTTTCTGTCCCGGTAGTGGTCATAGAAGTCTGTGTTTTGGAAGTAGTCGTAGATGTTTTCACCCCGGCAGTCGTTTTGTTGGATTCCGTCGATGTGGCCGATTCCATTCTGGCGGTTGTTGTGGATGTCTTTACTCCGGCAGTCGTTTTGTTGGATTCCGTCGATGTGGTCAATTCCGTTCTGGCGGTTGTTGTGGATGTCTTTACCCCGGTAGTCGTTTTGTTGGATTCCGTCGATGTAGTCGATTCCGTTCTGGAGGTTGTTGTGGATGTCTTCACCCCAGTAGTCGGTTTGGTGGATTCTGTTTCGGTGGTTGCCGTTGTGACTTCTGTGGTAATTGTTGTAGTCGTGGAAGACTTTGTGGTAGCTGTGGATTGTTTCGTTGTGGTAGATACTTTTGTCGAAGATGTGATTGCCGAAGTTTCCGTTACCGTTGCAGTTGTCTCGATTGGCTTGCGCTCGTCCTCCATGATCACCTTGTTGCTGGTAAGAGCTTCCCATGTGGATTTTTCCCAATCGGTTTTTCCGTTTTCATCGGTTCGTGCCTCTTTCAGAACTTCAATGGTTCCATCCTCATGGACACGGAAGGTGATCGTCTCAGCAACGTTGTAGCCTTCCGGTGCGGTTTCCTCTGTCAGGCTGTAGATGCCTGCCGGAAGCTTACTGAATGTAGTTGCCTGTTCGCCGGATGTGAAAGTGAACGATGCGCCGTCTTTGCTGTAGTGCAGTTCAACTGCTTTATTTTCACGTTCAGCTGTGACGTTGTTCAGATTCGTTCCGTCTACGGATTTCACGGTCAGCTTGGCGCCGGGCAATTCCTTGCCATTGGTGATATCCTGTTTGCTGATGGCTGCCTGGATGACTTCATCCCGCATGGTGACATTCTCAGCCGATTTCCATTCGCCGTTTTCGTCTTGTACGTCAATTGTGCCGTCTTCATGGACACGGAAGGTAATGGTTTCCTTATAGCTTGTGTAGCCTTCCGGTGCTTTTTCCTCTGTCAGCATGTATTCCCCTGCCGGGAGCTTTTTCAGCACAGTTTCGTCATCGCCGGAGGTGAATGTGATACTGCCGTCTTCATGATGCGTCATGTCTACATTCGTTCCGCCCTGTGTTCCGGTAACTTCAGAAAGTGACTTGCCGTCTTTTCTGGTAATTGTCAGCTCTGCACCCGGCACTTCTGCATCTCCGGTGATACCCTTCTTGCTGATGGCTGCCTGGATGACTTCATCCCGCATGGTGACATTATCAGCCGATTTCCATTCGCCGTTTTCGTCTTGTACGTCAATTGTGCCGTCTTCATGGACACGGAAGGTAATGGTTTCTGCAACTGTATAGCCATCCGGTGCAGTTTCCTCTGTCAGCATGTACTCCCCTGCCGGGAGTTTGTTGAATTCAGTTACCTGTTCGCCGGATGTGAAAGTGAATGATGTGCCGTCTTCACTGTACACCAGCTCAACTGCTTTGTCTTCACGTGCAGCTGTGACGTTGTTCAGATTCATCCCGTCTGTAGATCTCACCGTCAGCTTTGCACCGGGCAATTCTTCGTTATTGGTGATATCCTGCTTGCTGATAGTTATAGTAATGGGGGTATTTTTAATGATTTTTGCCCGTGTTCTGGTGGTCACTGGTATCACTTTGCCATCATTGATTTGAGGGTCTGCAATTGTATAGGTCTTACCCGGTTCAATATCACGCAGATCCATTTTGTATTCTGTCGGATTCTCTTTATAGCCAACTGCTGATTCTGTTATCAGGTATTGACCCGCCAGCAGTCCTGTAAATTCTACATAACCATCTTCGTCGGAATATACCTTTTGTACAGCGGCTTCACTATCCTTTGTCCATTCGTCACCCTCAACCTTTGCATAATAGATGAGAAATTCTGCGTTTTCAATGTCGTTGTCTGCATTGTCAGTCTTGTGAAGAAGCAGATTTGCTCTTTCAATCGAACCACCGATTTTGACACCGACTTTCTCCGGTTCTGCGGTCAGCTCATAGAGACGATTATCCTTCAACTTGTGGGTATACTCGAAAGAATTCCAGGCGAATTTGCCAGCTGATGCATCGCCTGCAATCACACCACGGAATGCAATGCGGAGTACCGTATTCGGAGCCTGTTGATAGTTCTTGCTGCATACAATGCGGAATGCTTTGTCAGTTGTCTGATTATATGTTGTATGCCAATTTCCTTTTGTGTATTCTTCGCCGGCTGTAATTGCATTTGCGATTGTATCGAAATCGTCAATCACATCCGTACCGTCATGTTCAGCCTGTGTATAGGCTTCATTTTGGGTGTAAAGTACAATGTAATCTGTATTTTGTATGAAACTTCTGATAGATTCACCATTTATACCGTCAGTAATTGAAATATCAAACGCCGGTTTATCTTGAAGATTTACAGTAAATTCACTGTTTCTCTGAACAGCCGTATTCATTGTACCGGTATCGCCGGGATGGGGCAATTTGTCAATGACGGTCATTCTGTCGATTGTCAAATCGGCATTGTCATTGCTGATGTGCAGCGTGTAGTCAACAAGGTCACCTGCTTTTTCTGCAATGACATAGTTGTCAACATACTCCGTATAAGCCTTATTTTTGGTGGGAATGCGGTCACCGTAGCCGTTGGGCTTGTCATTATTTGACTCACCATTAGCATTTGTACCATTATTTTTGGAATCAAGCGCATCTTCGGTAGGATTGAATCTGGCTGCGTAATCATTGAATTTCTGCCCGTTGATCTCATAAATAGAGTCTGACTCGCCATACATGCTCTTTTCCAGTTCAAGCCATTCTTCTTCTAATTTACCGTCTTTTCTTGTTTCATAATTTGTATCCGTAATCTGTTTGACAGAAGACGTATGTGAACCGCCGGAGACGGACAGCGTCTGCCCGACACGGAAAATATTGCCGCGTACATATCCGCTATCAGGGGCAGTGCTTTCCTTGGAAACGGTCTGCGAGAATGTCAGATCTGCGGTATTGGTGAATTCGCCGTTGCCAAGACCTTTACCGGGATAATAGCCCCAGTAGAAAATCTTTGCCGTATAACCGACAGGAATGCTGTAGTCATCCCCATGAAAGAGAATGGTGACTTCTGTGCCGTCGGATGCTG
This sequence comes from uncultured Ruminococcus sp., assembly GCA_947627445.1. Taxonomy (GTDB): domain Bacteria; phylum Bacillota; class Clostridia; order Oscillospirales; family Ruminococcaceae; genus Ruminococcus_C. The sequence goes on from CANQWA010000047.1 coordinate 15,179, forward strand.
CTGTCAGTTCATCTATGTGCGACGTTTTGTCAAATGTCTTGAGATCTACGATGTTTCCGTCTTCATCACACAATGCCCATACCAATTGGTCGTAATTCACTGTTTTTGTTTCCTGACCATCGTCCGTTTTCACAGGATACTTCTTTACCGTAGAATTGACATCCTGTTCCTTTTGGTGAAGATACTGTTTCACAAATTCAGTATCTGCATCATCATAGAATGCAATGAACTTATAGCCGTTGGGCATGATGTCATGGAACGTATAGTTCTGGATAGGTGTTTCACCGCTGTTTTCGATTTGAATTTCCCATTTCAGCGCAGATTTGCCGTTCATGGTCAGAATCTTTGCCTGCCCCCTCTGATCCTCAGGGAAGTCTTCCGGCGGGGCAATACTGCCTGCCTTGTAAAGCTGTAGTTCTTTACTGATTTCCGGTTGAATGTAACCATTTGGCGTGATTTGTACATGGGAAACTTCCCAACATACTTTTTTGGCATCCAGTTTGGTTGCATTGCTTGCCGCATATAGTTCATCGAGCTGTGATTCTTTGGTTTCGTTCGTTACCGTGCTACATTTCCCATAATTTGCATTTTCATCATCCGTGCCCTGAACAGTATGTGCAAAAGTTTTATCGTTGGTTTTGGTTTTCCAACTATATACAATATCATGGTTTGTTTCTTCGCAGGCAAGATAAGGCAACACCGCACAATTGCCAAACGAGCAAAAATATGATATAATAGATATATGGAAAGACAAATGACACTG
>CANQWA010000048.1 GCA_947627445.1 uncultured Ruminococcus sp.
CTGCGGAATCTCAAACGGTATCTCGTCCTCAATGCATTTCACGCTGCCGTCTTGGAACTTCTCATAATGCAAATTATCCTCACCGACAAAGATCACGGTATCGTTCTTTATGTCTTTCGCTTTGAGCTTGCCTTCTTTGACCATTTGCTGTTTTTGGACGCGAATACGCTCCAAAAGTACGGAAGCGGGCTCATCGTTCGGATCTTGCGGAACGAGCTTCCCACGGATGGCCAAATCCAGTATTTTTTGCCGCAATGCTTTGGTATCCATTACTCGTCTACCTCTCCGATCAATTTTTCAAGCTCCGCAACAGCTTTTGCGATATTGGAAGACTTGTTCTTCATGTCTTGAAGAAGTTCTGCGAGGGTGCGGTCATCCTTTTCACTCAAATCCATCCATTTGAAATCCAGCTTCAACTGATCACGGGAATATACTTCTTTAGCAGTGAATTTTCTCCATCTGCCGTTTGGATTATCCTCAGAATAAGTTTGCTTTCTGTCCTGCATATGACCTGAGCAATAGCAAGTGACAAAGTCATCTAAATTTTCACGCTTCATCGGTTTCATAGTAAGGGTATGTTTAATACCTGTTCTATAATCGTAGACCCAAATATCTTTTGTGGACGTTCCTTTTTCAAAAAATAGAACATTGGTTTTTACGCCGTTAGCATAGAAAATGCCTGTGGGTAATCTAAGAATTGTATGTAGATTAAACTCTTTTAGCAGTTTTTCCCTGACTTTTGCGGTGGCTCCTCCGTCGGTCAACACATTGTCGGGAAGTACCACTCCGACACGCCCGCCGGTTTTAACGATTGACATGATATGCTGCAAGAAGTTCACCTGATTATCTGAGGTCTTGATAAACTCTGTACGCACCACTGAAACATCTCCTGCAGCCTGTGGACGTGTTCCAAAAGGAGGATTTGCAAGAATGACATCATACAGTTTTTCATCGTAGTTTTCGGTCAGCGAATCCTGACAAACAATCGGACTTTTGCCGGTGCCTATGTCATGCAAATACAGATTCATCGACGCCAACGTTACAACCAGAGCAGTATTATCTGCACCGAAAAGAGCATTATTTTTTAAAAAAGTCTGCTTTTCGATTTCCCGACTTTGAGGTTTCATATGTTCATAAGCTGCTAAAAGAAATCCGCCTGTACCGCAGGCCGGGTCAGCAACCGTTTCCGTAATCTTGGGATCGACAACATCCACCATTGCTTTAATCAGCGCACGAGGCGTGAAATATTGCCCAGCACCACTTTTCTTATCCTGCCCGTTCTTTTCAAGAATGGACTCATAAATAGCGCCTTTGAAGTCTCCCTCCATCATGTACCAGTTTTCGCCTGATACCATGTCGATTACTTTTTTCAAATGAACGGGTGCGGTGATTTTGTTTGTTGCCTTAGTGAAGATAGTGCCGATCAGCCCGGTATCTTTCGATAGTTCCCTTAAAATGTCCTCGTATTTGTCGACTAAATCCTGTCCGGAATACTGCACGAGGTCCTGCCATTTATAACCGTCTAGGATATTGCTGCCGAGACCGAACTCCTCTTTTTCGCTGTCCATTTTCAGAAAAAGAATATAGGTAAGCTGTGTGATATAGTCCGTAAAACCCACACCAGCTGCAGCGAGAACATTTGCTATATCCCAGACTTTTTTAATCAAAGCACTTTCGCTTTTTGTATGATTCTGATTTACCATTTAAGCCACCTTTAAAATAAATTTTGATACTGTCTGCATTTCTTTCTCCAGCATCGGAACGCCAAAGGTTTTTACAGCCCTGCGCCACAGGTCTGTATCCACGCTATTAAGTTCCTTAACAGAAATGGAGCCTTCGCTGACAACATAATCTGCAATTTTCTTAATGATAGCTGTCTGCTCAGTCGTCAGCGTACGTTGAACTTGTCCGCAATACAGGTTAAATCGCTGCGTGTATCCTGTGTAAAGGCTGCTGAGTAATTGCGTCTTTCGGTAAGCAAATCTAACAAGCTGAATCAGATGCGTCAGCGTGTTGACGTTTTGTTTCACATCCAACCTCTCAACCTTGCCTTCCGAATCCAAAATCTTATAATTGTTCCAGATATGATAGGGAGTAAACAGTTGATTTTCTGAAATAAGCCTGTCCCGCAACTCGCAAAGCATAGTGTGCTTGATGACTGTGTCGTCGGAATTATAAATGATTCGCAGTGCTTCAACGGAATCTTTGTTTTCAGCAAGATATTTTTCAAAACTATCAATGAAATCTCTTGCAGTTTCTTTTGAAAATCCAGCATAAATAACTTCATCCGATTCCGCTGCGGTGATCACGTACCCTTTTTGCATTTCAAGAAGCCTTTTCCTTGCCTCAATATTTCCGATAAGACAGGAAATCAAATCTTTTCGCTCGGTATTAGGTGCAGACACATCCTCAAAAGGCGGCAATATTTGCTTTTCAATCGCTTCATTAATGAGATTAGCAACCGTTCGGGGCGCAAAACCAAACGAGGCAATAAACCCATCCAGGTGCCTGCCAAACAGAGCGTCGTTTTCGTAACGGCGGTTTATTGTGGAGCAATAATCTCTCAAGAGTTTAAGATTATAGTCAGACACTTCACCGTGCGCTAGATGTTCCAACAAATGCTCAAGGCTTAATATCTTCACTTTGTTTCCGATAACGGGTTTGGGAATGGTCTTATCAGACTCTGTTACACCCACTGCATCCACAATGTAGAAGCATTCCTTAGTTTTTGCATTTGGCGTGAGTTCTTTTAATTTGTCGTCACTGATGACCCGACAGCCTCTGCCTTTCATCTGTGTATAAAGCAACTCGGATTTGACATCGTTCATAAACAGAACGACCTCCAACGGCTTGACATCCGTTCCCGTTGCGACAAGAGTGACGGTAACAGCAATTCGAAATTCTTTTTCTGCTCGGAAATCCCGAATCAGTTGATTGGGATTGTCGACAGAATAGGTAATTTTTTGAACAAATTTTTCAGGAACCGCTCCGCTGGAAAATTTTTTAGCAAAGACCTTCTTCACCGCCTCAACGATTTTTGTTGCATGATTGTCATCTTTTGCAAAAATAAGGGTTTTAGGAATATATTCCCAGCAATCGTTCCTGTCTGGATACAGTTCGGTATAAATCGCATCACGGTATGTAATCAGCACGGTTTCAATTTGTTCCGGTATGGTAACTGACCGATCAAGTTGTGCAGCAGAAAAATCAATTCGTTGCGCTACGAGATGTTCCGTTGTTTCGCCGGTTCGCTTTGCTTTTTCTATTACTGTATCACCTTCATTGACTGTACCACCGTGTACGGTAACTTTCGTTGAAATACGGTATACACGGGCAGGAACATTGACGCCATCCACAACGGATTCGTCATATGTATATTTTTCAATAATATTATCATCAAAAAATGCATAGGCCTCAGGTGTCGGTGTCGCTGTCAAACCGAGAATAACTGCATCTTTAAAATAATCGAGAACTGCTTTCCATTTTCCATAAATAGAACGGTGACATTCGTCTATTACAATAAATTGAAAATAATCGGAAGGCAGATAAAGAGTATCGTTTAAATGGATGACTTCTTTTAACGCCTTTTCATTATGCCGAAATGAAAACTCGTCGAAACGGTCTTCTTCGCTTTCATCTGGAAACGATTGCCCAGTCAAAACGGCAAACAATTTTTGAATTGTGGAAATGACAATATCGCCGTTTATATCTTCTGCCTTTTTCAACCGATTGATTTGGTATAGTTCGCTGAGAGATTTTCTATTTTCCGTACGGTCAAACAAATTAAATTCCGACTCAGTCTGCCGAGCAAGGTTATTGCGGTCTACAAGAAAAAGAACACGTTTTGTAGGAGTGTAGTTAAGCAAACGATAAGAAGCAAGACACGCAAGATACGTTTTGCCCGACCCTGTTGCAAGAATAGCAAGGCCCTTTCTTTTCCCTTGCTTAACTGATAGTTCAAATTGAGTTTCTGCGTCATATTGACAATTTCGCAACCCTCTTTTTTCAATTTTAGGCAAGGCACCATAGTCCGATTTTTGACCAATCAATTGTAACATCATTTTGGGCGTGTGCATTTCGGTCAATTCGTTATATTCACCATCAGGATCTGTCAACATGTTTTTGAAATAGATCTTGCTCCCATTTGCTAGATAAACAAGCGGAATGATGTTTGAGCACCACAAACCGTACCAATCTTGGGGATGGGCAGAATACCACTCTGCCTGCTGCGCCACTATCTCGCCAAGATTGTTGTTTTCAGCCTTTGCTTCAACAACGGCGATCGCTTTATTATCTACGAACAGTAAATAATCGCTTTCCTTGTTGCCTTGCATCAGCCCTTCTTTTACAGCGGAAGCATTGTGCGGCACATATTCGTTTCTTGATACAATATCCCATCCAGCATTGATTAATTTCTTATCTATTTTTACACGTGCTTTTTCTTCGGGCAACATATGGATTAACCTCTCTTTAGATTTTGCATCCTGATAATAAATATTATCGGAAATTATATGGCAAAACTACAGACTGTAGTAATATTCTTTTATTTTTTTCGCCATAATTTTTCTGCGTTCTTCGAGGAAATTCTCATAATCAGCAAAAGTCATATTTGTTGTCTCAAACGGTATGCAGTTAGTAGAAAGGTTTTCCTTTAACACATCTATGTTTGTTATAGAACCACAAGTTATATTCTTCGTTTCACACTGTTTTATTGCTTCTGCAAAGTATTCACAAGGAGCTTTCTTTCCAATGGATTTGTTAACTTGAGTATCCAAATATACGAAGTTAGCATTTTGGTTGTACATATTCTTATCAAATCCATTAGCTTTTAAGTATTCTTTCGGGAAAATGTGATGAACATCACCAGATATTTCTATCAAATCTTTCACAGAAATATTATTTGAAAGCAATGACATATCATTTCCCGCAACCTGTGCTGCAAGATAAACAAGATATGTAGGATTAACAGTAGATGTCAAGGCAAGATCTTGAACAACACGCACGTCCCAAAAATTATCTGAAAGGGTTGCAGCCTCAATATCTTCAAGTGCCTTTAGCACTCCTACCTCATTAATTTTCCTTATATCACGATAGAATGCTGTTTCAGGGGAAGCGCTGTATCGCTTCGTAAGAACTGAAAACACATACCATTTTTGAACGATTCGTTTCACTTCACTCACGGACACTTCTTTTGATATAGCAAGTCTTAAATAAAGTGCATAAGCAAAATCTAATGCCATATAAGAGTTGACAAGTTTTCCTGAAACAAAGCCTGCCCCTCTTATAGCAAGCATAAACTGTAAAAAATTGTTTTTGTTAATAACATTAAGTACGCCTTGCTTTAATTTTTCGTGTGTTTCTTCAATTATCTCAATTCTGTATTCCCTTGAATCAAAGTCTCTTCCCGAAAGAAGGCTGACAAGGTCGGCAAGTTTAGCCCTTGGATATATATGCATAAACGCCACACGTAAAATATCATCACATTTAGGAGCATAAACTGTTTCTTTATCATCTTTAAGCCAAACGAGCTTTTTCATATATTCCGTTTCAGCAAACTCCGCATCATTCTCTTTTATATAGTCGTAAAATGCAGGTTCAACGAAGAGGTGAGCAAAATAATCAATAGCCTTTCTCAGCATATTACCACCATAACAATTATCTGCTGCGATTTTTGACATTACAAAATCACCCTGACTTAATGCAGACCCTTTTGAATTTATTCTAATAAAGATATCAGTAACAATATTGATATCCAAACCTTCGGTAAGATCAATTACACCAACCAAACGATTTCCAATAGCAGTCAAATTACTCAAAATTTCATCGAGTGTTTCAGGATCCATCTCCGGATTATTTTCGCAATATTGTTTAATAAAAGAGAATTGCTTAAAGCCGTCTTTAAATACTTCGGCTATATCTGGTATCCATTTTTTCCTTTTAAGTGGCTTTGATCTTGAACGGCAAATATCTTTGCGTCTTTGTCTTTAGAAAGTGCTTCAAATGGGTTAAACGCAATTTTAATGCGTTCCTTTTTGTAGTTGCTGTTTATTACAGGAATACCAGCAACTGCGGTCATTAAAGCAGCAACTCTTTGCTGTCCGTCAATTAGTATTTTTTTGCCCGAAGAATATGAGCCGTCCTTCAATTTAACATTAGGGTTTTTCCAAATAATTAAGTATCCTGTTGGATAACCTCTGTATAATGAATCCAAAAAGTCACGAACTTGCTTCTTTTTCCAAACAAAGGGACGTTGTATTTCGGGTATAGCAATATCTCCAGCCTTAATTAGTCCCAATATTGCACTTACACTTAATGAATTCGGATTATATTTTTCGATAATCATACCTATATCTTTCCTTTCTCTTCCAAAATTCCTTGTCATATTTCACTGCTACAGAGACTACCTCCTATAATTATCCAATTATAATATATCAAATTTTTGTGAAAAAATCAATAGTTTTAAGCATGTTGCTACAAAAGATTTTTAATCTTCCCCTTCATCTTTCACTGTGAGTATCTGTTAGCTGAATGACACAAACCGTTCTATTGAGTTTCGCCTAATTTCTAATAAATCTTCAAAACTATCCATAATATTACTTCTTTAGATTTAATTGTTTATCTTAAACCGGTTTCACTTATATAGACAACAAATCACATCAAAAGGTTCATTTTTTATATTAGCTGTTTCATAAAAGCTTAATTTGAATACCAACGACCCCATAATGTTCTTGCAATTCCTTTGTATAATACTCCTCCATATCTTTCGGAGAAGCTGTTTTAATATTCTGATAGGTGTATCCGCACTTCAACAAAGGGAGCTTGCGGTAGAGAGCTTCGAAAGAATCAAAAACAAAGAGATTGACGACTTCTACCACCAGCGTTTCTTTCGGGTTATCTGTATTGAAAAATCGAATGCGGTCACCAATTTGAATTTTCTTTCTTTTTTCGGGTATTTGGGGACAACGACACGGACGGTATTTGAAAGAGCATCACCGCATCTTGTACTACAATCTGCTGACCGCTAGCAAGTTGAACAGTTACCTTGCCGACGTCGACCGGCAGGCAGAGAAACTGTTTTCCCGGCTGATAAAACAGATGGCGGAGCGTGAGGGCGTGACCGAAACGATCAAAGCACAGAATCAAATGATGTGGATAAGTGCAATGAATAATATATGGAATCAGGTCACAGAGACAATAAACGCCAATATTATCTATAACTAATTTACGAAAAGTCGCCCTAATAAAAAACAGGGCGGCTTTTCGTAAATATCACAGTTAATGTCATTGCATTTTGAGCTTGAATATGATTATGGCGCGCATTTTACAAATAAAAAAACAGACTTTGTATCAAAGCGACCCTTTGAAAAATTAGGAAAGATATGGATTGTTATCAAAATCATTTTGATTGTACTTATGATCGAACTGTTATATTAAAATAAATTTACGTAGTAAAATATATTGACAGTAATAAAATTATTTGATATAATAAGATACAACCAAATCGTGAAATGTAAATGGTGATTTATAATGAAAAGTGAAAAAGAGCAAAATCCGCAAGTAGTGGCATTACAAGATAATTTAACGGCTATTCGAAAAATTGCTGGATGGACTGCAGAGGAATTTGGGGAAAGGATCGGAGTTACAAAACAAACTGTTTCCAATCTGGAAAACAAAAAAACTCTGATGACTTTTACGCAATATATTGCTATTCGGGCTGTACTCGATTACGAAATTGAAAGCAATTCGGATAATGATTTGCTCCCCAAAGTACTTCATATACTTGTTGATGATGTTGATTCTCTTAATAATGATGAGTATGACAAGACAAAAGAAATTGTAAAAGCGGTCTCGTTATCTGCCGCCGGCGGCGTAACTCTTGCAACACTTGGACCAATATTTGCCGGGTTAGCAAGCGCAACTGCCATACCTGCTTTAATAACCGCTTCAACTATAGGACTGACATCTTCTGTTACCGCATCATGGTTGAAAAAGCTTCTTTGCAATAAGTCTAAAGAGAAAAGTGAGACCGGTAAAAATGAATAATGACTCTATTGTAAAACAATTTGATGAATACTTGAAGAAAAACACAGTGAAAGATTTAATATGCAGTACAACAAAAATTGTACTTATTTGTGAATCGCCCCATACTGAAGAACTTAACAAAGGACTGCCTCTTGTGGGTTCTGCTGGGAAATCAGCATTTAAACACCTTTGGAAATCTAAAGGAGTGGGATTGGGTGAGTATTTATTGCCGAAAACATTACCAACCATAGGAATCATGAATGTATGTACTGCACCATTGCAAAAAACTGATTCACCGAAACAAACACCTTTTGATTTTTCAAAACTATCGATGATACGAACAAGATATAGCTCTATTTCAAAACATAGAGATCAGGACCTCAATAAAATAGAAAAATGCATTTTAGATGATTTCAAAAAACGGTTAAAAGTGCTTCTAAAAAGCAACGATATAACTAAGATCATTCTATGTGGAAAATTCGCCGAGCGTTATTTTGATGAAATCAAACAGGAACTTGAACCAGTAACGTCCGAGTCCCTGCCGCATCCTGCTCGAAATGGGTGGTCAAAACTTACAGACGGGCAAGAATGTATTTTGGAGGAACTAAGAAATGCCATACGATGTTAAATCTCTTGAAAAAATATGTGATTATGAACAGACAGCGTTATCGCTGTGCAATGACAATTTGCGTAAACAAACAAAACTGTGGCATCTAAATTCTTGTAAAAAGGTGGCGGCGTGTTTATATATTCCCACACGTAACGATTACATTGTTTCGCAAAACATAGGCATTTCCAAAGTCACTGGTTCTTTGTGCGCAGAAAGAGCTGCGATTTCGGCAGCGGTTTCAAAATATCCGGATTTAAGCATGGAAGAACTGACAGATTTATTTATTGTTGCTACGCAAAATCCTTTATTGCCCTGTGGTGTGTGCTGTGAGTGGCTGCATAAAATAAATCCATGTATGAATTTATACACAATCAAAGGCAACGAATTAATAAAAATTAATCTTAAAGATTATTATGGGGATGAATCAATTCTTGAAGAATGTGATGCTTAGAGTCAATACCATTGACTGCCGCGGATCTGTTTGTGATGGTCCGGGAATTAGAAGTTTAGTGTTTTTACAAGGGTGCAGGAAGAAATGTTCCAAATGTCATAACTCACAAACGTGGGACGAAAATGGCGGCATTCGAATGAATGTAAATGATATTTTTCAAGAGATTGATCGTAATACTCCTTTAAAGCGGATTACGATATCCGGTGGCGAACCCTTGCTTCAACTTGATGGACTCCAATCGTTGATTGATATATTGCATGAACGCCATTATGACATTGCATTATATACCGGCTATGATATTAAGGAAGTCCCTAAAAGCATCCTTTGCAAACTCGACTATATTAAATATGGATGTTACAAGGAAGATTTACATACAACGTTAGAGTATTACGGCTCAACAAACCAAAAATTTATATCATTGAAATGATGTGAGGAAATTTATATGTCAGAAGCTTTCACGCAAAAGGACAACGCCGCAGCACGCAGCAACTTTGTCAGCGATATCTACCAAAGCGGTGTTGATCAGGCAAAAAAACATATATTATCCCAACTGTCGCCAATCCACTCTGAACTTCATAAAAGCGGCACATTGCACATACACGATCTTGAGGCATATGGAGCAGTATATAATTGTTCTATGCCGAATGTGTGGAATGTATTTACAAACAAAAAGCCTTCCGCTCAATCAACGCATGGAAAAATAGCATTCGTTTTTTCCGTACTTAAAGACATAATTGTGAATCTTGGAGTATCGCAAACCGGAGGCATTGGTTTTTTAGATTTCGACCGGATGATATCAGATGTATTTAATCAATATAAAATCAAATATACAACTGAAAACAAGGAATTTTTCTCTGATTGTATTGCAGAATTTTTATGCTGGATTAATATTACTCGAAGCAGATATTGCAGAGAACCGTATTATTTAACCATAAATTTGGGATTATCGGTTACAGACTGGGGCAGAGAAACAACTTCGGCAATTTTACAAAACTTTATTGACTCGCCAATTCATTTTACCCGCCCCAATATCGTATATAAGGTCAATCAAGAGGTAAACGCAAAACTGGGAACGCGTAATTATGATTTATATCAACGTGCCCTAAGTTGTACTGCCAAACGTATGATTCCCACTTACTTGCTGACCGACAGCGCTCCCAACATGAACGCGTCACCGGATTGCCTCGGAATAATGGGTTGCCGGACCCGTGTAATGCAAAATGTAAACGGAGAAGCTACCTGCTTGGGACGCGGTAATATTGCCAATGTGACAATAAATTTACCGAGGATCGCCCTTGAGAATGATGACAAAATTTTATTTTATCAAAAACTCAATGCCGTCATGGAGTCAGCGCATCAGATTCTTGCGAATCGTGTTGAGTTGATGAAACATAATCCAAAGCACTATTTGAATTATGTCTTTGAAAATCATCTTTGGGTTGCCGACAATATAAATGACATGATACGTCACGGCACTTTATCGATAGGGTTTATTGGACTAAGTGAAACTGTAGAAATACTAACAAACGATAAATACTATCATTCCGATTTAGGACAGAAGCTTGCGATTGAAATTATAGAATCTATGCGAAAAAAGCTGGACGAGTGGCGAACAAACGAGCAGCTAAACTATTCGCTGTTAGCGTCCCCCGGAGAGATGGTTTCGGGTCGATTTTGTGAAATCGACAAAAGCAAATTCAATCATAAGGTTCAGCAAAAAGGATTCTATACAAATTCTTTTCATGTCGAAGTGAATTCAAAATTATCGCTTTATGATAAGATTATTGCGGAAGCACCATTTCACAGCTTGTGTAATGGTGGATGCATTACCTATATCGAGTTCCAATCAGCTCTTTTAAAGAACATCTTGGCATTAGAGGACGCCGTTACATTTGCCACGCAGCAGGGAATCTCATATTTGGGATTTAATTATCCGATGGATATATGTAATAAGTGTGGAAATGTCGGAACATTCGATACATGTCAAGAATGTGGCTCTACTGATATCAAGAGGATTCGGCGCGTTTCCGGATATCTTGAAGATTTGAGTTATTTTACAGACGGAAAGAAAGCGGAAGAAAAGCATCGACTGTCTAATATTTAGAGGTGTATTTTTATGGAAATACTATCGCCCGCAGGCAGCATGGATCAGGCAATTGCGGCAATATCTGCCGGATGCGATGCACTTTACGGCGGATTAAAGCAATGGAGTGCCAGAAATCGGGCAATAAATTTTACCATCGATGAATATAACCGGCTGCTTTCATTGTGTCACGAAAAAAAAGTGCGTTTTTACTTAACGATCAATATTCTTTTGAGAAATGACGAAGTCGAAAATGTTTTTGAATTATTAGATTCCGGGCATATTTTATTACCGGATGCCATTATTGCCGCGGATATTGGATTTATCATATCTTTAAGAGAGCGCTACTCTAATCTTCCGATTCATGCTTCTACTCAATTCGGGGCTGCAAGTTTAGCTGATATCCGCTTTTTGGAAATGATCGGAGTCAAGCGTGTTATTTTGGCGCGAGAACTTCTTTTGCCCGAAATAGAACACATTTGCAAAAACACTTCTATGGAGGTGGAAGTGTTTGCTTATGGTTCTCAGTGTGTTGCGCTTTCAGGACAATGCTTATGGGGAGGCTTGTTGAGTGACGCCAGTGGAAACAGAGGTCGATGTATCGGTATGTGCAGAGATCTTTATAGCTGTAATAATGAGATGGGGCAGTTTCTCTACCCTCAAGATATAAACGCAGTAGGGATTCTCGATCAACTGGAAAAACTCGGCGTTCACAGTGTAAAAATCGAAGGACGAATGAGATCAAAATCCGAAATCTCATCTGTCATTTCGGATTTTAAGTCGCATACAGTAAAATCAGAAGAAAAATTCTACACCGGATTCTTGTCATGCACGACACCCGTTTCGGGAATGTTTCACGCAGTCAATCCCAGAATAAAATACTCGGAAATAAATGTGGAAACGACTGAAAACGATTTGTTGATAGATGATACAAATAGGTATGTTTTTGGGAATGACAGCAGGGGCGGAAAATTTGTAAAGAACGTGTCCACAAGACCGCTTTCTATAGATCAAATAAACCTTTCAATCAAAATTTTTGTTTCCAAACAAAAACTGATTAAAATTGATTATATCAATACACACGGGGAACGAAAATTGTTTTTTCTTATCGATACGCCTGACAAGTGCATATACATAAAAGAGTTACGAAATAAAATTTCGCAGGAATTAATCGGAAATTTATATGAATTCTCAACGGATGTTCCGGATAATACAGCAGTATATTTTTCCGAAAGCGAATTAAAAAAAATAATCGATGAAATAAATGATTCTTGTGCGAATATAGAAAAACAAGAAAGTGATTATCTACCGTCATGCGAATGTGATTTTTCTGTTATTACCGGTTGCGCAGATAGAATTGAATATTACAAGCAATTTGGCGCCGATAAAATTATATATAATATTGTGAGTTTGGGAGATTTGAAAAAAGCGTTATCACTTTCACGCGAAATCGATAATGTTTATTTTAGACTTCCACTTATAGACTTCAACGGATATATGAGCGATATTTTGCCACTTTTGCATAGGAAATGTGTAGTGCTGACCAAAGTATCCCAAGTGCAATATATTGAAAAGTATGATTTTCGGGATGTTATTGCCGATTATACGATGAATCTCTGGAATACCTATGCGTTATACTATTTGAAAAAGAGTGGTATAGTGCAGTTTATATATCATCCGGAATTATCATATGAGTATAACCGTACTCTGTCCCAAAGCACAGGGATGAAGGGCTATGTTATTTCTTACGGAAAAATCCCTGTCGGATACTCGCGAGGATGCTTTGGAGAATGCGGTTTATGCAATTGCGCCGAATCTTCAAGTTTAACTCTGAATAATATTTCCAAAGGCTACGATGTGCAAATTATATGCAACAAAAAGGCTGGTTACCGCAGTATAATTTCTTCTAAAGCATTTTCATGTGCTAAAAAGCCCGATAAAGATGTCGGTAAAATTTTTGTAGAAAGTACACCTTATTCAGTTAATGATGAAGATACTTTTAAAATCTACAGTAGGAGTGTAAAATGAAAACCAAAAGTTGTTGGGGAAATCCACCGAGCAGATTATATCATTTTATCAATCGTCTGCCGCAGCATATTCATGACGTGTGTATTGTTGGTTGTTCTGACGGAAAATTTGTTTTTCCGTTTTTGAGAAAAGGATATCGTGTTACAGCGATAGATATCGATAAGACCGCCCTTTATGGCGGGATGAAACAACGACCTATAGAACGCAAAAAAATCGAGGTTCTAAAATATGTATCATCAAATACAAAACCTCAATATGATCAGCTCCCAACCGAAGCAGTTCAAATAGATGGATTATGGAAACGCTGCAAAAAAGAACATTTGACAAGCAATTTGAATATTATTGAAACTGATTTTTACCGTGATCCGCCTAATAAATCATTTGATGTTTTATTTACCAGTTGCTCGTTGCAATATAAAACAAATCGTAGCATTCCTTTAGAATATATTATGAACACGCTTAAAAATCATGTCGAAATCGGTGGTTTTCTGTATATGGACTATATGATGCCATTGGAGGATACTCATAATTGGAAATCGGATCATTTTTTTCGCTCCGATCAAATCAAGCAGTTTTTTTCAAATGGCTGGGAAATACTTTATAATCGAGAGATGCACCGCCCTATATTTGAAGCGGCACATATTGATAGACCCGAAGATCATTTTCATCGATTCGGATATATTTTAGCGAGAAAGAATGTGTAAAATGGATACGCCCTACTATTTATTTGATACAAACACCGTTAAGCAGAATCACGATATACTTAAAAACCACTTGGCGGTTGATAAATTGTTTTATGCGTTAAAGCCTAATTCTGAAGACCGTATATTGTCGGTCCTTAATGCAAATGGCGCGAACTTTGAAATTGCAAGCACTGGTGAATTAGAAAAACTAAAAAAACTGAACGTTGAACCTGAGCGAATCATTTGTTCACTTCCTATAAAGAGCGAAAAAATGATTGAAAGCATGTATAACTATGGGATACATTATTTTGTTTTCGACACAGAACTTGAATATTTTAAGCTCAGACAAATGGCATGCGATGCTAAACTGATGTTGAGAATCGACATTACTGATATTGCGGAAAATACTATTGAATTCGGAATGACATATGAAAGGTTTATCGACGCACTGAAAAAAGGAACGCTTGAATCTGAACATATAGATGGTATTACTTTTTATATTTCAAAAAACAAGAATATAGATAAAACAATAAGAGTTTTGGAATATTCGGAACATTTTTTAAAGCTTCTAAATAAGAAAGCAATTTTAAACATCGGCGGTAATTATCGATTGCCAAACGAGATTTCTTTAGATTTCTATGGAATATTAAACAGAAAACTGTCATCGCTCAAAGAGAAGTATGAATGTATACTATTTGCCGAGCCGGGGAGAAGCATTGTAAAATCTGCCGGCAAATTGATCACATCTGTTATAGGCGTAAAACGTGATAAAAAATATGTTTATATCGATGCGGGGATGCCTACCGGAATTTCATATTGTCCAAATGAAATTATAAATTTGACAGGACGAGAAGTAACTGAACCAATAGAATACAGCTTTTTTGATATAACTTGCTCACATAGATTGCTTTTCAAAACTTGGCTACCATTTGATATCAATATAAATGATCATCTGGAATTTCGCAATTTTGGCTCGTATTCGATTTGCAAATCTTCAAATTTTCACGGCTGGGAAACGCCCACTTGCTATTATATTTAGGAGGATGAAAAAATGCATATAGCGATTGAAGGTATGGATGGTGTTGGGAAAACAACGGTTGCCAAAATTCTTGCCCAAAAACTTAACTGGACATTTGTTGAAAAACCGTTTCATTTTATCTCTGATTCCGATGATTCATTCACGAAATATTTGGAACTGACCCAAAGAATCAATAATATACTTAACAGTGATATTAGGGCCTTGTTTTATGGAATAGGCAATATATATGCAAGCAAAATCATAGGTGAAACGAATATAGTTACTGATCGGCACTTGGTATCTAATTTTATTTGGAATGGTTCAACCTCAAACTTGGAATTCTTTGACTGCCTATTGAATTTATGCGGGAAGCCCACCTTTACAATTATATTGTATGCTGATGATGAAACAAGAAAAGAACGCATCCTCCACCGCGGTGGCAACACAACGGATTTACAATTCATAGACTGCATTCCGGATGCATATAACCGAATGGAATGGTTCTTAAAGCATTATAATATGAGATATGCGTTTGTTGATTCAACAAATATGAATATTTTTGATACCACAAGTGCGATTTATGATATTATTTCCACACATATTTATTGATGGCTTTTACACCCGTCAACCAATTTCTTCATTAGATTTCTTGAAAATATTTATGTAATGACGCCTTATGCATCGTTCGCATCTTTTTTTGCACTTATTTTCATCATAGACAAGGTTGGCATCTATGGGCGTAAACACAAATTTGGTTAACATTGCAGGGGCTTCACCAAAAATACCGTTCAGGTTTTTCCCTTGAGCGATACGACTGCTTCGCCATTTTTCACCGCCTCAACCGTAATAAACGGCAATTCGCTGACCCGTATCCCCGTGCCGCAGATGACCGTCTGAGGAAACGTCTCTTTTGCGGATTGCCGGACGATCCAGTCGCCTGCGGCGGTAAAGAAGAAAGCGGTTTTCTATATCGTGCGGCGG
>CANQWA010000049.1 GCA_947627445.1 uncultured Ruminococcus sp.
GGCAATCTCTAAAAACCTGTTTGATGAAGCAAAAATCAGACAGGTGCGGCAGTTGCAAGGAAAGCCCTCGAAGGCGTGCTGTCGCACTCCGAGAGGGGTTGACGCCGCAAATGCCGTGCATGGCTGTTTTTTGTCAAAAGAGGTTTTTAGAGGTTGCCTGGTATTATTATACCATGTCTGCCGGATAATGTCAAGGTATATTTTTCTCAAATGGGTAATGATTTTAGTAAAAAAGTACAATTGATCGGAGATGCCATGGAATATGGGATGATTTCACGCTGGCAGGAGATATATTTATATTTTATTTATTTTATGTTTACAAATAAAATGGCTCGTTTGCAGTATAATGGTATTAGATAACATTTTTACGGTTTCATAACATTTCAGGAGAAAAATGATGAAGTGCAGAAAAAAACGAATTTTTGCTGCTCTGCTTTCCGGATTCTTGTTGCTGGGATGTACCGGCTGCGGTAAAACAAACAGCAATATCACCAGTATCGGAGATGCCGTATCGATCTTGAAACGAGACCCTTCTCTTTTTGACACCTATGTATCCAATACTGTGATTGCCACAGGGAGCAATACCGTGATACCAGAGGCACAGAGTGTGACTTATCGGGCATGGATTCCCACCGAGGTTTCCGGAGAACTGGAGTATTGCTTTTATTTTTCCAATGTGGTGGATTCTACATGGGATGACGGCAGCAAAGCATACGCCGGCATGCCAGGAGGTGCATTTACCATTGAGAGTGCATCTGTTTCTGACGGCGGCACGGAGTTTGAAGCAAATTTGCAGCCGGAGAGCACTGCGGCAGTGACTTTCTCCGGAAAAGCGTCGAAAGAAGTCGCACCGGATGAGATATTCTGGAGCGATCCGGTGACTTTTGATGTGCCAGAAGGGCACTATCTGTTGTGGGAATGGACTCTGACCGGAACGAATATCCCGGCGATCGCTATGTCGAATCTGGCTTATTCCTATGCCGAAAAAGGTGATGGCAAGGGCTTTTTATATGCCGGAGATATCCCTCTGCCGAAGCTGTTCGGCTGTAAACGAGATGTGAAGACCAGAATTGTTACACTGGGAGACTCTTTGACACAGGGCTGCGGCACGACGGAATTTGAAAGTCAGTTCTGGGCGGCAAAGCTGCTGGATCAGCTGGGCACAGAGGATTACAGCCTATGGAATTTAGGGCTTGGCTATTCCCGAGGAACGGACTGTGCGCTGGGCGGTGACTGGCTGGATCGTGCTGTGGCTGCTGCGGATGTGGTGACTATTGCCTATGGCATCAATGATATCATCAGTGGACCTTACGGCGGAAACGGACATGCTTCTGCCAATGAGATCGAAGCTGCTGTGCGGCAGATTACGAAGCCATTTCAGGCATACGATATAGATACGGTTTTGTGGAATATTCCACCCTTTGATCTTTCGGCGGAGTTAGAGCCGATACGGACAGAATATAACAGTACAGCAGGAGAGATTGCCTCTGACTGCGGCGCAGTCTTGTTTGATGCGGCGGAGTTGCTGAAAGATCCAGCCGATGCTTCCAAAACGGTACATGGACAGCATCCGGATGATACGGGCTGTGAAATTTTGGCAGATCATCTGACCGAAGTAATCCGGACAAATTTTAGTGAAAGTGAGATTGACCCATGAAAAAGAAGTTGATTGTTTTAATGACAACATTGGCAATGGCAGTGACCGCCTGCTGCGTGGGAATGTTTGCAGCAGTGATGACTACAGCGGCAGACGATACGGTAAAGATCATGTCCATAGGCGACTCGATCACCGATGGCTACGGCATAGCCGGCTCTTACAGAAAATTCATGTATTACGAGCTTGCCCAAAAGGGTTATGAGATTGACATGGTAGGCTCAAAGGGAGACAGCTGGGCTCTTCCCACTTATACTGATGAGACAACAGGTGTTACTTTTGAGTATGACGACGAAAATACTGGCTATAGCGGTTATGCGATACAGGCATATCCGGGCAGAAGCGGTATTCTGGAAACACTTCAGTCTACAAACTGCCTTGCAACGACATCTCCTGACATTGTTATCCTTCAGATCGGTACCAACGATGTGATTGACAACCATGAGATCGATGCATCAGGCGAGCGTCTTGGTGGACTAATCGAGTATATCTTTGACAACATTCCATCTGATTCTGCGGTTTTTGTCACCACAATTCCCGATCTTGATCCAAACCGCTCAGATGTTTACAGCTGGTTCAACAACTATAGACATTCCGATGACTGGCAGACCCAGTATTCGGACGATGAGGCTGAGACATATGTTCAGGCAGCTGTGGATAAGTACAATTCCATCATCAAATCGACTGTCGAGCAGCTTCGCAGCTCCCATGCGAATCTCTACGCAGGTGATATCAACAGTGTGATTACAGACGTCACTTCTCAGCTTGTTGATGGCGTGCATCCCAATAATACAGGGTATCAGCTTATGGGTCAGTACTGGGCAAGCGTTATTGCATCCTATCTGAGCGGCGGACAGATCACCCCTCCAGTAACCGATACGACAATGACAACAACGACAACGACAATGCCTACAACCACAACCACAATTACCACCGAAACGACTACCGAAACTACCATGATCACAGAGGAAACAGAAGCGCCTGTCAGCACCACATCGGAAATCACAACAGAAACAACAGAACAGACCACAGAGACAAGCACAACTTTGACAGAAACCAGTGAAGTGACTTCATCCACGGAGGAGCAGCCTGATTTTTACGATGGTGATGTGAACGGAGACGGGCAGATCCATCTGTCTGATGCAGTGGTTCTGTTGAAATATTTGCTTCATGAACAAAGCTTGTCAGAAGAAGCCTTTCGGCACAGTGACATGAATCAGGACGGCAAAGTCAACGGCTTTGATCTGGCACTTTTGCGTCAAAAGCTTTTTGTGGAGATGGACAATTGATCCGGGGCGTCATTTTTGACATGGATGGCATCATTCTGGATTCCGAAAAGATCTATTTTTCTTGCTGGAGACAGAGTGCGATGGAATTTGGATTTGACATGAAGCCAGAATATGCCCTTGCCGTGCGAAGCTGCTGCCAGCCCTATGCAGAGCCATACTTAAAACGCGTGCTGGGGGAGCAGTTCGATTATCTCGCCATTCGGAATCGCCGGCGTGAGCTGGTTTCCGAATATATGGCGGAACACGGTGTAGAAGTAAAAAAAGGTGTACGAGAGCTGGTTTCATATTGCCGGGAACATAACATTCTGCCGGTGATTGCTACAGCAACGGCAAGAAAGCTGGCAGAGGATCGTTTAGAACTGGCTGGCATCGGCGGTGTGTTCACGGAGATCATCGGCGGTGATGAGGTGACCATTGGAAAGCCGCATCCCTGCATTTATCAAACGGTGGCAGCGAATTTGGGTCTGAATCCGGAGGAATGCCTTGCGCTGGAGGATTCTCCCAATGGTGTTACTGCGGCGTTTGCAGCCGGGTGTAAAACTGTGATGATACCGGATCTGACCCAGCCGGAGCACAGCATACAACCTTTGCTTTATGGCATTGCCGAAGACTTGACAGAGGTCATCAGAATCATAGCCGCTGCAAATGCGGAAAAAGGGGAGGGCATAGAACAGTGAAACAGAATCCGGTATCTGAGGTTTTTGACATCCCCCAATTTTCGTTTTTTGCATTTGGGAATAGATTCACCGGAAGCCTTGGGCAGCTGAGTTATCAGATTGTTCCCGGAGAGCAAATCACGGTACAGGTCTGGCATAGCCGGCTTTGTTCAGATCTGGCACAGATCGAGGAGGAACAAAGCTTTCCCATGGAGGAAAGCGGCTTTCGTGAGGCGATTCGGTGGTTAGAGACAAAGGCGTAAACCGATTGAAAGCATCAATCCAAATGACCTTATGAGATTGTGTTCTCATAAGGTCATTTTTGATAAAAGATTGTCATTGTTTCCTGAAGTTTCACAGTTTTATCATTTTGAATGCCCTGAGCAGGGAGGAGCAAAAGCACAACAAAGTGTTAAGATGAAAAATGCCACACGAAACAGATCCGTTTCATATGACATGGATCGGATTCTATCTAATAATATGACTTTCCAATCTCCTTCGTATACTCGATCAGCTTATCCATACAAGCCTCAAATTCTACCCCATACCAAGGCGCTTTCTCTCTGGGCAGAGAACGCAAATCCGGTAGGGTCGCCATAATGGTATCCGCAGTAAAGTTCACGGCAATATGTAACGCCTGCTGTAAGGAAGCTCCAGAGATGATCGCACCAGAAAGCACGCTGGCAAAAATATCCCCCGTGCCGTGCATCGCCTGTGGAATATGTTCCCGGTATGTACTGAAAAATTCTCCGGTCTTGCTGTCATAGCCCACTGCACCGTGTTGTGTATCATCACACTGCACACCGGTGATAATTGCCGTAGGACAGCCCAACTCTGTCAGCTGTCGGAGATATGCATGAATGTCATCCATGGTATATTTTACCGGATAATCGATTCCCAGCAGAAACGCAGTTTCCGTTAGATTCGGGGCAATCACATCTGCCATCTGGCAAAGACGGCGCATTTTCAGAGCGAAATCCTGCGTAAAGCCGGCATACAGCTTTCCGGCATCACCCAGCACCGGATCGACAATGATTTTCGTATTCGTATCCCGGAATGCTTCAAAAAAATCTGATACAATTTGAATTTGCTGAGGAGAGCCGAGATAGCCAGTGTAAATACCGTCAAATGAAAGAGACAATTGCTTCCAGTGGTCGGCAATCTGTGGAATATCTGCGGTTAATTCATGAAATGTATAACCCTGAAATCCGCACCCGGTGTGGGTGGAAAGTACTGCGGTGGGAATCACGGCAGTTTCCACGCCCATGGCGGAAATCAGCGGCAGAGCCACCGTCAGAGAACATTTCCCGAAGCAGGAAATATCCTGAATCGTTACAATTCGTTTCAGCATATGCCATCACTCCTTTTCCAGAATTTCCGGTATATGAGACTGTACATGTTTTTTGATGGCAGCAAAGCTTTCCGCACTGATCACATGCTCCAGACGGCAGGCGTCTTCAGCAGCGATCTTTGAATCAACTCCCAATGCTTTTAGCCAGTTTGTCAAAAAAGTATGGCGTTCGTAGATGGTTTCTGCAATTTCTCTACCCTTTTTCGTCAATGTGATTTCATTGTTTTCATTTACTGCAATATAGCCGTTTTCCCGGAGATTTTTCATGGCAATGCTGACGCTGGGCTTGGAAAATTCCAGTTCGTTTGCGATGTCCACTGCGTGCACATAGCCATTTCGTCTTTGTATCACCAGAATGCTTTCCAGATAGTCTTCGGCAGATTTTTGAATTTTCACGTGTTTTCCCTCCGTGTCAGAGCATGTTCTCGTGAACTCGTAAAAAAGTGCATGAGAACACGTTCCGGAATCAGAAAATGTCGGATAGTCCTGAGAACTATCCGGCAATTTTTTCTTGTTGTTTTCTATTATAACACGGTTTTATGAAAATTGCAAGCAGTATATTTGCCTATTACGTCTGTGCTGCCTGACGGATCAACTGAATGGCATTTTTTTCCAATCTGGACACCTGTGCCTGTGAAATTCCGATTTCCTGAGCGACTTCTGTCTGTGTTTTTCCCTGAAAATACCGTAGATACAGAATATTCTGTTCTCGTTTTTCCAGATTCCGGATGGCTTCCCGGAGAGAAAGTTCTCCCAGCCAGCTTTCCATCGTATCTTTATCACGGATCTGATCCAGCACATAGAGCGTATCACCGGTGTCGGAATACACCGGTTCATACAAAGAAACCGGATCACTGACACTTTCCAGAGCGATGACCACGTCCTCTCGTTTTGCACCGATCTCCTCAGCAATCTCGGAAACCGTGGGTTCTTTCTGGAGCTTTGCAGTCAGTCGTTCCTTGGCCTGCATGGACTGATATGCCAGATCACGAAGCGACCGGCTGACCTTGATCTGGTTGTAATCCCGGAGATAACGCCGCAGCTCGCCGCTGATCATGGGCACACAATAGGTGGAAAAGCGTACTTCCTTTGTCAGATCAAAGTTATTGATTGCCTTGATCAGTCCTACCACACCAATCTGAAACAAATCATCAATATCTTCGCCTCTGCCAGTAAACCGCTGGATGACACTGAGTACCAGCCGCAAATTCCCACGGATCAGCTTGTCCCGTGCTTCTTTGCTGCCGGTTTCGTGGATCTCCCGGAGAAGCTCCATTTTTTCCTCTTCTTTCAGGACAGTCAGATCGGCAGTATTCATGCCGGAGATGATCACCTTCTGAAATGCCATGTTCCTAAATCCTCCTGATTGTCTGTTTGACTGTGAAATTACCATGGATAGCATTCCCGTATTGCCATGGATTCATGCAGGAAACTGGCTGGAAATATCCGCCATCTGCCGGAATGGGATAAAAAAGCAGATTTTTCTTGCAATTTTGAAAAAAATGTGTTACAATAGTTCTTACAGCATGTACAGCACAACCTTTGTACGGTGCTGCCTGAATCCGTTGCAGAAAGAGGCGTTGATATGGCGAAAATAAAGAAAAAATCCAGTAAGCAAACATATTTCGACACACAGCGAAAAACAAAGAGAAAGGCGGAAGCCAAGAAGAAAAATAAGAGAAAGCGGATCAAGAAAGTGATCGTTACCACTGTCTGTACAGTTCTGGCAGTGGGCATTGTTGGCGGCGGCGTGACATGGATTTCCATATGGGCTGCAAAAACTCATCCGCTGATGCACAGGATTTCTGTGATGAAAACGAAAAATGCGTCTGTGAATGCGGCAGAAATGTCATTCTATGCATGGCAGATCTATCAACAGTATATGGAGCAGAACAGCGAGGCTGCATCTGTGCCTGACCCGGAAAAGCCTTTGTCTGATCAGAGCTACAGTTCGGATATGACATGGGAAGAATATTTCATCGACTGTGCAAGAGACTACGCCAATAATCTGCTGGTTCTCTGCGATGCAGCTTACCGGGAGGACTTTACACCGGAGGACAATATCACAGGCGTTGCCAAGTCCATGATGACAGATCTGGATCTGAAAACGCTCCCCAAGGGTGTGACAGAAGAGGATGCGCAGCATGCTCTGGAACTATATATTCTGGCATGGGAGTACAGCGAGCACCTGACAGACACGATGACCTATTCCGAAGAAGAACTGACTGCCTATTACGAATCTGATCCTCTGTCCATGCAGATTTGTGACTATATGTATTTCTCCTTTGCTTATGGAGATGACGAAACATCCATCATGGACATGACACAAGCAGAGGAATACGCACGGGAACTGCGCCGTTGTACCACACGTGAAAAATTTGAGAAATGGGTTTATGATTATTACAAAGAAAACACCACGCTGACAGAAGATGAGCTGCAGCAACAAATTGGCACCCTTGCATCGGAAAGTGCTTCCTATTCGGCAGGAGATCCGATCCGTGAATGGGCGTTTTCCGGCGAAAGCAAAGCAGGAGAGACTACCATACTCACGGACGAGGATAATTGTCAGATCACTGTCTGCCTGATGCTTTCTGAGCCGAGGCGGAACGATACCTATGCCATCAATGTCCGTCAGATTCTGCTGACTGCGGATACCTATGGTTCGGCAGAGGATGCCTATGCAGCAGCCCAGGATATCATGAAATCCTATGAAAATACCAATCAGACAGAGGATGATTTTGCCGCACTGGCAGATCAGTACACGGAGGATACTTCTGCATCCGGCGGTTTGTATACCGATGTGACAGAGAGCGATCTGCTGTCTGATTGGAAAGATTGGTACTTTGATCCGAAAAGACAATACGGCGATGTGACAGTTCTTTACAGCATTTACGGCAGTGCTGTGGTATATTATATCAATACCAATGAAAAGCCTGTCTGGGAAAGCACAGCAGAACTGGCTTTGCAGGAATCTATTTATGACGAGCAATACAGTGCCATTGAAAAGACGGCGAATGTAGAGACTTTAGATCTGGGCTTAAAACTGATTCAGGTGGATTGATGGAGATGTCAGAACCGATCTCATGATAGCGGATATACTTTCCTCTATGGCACACTTTGCCATAGAGGAAAGTATACATGGATAAAACAATAACCCGAAACTTGTGAAGTTTCGGGTTATTTTTAGAACCTGCGGAAATTGTTACGGGCATATCTGTTTCTGGAACCATGCATCTGCCGGTGCAGAGGATTCCTTTGTGACCCTTTTTGTGGCTGTTGCAACCGGAAGCAGCACGCCATCGGATTGAATGGAATATTGAGCAGGTTGTCCGGTCTGCGCATAAACAGCACGGGCTATATACACCGCATCGGCGGAATTGACTTCACCATCGTGATTGGCATCGCCGTCGATGGTAGAAAGCGTGTGCATTTGTTTCAGCAATAGTCCTGCATCTGCGGTTCCCAGACGGAGATCACCGTCAATGTCACCGGGTACTGCCTGGATATGGTAAGGATATACCGATGTGACGTAATAGCCTTTTTCAATGGTTTTTTCATCGCCCAGGTAGTGGATATACCAAGACCCGGAATCCAGCAGGTACAGCCGATGCTGCTCTGTGTTGACATAATCTGTCATGACATAGTGGTCACATCCCGAGGAAGTGGTCATTTTCAGAATAAAGCACCATTCCCGGCTGTTTTCGTATTGGCTGCAAATGGCATACGCCTGTTCCATGCGCTCTGTCATATCGCCGGAGAGCCAGATCGGCTCTTCCAGAGTCAGATAATTGCTGTATATATCTGCCAGCTTTTGCATTTTGGGCATGTCCGGTGTGAGAATGTTTTCTGAAAAATTCACATAGTAGGTATAAGAATCGGTAAACAGGTCTGCGCCCTCTACCGGCAAATTATAACGCACGGACAGCTTGGCGAGAGCGTAATTCAGACAGCCGTCTGTATCAATAGCTGGGGTGTGAGTATCTGGTACCTCAAATTGCATCCATGTCTCATATGCCTCTGCAGCCGACAGATCAGCAGTACCGCCGGGAGCGTATTCTTCTGCACCAGCTCTTGGACCGGTCCACGTTATCAGTATTGCACCGGCGGTCATCAGCCAGCCAAAATGTGTTATCTTCACGATGAGCCTCCTTATTGTCGAGTGAAAATGCGGCTTTTTCTATTTTATGCATGCTTTGCATGATTTAGAACCTTTTCGCAAAAGAAACTGCACACGTTTTTCCGGAAAAGAATATATCTCTATCATACCCGAATTTTGGAGAATCGTCAATTCAAAATAGTTGGAAAACATTTTTCCGAATTCTACCTGCTAAATGTGAAAAAATTATGGAATGCCTTTTCAAATGCATTCCAATATGGTATAATAAGAAAACGAGATCGACTTCCTCGAAAACTGGAGAAACGCCGGATTCCGCAGGGTATTTTGTTTTTTGTCAAGGAAGATGGTGTTTCTCCGGCTTTCGAGGAAGCTGATGCGAAAAAGAAAAAAACAGGAGTGGTCATATGACAGCGGCGGAAAAAATTGAACTCAAACGAAAAGCGCTGATGAAATATTTTTCCTATCTGAATGAACGACAGCAGCAGGCAGTATTTTCGGTAAGCGGATCGGTGCTGGTGCTTGCCGGCGCAGGAAGCGGCAAGACAACTGCAATTATCGGCAGGATCGTCAATATGGTTTACTTCGGAGACGGCTATGCAAAAGCTTCTCCGAATATGTTCGAGGAAGATATCCGATGGCTACAGAAATATGTGGACGGTGAAGTATCGCTATCCGATGCGCAGCTGCGTGACATTTTAGCAGAATCGCCCATACGTCCCTGGAATATCCTTGCCATTACCTTTACCAACAAAGCGGCAGGAGAGATGCGTGTCCGGCTGGCGGAAAAGTTGGGAGAAGAACTGGCAGCTTCCATTCATGCATCTACCTTTCATTCCGCCTGTGTGAGGATTTTGCGCCGTACGATTCATCTACTGGGTTATGAAAGAGATTTTACCATTTATGACAGTGATGATGCGAAGCGATTGATGAAGCTGTGTATTGCAGACAGCGATGTGTCAGAAAAGCAGTTTCCAGCACGAAGTGTTCTGAATGAGATCAGTAGGGCAAAGGATCAAATGATTTCCCCGGAAATGATGGCGGAGAATGCACAAGGGGATTACCGCAGAATGAAGATTGCCAAGCTGTACGGTATCTATCAGAGCCGTCTGCGGGATTCCAATGCCCTGGACTTTGACGATATCATCTACCTGACAGTGGAGATGTTCCGAAAGTTTCCGGAAGAGCTGGAAAAGTATCAGAATCGTTTTCGTTATGTCCTGGTGGATGAGTATCAGGATACCAATCACGCTCAGTACGAGTTGATCTCTTTACTGACACGGCGGGACAAGAACCTCTGCGTGGTGGGAGATGACGATCAGAGTATCTACCGGTTTCGGGGTGCGACCATTGAGAATATCTTAGGCTTTGAACAGGAATTTCCGGATTGTCGGGTAATCCGTCTGGAACAGAATTATCGTTCGACCCAGACGATCCTGGATGCGGCAAACGAAGTCATCGCCAATAATGAGGGGCGTAAAGAAAAGCGCCTCTGGACAGAAGCAGGTGCCGGGGATAAGATCACATGGTACAAATCCGAGAATGAAGCGGACGAGGCGAGTCATGTGGTGGATGCCATTCTGGAACATATCAAAAACGGTGGAAAATTCGGGGATAATGCAGTGTTATACCGGATGAATGCCCAGTCCAATATGATGGAGCGGACGTTGGTAAGAAGCGGCATTCCCTATCGGATTTATGGCGGAACCAGATTCTATGACCGTAAGGAAATCAAGGATATGATCGCCTATATGAGTATTGTGGAAAATCCATATGATCTGGTACGGTTTGAGCGGATCGTCAACGAGCCGAAACGGGGCATTGGTGATGCAACGATATCCTTGCTGTTGGATATTGCCTATGATCTGCACCAATCGCCATTGGAGGTCATGGAAAATGCAGAGCAATATCCGGTGCTTTCCCGAAAGATACCGGTATTGAAGCAGTTTGCAGCCATGTGGAATCAACTGATCGCAGCCTCAGAGGACATGTCTATGGAGGATTTTCTGGATTTTCTTTTGGAGCAGACAGGCTATCGGACAGCCATGATGGCGCTTGGTGAAGAAGGTACATTCCGTCTGGAAAACATCGAGGAACTGAAATCCTCGATGCAGTCATACAAAGAAGAAGCGGAAGAACCGTCTCTCGGGGGGTTTTTGGAGGAGGTTTCTCTGTACACAGATGTGGATCGATATGAACCGGATGCGGATACAGTCATGCTGATGACCATTCATTCTGCAAAGGGATTGGAGTTCACCAACGTACATCTCATCGGCATGGAGCAGGGAATATTCCCGGGGATGCGGAGCATGGATACGCAGGAGGAACTGGAAGAAGAGCGCCGTCTGGCGTATGTGGCATTGACGCGCGCCAGAAAAAAGCTGTATCTCCATACCGCTGTTTACCGAAAAATGTATGGTATGACCATGCAGAATCCGCCGTCTCAATTTTTAAAGGAAATTGATACCAGTCTGATGGCGTGCATTGACAGCACAGTGCAGGAAGCGGAATTTCCGGCAGAGAAGCAAAGTCCTTTTGGCAGAACGGCAGTT
The DNA here is from genome assembly GCA_947627445.1 of uncultured Ruminococcus sp. Classification (GTDB taxonomy): domain Bacteria; phylum Bacillota; class Clostridia; order Oscillospirales; family Ruminococcaceae; genus Ruminococcus_C. The sequence goes on from CANQWA010000049.1 coordinate 11,617, forward strand.
TTACAAAAGCAACGTGCTGCGAGAAAATCAACGGCTTCTGCTCCGGCGCAGGAATATCATGTGGGAGAGCGAGTGCGGCACAATGTGTTTGGAGAAGGAACGGTCATTGCTGTGACGAGGATGGCAAATGATGCCATGTTGGAAGTAGCATTTGATCAGGTCGGTACAAAAAAACTGATGGCGAATTTTGCCAAAATCAAGAAATTGTCCTGATGAGAAATGATTTGGAGTAGATTGGAGTTTTCAAGATGAAAAATGGTTATCGGGTAATAGATGCACATGCCCATATTTTTACGGATAGAATTGCAGAAAAGGCAACCAACAGTATCTCAGCATTCTATGACCTTCCCATGGAATATCACGGCAAGGTTTCAGAAATGCTGGAAAACGGTGCAAAAGCCGGTGTGGATGGTTTCCTCGTCTGCTCACCGGCGACAACGGTTTCACAGGTCAGATCGATCAACGCTTTTCTGGCTTCTGTGGCAGCGGCATATCCCATGTGTACGGCTTTCGGAACATTGCATCCCAGTTCAGAGACAACAGAAGAAGATTTTGAACATTTACGCAAGCAAAAGCTCTGCGGTGTCAAGCTGCATCCGGATTTTCAGAAGTTTGCCATGGATGACCCGGCAGTTTATCCCATGTATGAAATGATACAGGCTTCGGGGATGCCTGTGCTGATGCATATGGGCGATTCTCGTTCAGATCTGTCTCATCCTCTCCGGTTGGAAGTGGTGCTGCGGCAGTTCCCGAAACTGCGTGTAATTGCAGCCCATTTGGGAGGATGGTATCGATGGAAAGAGGCGAGAGAGATTCTTCGCGCCGATGACCGCCTGCGCTTTGATACCAGCAGCAGCTTGGCATTTCTACCGCCGGAGGAAATTCGCTCCATGATCTTACAATACGGTGCGGAAAATTGCTTTTTCGGCGTGGATTATCCCATGTGGTCTTATGAGACTGAACTGGAACGGTTCTTTGCTTTGGGTTTGTCAGATGCAGAAAACAGAGGAATTCTTGCGGAGAATCTGACCCAATGGCTCGGAATCACAGGTGCAATATCCGATGAGAACAAGTTCTAACATTTTCCTGCCTGTTTTTGGGGAAACAAAGCAGCAGAAACTTTTGGTTAATTTTATGTAAAAAGTCTTTTCTTTTTCTGAGATTTGTGGTATAATGAAATAGAAGCTTGTTCCGTATCACAGAACAGGCAGATTTTGGAGCCTTTTTTGACTGCAAGGCGAAAATTTGCAGGCATACTTTCTGTATGGCAAGGCTTTTTCACGCAGTCAAGCGGAAAAATTCATCCAAAAGATGGCTGTTCGGAGATTTTGACGGATATTGAGAACACCAGTGAAGACTGGGGCTATCATAATCGTATGGATGTATAGTCCATCTCCTGCGTTTAGGAGAGAAGATATATGCAGATGATGTCGTTATGTGGTATTACCCGTATCTTGCAGGAAAAATAAATAAGGATGTGTGATATTATGCGAAAGACAAAAATTGTATGTACCATTGGTCCGGCAACAGATGACGATACCGTCATGCGTCAGATCATGCTTTCCGGCATGAATGTTGCCCGATTCAACTTTTCCCACGGCGATCACGACATGCACCGCCAACGCTTTGAGCAGGTGTGTCGAATCCGGGATGAGTTGGGGCTTCCAATTGCCACACTGATGGATACCAGAGGACCGGAGATCCGTCTGGGCAAGTTTGTGGACGATAAGCCTGTTACCATCGAAGTCGGTGATACTTACACCCTGACCACGGACGATGTGCTGTGTGATGATCAGATAGGAAGCATCTCCTTTAAGAATCTGCCCCGTGACGTTAAACCCGGCGTGCATATTCTCGTCAATGACGGCGTGATCGAAATGGTTGTAGAAAAGGTGACGGCAACTACGATTACCTGCCATGTTATCCACGGCGGCGTGCTTTCCAACAACAAGGGTATCAATGTACCGGGTGTAAAACTCTCTATGCCGTACCTGAGTGAAAGCGATAAAAATGACTTGGAATTCGGTGCAAAAATCGGCTTTGACTTTATTGCTGCCAGCTTTGTCCGGACTTCGGCAGATATTGACTATCTGCGGAAGTATACCAAGAGCCTGGGCTGGTTCGATGTCCGTATTATTGCGAAGATTGAGAACAAAGAAGGCGTGGACAATATTGACGAGATCCTGGAATCCGCAGACGGCATTATGGTTGCACGAGGCGATCTGGGTGTGGAAATTCCCTTTGAGCAGATACCGGTGGTTCAGAAGGAATTGATCCGCAAGGGTTATCAGGCAGGCAAGCAAGTAATCACTGCCACACAGATGCTGGAGTCGATGATCAATAACCCCCGTCCCACACGTGCCGAAATTACAGATGTGGCAAATGCCATCTATGACGGAACCAGTGCCATCATGCTTTCTGGTGAAACAGCTGCTGGCGCATTTCCAGTAGAGGTTGTCCGTACCATGGATCTCATCGCACGCACCACAGAAGACGATATTGACTACAAGGGTCTGCACACCAAGATTTGTTCCAACCACGGTGCAGATATTGCAAATGCCATTGCTCATGCCACAGTAACAACAGCGCATGATCTGGACGCAGCGGCGATTGTAACTGTCACCATGTCTGGTGTGACAGCACGTGAAATATCCAAATACCGACCGTATTGTCCTATTATCAGCTGTACAGTCAGCGAACGTGTGCGGCGTCAGATGAATCTGAGCTGGGGCGTGTATCCGGTTCTGGTGGATGAGGTCACCAATACGGATGCTCTCTTTGACGCATCTCTTCATGCAGCATTGCAGTCAGATTTTGTCAATCGGGGTGATATTGTGGTCATTACAGCCGGTGCGCCGGTAGGTGTATCCAATACCACCAATATGATGAAGGTGGAACAGGTCTGATTTTTCGAAGCGCAAAATTCTATTTCAACTCAAAATGAAGAGGGTTATTTTATGCATAAAATTCATATTCAAAGGCAGCTTTTGGCAGTGATTCTGGTAATGGCTGTTTTGCTGACATGCATTTTTCCCGGAAGGATGCTGGTTCATGCAACAGGAATCCCCGACGGTGAAGGTACCGCAGATGCACCTTATCTGCTGGAGACACCGGAGGATCTGCTGTGGTTTGCTGAACTTGTCAACCAGGAGGGTCAAACGAAAGCCTGCGCCAAGCTGATGCAGAATATGGATTTTTCGACAATAACAAACTTTCAGCCCATCGGAAGCCCGGAAACGGTTTTCCAGGGCTTTTTTGACGGAAATTTTCATCAGATCACAGGGCTGCACACTTCTTCATCCAATGCGAAATACTTTGGATTATTCGGCGAGATCGGCATAGAAGGAGTGGTAACCAATCTTGCCTTAGATCAGGTCAGCATGAACGCCTATACCTACATTGGCGGCATTGCAGGCAAGTCCAGCGGAACGATCCGGAATTGTTGTGTCATAGGGAATATTTCCGGGAAAAGATACGCAGGCGGCATCGCCGGTTCTGTGGATGAGTCTGCTTCGATCGAAAATTGTTTTCATATCGGAACTGTCACAGCAAGTGTCACCAACAGCGGCGGAATCACGGGACAAGCTTCTTTTAGTTTGTTCAAAAATTGCTATCATGTCGGAGAGGTGCAGGCGCCCCAATATGCAGGCATGCTTTCCGGCTCAATGCTAAACGATCCGACTTTTGAAAATTGCTTTTATGGAAGTATCTCCGGGGATATCACGGATGAATCTTCCGAAATTCATTGCCAAGAAGCCGAAGCGTTTTCAAATGGTACCATGGCAGAATTGCTGAATCAATATGCGGAAAAACATGCGGGTTACAGCCTTTGGGCAGTACGGAACGGCATCACATGTTTTTCATGGCTTTATGCGGAAGAATCCCCTCCTGCAACAGAAACTGTGACA
>CANQWA010000050.1 GCA_947627445.1 uncultured Ruminococcus sp.
CAATTCCCCGCAATGCCAGATTATTACTTTCGGGTGCACTTGGCTGTAAGCCCCAGGAGATCTTTTTTACCTCCGGTGCAACAGAAAGTAATAATCTGGCATTGCGGGGAATTGCCGCTGCGTACGGACGAAAGCGAAAGAAGATGATTGTCAGCGGCGTAGAACATGCTTCTATCCGCAGTACAGTGACACATCTGGAAGAAAACGGCTATACTGTCGTGACAGTTCTGCCGAGAGCAGACCACTTGTTTCACGCAGCGGATTTTCTGCGTGAATTAGACGACAACACCTGCCTGATCAGCATGATGCTGGTTAATAACGAAAACGGTTACCGGCTGCCGGTGGAAGAGGTATTCCTTGCCGCAAAACGGCAGTATCCGGACGTGATGACGCATTGTGATGCTGTTCAGGGGTTTTTGAAAATGCCGTTTCGTGTCAGAGCTTTGGGTGCTGACCTGATCTCTTTGAGCGGTCATAAGGTACATACAGCCAAAGGAATTGGTGCATTGTATATTCGGCAAGGTGTCCGTGTAAAGCCGATCCTGTTCGGCGGTCACCAGGAAAAAGAGATTCGTCCTGGAACAGAAGGTGTTCCATTGATTGCTGCTTTTGGAGAAGCTGTGCGGTATCATTTGCCGACTCTGTCTGAACGATCGGAACGGGTTTCACTTTTGAAGCAATTGTTAATGGCAAAACTGTCAGAGATGGACGGTGTCGTGATACGGCAGTATGAAAATGCTTCTCCATATATTCTGAATATTTCCCTTCTCGGCTATCGTTCCGAAATAGTTTTACATTATTTGGAAAAGCGTGGAATCTATATTTCCAGCGGTTCGGCTTGTTCCAAAGGCGCAAGCAGCGGTGTTCTGGAAGCGTTTGGTGCAAAACCTGGAGAAGTAGACAGTGCTTTGCGTATCAGCTTTTGTGCAGAGAATACAGAAGCAGATGTGACAGCTCTGGTAGAAGGACTGAAGGATGCGCAGAGGGAATTACTGCATTAAGAACAAGTTCTGAGAATTTGAAACGGAAAAGAGGACATCATATATGACAAAAGAACGAATTCTTGCAAAATACGGTGAAATGGCTCTGAAAGGTCTGAACCGGGGAACATTTGAAGATATTCTAATGAAAAATCTGCGCCACCGCCTGAAAAAATATGGTAGCTTCCGATTGACCAAGGCGCAGTCTACCATTTATATTGAACCTCAGACAGAGGACATGGATTTAGACGAAATTCTGGAGGATCTGGAACATGTATTCGGTATTGCCTCTCTCTGCCGTGCCTGCGTTTGCGAAAAAACCATGGAGGATGTGATTGCTAAGGCTGTGCCTTATTTGGAGGAAGCGCTTCTGCGTGCGAAAACCTTCAAGGTAGAAGCCAAACGTGCCGACAAAACATTTCCTTTGAAATCACCGGAGATCTGCGCAGAATTAGGCGGTGTTCTGCAAGAGGCATATCCTCATCTATCCGTTAACGTCCATCAGCCGGAGATCACAGTCATGGTGGAAATTCGGGATAACAATGCCTTTGTTCACGGTACAACCATAAAGGGGGCAGGAGGGCTTCCGGTAGGAAGCAGCGGAAAAGCACTTCTCTTGCTGTCCGGCGGTATCGACAGTCCGGTGGCTGGTTATCGTATGGCACGCCGGGGCATTCAGATTTCAGCAATTCACTACGTCAGTCCGCCTTACACTTCTGACCGTGCGTTAGAAAAAGTGGAACAGATCTGTCGGGAACTGACGCCTTACTGTAACAATATCGCTTTTTTCTGCGTTCCCTTTACGGAGATACAGGAATCCATCAAGACCTACTGTCCGGAGGAATATTTTACCATCATCATGCGTCGGCTAATGATGGAAATTGCGCAGATCATAGCCCGGCGTGATAACTGTCTGGCATTGATCACCGGCGAAAGTGTCGGACAAGTTGCCAGCCAGACCATGCAGGCGATTGCTTGTACGGATGCAGTCAGCCGGATTCCCATATTTCGTCCGTTAATCGGTCTGGATAAAACAGAGATTGTAGAAACTGCACGGAAAATCGGCACTTTTGAAACTTCCACGCTGCCTTATGAGGACTGCTGTACCGTGTTCACACCACGGCATCCCAAGGTGCGTCCTATGTTGGAAGAGGTAGAAAAAGCGCAGGCAAAATTCGATTTTTCTGCACTGGTGCAAAAAGCGGCAGAAGAGACAACTTTGCAGATTTTTCGGTTAAATTGACAAAATAGAAAATCTTAGTTTTAGTGATATTGACGAAACAGAGGGGGAGTTTATGGGTATTTTTCTGTTGGATGATAAAAAGATGTGTCAGATTTATAAAGACACAGAAAAAGCACTTGACAAAACCCTTCTGCATATTGTACAATATTTAAATAAAAACCATATGACTGCGGCAACAGCAGAAAGCTGTACCGGCGGACTGCTCTCTCAGATGATTACGTCTGTTCCCGGTGCATCCCGTGTGTTTGAACTGGGAATATGCACCTATTCTGAACGGATGAAAACATCATTTCTTTATGTGCCAGAAAGTTTGATTGCTGGAAAAGGCGTCATCAGTGCAGAGGTCGCAGCAGAAATGGCAAAGGGGCTTCGTCAGATTTCACAGGCGGATTTGTGTCTGTCAGTGACAGGACTTGCCGGACCGTCAGGAGGAACGCCGGAGCAGCCGGTGGGAACTGTGTATATCGGGGTATTATCCGGGCAGAGTATGAAAATTGCCCATTTGAAGCTATGGCAGTTTGGTCTGCAAAGCCGAGAAGAAATCCGCTATGGCACTGCTGTGTGCGTGTTCGGTCTTGCAGAGCAATGCCTGTTGGAGGAAGCAGAATGCAGGAAGAAGAACAAAATGCTGTAACAGAAGCATCCGAAGAATCGGTTAAACCTGTGGCATTATCTGTATCAGAAGAACCTGATACTCCTGAGCCGGAGCAGAATCCTTCAGAAGCACAGTCCGCAGAAGAAAGCATTTCTGTACAGCAGGAAGTGTTTGCAGACAAAATCTCAGCCATTCGTTCCAGCTTGGTTCGCCTGGCACAGGAACAGGATGAGGAAGCGGTTTCTCTCCGTGTGGCATATCAGATCAAGCAAGTCAAGGATCGCAAAGAACATCCGGAGAATTTTCCGCCTGAGCCGGTATGTACCGATTATGTTGGCAAAGCGGCAGCAGCTGCACCTTTGTCTCAAAAGCAGACATTCGGACAAAAGGTCTGTGATTTGTTTCCCCACAGGGGGGATCCCGGAGGAGAAATCGTCAGGAAATCTATTTTTCTCTTGTCGGCAGCGGTTTTTCTGGTATGTGTTGTGATGATTGTCTTGTATTTTGTGGATATCCTAAAATCTCAGGCGATCTATGAGGACATCGGTTCGAGCTATCACGCACGGCTGCCGGAAAAAGTGGTGGAATCTGAACCAGATCATGAAGATTCGGAAGAACCGGCAGAAAAGATCTATACGCTTTTGCCGGGTGCAGAGGAACTTTTAGCGATCAATGATGAGGTCGTCGGATGGATCACTATACCGGATACAAAAGTGGATTATCCAGTGCTGCGTCATGAAAATGACACGCCCGGAGAGGAATATTACCTCTATCGGAATGTACAGAAAGAGGAGTCTAAGCCTGGTTCTATCTTTCTGGACTATCGCTGCAATTTTGACATGGTGGGTAAAGACGGTACGCTGGAAGTGCCCAATTCTGATAATCTGATTATTTATGGTCACAATATGCGGGATCTTTCGATGTTTGGTACATTGAAATATTACCGAACAGAGGATCTATACTATTCCATGCATCCGATCATTGAGCTGAATTCCAATTATGAGACCTATCAGTATAAAATTTTTGCTTATTTTGTAGCCGATGCGGATGACACAACGGATACAAGATTTGATTATTGGAACAAAATTGATTTTGCGAATGAAGACGAATTTTATGACTATGTAAACGAAGTGAAACGGCGTACCTTGCGACTGACCAATGTCGATGTGCAGTACGGTGATCATCTTCTGACACTTTCTACTTGTAATAATGTCTTTGATACGGCACGTCTTGTGGTCGTTGCACGGCAGTTGCGGGAGGGTGAAGATCCCTATACTGGTACTGGCGGCAGCAAGCCGAATCCCAATATCAAATGGCCCAATGTGTATTATGCATGGAATAAAAACACCTACGACCCCAACGGCGAATTTGAACCATACGGTCCACCGGAGGATGAAGAGGAATAGAACAACTTTTTGGAAATATAAAGCACGCTTTGAAAGAGAGGCAATTCAGATGAAAAAATGGTATCAGAGCATCATTGCCGGAACGCTGGTTTTATCGATTCTGACAGCAACAGGCTGCGGAGAGATCAATCAGACGGCCATACCTATGACAACTCCGCCTGAAACGGAGGAACCAACTGAGGCTCCAACGGCTGCACCGGAACTGACAGAGAGAGCCAAAAAGCTCTTGGAACAGAATCCGGACACCGTAGGATATATTACCATCGACAAAACACAGGTGGACAACCCTGTGGTACAGACGGTGGATAATGACTACTATTTGTCAACCGGCTTTGACGGACAGGAATTCCGGGCAGGCACAGTCTTTATGGACTATACGGACATCATCGGTCCGTATCCGGATGAGTGGTCGGAGAATATTGTGCTGTACGGGCACAACATGGCAGACAACACCATGTTTGGTTCTTTGCGACGCTACCGGCAGGATCTGGAATTCTATCAGGAAAGCCCGTTCATTACATTTAGTACCAATTATGCGGATTATACCTATGTGATTTTCGGATTGATCATCACAGGCGGCGATCCTGATTCCGATTTTCTGTATTGGACGATGGAGGAACTGGATGACAAGAAAACCTTTGACAGCTACGTCAACTCGGTAGAATCCAAAAACATGATCGACAACCCATTGGATGTTAGCTACGGCGATAGTATTTTGACGCTATCCACTTGCTACTCCGATGAGGACAATTCCCGTTTCCTTGTAGTGGCACGGCGGCTTCGTGAAAACGAAGACAAAAAAACACTGCTGGCAACGATACAAAAGGGGGCGGAAGACAGCGCTGCACAGGAATAATGCAGACAATATCCAAAACGCATTTTCGTGCACGACCGGAGGTTCCGGTACGACTGTGCAGCCATATTACACGGCAGTTCTGCTGTCGGTGAAAATGGAGTTTTGATATGAAAAAATGTTACCCACGTGCTGCAATTGCAGTGGCAGCGGCAGTGCTTCTCGCAGGAATCTCTGTGATCAGCGCCTATGCTATTGCTGTTCCAGCAGAAACTGAACCCGCAGAAACTGTACTGGAAACAGAGACAGAAGAAAGCAGCGACAGTCTGTGGAAAGCTGAAATTTCAGATTATGATTCCAGCTTATCATTAGTAGAATACGAAGAGGTGGAACCCTCAGATGCACAGATTGCAGCAATGGCAAGTGCCACTGCCCCAAAAGCATCTGCTGTCTGGGCTGGTTCAAATGTGACTGGCAGTGCAAACATCGGCGTCGGATATTCCGCAGTAGGTTCTGTGGAAAACGGACAGTTTGCCTTTACGACATACGGATATGGACATTGCGTGGGCATGAGCCAGAACGGCGCAAATGCCTATGCCACTTATGGCGGCTATGATTATCAGTCCATTTTGTTTCACTATTATCCAGGTACAACTCTGGTTACCACTGATGCAAGCGGTTCCATTACCGCAGCAGGTGTTACCGGAAGTGTTCTGGAAATTATTTCTCAGATCGTCTATAACGAGATGAGTTCATCTATGCACCCTGAAGCAATGAAAGCACAGGCAATTGCAGCTTATACATACATCATGTACCAAGGCGGCAGCTGCAACAATGTGATCTTAAAACCCAATCCTCCTCAGAATGTTGTGGATGCCGTTGCATCTGTGCTTGGACAAGCACTGTATTACAATGGCAGCTATGCATTGACGGTATACGGTGCATCCAGTGGTGGTGCAACCGCAAGCTCAGGTGATATTTGGGGTACGCAGTACGACTATCTAGTAAGCGTTCCTTGTGAGTTGGATGCTTACTACGATCCATATTATGGAAAAGTTACTTATTTGTCTACAGAACAAGTACGTGCAAAAATCTCCAGTGCATTTGGCATTGCACTTTCGGACAACCCATCGAATTGGATTCAGATCAACTACGGAGACAGCGGCTATGCCCGTACCGTTACCATTGACGGACAGAAGACGGTCAATGGTACGGCGTTTGCCAATGCTCTTGGTTTATTGAGTTCACGGTTTGCGTATATCTGTAGTTAGAGATCTTTACCACACACGAAAATCGTGGAGGCTGGTGAAATTTGGGGAATCTTTTTTATGCAGACAGCATAACATAGAGTAAAAATATCTTGTATCAGAAATTGCGATAGGAGGAAAAGCAAATGGATTTTCGTGATCAATTTCGGAAAATGAGCGATGATATGGGTAAAATGGCTCGTGAGGTAGCGGATAGCTCGAAAAAAGCCACAACCCGTGCGAAAATACGCAGAATGATCAACAGCTGTGAGACATCCTTGCAGAACATTTATGCAGAGATCGGTGCAAAATACTATGAAGAAAACCAACAAAAAGCTACAGAGAGGTACACTGCCCTGTTTGAACAGGTAGCAGAGATACAGGCACAGATGAACAGTTTGAACAATGATCTTGCCAATCTGGAAAATGCAACATTATGTCCTTCCTGCGGTTCTAAGGTGAATGATTTGCAGAAATTTTGTCCGGAATGCGGAACCAAGAATGAATCCTATGGCAAATTGAAAGCGGAAGCCGAGGCAGAAGAAGCAGCTCGCCGTGCAGCGAAGGAAGCGGAACAAGCAGAACGTGCAGCACGCAAAGCAGAAAAATCAGCTCAGGCAGAAGTATTTGAAACCACAGCAGAAGCAGTATTGGATGACGAGACTCCGGTAGTTGCAGATGCTGTCCTTAATGAAGACGAATAAATGGCATTGTACAAAATGCTTATCTGCGTCTTTATATGATATTTTGAAACGAAATAGGCGTGCACGGACAGTGTGCGCCTTTTTGTAAATTGGAGAAGTGTTATCACATGAAATGGAATCGTTTGTTATCACCGGGGCGTATGATTGCCGGCGGCTTTGCAGTTCTGATACTCATAGGCTCTTTGCTGTTCATGCTTCCGGTTTCTCATCAAAAAGGACAATCTATGTCCTACATAGATGCCTTGTTCACAGCCACCAGTGCCGTGTGCATTACCGGATTATCTACCATTGAATGCAGTGCAGTGCTCTCCGGTTTTGGACAAGCTGTGCTGTTGCTGCTGATACAGATAGGCGGTATGGGCATTACCACTCTGAGTATCGGTATTATGGTGTTCACTGGCAGAAGGATCGGTATGCGAGAGCGGTCACTTGTCAAAGAATCCATGAATCAGCCTGATTTTAAAGGTTTGCTTCATATTCTGGAAACGCTTTTTCTGGTGACATTTGGTATTGAGCTTCTGGGTGCAATATTGGCATTTCCGATTTTTGTGCAGGATTATTCTGTGGGAAAAGCGATCTGGTTGAGTATTTTTCATTCCATCTCTGCATTTAATAATGCCGGATTTGATTTGCTGGGAAGTGACAGTCTGGCACAGTATCAAAAGCATGTTCCCATGATGCTGCTCACTATCGGATTGACCGTAACCGGCGGTCTCGGCTTTTTTGTGATGCGGGATATCGTACAGAAACGGTGTTTTCGGAAACTGACATTGCACAGCAAGGTGGTCTTATGGATGACTGTGATCCTGCTGACTGTCGGAACGATTCTGCTGCTGGTGACAGAGAAAGCACTTTCTTGGGTACAGGCTTTGTTTTACAGTGCAGTTGCAAGAACATCCGGCTTCACGATCATGCCGCTGGGAGAGTTATCCAATGCCTCTCTAATGTGTATTGTCCTCCTGATGTTCATTGGTGCAGCTCCTGGCTCTACCGGAGGCGGTATCAAAGTGACAACGGTTTTTGTCTGTATTTGTTCTGCAATTGCTTACACCAAAAATAGTTCACCCACGGTATTTCGAAGGCGAATTTCTCAGGAGGTTCGGGATAAGGCATTGATGATTCTGATACTGGGACTGACAGTAACTTTAGTTTCTACATTTCTGCTGTGCATCTTAGAGCCTCAGGCTTCTTTTATTCACATATTATTGGAAACTACTTCAGCATTTGCAACGGTAGGACTTTCTGCTGGACTGACACCACAGCTTTGCATTGCCAGCAAGGTTGTGATCATCCTGACCATGTTCATCGGCAGGATCGGTGCATTGACCGCAGCAACGCTCTGGTTTGTCAACAGCAGAAAAAAGAACAATGTATTACGACCGGAAGAGATCATTTCTGTCGGATAAAAAAGGAGGTATACAAAAAATGGGCTTTAAGAAAAATAAGATCAAGGATGAAGTATATGCTGTGATTGGCGTTGGTCGGTTTGGATTTGCTGTAGCAGAACGTCTGGCAGAGGCTGGAAAAGAAATCATTGTGGTGGACAAGCAGGAAAGCGTCGTTGAAAAAGCAGCTGCTTTTACGGATAATGTCTTTGTCGTACAAGAACTGACAAGGGATGCCATGGAGAAAATTGGTATCCAGAACTGCGATGTTGTCATTATCGGTATGGGCGATACAATTGATGTGAGCATTCTGGTGACTTTGACTGTCCTCCAACTTGGCGTAAAACATGTGATTGCTAAGGCGACCAGTGCAGAACACGGGTGTGTACTAGAAAAGTTGGGAGCAGAGGTGGTTTATCCGGAACGGGACATGGGCATTCGTCTGGCAAATCATCTGATGGCACCGCGAGTGTTGGAATACATTGCACTTAGTGATGAGATCAACATTTCAGAAATTCGTCTGCCGACATCTTTTCGGAAAATCAATGTGCAGGATCTGAGACCCCGTCAGCGGTATCAACTGAATATCATTGCCATCAAGCATGGGGAAACCGTGACAACGGATATTACTCCTCAGACAGAACTATTCGCAGATGATGTGGTAACTGTTGTGGGGAAACAGGTATTGATTCAGCAATTTGAAGAAGATCTGCAAAAATAAAAGCAGTATAGACAAATGTCCATACTGCATAAAGCTGTTGTCATCAGAGATATTCGATTTCCATGGCACTGTGAAAAAACGCATGCAGTTCTGAAAATTTCTCTCCGATACGAATTGGCCGGAGCTCTGCATTGGTGAAACAGTGTGCAGATGTGCCGGAAACACAGAGCTTTCCAGTTTCCGTGCAAAAGATATCATAGTGCAGTTCCAACCGGAATCCGTTATACTTGGTGATATAGGTGTAAACCGTCAGATGCTCGCCAAAGTGCAGGCTGTTCTTATATTGGCAAGACAGGTTTAGAACTGGAAGTAATACGCCCTGTGCTTCCAGTTCATCATAGCCGACGCCGATTTTTTTCATAAAGTCCACACGAGCTTCTTCCATCATATGGACATAGTTGGAATGGTTGACGATATCCATGCGATCGGTTTCATGATAGAAGACCATTCGTGTATATGGTGTTATTCTCATAAGGATTTCCCTTCTTTTTTATTGGTTCATTGCTTTAAGTATAACATCTTCATTCGCTCATTTGATTTGTATTTTGTGAATTTCATGTAAAATCGAGAAAGGGGCGTTTGGTATGTCCGTTACAATCGAAATGCCGGGAATTGTTTTGGAAATTCTGAGTCGTCTGGAACAGCAAGGCTTTGAAGCGTATGCTGTAGGAGGATGTGTACGGGATTCACTTTGCGGCAGGACACCTCATGACTGGGATCTGTGTACGAATGCAATCCCAGAAGAGATCCATAATTGCTTTCTGGATAAGGTGACGTTGGATACAGGGGAGAAGCACGGCACAGTAACAGTGCTTTGGAATCACCAACCAGTAGAGATCACCACTTTTCGTACAGAGGGTGCATACCTGGACAACCGACATCCCTCAGAAGTGCGTTTTGTCAGATCACTGGATGAAGATCTGACACGCCGTGATTTTACCATCAATGCCATGGCATACCATCCGGTACGAGGATTGATCGATCTCCACGGCGGCAGGGAAGATCTTGCGAAGGGCGTGCTGCGTTGTGTGGGAGACTCTCTCGTACGATTTTCCGAGGATGCATTGCGGATTCTGAGGGGACTGCGGTTTGCAGCTTGCTATAGTCTCACCATTTCCCCGGAAACATCCGATGCCATCAAAAAGCTTGCGCCTTTATTAAAACGAATTTCTGTTGAACGAATTGACACAGAATGCTGCAAACTGCTTCTGGCAGAAGGAAAGAATGTTGCCGGAATGCTTCGGGATTTTCCAGAGGTCTGGACCATTCTCTTTCCGGAAATGATTCCCATGATAGATTGTCAACAGAATCACCCACGGCACTTATACGATGTCTGGGAGCATACCCTTCATGTGCTGGAAGCCGTTCCGCCTCAACTGTATCTGCGCTGGGCGGCATTGTTTCACGATATAGGCAAGCCGGCATGTCGATTTACAGATGCATCAGGTATGGATCATTTTTACGGACATCCGGCTGTCAGCAAAATGCTGGCAAATCAGATTCTGCATCGCTATCATACAGATCACAGAAGAATCCAAGCCGTTTGTACGCTGGTGGAGCATCATGATATCAGTATTCCCACAGAGCGTAAAGCTATGCGCCGTCTGATCGCCAGGCTTGGAGAAGATACCACTTATCAGCTTTTGCTGTTACTGAGAGCAGACAGAAAGGGACAGAGCGACTTCTCCTTTGAAACAGACCGGGGGCTTTTGGATCAGGCTTTTTCATTACTGGAGGAGATTCGGCAAGAAAAAGCTTGCTTGCACCTGAAAGATCTTGCGGTGAGCGGCAGAGATCTGCTGGCAACCGGCGTGAAAGAAGGTCCGCAGGTAGGAACTGTTCTCCGTACACTACTGCAAATGGTCATTGAGGAACAGATTCCCAATGAACGAGAACATTTGTTGAACGCAGTGAAAAAACTGATCCGGTAAGTTTTCAAAAGCCGCTTTTTTTCAGTCGGCTGACCAGTTGAACAAACCATTCCTGTACATCAAAATCCGGGATATCCTCCCGCATCAGATCAATGACATCTCCGTGAGAGATTCCGCGTTTTTTCGTTTCTGGCATCATAAGAAAGGGGACGCCTTCCAGTCTTGCCGATTCTACAGGGACTAAACCATCATTTTGACCGCTGTACCTTTGGTTCAGAAGATATCCAAGCCAAAGGGGAAAAGGTGCAGAATACATCTGACACATTTTGGACATAACGGTGAGATACGCCACAGGGGGGAGGCAGGGATGGCTGCGGTTAAATTCGGCACAGCTTTTTTCAGTCAGGTCATGTACGCCGCAGAGAAAGTCAGGGTTTGTGTCTCCCAATTTCCGGAAAACAGCGTTATACCGTTTTGCAATCCAATTTTGCACGCCAACAGGAATGGTTTCCAGAAGATGATCAATGAAGCTGCAGCCATGATGCGGCGTGTTTATCGTTGTCAGTGAAGCTACATATGATGCAGCGCCATAATCCTGAATGGCACAGCGGCAGTCTAATCCGCCTTTGGAATGCGCAATGATGTTGACTTTTTCACATCCGGTAGTTTCACATATGATGCGAATCTGCTTTGCCAGTTCACGCGCACTGTTCTCTATGGATTGAGCAGACTGCTGATGTCCATAGTGAACGACTGCACCGTTTTTGATCAGTGCCGCAGGAATGCGTCCCCAGTAATTGAAATACTGCCAGTCGCGGAAAAAGATGCCATGTACCATGAGAATGGGATAACGTGTGCTGCAGACCTCTGTTTTTTTTCGGACTGCATCCAACTCAGCACGTTCTTGCTCTACACGAAGCTCTCGGCGTGCTGTTTTATCAATATGGCGAATCAGGAAGAGATTCAGCAGCGGAACCCACCACCAGAGAAACAGAGCAATATGCCATGGCAATTTCACTTGCTTGGAGTGAAACGCAATATGCAGCAGACTATTGAGAAATGTAAAGCCGCATAAGAGCAGGAATACACCAGCATTGACCAGCTGGATGGGAAGGGAAAAATCTGTCCAGGCGGCAATGATGATGATGATACAAACTTCCAGAACAAACCACCAGGCGCAGCAGCGCAGCAGATTACATCCATGCATGAGTGATGCCAGCTTTTTGCTTCCGGAAAGAGTATGAGGATGGGCAAAGTTCCACAGAAGAAAGCATACAGCGGTAAGAATCCCCAGGGCAATCTTGCACAGCACTGGAATACGCCAGACAGTGCAAAGAATAGTAAAGTTTCCGACTATCAGAGAATAACACAGTTTGAGAATTCGTTTAGCCAGTGATTTTGATTGCATTTAATATCATCTCCAAAAAAGACCGGATCTGTTAAGAGAGACCCGGTCTAACAAATGACTTGTGGAAATATTCCAACTGGATGTCATAAAAAATTATTCGTCCACTCCGGCATTGTTATCGTCCGGCGACGGAATTGTTGCCGGAATTGTCTCCTGCTGCTGAGGAGCTTGCGTTGCAGCTGGTGTGGGGGATTCTGTTATCACTGGAACGGCGGTGGTAGCTGCTGCGGTAGTGTACACATAAGTTCTTTTGGTTGTGGTTACATAATGGTACTGATATGCTGTCGTTGTCTGCCGGTACTGATAGCTGGGTGTATTGTCATAGTCTGTATCATAGGAATCATCATCAATCGTTGTTGTAGTGGTAGTGACCCGGTTGGCATCGGTTGTCTTTCTTGTAAACCCAGTAGTGGCAGCCGTTGTCTGTGTGGTTCCTGCTGTTGTGGTAGTTGTAACAACCAGCATACGATTGGCATTATTGGCAGAACTGGTTTCATGAATCGGGCAGAGCATCAAAAAAATGAGGATCAGCATGGTCAACATGACAAAACAGCCACAGGTGATAACAGTGACTTTTGCGCTGTGAGACAAGCTGCTAAAAAATTTCTTCATGTAAAATATCCCTTTCCTGAATATCATTTTGTCTTATACTCTATTATTGTAATACTTTTTTAAAGTAAAGTCAAGTAATGACAGCGTAATTTCTGAAAAATAACGAGAACCACAGACAATCAAGACAATAACTTGGGATTTTTTGTGTAAATTGCTGATTTGAAAAAAAGGCTTGCATTTTTTTCTGTTTTATGGTATAATGTTTTCGTGATTTTGGAAGATGTATCGAAATGATCAATATACGGAGAGTTATCGAAGTGGTCATAACGAGCCGCACTCGAAATGGTTGACTTTTGTGTCAGCTTTGTCCACCCGAAAATCCCCATTTTACGGGGCTTTTGCTCAGTTCGAAAATTGAATATTTTGCTGTTCTGTCCTGCTGTTCTGCCCTTGGATTTTTTGCAGAATTTCAGGCTTAACAATATACGGAGAGGTATCGAAGTGGTCATAACGGGGCTGACTCGAAATCAGTTTGACGGCAACGTCACGCGGGTTCGAATCCCGCCCTCTCCGCCAAAAAGTCCAGTAACCATGCGGATTTCTGGACTTTTTCCTTTTCCGGCAAAGTGTTTTCAGAGCACCGCATTTTTAGGGCAGAACAACATTTTATTCATCGGATTTTTCATTGGTTACTTCCGAGTCTTCGGTCAGGTCGCACCATTTGCTTTTGAAGTTCCCAACCTCGGGCAGCGGCATTCCGCTCACCATTGCCTGCGCCGAGGAGAGCTTCGAAGAATAGTCCAGATGCGCATAGATATTGGCGGTGGTGCTGAAATCCGAGTGACCGAGCCACTCCTGAATCTGCTTGAGGGGGACGCCGTTGGCAAGCAGGAGGCTGGCGCAGCTGTGGCGGAGATCGTGAAAGCGCATTTTCCGCAGCCCGTGACGCTGAATGAACTGCGGGAAATAGGATGTTAAGTATCCGGGGCGCATCCGTTCTCCTAACTCGTCCACGAAAACATATCCATCGTACGCGTAATTGTAGCAGTTCCCGCAGACCTTTTTGTTCAGCTCCTGCGCCTCCTTCACTTGCAGGAAGTATTCCCGAAAGCTGCCGACAAGCGGCAGGGTGCGCATACTGGATTTTGTCTTAGCCGATTCCTGCTCGATAATTTGCTCTCTCCCGTCCACTTGAATCGATGTTACGGTGCGCTTGATCGTGATAGCGCCTCGCTCAAAGTCGATAGCGTCCCATTTGAGACCGATCACTTCTCCACGACGCAGACCGTAGAAGGCGGCCACCAGAACCGGCAGTTCCAGCTTGGTACCCTTGATGACCGTGAACAGCTTTTTCAGCTCCGCCGCATCGAGAAACACCGGCTGAAAATCGTTCTTTTTGGGCCTGTCCACCTTCATTGCCACGTTCTGCGTTACCAGATCGGTTTTCAGTGCGTATTTCAACGCCTGATGAATGACGGCATGATAATGAATTACGGAGTTAGGCTTGACGGTTTTCAGCTTCTCTGTGTAGAATTGCTGAATGTGCCGAGCCTCCAAGCCCCGCAGAGTGTACCCTTTCTTGCGGAAATACGGTTCAATTGTGCGCTTGACCATGGATTCATACGATGAAAAGGTTGCGATTTTAATGCGCACCTTCACGATTTCCAACCATTGCAGCAGATAATCCGCAAAGGGCATGTCCGAATTTAAGTCCTCCACCTCCTTCGGCGGCTCGTAAGTACTGCGAATGCGGGCAAGCTCCGCCTCCGCCTTTCGTTTGTTTCCCTTTTCGGGAAGTCCCGTCGAGATCCACGGCCTGTGTCGCTTGCCGTTGACGTCGACGTAGCTGAGTACCACGTAGTAGTACCCTTTTTTGGTTTCCAAGTGTCCTGATATCATTTTTTAACTCCTTTCTTTTCTTCGGCAAGCAGGACAGCTCACACCGACAAGAACAGTATACCTTGCCGGTGTGGGTTCTGCCACTGTGCGATTTTGTCTTTTGAAAATGCCGCTCGGCTCG
>CANQWA010000051.1 GCA_947627445.1 uncultured Ruminococcus sp.
ATGGAACATTTCTCTAACCACTCAGCATTTTGCTGGGTGGTTTTGTTTGTAGGTGGAGATTATGCGGTGTTGCCTTATAAGCCGGAGCTTATCATTCATTGCAGGAAGTATATCGATGATCTGCGCAATGAGATCAAAAAGCTGGGCTTTGATGTGAAGATTGGCTTTCAGTTTCCTGATTCAGTTATGTTCGGCGATTATTTGAAATACTGCGATTTTTATGTAGAATTCCAGCCAACGTTTACGCAAAAACTATTGATAAAAGAGCGGCGTAACATGCTGAATAATGCCGTACATCGCATCTATTGGAGCTCTGCGACATCGTTCATCCGCAATAATCTGAAACGTAAGCGTATGGTACCCAAACTGCAGGTTCTGGATTACGATCAAGCATGGGAATGCATCCTGAAACATAAGGTTGCATCTGAAAAGGCTGTGGCAGGAACATTTGTGGATTGGGATAATACTCCCAGAAAAGTAAATGGTATCGTATATAAGGATGCATCTCCGCAGAAATTCGGGTTTTATCTTCCTCAGCTTTTTAAAAAGATCCATAGCGAATACAAGAGTACATACTTATTTATCAATGCTTGGAATGAATGGGGAGAGGGCGCATATTTGGAGCCGGATGAGCGAAATGGATATGGGTACTTAGAAGAAATACAGAAGGCACTGGAAAACGATGATAATTAATTTGATACAAGAAAAACTTCGACGCAGACGTTTCAAAAAGAATTGGCGGAAGAAAAATCAATTGAATTTCACCAATGCTGTCCCTTTTTTTGATCAGGAGAGGGTGACTGTGGGAAAATACACTTATGGTGATATCCGTGCATTAACGTTTGATTCCTGTTCTGAGCTAAGAATCGGTTCTTTCTGCTCTATTGGTCCGAATGTAGAATTTGTGGTGAGCGCAGACCATTTTCTAAACCATCTGTCAAGCTATCCTTTTAAAAATAAGATTATTGACGGTAGCCTGGAGGGAGTATCAAAAGGAAATATTGTTGTTGATAACGATGTTTGGATCGGTTACGGTGCGGTGATCCTTTCCGGCGTTCACATCGGACAAGGGACGGTCATAGCAGCTGGTTCGGTTGTGACGAAAGACATCGCCCCCTATTCGATTGTTGGCGGTACGCCTGCGAAGGTTATTAAAAAACGGTTTGGACGGGAGATTATTGATTATTTGCTGACATTAGACTATAATCAATTAGATGAGGATTTAATTCTGGAACATCAGGCTGATCTGTATATGCAGATAGATAACAAAACGCTGGATGAAATCAAAGAGAATTATGAATGGTTTCCGAAAAGGAATACCTGATGGCATTTTGCAGGATTAGAAGGTATACGTAGTATGGCAAAAAAGAGCATAAAAAAGAATACATTTTTCAGTGTGCTAAAAACAGGTTCATCGATATTGTTTCCCTTGATTACTTTCCCTTATATTTCGCGTGTACTTTTAACAGAGAATGTTGGAAAGATTAATTTTGGATTGTCAGTTGTTTCCTATTTTTCGCTGATAGCTTCTCTCGGTATTTCAACTTATGCAATTCGGGAATGCTCGGCTGTGAGAGATGACAAACAGAAACTCAGTGGTATCTCCAGTCAGATTTTTTCTATCAATATTATCACAACCATTATTGCCTATGTGGCACTGGCGTTAACGCTCATCTTTTATCATAAACTGGAAAACTACCGCTTTTTGATTGTGATTCAAAGTCTGAGCATTATTGGTACTACTCTTGGTGCTGACTGGTTGAATTCAGCAATGGAGGATTTTAGATACATCACCATCAGGACTGTAGCATTTCAGTTTATCAGCTTGACGCTGATGTTTATCTTTGTTCATAAACCTGAAGACTATCTGAAATACGCTGTTGTCAGTCTGATATCCTCTGTAGGTGCAAGTGTTGCTAATATTATGTACCGAAGGCGCTATTGTAGAGTTTCATTTACATTCAATATCGACTGGAAGCGCCACATCACACCGATTGTCTATTTGTTTGTGATGCTTCTGGCACAGACGATTTTCAGCAGTGTGGATGCCACTATGCTTGGATTGATGCACGGAGACTATGAAGTAGGTATTTACAGTACCGCGCATAAGATCCTAAATATCATCAATCAGGTCGTTGGCTCACTGCTTTGGGTAATCATGCCGAGAATGTCCTACTATTTTGCATCTGGTGATTATACGGAAGTCAATAAACTCCTCGGAAAGATTCTGAACTTCAATCTTACGCTGGGGCTGCCTTGTGCAGTAGGTACCATTCTTTTGGCAAAAGAAGCGATACTCGTGATTGCTGGTGAAGCATATGTTGATTCTACTTTTGTGCTGCAGATTATGATGATTGGATTTGTGTTCTCTCTCTTAGGCGGTAATTTTCTGGGAAATGCAGTGCTGCTTCCGAGCAAGAGAGAAAAGGATTTTATGATAATATGCTGTATATGTGCAGTAATTAACGTCATTACGAATTATTTCCTGATACCATTCTGGGGACCTGTGGCTGCTGCGGTAACAACTACATTGTGCTCATTGATTATTCTGATACTATCACTTTTTAAAGTTGATAAGAATATTAAAATTGAAGCAATTGGCAAGCTAGCGATTGCGCCTGTTGTGGGTTGTGTTATGATTGCATTGGTTTGTTGGCTTTGTTCGCATATCAGTAATTTGTATATTCGGACGATAGTAAGTGTTCTTACAAGCATGATTGTATATTTGGTGGTACAATTGTTACTGAAAAACAGCCTTGTTTATGATGTGCTCTGCAGTGTAAAGAAGAGACTGAGCAATAAACAGAATGGCTGAATAATTGGAGGTGCTGTTTTGGACAAGGCAAAACAAGTTGATGAGCTGATAAATAGTCTGAAAGATGTAATGAATGATGGAATACAAAAGCAAAATCATGAGAAGGCTATGGCTGCTATTTCATATGGTTGTAATCTGCTCTACCAATTCAATCAGAAATATATGGATCCTGAATTTGAGAACGGTGTTGTCAGTATAGCGGAAGTGTATCAGAAAATGCATTCAGATGTATTATTGGACTATCAGGCCGACAGCAATACGGTACTGTTTTATGATGGCTTTGGCATGGATATCCGAGGTGTTTCCAAGGTCAATCTGAATGCAATTGCCAAAAATGGGTATAGGGTCATTTATGTTCTGCCTGAGAAATCCAGGGGGAAAATGCCGGAAACTGAAAAAATGCTGGAAGGCATGGATGTAATCTGGGAATATGTAGACATGAAGAAGTCCTATGCCAAATGGCTCGAGGAAACCCTTGCCGTAATTTTCAAGTATTGTCCGAAGGCAATGTTCTATTATACGACACCATATGATGCGCCCGGAGCCGTTGCATTTGCTGTTATGACAGGAAAAGTCGATCGGTTTCTGATTGATTTGCAGGATCATGCATTCTGGCTTGGTGCCAGAAGCAATGACTATTTCTGTGGCAGCCGGCAGGTTTCCGCCTCCAATCTTCTGTATGAGAGAGGCGTCAGGAAGAATCAGCTTCTGCGGCACGGAGGAAGTTTATTGATTGACAAGACGGAATATGATCATTCCGGGCTGCCGTTTGATCCGGAAAAGACCCGGTTTATATTCAGCGGCGGCTCACTGTACAAAACACTGGGCGACCCGGAGCTGTATTTTTATAAGATCGTGAGAAATATCCTGGAAGCACACAAGGATGTATACTTCCTGTATGCCGGAGAGGGCGATACCTCCGAAATGGATAAGATCACATCAGAATTTCCTGGCAGAGCGTTCCTGATCCAGGAGAGAAAAGATTTCTTTTATCTGATTACAAAATGCACGTTCTATCTGAATACCTATCCGATGTTTGGCGGCATGATGATGAAATACAGCGCCTATGCGAAGAAGATTCCTGTTACCTTGCGACACGGAGATGATTCCAACTGGCTTTTGTACGAGCAGGAAAAGCGCAGGGTGGAATATGATACCTATGAGGAGCTGATCCGGGATGTGGATCGGTTACTGGAGGATGAGGCATATCTGCATGAACGAGAAGCACTTCTGGAGGGCAGCGTTGTTTCAGAGGAGCAGTTTATCAAGGATATGAAATCGGCGATAGAGACGCATACAGTCACCTATCATCATACAGATTACAGGATTGATACAACGAAGTTCAGGAAGGAATTCTATGAACGCTTTGATTTTCAGAAGATCCGGAAGGAGATCGTATTTCTGCGTGACCGTTCGCTGTTCGGCAGCTATCCGTGGATGATGATGGCTTTGCTGGAGAAGTACTCCAAGAGAGTCATCCAAAAGGTCTTTAAATAAAGGTCAGAAATCGAGTTACAGCTAAACGAGAAATAAAGGAGAGTAAGGATGATTAATTTTAATGTACCGCCTTATGTAGGCAACGAGTTGACTTTTGTAAAGGAGGCTGTGGAAGCGCATAAGATCTGCGGAGACGGCCCCTTCACAAAAAAGTGCAATGCCTGGATGGAAGAACGATTCCATGCGCAGAAGGTGCTTCTGACGACCAGCGGTTCTACGGCTCTGGATATGGCAATGCTGCTGTGCGATCTGAAGCCGGGGGATGAGGTCATCCTTCCGAGCTACACCTTCTCCAGTACAGCCAATGCCCCGGTTCTCGCCGGTGCAAAGTTGGTATTCGTGGACATCCGTCCGGATACCATGAATATTGATGAGAAAAAGATCGAGCAGGCGATCACAGACAAGACCAAGGTCATTATTGCTATGCATTATGCAGGTGTTGCCTGTGAGATGGATACGATTATGGACATTGCAAAGCGTCACAGACTGATGGTGGTCGAGGATGCGGCACAGGCAGTAATGAGTACCTATATGGGCAAGGCACTTGGTACGATCGGTGATTTCGGATGCTACTCCTTCCATGAGACCAAGAATTACTCGATGGGGGAGGGTGGCGCTGTTCTCATCAACAATCCGGCGTACAATGAAAAGGCGGAAATCCTGCGTGAGAAGGGAACCAACCGCGCCAAGTTCTTCCGCGGTCAGGTAGATAAGTATACATGGGTTGATTTCGGAGACAGTTATCTACCGAGCGAGTTGAATGCCGCTTACCTTTGGGCACAACTATTGAAAGCAGACGAGATTAATGAGAATCGCCTTGCAACATGGAATTACTATAATGAAGCATTTAAACCGTTAGCGGATAAGGGTGTCATCGAGATTCCTACAATACCGGATGAATGTGTTCATAATGCGCATATGTATTATATCAAATTAAAGGATTTGAACGAAAGATCGAAGTTTATTTCCTATATGAAACAGAATAACATTCAGTGTACGTTCCACTATATCCCGCTTCATTCTGCTCCAGCAGGTCTAAAGTTCGGAAGATTTGATGCAGTGGATGCGTATACAACGAAGGAGAGCGAGCGTCTGGTCAGACTGCCGATGTATTATGGCATGAACAAGGATGATCTGGAACATGTTATCAAAAGTGTCCTGAGTTATTGGAGTTGAACCATGAAGAAAAAGATACTGATTTTTGGAGCAACCGGTTTTATAGGTGCCTATCTGACGGATTATTGCAAGCAGAACTTGGATGCGGAGATGTATGAAGTGATTGCTGTTGGCAGAAGAAAGACGGACTTTTTTGATCGCCTTTCAATTCCATATATACAGCTCGATGTTTTGAATCAGGCAGATTTTGATAAACTGCCAACAGAAAATGTCTATGCAATCATCAATCTGACTGGATTGCTACCGGCTTATTTCAAGGAGTATAATCCTTTTGCCTATGTTGAGACCAATATCAACGGAAGTTTGCGAATTCTCGAATATGCAAGAAAGAATCATGCTGATCGTGTACTTTACACCCAGACATGGGCGGAACAGGCTGGTTATTGGGGAAAAACGGAAGTGCTGTCTCCGGATATGCCGCGCAAGCTGCTGTACACAGGGGATCATGCATTCTATTCGATTACGAAGGCAATGGTAACGGACACGATGCGCTTCTACAAAGAAGAGTACGGAATAAAGGATTTTGTCTTCCGCCTTCCGAATGTCTATATGTATGCTCCGCAGAAAACATACTATGTGGATGGGATAGAACGCCCCATCGGCTACCGTTATATGATCGATTTGGCACAAAGCGGAAAAAACATGGAGATTTGGGGAAATCCCGATGCCTTTAAGGATGTTCTGTATGTAAAGGATCTGTGTCAAATGATGTGCAAGGCATTGACTGCTGAAGTGAATGGCGGAATCTATAATGCCGGTACTGGCGTTAAAACCACGCTTCGCGAGCAGATTGAAGGATATGTCAAGGTGTTCGCGCCTGATCCGGAGCATACACAAATCATTGAAAGACCAGAAAAGGGCACTTTTACAAGCTTTGTGATGGATATTGAGAACGCCAGACAAGAACTGGGGTATGCTCCGGCATATGACTATATTGCGTATCTTGAGGATTATAAGCTTGAGCAGGGGTTGAAGCGTTTTGACTCGCTTTGGGAAATAAAGAAATAATGACAAGCTCTCTCGGTATTTTCCGATGAAGCCAGATGATAAGGAAAGTGATTGTATGGACAAGAATTTAGCAATCATCGGTGCCAGCTATCTCCAGCTTCCAGTGATTGAAAAAGCCAAAGAGATGGGATATACAACACATGTATTTGCATGGGCTGCAAATGATGTGGGAGAAACAGCAGCAGATTATTTCTATCCGATCAGCATCATCGAAAAGGAGCAGATTCTTGAAAAATGCCGTGAGATTGGCATCTGTGGGATCTGCAGCATCGCCTCTGATGTTGCGATGGTGACAGTAAACTATGTAGCAAATGAGATGGGGCTTGTAGGCAATAGCCCCGAAGCAACCTATAAGAGTACAAATAAGCATGCAATGCGTCTGGCATTTGAGGCGAATGGCGATCCCTCGCCAAGAAGCTACCTTGTGGATGAAAAGACGGACCTTTCAGAACTCAATTTAGACTATCCAATTATTGTCAAACCGACAGACCGCAGCGGTAGCCGTGGAATTTGCAAGCTGTATAGTGCGGATGGGCTATTCGAAGCTGTAAATCGTGCTGTCAAAGAGAGTTTTGAGAAAAAAGCCCTTGTGGAAGAGTTTGCTGAAGGACAGGAATATAGCGTGGAGTTTATCTCATATCAAGGTCAGCATCATTTTCTGCAGTTGACGCATAAGTATACGACAGGTGAGCCGAATTTCATTGAGACCGGACATTTGGAACCTGCTCCAGTGGATGACGGAACCATTGAGCGTGTGAAGCAGGTTGTTAGCCATGCGCTGGATACACTGGAACTGACCAACGGCGCCTCGCATTCTGAACTGAAGATCGACCAGAATGGGCAGATTCGATTGATCGAGATCGGCGGCAGAATGGGCGGTGACTGCATCGGCAGCGATCTAGTGCGTTATTCCACGGGATATGATTTCGTTCGTATGGTGATCGACGTTGCATGCGGCAATGCACCGGTATTTGAAAAGGTTTGTGAACCATCTGCGGTCAAAAGCGTATTCATGTTCACGCAGGAGGATATTGACGGATATGAACGCATTCAGCGTGAGTCACCGGACCGGATTCTTGCACTTGTAAGTTATCATCCTGAAAATCTTGGTAAGGTGACGGACAGCTCCAACAGAGCCGGATGTTATATTGTCAAGGCTTAAAACAAATGTTAAAGGAGAGAATTTCATGAATATTATCGTAACAGGCGGTGCCGGCTTCATCGGCTCGAATTTTGTATTCCATATGCTGAATACATACCCTGATTATCGTATCATCTGTCTGGATAAGCTTACCTATGCAGGCAATCTGTCTACGCTGGAGCCTGTCATGAAGAATCCGAACTTCCGTTTTGTGAAGCTCGATATCTGCGACCGTGAGGGCGTTTACAAGCTCTTTGAGGAGGAGCATCCGGACATCGTTGTGAATTTCGCAGCTGAGTCTCACGTTGACCGCTCCATTGAGAATCCGGAGATTTTCCTTCAGACGAATATTCTCGGTACACAGGTTCTGATGGATGCCTGCCGGAAGTATGGCATTCAGAGATACCATCAGGTTTCTACCGACGAGGTTTACGGCGATCTGCCGCTTGACCGCCCGGATCTGTTCTTCACAGAGACAACGCCGATCCACACCAGCAGCCCGTATTCGAGCTCCAAGGCAGGTGCAGATCTGCTTGTCATGGCGTACAACCGCACCTACGGTCTGCCTGTGACCATTTCGAGATGCTCCAACAACTATGGTCCGTATCACTTCCCGGAAAAGCTGATTCCGCTGATGATTGCCAATGCGCTTGCGGACAAGCCGCTTCCGGTTTACGGCGAAGGTCTGAATGTTCGTGACTGGCTGTATGTTGAGGATCACTGCCGTGCAATTGACCTGATTATTCATAAGGGCAAGGTCGGTGAGGTCTACAATGTCGGCGGCCACAATGAGATGAAGAATATCGACATTGTCAAGCTCATCTGCAAGGAGCTCGGCAAGCCGGAGAGCCTTATCACGCACGTTGAGGACAGAAAGGGTCACGATATGCGCTACGCAATCGACCCGACCAAGATCCACAATGAGCTTGGCTGGCTGCCGGAGACAAAGTTCGAGGACGGCATCAAGAAGACAATCCAGTGGTATCTGGAAAACCGTGAGTGGTGGGAGACTATCATCTCCGGCGAGTATCAGAACTATTATGAGAAGATGTACGGCAATCGTGCAGAGGTGTGAATGTGAGAGTATTTGTAACAGGTGTCGGCGGGCAGCTCGGCTTTGATGTGGTGAATGAGCTGAAAAAGCGCAGATATACCGCCATTGGAAGCGATATTCTCGATGGAACTGCTGCCGACTGCGACTATGTGAAGCTCGATATTACCGATGCACAGGCGGTCGAACAGTCAATTTCCGCCGCAAAGCCGGATGTGGTCGTACATTGCGCTGCATGGACGGCTGTGGATGCTGCGGAGGATGCGGAGAATATCCCGAAGGTGCGTGCGATCAATGTGGACGGCACACAGCATATTGCCAATGTCTGCAAGAAGCTCGGCTGCAAGATGATCTACATTTCGACTGATTATGTGTTCAACGGTCAGGGCGAGGAGCCTTGGCAGCCGGATTGCAAGGACTACGCTCCGCAGAATGTCTACGGTCAGTCCAAGCTCGATGGTGAGCTTGCCGTTGCGAATACGCTGGAGAAGTATTTCATCGTGCGCATCGCATGGGTCTTCGGTGTGAATGGCAAGAACTTTATCAAAACGATGCTGAATGTCGGCAGGACGCATGATGAAGTGCGCGTGGTTTCCGACCAGATCGGTACGCCGACTTATACCTACGATCTTGCACGGCTGCTGGTCGATATGGCAGAGACTGAGAAGTACGGCTACTATCACGCAACCAATGAGGGTGGCTATATTTCGTGGTATGACTTCACCTGCGAGATCTACAGGCAGGCGGGTATGTCCACGAAGGTGACACCTGTCACGACTGCGGAATACGGTCTGAGCAAGGCGGCAAGGCCATTCAACAGCCGTCTTGATAAGAGCAAGCTGGTCATGAATGGATTTACGCCGCTGCCGACGTGGCAGGATGCACTTAGCAGATATTTGAAGGAGATTTCGTGATATGGGACAGATCACAGTGGAAAAGAACATCGGCGGCATTGAGGGACTTTGCGTCATCACGCCCGCTGTTCATGGCGATAACCGGGGCTATTTCATGGAAACCTATTCCCAGCGTGACATGGAGGAAGCCGGCATCAATATCGTATTCGTGCAGGACAATCAGTCCTGTTCGACCAAGGGCGTACTGAGAGGGCTGCATTTCCAGAAGCAGTTTCCGCAGACCAAGCTCGTGCGTGCCATCAAGGGCAGAGTGTTCGATGTTGCAGTTGATCTGCGCAAGGATTCCAAGACCTACGGCAAGTGGTACGGCGTGGAGCTGACTGAGGAGAATAAGAAGCAGTTTCTGATTCCGAAGGGCTTTGCGCATGGGTTCCTTGTGCTGAGCGACGTTGCAGAGTTCTGCTACAAGTGCGACGACTTCTATCATCCGAATGATGAGGGCGGTATGGCGTGGAATGATCCGGAAATTGGCATTCAGTGGCCGGAGCTTATTGGTAAATACAACGGTACGGCAAGCGCAGAAGGATATACACTCGAGGACGGGACAAAGCTCAATTTGTCTGATAAGGATCAGAAGTGGCTTGGTTTCAAGGACACATTTAAATTTTGAAAGGTCGTGAACTGATATGAAAGGAATCGTTCTTGCAGGCGGAAGCGGTACGCGCCTTTATCCGCTGACCAAAGTTACATCGAAGCAACTGCTTCCCATCTATGATAAGCCGATGATCTATTATCCGCTCAGCACACTGATGCTTGCTGGTATCAAGGACATTCTGATCATCAGCACTCCCGATGATACCCCGAGATTCGAGGCACTGCTCGGTGACGGAAGTCAGTATGGAATCAATCTCAGCTACAAGGTGCAGCCGAGTCCGGACGGACTTGCACAGGCGTTTATTCTTGGCGAGGAGTTTCTGAACGGAGAGGCAGGTGCAATGGTTCTCGGCGATAATATCTTCTACGGCAATGGCTTTGGCAGTATGCTCAGAGCTTCTGTGAAGAATGCTGAAGAGAACGGAAGAGCAACTGTGTTTGGCTATTATGTTCCTGATCCGGAGCGTTTCGGCGTGGTAGAATTTGATGAGAACGGCAAGGCGCTTAACATTGAGGAGAAGCCTGCGAACCCGAAGTCGAACTATGCTGTGACGGGGCTTTATTTCTATCCAGCAGGTGTAAGTGACAGAGCAAATCAGGTGAAACCTTCTGCTCGCGGGGAACTTGAAATCACTTCTTTGAATGACATGTACCTCAACGACGGACTTCTAGATGTCCAGCTTCTCGGACGCGGCTTCGCATGGCTTGACACAGGTACGATGCAGAGCCTGCTTGATGCTGCAAACTTTGTTGAGATGGTGCAGAATAGACAGGGAATTACGATTTCGGCACCGGAGGAGATTGCTTTTATCAATGGTTGGATTGATAAGGCTGGTTTGCTAAAATCGGCTGAGGCTTATGGAAAGAGTCCATATGGCGCTCATCTTAGAGCTGTGGCTGAAGGAAAAGTGATGTATTGATAATTGGAGGCTTATAAATGAAATACGATTACCTAATAGTCGGCTCCGGACTCTACGGTGCAGTCTTCGCCCACGAGGCAAAGAAAGCAGGCAAGAGTGTTCTTGTCATCGACAAGCGCCCGAACATTGCCGGAAATGTCTACACCGAGGATGTGGAGGGGATCCATGTCCACAAATACGGTGCACACATCTTCCATACCAACAACACTGAGGTTTGGAACTACATCACGCAGTTTGCAACATTCAATCGGTTTACAAATTCCCCTGTTGCAAATTATCATGGTGAATTGTTTTCGTTGCCGTTTAATATGTACACCTTCAATAAAATGTGGGGTGTTGTGACACCGGAAGAAGCTGTTGCAAAAATCTCAGAGCAGCGTAAGGAGATCACTGGTGAGCCAAAAAATCTGGAAGAACAGGCAATTTCTCTCGTTGGACGTGACATCTATGAAAAATTGATTAAAGGATATACCGAAAAGCAGTGGGGACGGGATTGCAAAGATTTGCCCGCCTTTATCATCAAACGTTTGCCCGTTCGTCTGACCTTTGACAATAACTATTTCAATGCGCTTTATCAGGGCATTCCGGTCGGCGGCTATACGCAGATGGTTGCCAATATGCTGGAGGGCATCGAGGTTCGCCTGAATACAGATTATTTCGAGCATAAGGCAGAGTTGGATGCACTGGCTGACAAGGTTATTTATACCGGTCCGATTGATGCATACTTTGATTTCAAGCTCGGTGCATTGGAATACAGAAGCGTTTGTTTTGAAACGGAAACTCTGGATATACCAAATTATCAAGGTAATGCAGCGGTCAATTATACCGACAGAGAAACACCGTGGACAAGGATCATTGAGCATAAATGGTTTGAGTTTGGCAAGGATGCAGAAGGCAATGATTTGCCGAAAACCGTCATCAGCCGTGAGTATTCTTCAGAATGGAAACCCGGTGACGAGCCGTATTATCCGGTCAATGATGAGAAAAATAGCGCACTCTATGCTCAGTACAAGGCGCTGGCGGAAAAGGAGAGTAAGGTCATATTCGGCGGTCGTCTTGGCGAGTACAAATATTATGACATGGATGCAGTCATTGCATCTGCGCTTGACCTTTGTGAGAAAGAATTAAAATGATTTATTTGAATTCAGGTAATACCACATATATTCCGATCAAGAAAAAGCACAAACAGACAAAAATTTAATAATGCAGAAATATGTTTATTATTCGTCCGAAGGGCGCACGGAATCAAGCCGTAACAGAAAATCTGTCGGCCAGATACAGATGTGCCAATGCGAACATGATATTCAGTTTGGAGGTCTGCTTTCGCAGACCCCGATATCGTGTTTTTCGATATCCGAATAATCATTTGACGATTGCAAAGACAGGTTCGACCTTGTATTTGACGGATGATTTTTCATGCTCTTTCTTCTTATGCGGGAAAGCTTTCTCAGAGATGATGATCTGCGATTGATATTGTACTGGATCTTTTTGTCTGCTTTATTCATTTTGATGGCATCATCATGTTTGTCAGCGCTGAAATATCCAGCATCGCCGCCTACTGTAATAGCACGGCTCAATGATCCCAATAAATGTATCCCATGGTATGATGCTTTCGATTTTTCCAAAAACTCTTTTTTGCTGATTCTGGTCTGTCCCAGCTCATCATTCATCATGACCTGCAGTGTTGCCTTAATTTTGTGTTCCGATATTCCTACAGGTGCATATTATCTTGCTTGGATAGGTATATCTGACAATTCGCATCCGTTGGTGAAACGGATTCAGATTTTGGGTTGACTTTTTCTGGACGCAGTGTTATAATGAACTAAAATCAAAATGAAATTTATGCAATTTGGAGGGCTAACAGTGTTTGATGTTAAAAAATTGGAGTGGACAAGAGAGCCAGATAGTTACGATATCAAGGCGGATAAGATAGAAATTATTACAAAGCCACATACAGATTTATGGCAGCGAACATATTATCATTTCAGAAATGATAACGCTCCTATATTACAGATGAAAACATCGGAAAAGTATTTTTCTTTTATCGTAAAGACTGAGTTTGAAAGCAAGCGTCGTTTTGACCAGTGTGGTGTTGTTATGTATCTTAACAGCGATAATTGGTTAAAAGGCTCTATTGAATATGAGAATGATGATTTTCAGCATCTGGGCAGTGTTGTTACCAATCATGGCTATTCAGACTGGGCAACAACAGCAATTGATGCTTCAATAAAATCTATGTGGTATCG
Source organism: uncultured Ruminococcus sp. (assembly GCA_947627445.1). Classification (GTDB taxonomy): domain Bacteria; phylum Bacillota; class Clostridia; order Oscillospirales; family Ruminococcaceae; genus Ruminococcus_C. The sequence continues at coordinate 13,363 of CANQWA010000051.1, forward strand.
TTTCAGCCGAAGAGAAAATGATTTCTGTATCGAATGTTCTGAAGATGGCATCCGTTTTTCTCAAATGCGAGTATGTCATATGTGGGAAGCCGTAAGCGAAATTAGCTTTGGTATATATGCGTGTAGTCCGGAGGATTCGTCGTTTAAGGCAACATTTACTCATATGAACATAACAGAGTGTAAATGGTTAGCACATGACGGACAACAGCCGGATGCAGAATAAGCTTCCAGTTTGCATCATTAAATAAATGTCAGCAACCGTCCGTAGCAAAAGCCGCAGGCGGTCTTTTTATACCCAAATCACGAAAGGAATGATGAAAAAAGAAAGAAACAATCTGTCCAATTGCAGAACTGATCGGTGGCTTATCATCAAAGGCAGGCTGGTTCGGTCTGGTAAAAAAGTATGTACCTTGATGCTTATCGCAGTTGCTGTCCGCATGGATATTATGCTCGGTACGACATATATCCGTGATGCTGTCTGCATCAGCTTTTGCCTGAATGAACTGCTGTCAATTGCGAAAAATACGTCGCTTATGGGAATCCCGTATCCGCCCGCAATTAAGAAAGCCATCGATGTTTTGCAGACGAAAGTCGGCAGAATCGATGATGAAACCACCAAAAAATTCGGATTTGACCATGGATTTTCGAGCAACATTTTGACGAGGGCAAGGTGAAAAAGCGAAAGCAACCTATCGTATGGT
>CANQWA010000052.1 GCA_947627445.1 uncultured Ruminococcus sp.
GCGCTTGTTTTGAATGAACCTCCCATCGAAGTTCCCAGCATAGAAAAAGCGCAGAGTCCTGCCATCAGACCTGCGCCAAGTTTTTTTAATATTTTGTTTTTGAACATAGAATCCAATCTCCTTTGCAATAAAAAAAGCCGGACAGCTCTGCCCGGCAAAACATTTGTTTTTTGATGTTACATCTGATCATATCGGGCTTCGCTGATGATCGAAGCGTCCAATATGAAGTTTTCATTTTCATCTACAATTTCTGTAAATCCGCATAGGTTTTCTATCAGAAAACATCCTGCATGTGTATCGAGGACAAACCACATTCCGTCAATTTTTACCACATTTGCAACGTGTCCATGCAGCTGTGCCGCCGTCCATGCGAAGTAACATTCCAGCCCGATTCCTTTGCAGATGCAGTAAGTCCGATAAGCGTAATTCACACAGATGCCGGAACCGTTTGCGATCATGTAATCGTAAACCACCAGCGCTTTTCCATAGTCCGTGCCGTCATGGGGAAGATTTCTGCCAATTTCCATCAGCTTTTCCTCCTCGGACTGCTCCGGAATGGTAGTTGTCGTGATGATTGTTGTCTGTACGGTCGTTGTTGATTTCGGTGTGGCAGTTGTCTGCACAGGTACAGTTGTAACTGCTGGATTTTGCACGATTTCAGACGTAGCTTCCTGGACTGCGATATTGTTTTCTTGTGGTGTTTCGTTTTGTAGCTGCGTACCTTCGGTAACAGTCTGGATTTGCTCCTTTATCTCCAAATTCAACGCAGTTTTGGCAATTCTTGCAGTTGTCACAGTTGCCGTGGTAACAGTTGTTTCCAGCGGACGTGCGGTCATTACGGTGGTAACAGCTGCTTCTGTACGCGCTGTTTCTGTGACGGGAACAGTTTCTGTTGTTACCTCCGGAATTGCGATTTTTGTCGTTTCCGTACCGCCGCAGCCGGTAAGCAGAACTGCGCTGAAAATGAGGATACACATTGATTTTTTCATATGGGTCAACTCCTTTTCCTTGATTTTCTAACCCGACAATACCATAAATCATGCGCAATATCCAGCGTTTTCAAGCAAGTTCTACCTTTTGCATCAGTCGGCGAGCGGATTTTTGGGAAGAACCAATCAAAAAATATTGTCATAGTCGTACCTCACATCATAAAAAACATCATGCCGTCATCTTGTTGAATGCCCTGTTCCACCTCCTAAATCATCTCTGCAAATTCTTCGGAATATCGGGAAATCTGCTCGTCTGTCAGCGAACAGCTTTCTTGCTCTCCATATTCTGTTTCACGATTTCCGATCACAAAAAATGTGCCATGAACAAGGACATCGCCGACCATTCGGTTAGGTTGAGAGCCGTTCAGCAGGAATTCCTCATTGCAGAAGACAAGGGCATCGTTTTTCGGTTCGAAATATATTGGCTCAATAAGTCCTCCCACAACCTCCTGCATTTCGTGAAGATCATCGCTGATTTCTCTTTCATACGGCGCTTTTTCAGGTTCAACAACCAGTATTTTCATCGCAGAGATCCTCCATATATTCATCACAGTCGACACATTTCTCCTCACAGTCCATGTACTCCCTGCCGCAGTCATCGCACAGCGGGCAGCTTTCACAATCATCATATTTGCAGCACAGCTTCTCCTTTTCAAATTCAGAAAGATTTCTGCGCACTGCCGTCAGCGCAACGCCCTCAGCGTCCTTTTCAAGCTCGACAATGACAGGCAGTCCATTGCCGTCAAAAAGTCCGCTGAAGGTCGATTTCCCGTTATCGGTCATAACCTGTGTAAAAATGATTTTCCTCATAATGTTCCTCCGTCATCAAAAAGGGAGAGCTGCAAATTGGCTCTCCCACGTTCATTTGTATCATAATTGGATATGAATAGCTCTGAATACTGCGCACCACCCTCATATCGCTGCGCAAGATTGTTCATCCGGCTGATCTCCTCGATGCAGATATTTGGCTTGTCCCAGATTTCTCTGATTTCCGGACAGTCATTGTAGGACACAAGAAACTTTCCCGAACACGCCAGCAGTGTATCACGCAGTCTGATGTGATCCTTTTTGGTGAAGCCAACATCTTTGTAATAGCTTTCTGTTGCAAAATACGGCGGATCGCAATAAAAAAAACTGATAGGGCGGTCATACTGCCGTATCAGCTTTTCAAAATCCTTATTCTCGATCACAACTTTCTGCAATCTTCTTGCCGCCATATCGATTTGCGGAAAGTCGCTCCACATGGAATGCGGCTGACTGCCGTAGCTGTCCAGACTGCTTGCATAGCTGTACCGAATCAGCTGGTAAAACTTCGCCGCACGGTCAAAATCGTGAAGCTTTGGGAAAATCCCGTGCTTGTGCAGCATGGCAAGCCGTTCAAAGTCCTCACGAGAGTTCAGCACATACCGCATCTTGTATTTCAGCCTGTTGGGATTGTCCCGCACACAGCGGTATAAGTTGGTGAGATTACTGTTGAAATCGTTGAAAACCTCAAAATCTGCACCGGGCGGTTTATGAAAAAGAATCCACCCTGCACCGCCAAACACCTCGATATATCGCTCATAATACGGCGGAAATCTCGCAAGCACAGCATCTCGCAGTGCCTTTTTTCCGCCTACCCATGACATGAAACTGTTCATGAAACTCCTTTCTGCCGCTATCAACAGCAGAAAAGAAAAAAGCCGCTTTGCGAGCAACAGTAGTTTTCTGCTGTTGGCAAAACGACTTTACCTTATTTTATCTTCGTTTCCATTTCCTCATCTGCACTCTTGGCGGCATTGCACAGCGCCATTACTGCCATCCCGAGCATTCCGCCCAAAAGCAGACCTATGATAAACCAGAGCATTCGTTTACTTCCTTCCCATAATATTTTTTCAGCAGCCTGATTACGAATCTCTGTCCCTTTCCTGTCACGCAAGTCTGCTGATACGTTTTCGACATAGAACCTGTTTCAAAAACAGACTCCTTCACTGCAAAATATCCACGATCCATGAACCGCTGATAGGGGAGATTGTTCCCCATGAGAATATTTTTACTCCGCAGCCAGCCGAACAATCGGTTGCGTCCGATTGGAATGTTTTCTTCTCTTGCAAGCTTCGCCATTTCGTTCATGTCGATGAGATTTTCGGTATTTGCGACCTGTTCCGCAAATTCCACAAGCGGCTTGTCGTGTTCGATACGCTTTTGCAGCTGCCCGATATATTGGAATTGCAGCTTGAACAGGTTTTTGATCGGTTCATCGGCAAAGGAAAGATAGTTGTCCACGAATATGTCAGCATTAACCACATAACCGCCTGTTTTACGGATTGTGGGAAGTACCTCTGATGTGATCCACTTGCGGAATGTGACAGCCTGCGGTTTATTACTTCTGATGATGACTGTATAAAGTCCACTTTCATTCACTGCCGTCATTTCTCGCTGCTGACCTCCTGATGTCAGTTTTACTGACATCAGCTCATCGCTGTCCAGACGACTTGCTGCCATTCTTGAATTTCCAATTTCAAGGACTTTGCAAATATCCCTAAGTACAAACCATGGTTCTCCGTCTTTTATGACGATTCTCACCTGACCAAATTCCTCATTTTCAAATATCTTTATTGTGTTCTCCACACTGCTCCTCCTCCAAAAATTTCTTCAGATTCTTTGCAATTTCCACCAATACAGGCACAACAATACTATTGCCCGCCTGCTTGTAAAGCTGTGCGTCGGACATTCCTGTCGCAGCTACTTTTTCAAATTGTTCCTTTGTAAAACCCATGAGCTTCCAGCACTCCAACGGCATAAGTCTGCGGATTCTTCCCTTGTGGACAATACCATGTCTATCCGTAACTGTCAGCGTAAACATCGGCTCGTTCGAATTTTTTACCCGTCTGCCGTTTTGACGGGTGGTTTCCTTAAACGGATTCAGAATTGCTCTCGGAGCATCGTCGATAAAAACCGCTGAATGCTCTCCCTTATGATGTGACATTCCACTATTCTGATGTGCTGTGATACATCTTGCCGTATCGGTGATTTGAGGTTCTGTATTGCAATCAATCAAATACAATCCTGTTTTCCCGCCAATTCCTCCCGAACCACTACACTGTGTAACCGCCGCACCGTCCGTAGAATACACTCTTGATCCCTGACTGCCGCTAATCAGCTGTTCAGGCTTTCTTTCGCCGCAATTTTCTTCATCATTGCATCCGAAAGAAAATACTTCGGCGGGACATCTGTCTCCAAGATATCCGACAAGGAACAGCCTTCTTCTGGACTGCGGTATTCCGAAACCGGAGCTGTTAAGCACTCTCCAGCACATACGATACCCCAGTTCTGAAATCTTTTCAAGCAGGATTCTGAAACATTCCCCCTGTGATATACCCAGCAGATTGGGTACGTTTTCAGCGATAAAGCAACGAGGTCTCTTGACTTCAAGGATGCGGATATAGTCGAAAAACAGGTTCCCTCGATCGTCCTCAAAAGCTTTTCTGCTCCCTGCAACACTGAATGATTGGCAGCATGGGCCGCCGACGAGGAGATCAAAATCCGACAGATCTCCGTAATTGATTTTTGTAATGTCCTCATAGAACTTCTCACCTTCCGTGTTATACAAGGCTCGGTAAGCCTTTTGTGCAAATCGGTCTATCTCACACCAACCGACACATTCAAATCCTCCGACTTTTTCAAAGGCGGAACGAAATGCACCGATGCCTGCAAAACTTTCAAAATATTTTATCATTGCTTCCTTTCTACGTTTGGGTATAAAAAACGGTCAGATTTTTTGAATCACAACCGCTTAAAATGACATATTCATACCCATATCAGGTTCTTCCACTTCTTCATATTCTTTGCATTCATCCATTTCCTCATCGATTGACGTAATATTGACATATTCGCCAAGAACACACAGTGCTTCTTCATAACTGTCCGACTGCATGATTTTATCACACATTTCCTTTGCTTCTTCTGCCATGCTGTTTTCTTTCAGCGTTCGGGAAGCGATACCCATCAGGTTAAAAATATTGCCGTCCTGACCAATCATCGGGCAGTCTGGTTTTATACGCTGCACTTCCTGTTTCTGCTGAACAACATGAAAGCTGTCCTCGCCGGGAATAAGTGAAAGCCCGCGCCCGTTGTCCCATTTCATGATGAGCTGTCCCATGTCATCAACCGCAACAACCGTCCCCATCGTCCCTGACGGAATCGGCTGTGGGTCGTTTTCCATGCTGTCAAGGCAGATCCTTGTGCCGGCAGGATATCTCTGCCGAAGCAATTCCACTTTGTTTTTGTTATACATCATAAATTCCTCTTTTCACATTGTCATTCCCATGCCGGGTCCTTCCGTGAGCGTTGCGGATTGAGATAACCCCATTTCTTCTTCTGTTTTCATACACCAATCATCGCCGGAACTCCAGAAACTCACGTAGATTTCTCCGAAATCAGCAGTTTTAATGCTGTGCTGCTCAAGCCCTTCACCCCAACCATCACTGGCCTGTCCGGTGAGATAGCTGCGCAACTCTTCCTGTTCGCTTGCTGTCAGCTCGCCGGAAATCTGACATGCAAACACGCCCATGAGTTCTCCGTCGATTTCTTTCACAGAGGGAACAGCGGAGAAAACCTTTTCTTTGACAGCAGGATCGTCATCATAATATACCATCAATCCTCGGTATTCCTCCTCCGGTTCGGCGTAATTCCGGATAAATTCGTTGATTTCATCCGCACAGCCATCGGCATACGCAGATGGAATTTCCTCAAATTCTTCCTCTATGACTTCATCGTTCCATTCGTAATTGAGTTCTTCCGGCTCTCTGACGATTTTCAACGGACAGTAGAATGTCAATTCCTGCATCGGTATTGCTTCCACCGTGATATCCGGCTGAAAGGGAACTTCAATGGATTGGCACTCTGCCATTTGAATATCCTCTCGCTTACGGAGCATGGCCGTTACTGCATCACGCAGAACAGATTTCACATCCAGATCAGATTCTGCCAGCAGTTCGTCAAATATGAAGCTTGTTTCACCGCAATGGGCAAGCTCCGCAACTCTGTCGGCAATTTTTTTCAGATCGTTATGCAGCCGTGTTTCAGCGGCGGTCAGTTCATTGCTCTCCAGCAGCGCTCTTGCGTTGGGAATGAACTGTGACTTTCTGGCGTAATTGCTGCCTTCAGACTCCACCAGTATTCCATCGCCGCTGTCATAGTCCACAAACAACAAGCAATGTGCCGTATCGCCCTCCGTGTACATAAGGTCGCGATATGCGGCGATGTACGGATCATCTCGCATCGGATTTTCTTTCAGCTGTTCAAAGCTTTTACCGTAGAGCGTGACAACCTTTTCCACACAGATTTCACAGGGCTTGTACTCGGATGCCTTGTGATTCAGTGTCACCTTAAATTGCAGTTTCTCCATGATCTTCCTCCAAATATTTTTTTAGCAGTCTTTCTGCTCCCTTCCCAAATGTCCGGAAACAAAAAAAGACCGCTTTGTGCAGCATCACGCATTTTCGTGATACCAGACAAAACGGTCTTGCAAACTTTGTGAACTATTTTATTGTGTATCTCGGAGCTGCCCACTCAAATCAGGCTAAATTTTCCCCGATTCTCCCTCTGCATCGGTTCAATTCCTGTAAGTCGTTAAAATCGGGCGAAAAACATCTACGGTTTTGACCACGAAAATTTCGCCCTCCGGACAGCAAAAAAGCCCGATTTCTCGGGCTTTTTCCATGAAATATCTTTTTCATGGTCACAATATGGCAAGTAACCAAGCGAATGATACAATGCACCCTAAATTTTCAGAGGCACAAAAGGGTGCAATTTGCACCCTTCTGATAAACCACAAGACTTATGAATTTTTACAAACAGCTGCTTGCAAAAATTCATAAATCTTGTAAACCCTACTCCATCTCACATTTTAATGTATCGAAAGAAATTGTAGTTGCTTTTTCGCTGCGGATATGGTATACTAAAATAAAAGGAATGTGAGGTGAGCATTATGGAACGCTCTTTTAATATCACGGGAGCCTGCAATCCACAGGAACATTACATGGTCAATCTGGACAGCAGACTTTCAAATATCAAAAAAATGGTGGATTCCGGAAAGTATTTTGTTATCAATCGTGGCAGACAATATGGAAAAACGACTACTCTAAAAGCTTTGGAACAATATTTAAGTGAGAATTATATTGTTGTAAGAATGGATTTTCAATTTTTAGACGCAGATGATTTTGAGAATGCAAAAACATTTGTAAAAGCTTTTGCAAGGGAACTGTATTTTAATAAAACATATCATCCCTATATGAACGAAGAAATCTTATCAGAAATCAAGGAATTAAGAAAAAGCGGCTCTGCATTGTCTGATTTGTTCATTTGTCTAAGTGAATGGTGCCTTGATGCAAAATATCCTATTGTATTGATAATTGACGAGGTGGATAACGCCTCCAATAATCAAGTTTTTCTTGACTTTTTAGCACAACTAAGAGGATATTATTTAAATCGCACACAACGTCCTACTTTCCAATCCGTCATTCTCGCCGGAGTACATGATATTCGAAATCTTCGTCAAAAAATCCGTTCTGATACAGAACACAAGCACAACAGTCCTTGGAATATCGCTTCATCGTTTGATATTGATATGAGTTTTTCACCTAATGACATTGCCAATATGCTGGAGCAGTATGAAAATGATCATCATACAGGAATGAACATTGCAGATATTTCACAACTGATTTATGATTATACATCCGGTTATCCTGTTCTGGTGTCGAGTATCTGCAAGCTGATAGATGAGAAGAATCGAGATTGGACAAAAAATGCTGTTGCCATATCCGCAAAGGAATTGATGACAGAGAAAATACCATTGATCGAATCACTTATCAATAAACTGGAAGACAACGAAAATCTCAGAAAGATGCTGCATTCTATGTTGTTTCACGGAAGAAAGTATTTGTACAATGCTTATGACTCTGTCATCGGAGATGCTGTCATGTATGGTTTTGTGAAAAATCAGGAAGGCAGTACTGTGATAGCAAATCGAATCTTTGAAACTGTGATTTACGACTGGTTCATTTCACTTGAAACTACAGACAGTCAGATTTTTGCAGAAGGAGTCAATGATAAATCCCAGTTCATATCAAGTGGCGGGCTGAACATGGAACTTATCCTCGAAAAGTTCATTTTGCACTTCAACGATATTTACGGTTCACAGCCTGACAAATTCAAGGAAAATGACGGCAGAAAGCTGTTTCTCCTTTATCTCCGACCAATTATCAACGGCACAGGAAATTATTATATCGAAGCACAAACCCGTGACCAAAGACGTACAGATGTTATCGTTGACTATCTCGGAAAACAGTATATTATTGAACTGAAAATCTGGCACGGTGATGAATATAACACGCAGGGAGAAAAGCAATTGTCCGAATATCTGGACTATTATCACATCGACAAAGGCTACTTACTTAGCTTCAATTTTAACAAAAATAAACAAAGCGGTATGCACACCATCGAACTGAACGGCAGAACCATTGTGGAGGCTGTTGTATAATTCCAAATAATATGAAAATGCACCCTTTTTGGGTGCATTTTTGCAATCATCTATCTTCAGACTTTTCAGCAGTCGGATGCTTCACTATTGAATATAAGCTATATCTTAATCTCCGTTCCATCCTTAAAAGCAAACAACAATCTGCCATCCTGAAACACTGTTACTTTATCGACTGCTGCTATCCAAAATTGTTCATCGAACTCTGTAAGCAGTTCTTTGCACTTGGAAAGTTCCAAAATAAACCCTCCAATCAAATCACGCTTAGCAAGACGCTCTTCTTTCTGTTTCTGCAATGAAAGCGATTTCTTTTGCAGTTTCTCATAACGTTCTACCAGTGCGTTATAATGCGTATTGTATTCATCCTGATTCTGAGCAGTTTGGCTATTTTCCATAATGTATTTTCGTGTCAGTTCCGAAACAACTTCCGTTTCCTGCAAAACTGCCTGCTGCTTTTCATCTATTTCCGTACAATCCGTAAGCAGATTCTGCATCATTCGGCAATTTTCAAGAACCTCATCACGATTTTCAAAAAGCTGATTACAAGCAGAAAGGAATTTTTCCTTAATAACATCTTCATATAAATGCGGTGTGCTGCACTTGCACACGCCATTAAATTTATGATTACATCGCCATATCACTCGACGATATTTGCTTGTAGAATGCCATACTTTTGAACCGTAAAAGTTCCCACAGTCACCGCATACAATTCTTGCTGCAAAAATACTCTTGCTGTTGTACTGTTTGCCCAGAGATTTTCTGCGTAGAATTTCTGCCTGAACCAGTTCAAATTCATCCGGTGGAATAATCGCATCGTGACTTTGTTCAATGTAATACTGTGGTATTTCACCCTCGTTGATTTTTCTTTTCTTGGTAAGAAAATCTACAGTAAACTGCTTTTGCAACAGGGCTGAACCCTTGTATTTTTCATTGGTCAGAATGCTTTCAATGGTAGATGACTGCCATTTTATCTTTCCGGCAGGTGTTGGAATTCCCTTGTCGGTCAACATTTTTCCAATACGATACGGTGTCATGCCATTTATAAAACTTCGATAAATCAATCTAACGATTTCAGCTTCTTCCGGCACAATTTCAGGCAAGCCATCATCACCTTTTTTGTAGCCAAGAAAATGCTTGTAAGGCAGCGATACTTTGCCGTCAGCAAAACGTTTTCTCTGTCCCCATGTAACATTTTCTGATATGGAACGGGATTCTTCCTGAGCAAGCGAACTCATAATTGTGATAAGCAATTCGCCCTTAGAATCCAGAGTATAAATATTCTCCTTTTCAAAGTAGACCTCTATCCCTTTTTCTTTCAGCTTACGCACTGTGGTGAGAGAATCCACGGTGTTTCGAGCGAAGCGGCTCACGCTCTTGGTCACAATCAAATCAATTTTTCCCGAAAGAGCATCCGAAATCATGCGATTAAAAGCATCACGATGTTTTGTATTTGTTGCACTGATTCCTTCATCAGCGTATAATCCGGCGTATTCCCATGCCGGATTTCTTTGTATGTAGTTTGTATAATAATCAACTTGTGCCTCATAAGAAGTAAGCTGTTCCTCGCTGTCTGTAGAAACTCTTGCATAAGCTGCGACTCTGCGTTTTCTGGTACTTGCTTTCGGAAGACGTGTCACCATATTCATAGTTGGCGGAATAATTCTTACTGCTCTTTCGGACATGACATTTTTCTCCTTTCACCTGCTTTTTCTCGCATTTCATCTGTCCAGCTTTCAGAACGTGAACGGTCTTTCCAGTTTGCAGAAATTTCATGCCCGTCATGTAAAACAAAAATCAGTTCATTTGGTGCAGGAACAAGGATTTTTTCAATTTCATTCTCAAAAATATTCGCATCAAATTCTGAAATATTAAGAGCCTCACAGCATACTGAAATCAACGTATTTTCAGGAATTTGCTTTGCTGTAGGACAGTACTTTTTTCCTTTTGTGTTGTAAGTCGCACAAATCCAGACAACACCAGTTGCCGTTGTTTTTCTGCGGTAATTTTTATCACAGTAGCCACACTGAATTTTCCCTGTAAACGGATAAACGGCAGTTGTTGGCTTTATTGAAGAAAAATGTTCTTTCTGTTTCTGCAAACGTTTCTGAACAGCGTCAAAAATGTGTTTTTCAATAATTGCCGGATGGGATTCATCAATAATATATTTTTGTAGCTGCCCCTCATTTGTCATTTTACGCTTTGTAATGTGATTTTCGGAATAGAATTTCTGCAAAATCATCGTACCTGTGTATTTCTCATTTTTCAGAATACGCAGTACGCTTTCCGGACTCCACTGATTGCCGTTTTTGGTAAACACTCCTTGCTCATTCAGTTGATTCGCAATCGCAAGTTTCCCCATCCCCGACAAATAACTGTTGAAAATCAGCTTTACAATTTCAGCTTCATCAGGGATAATTTCAAGACTGCCCTCTGATGTTCTGCGATAGCCAAGCATAACGATTCCACCGATTTTTCCCTGTTCAAAATCTCTGCGTATCTGCCACTTTTTATTCTCACTGGCAGAGTAACTCTCTTCTTGTGCATATGATGCAAGAATGGATAACATCAGTTCACCGTCTGAAGAAAGGCTGTGAATGTTCTGTTCTTCAAAGTAAACATCAACGCTTAAATCCTTTAGTTCACGCACTGTTTCAAGCAGCGTGACTGTATTTCTTGCGAATCTTGAAATTGATTTTGTGATAATCAAGTCCAGATTTCCGGCACGGCATTCTGCAAGCATTTTCTGAAAGTTTTCACGGCTGTCTTTTGTTCCGGTCAAGGCTTCATCGGCATATACTCCGCAGTAAAGCCAGCCACGATGTTTCTGAATCAAATCACTGTAATAACTGACTTGTGCAGACAATGAATGCAGCATTGCATCCTTGCCGTTTGAAACTCGTGCATACGCTGCTACACGTTTCAATTTCGGCTGTTTTGGCATAGAAAACTGCACTTTTTGTATCACTCGTTCCATGACACCATCTCCTTTCGTGATGACATATTACCTCTTATTGACCGAACAGTCAAGGAATATACTACACGAATTTAAGCCGTATTTTTCGGCGAGCATTGTATTCATTTTCTGGTACTCTTCCTCTGAAACAATGCCGAACTGAACCCACTTTTCCAGAATACGAATCATCATTTTATACATCATGATATTGTGATATTTTTCTTTTTGCATAGCGATACCTCCGACTTGGATTTTCCATAACAAACACGGGAGCAATATTTACGATTTGCGGACGCATAGGCAAGAAATACATTTTTGCATATCGGGCATACGATGCTCTGACCGGATTTTATATGCAACTTTTCAGGATGACTGTTCCACCATTTCATACGGCATTTATCAGAGCAGAATTTCTTTAATTTACGATGCGGAGTTTGTTTCACTTCCATTCCGCACTGACGACAGAAATATTTCTCAGAAACAGCTTGTTTTCTTCCGCCTAACTGATTTCTTTGACAATATGATTTTACAGTATTTACTGATAATTGCAGCTGCTTTGCCACTTGTTCATATGTCATTCCCTGCATACGAAGCTGAGCGATTTTGTCTTTTTGTTTTGCATCCATATATATTGCCTCCAAATGAAAACGGCTGCCGAACCAAATCGACAGCCGTCTATAAAGTTTATTTCATCAGTTCGTTGACTCTTCTCTGCACGGCGTTGTAATCATATCCGGCAGCAGTTAACTTTTTCTTACGTTCAGCACCATTATCCCATTTACCCTGAATGACCTCACGAGCGATTTCATCTACAGATTTCTTTGTAGAATAAACAACATTTCCATTTGCATCGAACACAGAATATCCCGACTTACAAGCATTTTTCGCATTCTCCAAAGAAGAGAATGCACCGATTTGCGACTTGGCATCGTTCCAGCTTTTGCGTACTCGGTAGAGCTGTTTTGTTGTTAGATTTGTCGATGCAGAAGTCCCGGCATTCATGTAAGACTGAATCTTTGCCTTGAAAGCAGACCAGTGCGGAAGAATATACAGCGGACACGTTTTGGACGGATTCTTCGCAGTATTCAGATAATCCACGCTGCCCGATTTTCCATCACGGACATTGAGCCAGTGAGTATGGGTATAGAGATGATTGATGTCAAGATTATATTTTTTCAAGAGTGCCGCTGCCAGTCTTGCAGCGTTATCTTCGGATTTCTTGTCACGGTCGTTGTACGCAGAACTCATGATGCACTCAATTGCAATTGTTCTGCGGTTGCCGTTGCCACTGCCATCAGCGGCGTGCCAGCCTGACAAATTTAACGGAAGATTCTGCCACGCACAGGTATTGTCAACGTAATAATGTACACGGACATCCTTCATATTTCCATTGACAGTTGCTCTCGTGTACTGCTCTGCAGGAGTTGTTCCGGAAGCAGTTGTAATCCACGATGTATTGTGAATTGTAACGCCGATAATTTTGCCCTCCATAGAAGCGGAGGGCATATCAATTCTATTTGGATTATGCTTGGTGAGCAAGTATTCATTGACGGTTACGCCACCAAAATTCGTTGTTTTATCAGGTTTTAAGATTGCCATATTATTCGTCCTCCTTGTTATTTTCATCTTCAGTTCTGCCGACTTTGGTCTGCAAAACGTCAATTGCTTTTTTGATTGCAGGCGGGAAAGGCACACCCATGAGCGATGTATTTTCCACGATGGAAAGCAGCTCATTCAGGCAAAAGCTGATGCAGACTGCGTCACGGATGTAGGTCGTGCCGAGCAGAATGTCCATCCTTACGGCAACAGCAATAAGCAGCAAGGTGCAGACCTTTTTGGCAAGTCCGAACCAGCCTGCTTTGGAGGAAAGTCCGCCGCTGTCAGTGTGCTTGGATTTTCCCATTGCAGCGGTGACCACTCCGGTGAAAAAGTCAATGCCCATGAAAATCACCAGCGTGACCAATGCGGAGTCCCAGCCGCCAAAAATAGCGGCTATGAAGCCACCTATCAGTCCTGCGATGGTACAAAATGTTTCTTTCATTTTCATCATCCTTTCGTTATTTGGGTATAAAAATACCGTTTGCAGGATAATTCCACAAACGGTTATTTTCAAATATTAAGTTGTATAAACTGGAATTTATCCTATTGATAAACCAAATTCATATGCTTCTTTTAATGCTTCGTTTTTATAATCAGCAACAGACACTATTTCAACATCATTATTTTTACTTGCTCCTTCTGTAAACGCTTGTGCTAATAGATCTGTATTTCCGCCTTTACGCATACTTCCAACCAAAACAACAATTTTACTCATTAGAGCCTGTTCACATAAAAAGAGCATCAAAAATCATAGCAAGCATGATAACAGAAAGAAAAAGAACATCCAGTTTA
>CANQWA010000053.1 GCA_947627445.1 uncultured Ruminococcus sp.
AAAATTTTTTCATAAAATCCCCTTAATAAAACGCACACCTGCTCCCTCAGGTGTGCGTTTTACTTTTGCCTGTTCCTGGCGGCCGCAGATGTTCCTGGCGGCTGTCCGAATCGCCGGACATATTTTTCTCCGGCATTCACCGGATTTCGGGGAAAAATCGCTTCTCCAAAATTTTTTCAAAAAAGTTGGAAAAAGACTTGACAAACACAGAAATGTATGCTATACTATGTTTATCCTTTCTAAAATTTTTTCATAAAAATCCCCTTAATAAAACGCACATCTGCTCCCTCAGATGTGCGTTTTACTTTTGCCATAGACCTGCAAACGGAAAAAATCTGAAAAACACTTGTCTTTTCTTCACGGGTATGCTATAATAATAGAGTATCAATTTATGAACCTGTCTGCACGAGAATGATGCTTGAAAATCTATGCGCAGTTTTCTGTGTGGATGTGCATCAGGTTCAGAGTCAAAGGAGTATTTCAACATGTATCAGAATATGATGGACACGATTGGATTCGTTTCACAGGCTGATCCGGAAATCGGCGCAGTCATGCAGCAGGAGCTGAATCGTCAGCGCCGCAATCTGGAACTCATTGCCAGCGAAAATCTGGTTTCACCGGCAGTCATGGCTGCCATGGGCTCTGCCCTCACCAATAAGTACGCAGAGGGTCTGCCTCACAAACGCTATTACGGCGGCTGTGAATATGTGGACGTTGTGGAAGAAATTGCCATTGATCGTGCCAAAAAGCTATTCGGCGCAAAGTTTGCTAACGTACAGCCGCATTCCGGCGCACAGGCAAATACTGCCGTATACTTTGCGCTGCTCCAGCCGGGTGATACGGTGATGGGCATGAGTCTGGCACACGGCGGACACTTAACCCATGGATCTCCGGTGAACATCTCCGGGAAGTATTTCAATTTCGTTCCCTACGAGCTGGGAGACGACGAATTCATTGACTATGACCGGGCACAGGCACTGGCAGAAGAGGTTCATCCCAAACTGATCGTAGCCGGAGCAAGCGCATATCCCCGTATCATTGATTTTAAGCGGCTGTCTGAGATCGCAAAATCTGTAGGCGCTTATCTCATGGTGGATATGGCACATATTGCCGGTCTGGTAGCCGCAGGCGTGCATCCGTCGCCGGTACCTTATGCAGATGTGACGACGACCACGACCCATAAGACCCTCCGCGGGCCCAGAGGCGGTCTGATTCTGACCAATGATGAAGAACTGGCAAAACAGATCAACAAAGCGGTATTTCCCGGCACACAGGGCGGTCCGCTGATGCATGTGATTGCATCCAAGGCAGTCTGCTTCGGCGAGGCACTGAAACCAGAATTCAAGACATACGGCGAAACTGTTGTGGCAAATGCTGCTGCTCTGGCAGACGGACTGGTACAGCGTGGATTCCGTCTGGTTTCCGGCGGTACAGACAATCACCTGATGCTGGTAGACCTGCGTCCTTTTGGCAATCTCACCGGCAAGGAATTTGAGCACCGTCTGGATGAAGTATTCATTACCGTCAATAAAAACGCCATCCCCAACGATCCTCAGAAACCCTTTGTGACCAGCGGTATCCGTGTAGGCACACCGGCGGTTACCACACGCGGTCTAAAGCCGGAGGATATGAGCACGATTGCAGAAGCGATGTATCTGGCTGCTTCTGACTTTGAAAACAAGGCGGATGAAATCCGTGCAAGCGTCCATGCGCTGTGCGAAAAATATCCGCTGTATCAGTAAATCATGCACAGGCCTCTTGCGGATCAGATTCGGCCACATACGCTGGATGATGTCGTAGGGCAGCGGCAGCTGCTGGGTGAGGGAAAACCTTTGCGCCGGATTGTGGAAAGCGGGAAAATACCCAACATGATCTTCTATGGTCCGTCCGGTGTAGGAAAAACCACGGTGGCACGGATCATCGCAGAAAACACTTCCATGACCCTGCATAAGCTAAATGGCACATCGGCTTCTTCTCAGGACATCCGTGATGTGGTGGCGGAGATCGGGTCGTTTTCCGGTATCCATGGCATTTTGCTGTATTTGGATGAGATTCAGTATCTGAACAAAAAACAGCAGCAGTTATTGCTGGAATACATGGAAAACGGGCAGATCACTCTGATTGCTTCCACAACGGAGAATCCCTACTTTGCGGTTTATCATGCTTTGATCAGCCGTTCTACGGTATTTGAATTTAAACCCGTTCCCCCAGAGGAAATGGCGCATGCAGTCGCACGAGGATTCCGGCTGATGGGAGAGCAAATCCATCAGGAAATCCGACTGGCAGAGGGTGTCTGTGCATGGATCGCCCGAGGCTGCGGCGGCGATGTCCGGAAGGCAATCAACACGGTGGAACTGATTGTTCTTTCCGGTGAGCATACCGATGAAGGAATTGCAGTTTCCATGGAGCTGGCAGAGGAACTGACACAGCGCAGCAACATGCGCTATGACAAGGACAATGACCAGCATTATGATTTGCTGTCTGCTTTGCAAAAATCCATCCGGGGTTCTGATGAAAACGCAGCGCTCCACTATGCTGCCCGGCTGCTGGCGGCAAACGATCTGCTTTCAGTCTGCCGCCGGCTGTTGGTGATTGCCGCAGAGGATGTGGGGCTTGCCTATCCCCAGGCGATTGTCATTACAAAAGCATGTGTGGACAGCGCTTTGCAGCTGGGATTACCGGAAGCACAAATTCCCATCGGTGAAGCGGTGGTGCTTCTTGCCACAGCGCCAAAGTCCAATAGCGCCTACGAAGCGATCCATCTGGCAATGGCGGATGTGGAAGAATATGGTGCGCCGGATTTTCCGAGGCATCTGCAAAACAAGCACTTTGATGGTGCAGAGGCTGCTGTACGAGGACAGCACTATCTCTATCCCCATGATTTTCCCAATCACTATGTCCGGCAGCAATATCTGCCGGATCTGTTGAAAGATCAGGTATACTATACCTTTGGCGATAATAAACAGGAACAGGCAGCAGCTGCCTACCGGAAGAAGATCCTGGAAGAAGATCAGACGTGACTGACCTCTGCTGAAAGATACCGCAGCGCAATGTCAAATAAGCGTTCCGGTCTGATTTCATTTTCGACCAGATCGTTGGCAAAGCGGATGGTTTGCTCCAGACTTTCAGAAAAATCCGAAATGCTCTCCTGTTCGCCTGTGCGCATATCCTCTAATATGACACCATAAGCAGGCTTCTGGCTGCCTCGTTTTGAAACACGGTCCGCAGTGACCCGATAGATTACCCGGTTACTGCCGTACACCTCCATATAGGTAATGCGGTGACCAGTCTGTTTGGAAATATTCATGTTGTTGTCTCCTTTGTTTTACTCTGCTGATTTTCTATCTATGGATCATCATAACATATTTCCGGGAAAAAAACCAGAGCGAAAATGAGATGCTTTTGTCTGATTTTCTTGTTTTTTCAAAGATTTCCCCGATTTCCTCGGTTTTTGTGATTTTGACAAGAACAAAGGAGATTTGCACCGGAATCTTTAGATGAAATGTCAATGGACAATGGACGCTGATGTTGCTATAATAGAGAAACGAAAAAGAAAAATTCAGAAGTAGTTCACTGGCAGATACGCCTGAAAGGAAGCTTCTCTATGACAAAGGATATGACAAAGGGAAATCCTCTGAAACTGATTCTGGGATTCTGTGGACCGATGGTGTTCGGCTATATCTTACAGCAGCTTTACAGTATGGTGGATACGGTCATTGTGGGACGCTATCTGGGGCTGGATGCTTTGGCTGGCGTGGGTGCTACCGGAGCGATCAGCTTTTTGGTTATCGGTTTTTCCACCGGCATCTGTACGGGTCTTTCCATTCCCGTTGCCCAGGCGTTCGGCGAAAGGGATTACGTGCGGATGCGGAAAAACATCGCAAACTCCTATTATATCGCCGCTGCCATCGCATTGGTGATGACGGCAGTTACAATGCTTGCCACCGAAAAGATCCTTCGTCTGATGAAAACGCCGGAGAATATCTTTCCTTATTCTTATGGATACATTATTGTGATCTTCGGAGGCGTTTCTGCTTCCATTCTATATAATTTCCTGTCAGCCATGCTTCGTGCTGTAGGGGACAGCAGATCCCCTTTGCTGTTTCTGGCTATCGCTTCAATCCTGAACATTCTGCTGGATCTGTTTTTCCTGATTGTGCTCAAAACAGGTGTGGCAGGCGCTGGGTTTGCAACGGTGATTTCGCAGGGTATTTCCGGTATATTGTGTCTGATTTACTTGTACCGCAGGTTTGAGATCATGGGATTTCAAAAAGGCGAAGGCGCTTTTGATGCCGGATGCTGCGGCAGACTGCTTTCTGTCGGATTACCTATGGCATTGCAGTTTTCCATTACAGCGATTGGCTCGATCATTTTGCAGACCGCTGTCAATTCTCTTGGCGCAACCGCAGTGACCAGTATCACTGCCGCTCAGAAAATCTCCGCCATTGTGATGGGACCGCTGGAAATGATTGGCATTACCATGGCGACCTACTGCGGTCAGAATCTGGGCGCAAAACAATTCCCCCGAATTCGCAGCGGCATTCGTGTCAGTCTGCGTGTTTCTATGGCGTATTGTCTGTTTTCCATCCTGTTTTTAACTTTCCTTGGAAAATACACCGCATATCTCTTTGTCGATCCATCAGAAACCAAAGTCATCTCTATGGCAGTACAGTACATGCGTCTCAATGCGCTGTTCTATCCGGCACTGGGCATTCTCTTTATTCTCCGGAATGGCTTACAGGGAATGGGCTATAGCCTGATGCCCATGCTTGGCGGTGTCAGCGAACTGGCGGCACGTGCGATGGTATGTTTTACCTTTGTACCCGTGTATGGGTACAAAGCAGCCATTGCAGCCAGTCCGGCAGCATGGTTGTTTGCCGATGTGCTTTTAATCTCTGTGTATTTCTGGGATATGCACCAACTCCGGCAGCGGCTGGTTGATACAAAGGAATCTGACCAGACCGCCCTGCCTCGCTCTAAGAAAGGATTTTCATGATGAAGATGAAAAGAATGTTTACAATTTTCAGTGCCGCAGTGCTTTCTGCCGGAATGCTTCTGCCGCACACCATGACTGCTTCTGCTGCAAACGAGATAGCAGACACACTGCCCTATAACCTGTATTTTGAACCGCAGCGCACACTGGTTTCTGCAGAAGAGGTTGCAGCAGGCGATGTTGTCATTCCCATGCCCATGTATCTCTATGGCAGCACGGCAAACCGTATTGGCGCTGTTTCTGTCAAGTACAGCAGCAGCAGCGATCATGTGTTTTTCCGGCATATGGTGACTGGTGCAACGGTATTGGATCAGGAAACCAGCTATGAAACCAGTTACGGGACGCTGACAACCAAGTATATGCCCTATTGCTTCGGGATGGTGGGACCCAAGGGGAAGTATTCCAACGGAAGCGCCATGATCACCACAAAGGAATATGCCTGCGATCCCATCTACGGCAGTTCCCTGTACAGTACAGGAGACGGCAGAGTGAAGTTTACCGCTTCTTATAAGCCCAGTAAGACCGAGGATAAGATCTCTAAGGAATTCATTTGTGATGTGACGCTCAATGAGGACGGCAGCGGGACATATTCCTTTGACTATATCGATCAGACCACCTATCTGACAAGAACCATTTCTGCTGTCCTGCCCCGATATGATGCAACATTGCCAGAAGGAGAAAAAGTGCCGGATGCTGCCAATAGCCTGCTCTGGATACCGTTTTCCAAAGGTGCTGATTTTTTGGGGAATACCTCCAATGAGTTTCCGTTGTTCCAGGTAGATGTCGTTGTGGAAAAGGATACTCCCTGCGGCATCTACAATATCAGCTTTAACAGAGACATTGATGTCATCACCGGTGCAGACTGCCAGCTGATCGGCGCCAATCAGGAGGACTATCGCATGAATCTCATCGACACCAGCATTGCCGTGGGTGTGGAGAGTGCAGTGGTGACTTCTGTGACGAAAAATAATGACGCTGTCTACGCTTCACACGATACCCATGTGATCACCGGTGCGGATTTTGCCACACAGATCCTGGCGGATATCACTTTTGAGGACGGATCAACCCAACAGAATGTGGATATCACCAATCTGGTAAGCTGCAACGGTGCATCTCCTGCCGATCTGTACAAGGCTGCCGGAGACAGTCATTTCTTTGCTTCTGATGTCCCCCTCTGCATTGGCAATATCCCGGTAAAACGCAGTGACGGTTCCGATCTGACGCAGCATATTCTGGTGGGGTTGAAGGGTGACATCAATTTTAACGGTGAAATAGATACACAGGATGCTTTTCAAATTCTCATGTACTATTCCGTGAAAGCTGTTGGTCAGGAACCGATATTCTGCGAAGATCCCTCGGATCCTTATCAGGAGAAGCTGGCTTTCTTTATGGCAGATATTGATACCTGTTCCAAAAACGGCACCTCAGAAGGGGAGATCACAATGAATGATGCCTTTCAGGTGTTGATGTACACATCTTATCAGGCTCTCGGCTCTCCCGTATCCTGGGACAGCATGATGAAGTGATCTGGAAACTGCTTCGCATGCCAAACAGAAGAAACGAAAAACAGAAAAACCGGCTGGGTACACCTACCAGCCGGTTTTTTGCGGGAATATCATCTGCCAAAAATAAAGCGTGCGCCTGAGGGAACAAGCGCACGCTTTATTTAAGGGGATTTTTATGAAAAAATTTTAGAAAGGATGCTTATATTATAGCATGGTTTTATCTGGTTGTCAAGTCATTCTTGGACTCCATTCTAATAAAATCATGAGATATTTTGTAAAATAATCATTTTATTTTACCAAAAACAGGTTATTCCAAGATTTCAGTCAGAATCCCGCTATTTGTCTTCTACCAGCTGATTCAATGCACCAAGGAATGCGGAGATAGAAGAATTGATGATATCCGAATGCACGCCAACACCCCAGAAGATCTTTCCGTCTTTTTCCAGACCCACATAAGCCACTGCCTTGGCGTTGGAATGTACCTCTAAAGCATGTTCTGTATAGGTGGTCAGTGCAAACTGTAAGTTCAGATAAGCCTTTACGGCATTGGAAACTGCATCCAGACGGCCGTTGCCATCGCCGTAAATCGTCAGAATCTTTCCCTGATACTTCACCGTTACAGCAGCACCGATCACACCGCCGCCCTTTTGTGTATAGTGTACCTCTGGGAAGGAAATCGGTGATTCAATGTTGACATATCGCTCCTGAAAAATGGTTAAAACTTCCTCCGGCTGAAGCTCCTTGTGGGCATGGTCAGAAACGCCCTTCATCAGATAGCTCACGGCTTCCCGCATTTTCTGGGGGAGATGATAGCCGAACTTGCTCTCCATGAGATAGGCAACGCCGCCCTTACCGGATTGACTGTTGATACGAATCACGTCTGTTTCATATACACGTCCTACATCCTCCGGATTGATGGGCAGGTAGGGAACGGTCCACTTATCACAGTTTTTCTCCTTGCGCCAGTTCATGCCCTTTGCAATGGCATCCTGGTGAGAGCCGCTGAATGCTGCGAATACCAGCTGACCGCTGTAGGGAGAACGCTCATAGACATGCATACGGGTCACACGCTCATAGACCTCCACGATATTCGGCATATCGGACAGATCCAACTCCGGATCAACGCCCTGAGAATACATATTCATGGCAAGGGTGATAATGTCCACATTGCCGGTGCGCTCACCGTTGCCGAACAGTGTTCCCTCAATGCGGTCGCCGCCTGCCAATAAGCCCAGCTCGCTGTCAGCCACAGCACAGCCCCGGTCGTTGTGGGGGTGCAAAGAAATGATGATGTTTTCACGGCAGTGGAGATTGTCGTTCATGTACTCCACCTGATTGGCATATATGTGAGGCATGGAGTGAGAAACCGTTACCGGCAGATTGATGATCACTTTATCTTTGGCAGTGGGCTGCCAGATGTCAATGACTGCATTGCAGATTTCCAGGGCAAATTCCGGCTCTGTACCAGTAAAGCTTTCCGGAGAATATTCAAACTGAAAGTTGCCCTCTGTCTTTTCCCGGAATGCCTGACAGAACTCCGCACCTGTCCTGGCAATCTGGATGATCTCCGCCTTGCTTTTGCGGAACACCTGTTCCCGCTGCGCCAGAGAGGTGGAATTGTACAGATGGACAATGGCGTGTTTTGCCCCCCGGATTGCCTCAAAGGTCTTGGCGATGATGTGCTCCCGTGCTTGGGTCAGTACTTGAATGGTTACATCATCCGGGATCATATTCTTCTCGATCAATGTGCGGCAAAATTCATACTCGGTTTCCGAAGCCGCCGGAAAGCCAACCTCGATCTCCTTAAAGCCGATTTTCACCAGGAGCTGGAAAAACTCCAGTTTTTCTTCCAGACTCATGGGGGTGATCAATGCTTGATTGCCATCACGCAGATCTACGCTGCACCATGCAGGTGCTTTGTCAATGTATTCCTTCTGCGTCCAGCGCATGGGCGGATTCTTGACGGGAAAATACTGGCGGGTGTACTGTTCTGTGTGTTTCATAAAACCATTCCCTTCTGATAGTTAAGATGATCAGAGGCAAGAAGCAGGAAATTGTTTTCTTCCTCTGTGATTTTGTCATCGGAATGTGTTTTGAGGGCAATAAAAAATCCCTTTTCCCCAGTCCGGTGACTGTAAGAAAAGAGACGAAGTGCATTCTCCGCGGTACCACTCTTTTTGACGCAATGCGCCCACTCATTCACATCTGACAATGTGTGTCCGGATAACGGCGGACTTCCGGCAGAACCTACTGGGCATCAGCGGTTCAGTCTGCGGCTCAGGGATGAGCTATACAAAACATATCTGCACCGGCTCACACCGCCCGCCGGCTCTCTGAAACGAGACATGCTTTCTTGTTTCCCTTCTGTGCCTTTGTTTGAATATGGGTTTATTATATCATTTTGAGAGGCGTTTGTCAAGTGTTTTTGTAAAACTTTTTGTGAAATCTGTCCGGCTTTGTGCCAGGAACAAACTGTAATATGGATGATAAATGAATTAAAATAGACAAAGTTGTAAAAAGCAGTATCATATACTTGCATTTTTTTAGTGAAAGTGTTATACTTAAAAGTAAGAACTTGTTCTCATAGAAACGCATACACGTTTTTCCTGCGGGAACAAGCTCTAAGAATTCAGATTCGGCAGGATTTTGTCCGGCTTGATTTGAAACTGGAGGTGTGTACAGTGCATCGTGCTATGTGCAGTCGCGGAGCATCACGAGTGATACTGGTGGAACTGGACGCTCGAGTCATTATGGCTCGAAGTAAGATTTGTGCTGTACAAGCCGTGGTTCCGCAGAAAAGTGCAGGCAGTGTCTCTGTGCTGCATGGATGATCCAAGGGAGCTTTCGGTATACAGCCGGGGGCTTTTTTTATGGATCTGTGGATCTTGGAAAAGCGGAAGCAGTGCTTCGAGCCAGCTTTAACCATGCTTCCTGAAAATACTCAGATATAAAAGGTGAAAAACAAATGAAATTAAAAGGCGCACAAATTATTGTGGAGACCCTCATTGAGCAGGGCGCTTCCACTGTATTCGGCTATCCCGGCGGACAAGTTATCGACATCTACGATGCTCTGTATCTGGCGCAGGATCGCATTCATCACATCATTACTGCCCACGAACAGGGTGCATCTCATGCAGCGGACGGCTATGCCCGTTCTACCGGTGAGGTAGGCGTTGTCATTGCCACCTCCGGTCCGGGTGCGACCAATCTGGTCACTGGTATTGCCACCGCTTATCTGGATTCTATTCCGCTGGTTGCCATTACCGGCAACGTACCCAATTCTCTCATCGGCAGAGACAGCTTTCAAGAAGTGGACATCACCGGCGTGACGATGCCCATTACCAAGCACAATTTCTTTGTCAAGAAAATCGAGGATCTGGCAGATACCATCCGTGAGGCATTCCGCATTGCAAAGTCCGGCAGACCTGGTCCGGTTCTGGTGGACGTGCCCAAGGATGTACAGAATGGGTTGTATGAATATGAAACACAGGCGAAGATCCAGAAAGACGATGTTCCGGCACCGGAAGAAGCGGACATTGCAAAGGCGGCAGAACTGATTGCTGCCGCAGAGAGACCGTACATCTATATCGGCGGCGGCGCAGTGACAGACAATGCCGGTGAACAGGTACTTGCCCTGGCGGAGAAGATCGACGCTCCCATTGGCTGTACCATGATGGGGATTTCTGCTGTACCGGCTTCTAATCCCAGATGGCTGGGCATGGAGGGGATGCACGGACATTATGCTTCTTCTATTGCACAGAACGAAGCTGACCTGATCGTTACCGCAGGCTGCCGGTTCAGCGACAGGGGTACAGGCAATACATCGAAATATGCCCGGAACGCCAAAATCATTCACATGGACATTGATCCCTCTGAAATGTGTAAGAATATTCCGGCTGAGGTATGCATCACCGGTTCTATGAGGGCGGTTCTGGAAAAACTCACTGCCGCAGTAGAACAGAAGCAGCATCCGGCGTGGATGGCAAGAGTGCAGGAGTTGAAAGAATATACGGCAAAGCTGGAACAGCAGAAAGAAGGCGAGTTGACACCCTTCACTGCTATTGATGCTATTGCAGCACATACAAACAAAGATACCATTGTGGCAACCGATGTGGGACAGCATCAGATGTGGGTGGCACAGCGCTATCCCTTTGAAACACCCCGTACCTTCATTTCCAGCGGCGGTTTGGGAACGATGGGATTCGGATTGGGTGCAGCCATCGGTGCGGCAACTGCCACCGGCAGAAAGACTGTTCTGGTGACCGGAGACGGCAGCTTCGGCATGAATCTCAATGAAATGGCAACTGCTGTGTCCAACAACACGCCGGTAGTGATCTTTATTATGAACAACGGTGTGTTGGGTATGGTTCGTCAATGGCAGACCCTGTTCTATAACAAGCATTATTCCAATACCACACTGGAGCGGAAAACAGATTTTGTCAAGCTGGCTGAGGCTTTTGGTATGCCGGGCTATCGTGCCATGCATCTGGCAGAACTGCATGAAATTCTGCCCAAGGCATTTGCTGTGGACGGACCAGTTCTCATTGATTGTGCCATTGACTGCGATGCCTTCGTATTGCCCATGCTGCCGCCAGGCGGTTCTATTGATGACATCATTGTTGACCCCACAGCGATGTAAGGAGGTATCGGAAAATGGATCACATCAAAAACTTTGTCATCTCTGTTCTTGTATCAAATCATTCCGGCGTGCTGTCTCGTGTGACCGGCATGTTCACCAGACGGGGATTCAACATTGATACCCTGACTGTCGGGGAAACGGAGTCTCCGGAATTTTCACGGATCACCATTACCATGCACGGCGATGAGGCGGTTTGCGATCAGATTGTCAAGCAGCTGGAAAAGATGTACGATGTCAAAACGGTTCAGGTCATGAAGGGCAGCAAGACTGTGGTACGTGAACTGTTGCTGATCAAGGTAAAGAACACCTCGGAAACCCGTCAGGATGTCATGTCTGTGATAGATGCGTTCCGGGCAAAGATCTCGGACTATTCTCCGGAAGCACTGATCATCGAAATCCGTGGTGCTTCTTCCAAAATTGATGCTTTTATTGAGCTTGTCAAGCCCTATGGCATTCTGGAAATGTGCCGTACTGGTTTGGTTGCTCTTGAAAGAGGCGGTTCTTGCTTAAAAGACGCATGAATCGTCGATAAATCATCTGTTCATATTAAATTACAAAGGAGTCTTTCACAATGGAAAACGTTGCAAAGGTCTATTATCAGGAAGACTGTGATTTGTCTCTGCTGTATGGCAAGACAATCGCAGTGATCGGCTATGGCAGCCAGGGTCATGCGCATGCATTGAATGCAAAGGAATCTCTGGGTGACAAGGCAAGAGTGATCATCGGTCTGTACGAGGGCAGTAAGTCCTGGGACAAGGCTGTCAAGCAGGGCTTTGAGGTATTCACTGCTGCCGAGGCTGCCAAGCAGGCTGATATCATCATGATCCTGATTAACGATGAAAAGCAGGCAGACATGTACAAGAAGGACATTGCGCCCAATCTGGAAGCAGGCAATATGCTGATGTTTGCACATGGCTTTGCGATTCACTTTGGTCAGATCGTTCCGCCGGCAGATGTAGATGTTACCATGATTGCACCGAAGGGTCCAGGACATACGGTTCGTTCTGAGTACCAGGCTGGCAAGGGTGTTCCGTGTCTGGTTGCCGTGGCGCAAGATGCTACCGGCAAAGCAAAGGATATGGCACTGGCTTATGGTCTGGCAATCGGCGGCGCAAGAGCCGGTGTGCTGGAAACCACTTTCCGGACAGAGACTGAAACCGACCTCTTCGGTGAGCAGGCAGTCCTTTGCGGCGGTGTCTGTGCGCTGATGCAGGCAGGTTTTGAGACACTGGTTGAGGCTGGTTATGATCCGAGAAATGCATATTTTGAGTGCATTCATGAGATGAAGCTGATCGTTGACCTGATCTATCAGAGCGGCTTTGCCGGCATGCGTTATTCGATCTCCAATACAGCAGAATACGGTGACTATATCACCGGTCCGAAGATCATCACCGAGGAAAGCAGAAAAGCAATGAAGCAGATTTTGAAAAACATTCAGGACGGTTCCTTTGCAAAGGAATTTCTGTTGGATATGAGCGAAGCAGGCGGTCAGGCACATTTCCGTGCTATGCGCAAGCTGGCTTCTGAGCATCCGGCAGAAAAGGTGGGCGAAGAGATCCGCAAGCTGTACAGCTGGAATAACGAAGAGGATAAGTTTATTAATAACTAAGGCAACACCGCATAAAGAACGCCTGACGGCTTTGCACGTCATCTGCGTTGCCTAAGAACGGATTCCCATAGAAACTTGTGGTTGGTTTTTCTGCGGATTTTGGCAAGTACTGCGTCTAAAAGTCTTGCCGGATACAAAGGCTGCCTGCGGCTTTTTTCCTTGTCCTCACCAAGATCCGCCCGGAAATCCGGCCATTTTTCCGATGAAAATGAGAACAAGTTCTGAGTTCTAAGCGTTTCCCACAGTACGCGGGATAGCGCAGCGAATGGGTAACCAACATGTTGCAGCTGCTTTCCTGATGGTAGGTCGGGAAAGCAGCGCTTTTTACCAAAGGCAAACCCGGGCAGCGTTGGATGAGGCAGCGGGAATTGATTCGGAAACCATGATGGGATGAACGGATTTTGATCGGATAAAGGAGAAAGAATCACATGAAATGGACAGGAAAGATCACGGCTGCTCTTGCAGCATGTGCATTGACAGTCAGCGCTGTTCCGCCTTTTGCACTGCAAGCAGCTGCTGAGAAAGTGCGGACCATCGAAATCATGAAAGCAGCAGAACCAGCTTTGGCAGATGACATGGTTTCTGCTGATGCAACCTGGTATACTTCGCCTGCCGGCAATCGATTCTACTTTGACAAAAATGGAAATAAAGTCACTGGCTGGCAAATGATTGATGGCAAAAGGTATTATTTTCGTCCCAGCGGCGTCATGCAGACCATGTGGGCGATCATTGACGGAAACAAGTACTATTTCGGCAAGACTGGTGTCATGCAGACCATGTGGGCGATCATTGACGGAAACAAGTACTATTTCGGCAAGACTGGTGTCATGCAGACCATGTG
>CANQWA010000054.1 GCA_947627445.1 uncultured Ruminococcus sp.
GACATTAATGTTTCCCTGAAAACAAACGATGTCATTTCAGGATTTGGCTGATCGTGGAGCAAAAAGTAAAGCGGGTGATTTGGCACTCGCTCCTTTCCTTTATCGTTGTATTTGTACACATGAAGCGGTAATTGTGCAATTGCTTCCGACAGAACTCTTACGCAGGCATGAACCGCAATATGCTGCAAGGCTGTTCTGTCGGTTACACGTTTACCGCTGTTGGCTCGTCCGAAGAAATATGTGTAGGACGGGCTGTCATAGCTGT
This sequence comes from uncultured Ruminococcus sp., assembly GCA_947627445.1. Lineage (GTDB taxonomy): Bacteria > Bacillota > Clostridia > Oscillospirales > Ruminococcaceae > Ruminococcus_C. The sequence goes on from CANQWA010000054.1 coordinate 266, forward strand.
TTGTAGGCTTGTCACGGCTTTTGAAAAGTCCTTTGAAAATACTCATAGAAATCAGCTCCTTTCTTGACTTTGAGATTAGGGGTGTGGTATAATATGATAAACTAAATGTAGGGCAGTTGCTTTATAAATTGGAATATAATACAATCAAAGCATCAAACAAATTAAATTAAAGATGAATTCTAATTTGTTTGATACATTTAACGTTATAAATTCAGGAGGAAAAAATGGCATTTGAATTTAAGCTTTCAACCGATGAGATAAGAAAGAAAATGTTTGATTTTATAAAGCCGGTTTATAAGAATACATGGGATTTCGAGGTCGGTTATATCAACTGGATTTATGGTGTTTATGACAGCGAAAGTGGGTTTTTTATTACATATGTAAATTCAAAAAGCGGTGATACCAAATACGTTTTAATTACTGAAAACGGTGATATTTTATATATTGTTGCCGATAGTTACAGACATACATTTTACGAAATTCCTAAAGAGCTTACGCAGTATAGCGATATTATACAAGAAGGTATTAAGCTTTACAATAATGAAAAAACAAAGAAAAGTTTTGAAGGCAGCTTTTCGTCTGAACAAGAAGAATATCTTAATGAGATCACTGAAAATATGAAAGATAAATGCAGACCGGCTATGGATATAAATAGCCGTGATGACGCTGAAAAACTCTTTGAACAGGAGAATTTCAATTATTATCATATTTGTAATATGTACAATAAAAATACTGTTACAAATTTTGATAAATATATGTCTGATAAGAAAATGCGTACTATAAAAGGGGAAAAATACAGGGCGATTATCTCTAAAATTTCCGCCTATAACGATATGCTCAGTGAGGAAGATTACAAGTATATTTCAAAGGACTTTCAGCAGGCAGGTTATTTGATTGAGGGTGGTATAGATGATACATATGCGGATATGACGTTTGAAGTAATAAAAAAGGCTTACTTCTGCGGCGTTATCAGCGTTGGCTATATAGATTTTATTAGCAAATATATTAAAAGCTGCATTAAGCTGCTCCCTGACAAAATAAAAGATCTACGCTCGATTCTTGATTTCATAAATGAAAATATGAGAAGCGAAAACTTTAAAAGCCTTGATTTTTACAGAAAAGAACTGGAAAAGCTGATTTACCAAAAGACTGAGGGCTTCCAATTTGTGTGTACAACGGACGAATTAAGAGAGAAAATGTTTGATTTTCTGAAGCCTGAATACAAGTCAAAGTATGATCTGGATGTCACGAGCATAAACTGGACAACAGGTGTTTACGACAAGGAAAGCGGAATTTTCTTAACAGAGATTTATTCCGTATCTGACGGTATAGCAAGATGTGGAGTAGATTATCACAGTTATATCGTCATTACCGATGACGGAAATATTTTCACAGTCGCTAATAATGATGAATATGAAAAGAGAACATATGATTTCAGAATACCTAAGCAGTATGAAACACTTACGGACATCATAAAAAAAGGAATAGAATTTTATGGAAATGATTATGAATACAGAAGATATTTAAGCGAAGATATAGGAAAAAAGCTGAAAGCGATACATGACGCAATGGACGACAGGTGCCATAAAAATTTTCCGATCAATTGCGAAGAGGATGCATATGCGCTTTTTGCACTTGTCAATTTTAATATTTATGCGATCCTTGCAACTTATAATAAGAAAACCATAAGCAATTTCAATAAATTCGCAGACGACAATAAAATAATGCTTTGGACGGGCGACGGATATTTACAGCTGCTGAATGAGGTTACGGATCACACTGTTGCAAATCCAAAACGTTGTAGGATTTTTAATTACGCCTGTGACCTTTTCAGCCGCGGCGTTAATGATACATATGACAAACAGTTTCTGAAAGCTGTCAGATATATGTATAAAACACGAATTATGGACTTTCATGAGGAGAATATTCTTAAAGGATATATTGATAAATATGTTGAAACATATCCCGACAAACTCAAAAATATGATTCCATTGATTAAATTTGTTGAAGCTCATGCGGAGAACAAATATTTGAAGGATTCCGCAGAAAAAGTAAAAAAATCACTTGATAAAAATTAGATAAATTCCAGTTTGTGGGGTAACCACAACTACAAAATCAACATTTCCCTCGAATCATAAACAGACTCATCAGAAACACATCCACAGCGGATTGCACGGTCTAAAGCCATAATCATGGCAACAGCACCGTCAATCTTCTCTGTGGATTTTTCTTTGTCAGGCTTGATATTTCCGGCAGGGTCTCTGCGAATAAAAATATTATCCATCATCCAGCGGAGAACCGGGTGTCCGTTATGAGCAAGTGTCTGTTCAAGGGTAAGTTTCATCAGCTCCTTTGTAGGCGGTGACATATCCTTGTAACCCTGCCCGAACTGAACCATTGTAAACCCAAGTCCCTCCAGATTCTGCGACATCTGCACAGCTCCCCAGCGGTCAAATGCGATTTCTTTTATGTTGAATTTCTGTCCCAGTTCATCAATAAAGTTTTCGATAAAGCCGTAGTGAACAACATTTCCCTCAGTGGTTTTCAGGTAGCCTTGCCGTTCCCATACATCATAGGGAACATGGTCACGTCTTACACGGAGTGGCAGTGTTTCTTCCGGTAACCAGAAATACGGCAGAACGTAGTAATGCTCATCTTCCTCAGTTGGCGGAAATACAAGAACGAAAGCCGTAATATCCGTAGTGGAGGAGAGGTCAAGACCGCCATAACAAACACGCCCTGCAAGCATTTCTTCATCAAAGCTGAGCTTGCACTTATCCCATTTCTCCATTGGCATCCAGCGGACAGCCTGTTTTACCCATTGATTCAGACGGAGTTGTCTGAAAGCATTTTCTTCTCCCGGAGTTTCCTTTGCAGAATTACACGCAGCCACAACTTTATCCATTCCGATTGTTTTGTCAAGACTTGGATTTGCCTTTTTCCACACTTTCGGGTCTGTCCAGTCCTCGGATTCATCAGCACCATAAATAACGGGATAAAATGTCGGGTCATGTTTTCTGCCCTCAATAATATCCTTTGCCTTTTGATGTACTTCATAGCAGATAGAATTTGTGTCTGTTCCGGCTGTGGTGATAAGAAAGTAAAGCGGCTGCATTCTTGCATCACCGGAACCCTTGGTCATAACATCAAAGAGTTTTCTGTTAGGCTGGGTATGTAGCTCGTCAAAGACAACGCCGTGAATGTTAAAGCCGTGCTTTGAGTAAGCCTCAGCTGAAAGCACTTGATAGAAGCTGTTAGTCGGAATATACACGATACGTTTTTGTGATGTCAGGATTTTAACACGCTTATTCAGAGCGGGACACATTCTCACCATATCAGCGGCAACATCAAATACAATGGCGGCTTGCTGACGGTCTGCGGCACAGCCATAGACCTCGGCTCGTTCTTCACCGTCTCCACAGGTGAGGAGCAATGCGACAGCGGCGGCAAGTTCACTGTTATGCGTTGGTAAAAATGAATGTCCTACACAATAAAGATGCGATGGACTGTCAACCTGAATACACTGCATTCCGGGGTTTTGGATTTTCTCAATGGAATCAATATATCGGAAATGACTGCGTGATCCTGGATTTCTCTTTACAGCATTTTTCATTTTTCTTTTCAGTCCTGCAACAGGAACATCATCAAAGGCTGTGAATTTTACATAGTATAAAGTTTCACCTGTTTCTATTCTTCCGCATTCACGGCTCGGCTTGGTACGGTCAATTCTCTGCGTTGAAACAGCTGTACTGATTGCATTTTTGATACCAAGGCTCCATAGCAATTCACTCACACTTTCGGCAAGTGCCTTTTCCGTAGAAGTATAGATCGCCTGTCCTCTCACATTGCTGATTGCTCCGTCAGAATCCATAAGTCCCTGTAATAAAGAAAACCTCTGTGATACAGAGGCACGAAGATATTCTATTGGTATTTTCTTGTCGTGGAATGATTTTAGCAGCACAGCTTTCAAGTCCGGAACCGGGCATATCTCAGAATCACCTGTATTCTTCCATCTTCTTTTCAGTTTGTGCCATGGCCATATCCTGTCTAAAACCTCCGGTATATCACAGGTTTGAATGGTAAGTTCCGGTTTCACAGCGTTTCCGTTGCCTAACCAATATCCCATAAGATATGGATCAACAGGCAGTTCTTTTTCAGCGATGTTCATAGTATCTGCAATGTGAATACGGAAACGATAACATCCACAGGAATCACAGGAACGATTATACAAATCTTCAGTTGATATGGTAGTTTTTCTGACTTTTCCCTTTGTAAGTTCGCCTGTCCACAAATGCCGTGCTCCTGCAATTATGGTTTCTCCGTCCTTAAATCTGATTTTGTAGCCTTGTTCTTCATAATCAACAGGACTTTTTGCAACAACATGACAGATGTTCCCTTTCTCATCAAATAATTCATCACCAACTTGAATATCACCCATTGTTGTAAAACCGTATGGAGTAGGTATTGGCGTATTCAATGCCAGCTGCTTGCCGTTTTTCTTTGGGATTTCAATGTAGGCTGTATTGAACTGTCGGTAACCGTTTGGTTTCAGAATACCGAAAAGGTCACGGATAATCTGTTCCTGCCAGTCGAGTAACTCGAACTTTTTTCCTGCCCATGTGCCTTTTGTATGACTAAGGCACTCAATAAAAGAAACGGCATAGTCTGCCGCCTTTTTATCGTATCTTGAATCCTCCGCCATGAATTCTGTCGGCTTGTATTTTGCCACCCTATCACCTCCCATGCAACAAAAAAGACCTGACTAAAGCCAAGTCTGATTTTTTAACCCCCGTGGGGCATTTTGTAATCGAGATTCTATTCCCATTGTAACCATGTTACCATACTAATTCAAGTATATCAAGCGTAAACGGAGAAATATACTGCACAAACATCTCTGTGATTATTTGTGTACTATATATCTTCGGTACGAGCCACACAGCCCCGTTTCCGAGGCTGTGTTTTTGGAAAATGGGGCGGGCATTATCTGCCTGTCATGCCTTCCCATTCAAATTCAAGGTATGCATCGTATTCTGCATCGAACCTTGCATCATCGTCAATGTATTCTTCCTCATAGTCGATTCCGATCAGTTTCTCAAAGGCTGTGCTGTTTTCCTCTGCATCTTCCTTTGCAAAGTCCTCTGCGTTTTCTTCTACCCAAGCGGTGAACTCTGCATCCTCCATTCCGTCCTCGTTTTCAATCTCAAGTTCGTATTCGTATTCGCTGTCTGCCCAGGTGATGATTGCCTTTGTGATTTCGGTTCTTGCGTTCCAGTCTGCTCTGTTTGCCTTTGCTCTTGCCTTTGCGATTCCGTATGATACCATTTTAATTTCCTCCGTAATTTCGTTGTTTTTTCCTTCCGGTGATTACATATTACCATAGAGTGTATATAATAGCAACCCGCTAAACTACCAGAATATACAGCCTTGAAATCGGCTCAGAATTGTGTATATTATGACAGCAGAAACAAGCCGCCACATTGCCGTTTGTGGGGCTTGTTTCTGCATTGGATAAGTATTCGGAATCGCTTACCTCCTGCCGCTGTGTGGCAACGTGGCGGCTATCAGTCCCTTATCACAATCGGCATCAGACCGTTGGGAGTTGGAATAAAAAGTTCGATATCCCAGAATCGCTCTTTGAATTTTTCCGTCAGTTCAGCTGAAAGATCAGTGAAATCTTCATCGCCCAAGCCAGCAATAAAAAATGTTCCCTTGATGACATCGCCGATTTCAGGAAGAAGTCTGTTCCATTGGGTATCTGATTTCAGCTTTGCCTCATCATCGCAGATAACAGCAACTTCATCTTCAAAGGGATAAATTGTCTGAATGTATCCGCCGACCGTTTTCTGCATTGATTCAAGGCTTCCGTCAATCTCAGCTTCTCTTGGGTGCTTTCCCGGTTCAACAATAAGTATGTGCATGGCTTTTCCTTTCTGAGCCATTGGCGGGGCGGCTTATTCCGCCCCCTTGGATCTTTGGCTTTTAGTTTAGTCTCATGAGAATCGCAGGAATGATTTTCGGCATACCAGTTGCAAAATCTGTATAATCTGCGGTTACCTCGGTCAACCCATTCATGTGAAATCCTTGTTTTTCAAAAGCGGAAAGGGTAGAAATCAGACCGCTGAAGGTACTGGAAATCGTAAATTCGTTGATTTTCTCTGCTTTCAGAAAATTGGCAATCGGTTCAATATCCTCTTCCCATATCACTTCCTGGAAATCGATGAACGCATTTCCGTTCTGTTTACTTTTCCGGTATGCCCAGTAAAGGGTCAGGTTTAAGTTGTTTTCTCGGAAAAATTCGTTTCCCTTTGTAGCTGCCTGTTCAAAAAGTTCAATGGTTTTCATGGTGCTTTCCTCCAAATTTCGTTGTTTTTCGGTCGGTTTTCCGTTCCGTTGTGTTGTATATTACCGCATTTCAGGCAGATAGTCAACGCCATTTGCGATAATAAATGTAACAAACATCACGCCGAAATCGGAGAAGATAATTGTGTAAAATATGATGGCAGCACAAAGCCGCCTGTGTGGCTTGTGTGGGGCAATGTTTCAAGAGGGATAACTTTGCGGAGGAATCCCAACATTCCCACACAGGGCAACGTGGCGGCTTGTGTGCGATTATTCTGCCTGATTGCGATGAATAATGCTTACGATTTTATCCTGTTCTTCTTTTGAAATTCCGATGCTTTCCAACGCCTCTCTTGTTCCGCAGTCGGGGCAAATCAGCGTTTCATTATCGATTCTGGAAAGGGCAGGAACGCCATGATATTCTATGCCGCAGCGGGGGCAAACTCTTGTCACTTTTTCAGCTGTTTTCATTTCTTACACCCCTTTCGCTAATATCAAAAGCAAGCCGCAGATGCTTCAAATCAAAGCCAAAATCCCGGTAGCCCTGAACGCAGGTTCTCACATAGGCATGACTTGGAATCCCAAGCTTTCGCTCTTCATGCATGATGTAAACAAATGCTGTCAGCGTTTTGGTTTTGCTTGATTCCCAGCATTTCACCGGCAGTTTCATTTCCGTTTTGTAGTAGAAATCGGGGAAGCCCTCGTAGCGGTCAAGAGCCAGTTCATCTCGCTTTGAAACCGCCCAGACGGCAACCGGAACCATGCCACCCTTTTTCTTTTCGATGGTCAGGTAAGAACCAGTCTTACTTCCCTTGAATAATAATTGGTAATCGGGAATTTCTGCCGTTCCCACCACTTTGGCATCAGGGCAGCGGAATCGCATCTGCTGCACATTCAAGTTGCTGCCGTAGGCAAGGTAAAATTTTGTCATCGTAATCAAATCCTTTCCGAAGGAAACATCCTTCTACCACCTTAAGCCACCCGCAGGTGGCAAGGGGGCAGGAGGATATCTCCTGCGGTTTAGTTTCTGCCGAATCGGAATGCTGCATCGCCGCTTAGGTTTCTGGTCAGAAAATCTCTTGCGGTGGCGAATTCTTCACCAACCAGTCCCAAGCGAATCAGCCAAGTCCGCATGGCGAACTTTGGGTTTTCCGTCTGTTGCGGCTTAGGGCTTGCGGTTCGCAGTTCCTTTGCCATTTCCGAAAGGGCAAGGCAAAGCTGAATCCAAGATTTCAATTGCCCTGCGTGCAGTCCGTTCTTCTTGCCGTTTGCAGGCTTATCAAAATTGAAAAGTCGAAACTCGATTGTGCCTTTTGTAAAGACTGCGTGATAATTCGTCATATGGTATCTGCTGTCGTTGTAATGCTGATTTCTGCCGTAATTCGCACCGTTTGAAGTGTACCAAATGTCCGCAAGCTGTGCCATGGTTGTGGGTTTCTTTTTGTTTACCTGTTCGATGAATTTCGGATTTACCGTTCTGCAGTATCTGTTCATTCTGCCCTGATCGATTTTCAAAGCATCTGCAATCAGTCTTTCGTGGCTTGCCATGATGTTTGCCAGGTTTCTGAGTGTCTGCGGTGTGTGGCCGTTTGCTCCGATGTGAATGTGAACTCCAGCCCCAATTCCTGCATGGCTGATTGCTCCGGCTTTGCGAAGTCTGCGGACAAGCTCCTGCAAGGTTTCAATGTCCTCGTATTTCAAAATCGGGGTTACCAGTTCGCACTTTTCGCTGTCGGGGCCTGCGATGGAAATGTCTCTTTGAAATTTCCACTCTCTGCCCTGTGCATCCCATGCTGACCAGGTGCAATAGCCGTTTCTGCCTGCCGTGTTTTCGTATCTGTTTGTTCCGAAGAAGTCGGCGGCAAGCCTTGCAGCTTTTTCTCTTGTGATGTGGTTCATTTCAATTTCCACCCCGATGGTCTGTTTTTTCATGTTTTCAATCTGTCTTTTTGTTTTAGCGTTCATGGTGTTTTCCTCCGTAATTTCGGTATTTTTTAAGGGTTGCTCCCTTTTGTTGTATCACATATTACCGCATTACGGAGCACATAGCAAGCCGCTAAATCTACAGAAAAAGAGACTGTATATTCGCCGAAAGATTGTGTAAGATACACCCTTGATTAACTTGAATTTCTATGCTAAAATACAGTACGATGGAATAGGTGCTCCCTTATTTTTGAGCCCCCGGAACCACCCTAAAACTATCCACTTCGGGAATCAGAGCAAGGGAAGAACCGTTCTGCCATTTCATGTGAACACTGCCAGCATCATCGATATGAGTGACCTCGCCGATTGTTCCGGGAAGAACAGGATACTTTTCATCACGCATGGAAATCAGCTGTATTTTTGTTCCCGCTGGATACTTTTTTCTGAGCTGTTCGATATGTTCCTTATTCGGAAACTTCATTTGAATCACCAACCTTTCTAAATGCTGAACTGCCTGAAAGATTTCTGAGCAGTACCTTTCTTGCGGATTTGTACGCTGCACCAATCATACCCAATCGAAGGAGATAACAACGCATTGTGTATTTGGGGTTGTCAGTAGTTTCAGGCTTGTTGTTTATACGCTTCTGATTTTTTGCAAATTCGCAGAGCATGGAAATGAAAGTGCAGTAGGCACTTGTATCATCGTACTGCTCCACAGTAAACCATGGAAAGCAAACCTTATCTTCTTCTACAATGATTTCAAGATTGTCTGTTTTGAATGCCGCCTTGAAAAGTTCGCCTTTGTTTTCTACAATTTTTCTGAGCCTGTCGATGGTTGCATCATCAACCAGTTCCAACGGCATCTCTACCGTCAGACCGTTTTCCTCTTCATCAAGCGGAACATCGTAACCTCTGCTGACCAGTTCATCAATCAGGTTTTCGACTTCCTTGCTGTCAGCTGAATCGCTGATTTCAAGATTGCCTTCCTTTGTGACCGTGTAATCTCTGCCGATTTTGTATGCACAGGTAGGCATATACTGGTATTCGGCAGGGGCACCGATAATCTCACTGACCGCCTTTGCCAGTTCTTTGCGGTCATTTCCTGTAAGATGTAATTCAATCATCATGTGTTTTGACCTCCTTTTCGGTAGTACACATGATAACTCAGAAAGGCACAGATATCAAGTGTGGGATATGTAGAATTATTTTCCTTCATTTTGTGCATAATAGGCGATTCCGGCAAGGACAAACCAGGCATTGCAAGCTGCAACTCCATTTCCCCACATTTTATAGGCGGCACTGTCGGAATATGGATTCTTCAGCCATTTTGCAATCTGCTTACGGGATTTTGGCTTGCACTCTTTTCCGATTGCTTTGTTGTAGTTTTCAAAAACATTCTGCCACCAGTCAATCTGCGTATCAGTCGGATTTTCCGTTCCCAGGTCATCACACCACCATGTGGGCATTCCTTGCAGCAACGCGCATTCCTGCGGTGTCAGTCGTCTTACGATATATTCAATTTCAGGAGTGCTGTCATTTACAACTGGCGGGTCTTTATAATCCGATGCCACTAAGGTGTTCGCTTTTTCTTTTTCTGCAATGGTGTGATGAGAATTTTTGCTTGTGGAATATATCGGATGTGCAATTCCGCCTGCACCCGATGCTACAATTGTAGGAGAGGTTTCTTCCTCAATCTGAAAACTGAATCTTGCATTATAACCCTGATTCATTGCGGGTCTGCCAATGCCGTAGGATACAGCATGATTTTCAGTACAGTTGAGTGTGTACATAGTTTCGCTTTCCTTATATCCGTCACCATGATGTGATGGGCGTGAACCGTTACCCTCGATTACAACCATACCGCCTTGATTCTTACAAGGCGACTGGTTGCTGGTATCAATGGTTCTTGCTGTATCCGCTTCATAAAATCCGCTGTTAGGATTATCGGATAACATGGAATTGCTGTGTTTTCCGCAGATGCCATACACCTTTGAAAACTTTTCCACTACAAAAGGCTGATTGTTTCCGCCTGTGCCATAAGTTGCGGATACAGTCTGAGCCACCTCAAGAGGACCTGTGTATCTTGTAGCCTGAGAGTGGTTTTCAAACATTAACCCTGAGCCTGTTTTCTCAGAGCAATCTCCAAAACTTCGGGCAATCTCTTGCCACGTTCGGAAGCTCTCCGCAGAATACCCAGACACGCCCTCTGACTCAAATAATATTTTAGAGGCACTTGTGCCTGTAAAATCTGCGACAAGGTAGATACGCATTCTTCGTTGGGGTACACCCCAGTACTGAGCATCGACTGTTCTCCAGGCGAGAGAGAAATCTTTTCCCAGGATTTCTCCTGATTTTTCCCACTTCGCAGGTTTAGGGACAGAAATGTCTGGGTCTTTGACCTGACAGAGTTCTTCAAGGACGCATCGGAAATCCTCTCCGCCATTGGAGGAGAAAGCTCCTGTGACATTTTCCCACACTGCGAATCTCGGATATTTTCCATTGGTTGCACACCTCATTTCCTTTATGATTCTGACTGCCTGAAAGAAAAGTCCTGAACGCTCCGCATTCAAGCCTTGACGTTTTCCTGCGACCGATAAGTCAGTACACGGACTGCCAAAAGTAATAATATCCACAGGCTCGATTTCCGCACCATTGATTTTGTTGATGTCGCCCAGATGCTTTACAAACGGCAGTCGCTTTGTAGTTACAGCAATTGGGAACGGTGCGATTTCAGAAGACCAGACAGGCACAATACCTGAGAGCATACCCATCATCGGGAATGTTCCTGAACCGTCAAAAAGGCTGCCAAGTGTAAGCGGTTTATTCATTCGGTTTTTCCACCTCTTTTACAAGTTCAGAATAGGGTATCTGCTTTCCGTCACGGATAACATATACATTGTCAGCCTCTCCTGTATCCTCAACATATCTGCGTAGGATAACAGATGCATATTTTTCATCCAGTTCCATTGTGTAGCAGATTCGGTTCATCTGCTCACAAGCCATAAGGGTTGAACCGCTGCCGCCAAATGTATCAATGACCACGCCATTAGCCTGTGTGGAGTTCCCAATCGGATAACTCAAAAGGTCTAACGGCTTGGAAGTAGGGTGATTGGCATTTCGTTTCGGCTTATCGAAGTTCCATATGGTAGTCTGTTTTCTGTCCGAATACCAGGGATGTTTTCCGTTCTGCATAAAGCCATACAGCACAGGTTCATGCTGCCACTGATAATCGGAACGTCCGAGAACCAGACTGTCCTTTACCCAGATACAGCAACCTGCTAAGTGGAATCCTGCATCTACAAAGGCTCTGCGGAAATTCAGACCTTCCGTATCAGCATGGAACACATATGCCGCACCGCCTTTTTCAAGGTGGTCTGCCATGCACTTGAATGCTGAAAGCAGAAATGTATAAAATTCTTCGTTTTTCATGCTGTCATTCTGAATGGTCAGTCCGCTGGAACTTTTGAATGATACTCCGTAAGGCGGGTCTGTAAGAATCAAATTTGCTTTTGTATCTCCCATAAGAGCAGATACATCTTCCGAAGAAGTAGCATCACCACACATCAGTTTATGTCTGCCTACAGTCCATATATCTCCACGCTGTACAAATGCTGCTTTTTCAAGAGCTGCAGTAAGGTCAAAGTCATCATCTTTGACTTCATCACCGCTATTGGTATCGAACAGGTCTGCTATTTCGGATTCATCAAAGCCGGTAAGATTCAGGTCAAACCCCAGATTCTGTAATTCTTCCATTTCAACAGCAAGGAGTTCATCGTCCCAGCCAGCGTCCAACGCCATACGATTGTCAGCGAGGATATATGCTTTCTTCTGAGCCTCAGTGAAATGGTCTGCATAAACACATGGTACTTCTGTGATACCTTCTTCCTTTGCCGCCATAATACGTCCGTGACCTGCGAGTACATTGTAATCCTTATCAATGATAACAGGATTTACAAAGCCGAATTCTCTCAGGGAAGAACGGAGTTTCAGAATCTGTTCTTTGTTGTGGGTTCGGGCGTTATTTGCATAGGGCACTAACTTGTTAATGTCAACAAGCTGAAATTCTGTGGTTGTGGTCACTGATACTGCCTCCTTTGCTTGATTCTGAGCATTCCTTTTCGTGCAGCATCAATATTACCTTTGACAGCCTGTCCCTTGATAGTACGGTACTGCTGCTTGGTAAGATAGGGTTTATTATTTTTCAGTTCTCTCCAGAAATTATTATTTGCTTTCATGTAAAACTCACTTTCTACTTTCTACTGCGGAGCAGCTTTTCCATCATATCTTCATTCGGGTTGCCCTGAAACTCCACAGAGCAGTTTTCACGGACAATCTGGAAAATCTGATTCCAGATCTGGTTTGCCTGTTTCATATAGTTCTGCGACATAGCCACATAGGGTGATGCAATTGCGGCTCCTGTTGTCGGGTGCTTGGAAATATATCCGTACTTTGTGACAATCTGCTCGCAATGTATCCAACGTGAAATGCTCATTGCATACTGTTCCACAAGCTGACGGCTGACAATCTTCTCACAGGAGCGTTCCTTCAGCCACTGATAAGTTTCTGTATAAACCTCATCAGCAAGCAGTTTTGTTCCGTCACGCTGTAATTCCTGCATGAATTCACGCACAGGAGGTGTTTCTGCTGACTCTATATCCACAGGCTGCATCATGACTTCCGCAGTTTTTCCCTCAGCAATTTTCTCGGTCAGAGCCTTTCTTGGTCTGCCTGCACCCGGTCTTGCACCGCCACGGTTGGTACCGTCTTTCGCCATGATGTCACCGCCTTTCCAAAATCAAAGAAATTCAAACAAAATCGCAAAATGAGCATAAAAAATGCCGACTGAAAAAGTCGGCAAATGTAGTTGCTATCGGTATTTTTCGTTGCTTTTAATCCCCATGGGTCAATACACCCTTTGAATACCCGTTTTTGTGCGTGAGAGGGGGCGCCGGTCTGTAAAAAATTCACAATTAGCGATTTTTATCCCCCCGGGGTCAGTATGTGTACTCCGGATTGTTATCTTCCGTCCAGGTTTTCCTGTCATGGCATGAT
>CANQWA010000055.1 GCA_947627445.1 uncultured Ruminococcus sp.
GACATTAATGTTTCCCTGAAAACAAACGATGTCATTTCAGGATTTGGCTGATCGTGGAGCAAAAAGTAAAGCGGGTGCTGCGGCACTCGCTCTTTTCCTTTATCGTTGTATTTGTACACATGAAGTGGCAGCTGTGCAATAGCCTCAGACAGCACTCTCACGCAGGCATAAACCGCAATATGCTGTAAGGCTGTTCTGTCAGTTACACGTTTACCGCTGTTCGCTCGTCCGAAAAAATATGTGTAGGACGGTGAATCATAGCTGTTCTGAGGCTTATCTCTGGACTTGAAAAGTCCTGTGAAAATACCCATGAGAATCAACTCCTTTTCTTGACTTTGTGTATATGGGTGTGGTATAATATGCTAAACAGTATGTAGGGCAGTTGCTCTACAAATAAGAAGTTGGTTTATATAAGTCGGGAAAAAATATTTATGGAGTATTTAGAAAAGAGTTTTTCTGAAATAAAAAATATTGATAGCAATGGAATCACTTTTAAAAGCGGAGAAAAAATTATATTTAAGGAATGTATTAAGCAACGCTATAACAGTGAAACTTGTGTAGCAGAAAGGGATATATCTGCCCAACCACCTTACTTTGAATTCCTTACTCCTAACAAACCTATCAGAATTATCTTTTATAAAACAGGATTATTTTCAAAAGTAAAGAATAGTAATAATTTTCTTAAATTGCAGATGATGATAACTGAATATGGTTATTCATCGTATGATTTGAGTTGACAAATTTCACTTTGTAAGGGTAACCACAGCTATAAAATCAACATCTCCCTTGAATCATAAATCGAATCATCCGAAACACATCCACAGCGGATTGCACGGTCAAGCGCCATAATCATGGCAACAGCACCGTCAATTTTCTCTGTGGATTTTTCTTTGTCCGGCTTGATGTTTCCGGCAGGGTCACGGCGAATGAAAATATTATCCATCATCCACCGAAGAACAGGGTGACCGTTATGAGCAAGTGTCTGTTCAAGGGTCAGTTTCATCAGTTCCTTTGTAGGCGGTGACATATCCTTGTATCCCTGCCCGAACTGAACCATTGTAAATCCAAGACCGTCAAGGTTCTGCGACATCTGTACAGCACCCCAGCGGTCAAATGCTATTTCTTTGATATGAAATTTCTGCCCCAGTTCATCTATGAAATTCTCAATAAAACCATAGTGAACAACATTGCCCTCAGTGGTTTTCAAGTATCCTTGTCGTTCCCAAATATCATAAGGAACGTGGTCACGCCTTACTCGGAGAGGCAATGTTTCTTCCGGTAACCAGAAGTAAGGCAGAACGTAGTAATGTTCATCTTCCTCAGTTGGTGGAAAAACAAGCACAAAAGCAGTAATATCTGTAGTAGAGGATAGGTCAAGACCACCATAGCAGACACGTCCTGCAAGGTCATCTTCATCAAACGCAACTTTGCATTTATCCCATTTCTCCATAGGCATCCAGCGGACAGCCTGTTTTACCCATTGATTCAGACGCAACTGACGGAAAGCGTTCTCTTCTCCCGGAGTTTCTTTTGCAGAATTACACGCCGCCACGACCTTGTCCATTCCGATTGTTTTATCGAGTGACGGATTTGCCTTTTTCCACACCTTCGGGTCAGTCCAGTCCTCAGATTCATCTGCACCATAAATGACAGGATAAAAAGTCGGGTCATGTTTTCTGCCCTCAAGAATATCCTTTGCCTTTTGGTGTACTTCATAGCAGATGCTGTTGGTATCTGTTCCAGCGGTGGTGATAAGGAAGTAAAGTGGCTGCATTCTGGCATCACCAGAACCCTTTGTCATTACATCAAACAGCTTTCTGTTAGGCTGCGTATGCAATTCATCAAAGACAACTCCGTGAATGTTGAATCCGTGCTTTGAGTAAGCCTCAGCTGAAAGCACCTGATAAAAACTGTTAGTCGGAATATAAACGATACGTTTTTGAGATGTCAGGATTTTGACTCGCTTATTCAGTGCAGGACACATTCTCACCATATCGGCGGCAACATCAAAAACGATAGCAGCCTGCTGACGGTCAGCGGCACAGCCATAGACTTCGGCACGTTCCTCACCATCACCACAGGTGAGCAGTAGTGCAACAGCAGCGGCAAGTTCTGATTTACCGTTCTTCTTGGGAATTTCAATGTAGGCTGTGTTAAACTGCCTGTAACCGTTAGGTTTCAGAATACCGAAAAGGTCACGGATAATCTGTTCCTGCCAGTCCAGAAGTTCAAACTTTTTTCCTGCCCATGTGCCTTTGGTATGACTAAGGCATTCGATAAAATTTACAGCGTAATCTGCTGATTTTTTATCGTACCTTGAATCTTCTGCCATGAATTCTGTCGGCTTGTATTTTGCCATTGTATTCACCACCCAACAAAAAAGACCTGCCAAAAGCAAGTCCTTCTAAAATATTTTGGTCACAGCTTGCAGGAATCAGCTGCTTGCTGTGTTCTGTACGACCGCCAGGTCTCGCCTGTCGGCTCGGTCGGTGCTTCTGCCTGCGGCAGAGGTGTCCACCGGACACCCGCACCCTTTTGGCTCCGGGTTTTGTTTTGAATTGTTCTGTGTTCAGTTGTACTCTTTCAGTAGAATCGCCAGTGCAGTTTCTGTGTCCCTATCCGCCAGCGGAACATCCAGCCCTCTGTCAAAGTTGAATACAATCTCACCGTTTCGTTTCAGCATGATTTTTGATGCCCTGCCTTCCTCGTATCCGTAAATGGAAGGCTCCTCGTAATGCTTCACCCAATAGTGAAATACGCTTGTTCCGATTTTGATACTTCCTTCTGCCCACATAATTTTCGCTCCCTTTTTTGAGTTTTTTTGCCTTTCGGCATGATGTATATTACCTCTATTTCGGAAGGAAGTCAACGGTTTTTCGAGAAATAAACTACACAAAGATTGCAAGCAAAAACTGTACATCATTGACGATCCGACAAGAGCCGCTGTGTTGCTCTGTGTGGGGCGGTGCTTTCGGCGGGAAAACGATTCGGAGGAAAGAAAACTTCCCCACACAGGCAAACGTGGCGGCTGTACGAGCCACAGAGCCTTTCGGCTCCGGGCTTTTCGATTTTGTTTTTGTAGAGCTTTATCTTCCGGTTTCGCATTCCCACATAAATTCTGCCCAGGCTTCGTACTGCTCTCTGCGAAGTTTCTCCTCGTCAATTTCTTCGGTCTTGTAGTCGATGCTGATCAGTTCTTCAAAGGTCGTACCCTGTTCTGCTGCATCCTCTCTGGCGTATTCCTCGGCGTATTTTTCGTCGAAGTTTTCTGCCTCCCAGCCGGTAAGCTCCAGTTCGTATTCCCATTCTGCATCTGCCCATGTAATTGTTACCTTTGTGATTCTTTCCATTTTCGTTTCCTCCGTTTTGGTTGTTTTTCGGTGCGGTTTTCCCGTTCCGTTGTGTGTATATTACCATACCTCCGGGAGTATATCAACCGGCTAGATGTACAGAAAAACAGGCAAAAATACAGCCCTGTCATTGTGTGTATCCGACAAGGCTGATTGAGATATTCGGCGTCTTATACCGGTTGCTTTTTCCAAGGATATGTGATATACTGGAAGAAAAAATTGATTCAGAATCAAGGTGTATGATTATGTGGCTGCTTTTTGCAATCCTATCGTCCATTTTTGCCGCGTTAACTTCTATTCTGGCAAAAGTGGGAATTGATGGTGTAAATTCCAATCTTGCAACAGCCATAAGAACTGCTGTTGTTCTTGTTATGGCATGGGGAATGGTTTTCTTAACCAATGCTCAGTCAGGGATCACACAGATCGGAAGGAAAAGCTGGATATTTTTAATCTTATCCGGGCTTGCAACCGGTGTTTCCTGGCTCTGCTATTATAAAGCATTACAAATGGGAGAGGCATCTAAAGTCGTCCCAATTGATAAGCTCAGCGTTGTGATAACTTTGCTTCTTGCGTTTGTATTTTTGCATGAGAAATTTACCGTGAAGTCGGCGGTTGGTTGTGTTTTAATTGCTGTTGGTACATTGGTTATGGTACTGTGACATCAGAAACAAGCCGCCACATTGCCGTTTGTGGGGCTTGTTTCTGCATTGGGTAAGTATTCGGAATCGTTAATTCTTGCCGTTCTGGGGAAACGTGGTGGCTGTCAGTCCCTTATTACAATCGGCATCAGACCGTTAGGGGTTGGAATGAAAAGTTCGATGTTCCAGAAACGCTGTTTGTACTTTTCTGTAAGTTCAGCGGAAAGGTCTGTGAAATCTTCCTTGCCAAGTCCTGCAATAAAGAATGTGCCTTTGATAACATCATGGGTTTCCGGAAGAATTCTGTTCCATTGTGTATCAGATTTCAACTTTGCCTCATCATCACAAATAACAGCAACTTCATCTTCAAATGGATAAATTGCCTGAATGTAACCACCGACCGTTTTCTGAAGTGATTCAAGGCTTCCATCGATTTCTGCTTCTCTTGGGTGTCTTCCCGGTTCAACAATAAGTATGTGCATGGGTTTCTCCTTTTCTGAGCCATACTGGGGCGGTGATTTCCGCCCCTTGGCTCTTTGCTTTTTAGTTCAGCTTCATGCGAATTGCAGGAATGATTTTCGGATTACCGGTTATCAAATCGGTATACTCCGCTGTCACTTCGGTCAGCCCATTCATGTAAAATCCCTGCTTTTCAAAAGCGGCAAGGGTAGGAATCAAGCTGCTGAAGGTGCTGGAAATCGTAAACTCGGTGATGCCCTTTGCTTTCAGAAAATCGGCGATTGGTTCGATATCCTCTTCCCAGATGACCTCTGGAAAATCAATCAGCTCGTTTCCGTTCTGTTTACTTTTGCAGTATGCCCAGTAAAGGGTCAGGTTCAAGTTGTTTTCTCGGAAAAATTCGTTTCCCTTTGTGGCTGCCTGTTCAAAAAGCTCAATTGTTTTCATAGTGTTTTCCTCCATATTTCGTTGTTTTTTGCCCTTTGGCAGTATGTATATTACCTCTGTTTCCGGGATAAGTCAACGATATTCAGAGGAATATATTACACAAAGATCGCAGGGGAAAACTGTGTATGGTTGACGCTTGCACAAGAGCCGTTTTGTTGCCTCGTGTGCCGCCGTTCTGTGGAAAGCAATCATTTTGCGGAGGGAATCAGAACGGCGAACGTAGGGCAACGTGGTGGCTTATTCTACCGCATCATGCCGATGTAAAATGGATAGGATTTTTTCCTGTTCCTCTTTGGAAATGCCGATGCTTTCCAACGCCTGTCTGCTGCCGCAGTCCGGACAAATCAGCGTCTGGTTATCGGTTCTGGAAAGCGCCGGAACACCATGATATTCTATGCCGCAAAGCGGACAAATTCTGGTTTCTTTTTCAGCCGTTTTCATTTTCCACACTTCCTCTCACTTAAGTCAAACGCAAGTCGCAGATGCTTCAAATCAAAGCCAAACTCACGGTATCCCTGAACGCAGGTCTGCACATAGGCGTGGCTTGGAATCCCAAGCTTTCGCTCCTCGTGCATGATGTAAACAAATGCTGTCAGCGTTTTGACTTTGCCTGATTCCCAGCATTTCACCGGCAGTTCCATTTCCGTTTTGTAGTAGAAATCGGGGAAGCCCTCGTAGCGGTCAAGAGCCAGTTCATCTCGTGGGGAAACCGCCCAAACAGCAACCGGAACCATGCCGCCCTTTTTCTTTTCAATGGTCAGGTAAGAACCAGTCTTACTTCCCTTGAATAATAATTGGTAATCGGGAATTTCCGCCGTTCCCACCACTTTGGCATCAGGGCAGCGGAATCGCATCTGCTGCACGTTCAGATTGCTGCCGTAGGCAAGGTAAAATTTTGTCATCGTAATCAAATCCTTTCTGAAGGAAACATCCTTCTACCACCTAAAGCCACCCGCAGGTGGCAAGGGGGCAGGAGGATATCTCCTGCAGTTTAGTTTCTGCCGAACCGGAATGCGGCATCGCCGTTCAGGTTTCTGGTCAAGAAATCTCTTGCTGTGGCAAATTCTTCACCAACCAGTCCCAGTCGAATCAGCCAAGTCCGCATGGCGAACTTTGGGTTTTCGGTCTGCTGCGGCTTGGGGCTTGCTGTTCTCAGTTCCTTTGCCATCTGGCTCAGTGCCAGGCAAAGCTGAATGTAGCTTTTCAGCTGTCCGGCGTGAAGTCCGTTTTTCCGTTCCGCCGTTGGCTTGTCAAACTGGAAAAGCCGGAATTCAATCGTGCCCTTTGTAAAGGTTGCGTGGAGGTTCAGCATATGGTATCGGCTGTCATTGTAATGGTGATCTCTGCCGTAGTTTGCACCGTTTGCTGTGTACCAAAGGTCTGCAAGCTGTGCCATGGTTGCAGGCTTTTTCTTGTTCACCTTTTCGATGAATTCCGGACTTACCGTTCTGCAGTAGCGGTTCATTCTGCCCTGGTCGATTTTCAGGGCATCGGCAATCAGTTTTTCATGGCTTGCCATGATATTTGCAAGGTTGCGCAGTGTCTGCGGTGTGTGGCCGTTTGCACCGATGTGAATGTGAACTCCAGCCCCAATTCCTGCGTGGCTGATTGCTCCGGCTTTTCTCAGTCGGCGAACAAGTTCCTGCAAGGTTTCAATATCTTCGTAGTGAAGAATCGGTGTAACCAGTTCGCACTTTTCGCTGTCGGGTCCTGCAATGGAAACGTCTCTTTGAAATTTCCACTCTCTGCCCTGTGCATCCCAGGCTGACCAGGTGCAATAGCCGTTTCTGCCTGCCGTGTTTTCGTATCTGTTTGTTCCGAAGAAGTCGGCGGCAATTTTTGCAGCCTTTTCTCTTGTAATATGGTTCATTTCAATTTCCACGCCGATGGTCTGGTTTTTCAGGCTTTCGATCTGCTTTCTTGTCTTTTCGTTCATGGTATTTTCCTCCGTAATTCTGGGCTTTTTGCCCTTTCGTTGTGTTACATATTAACTCTAAACGGAGGATATAGCAATACGATTACTACACAATCTTTTCGGCTGTATTTCGGCGAAAGATTGTGTAAGATACAGTCTTGATAAAGTTGCTATTCTATGGTAAAATACAGTACGATGGAATAGGTGCTCACTTATTTTAGAGCCCCCACAACTTTAAAAGAATCCACTTCGGGAATCAAAGCGAGGGAAGAACCGTTCTGCCATTTCACGTGAATAGAACCTAGGTCATCGATATGAGTAACTTCACCAACTGTTCCAGGAAGAACCGGATAGGTTTCATCACGCATAGAAATCAACTGTATCTTTGTCCCCGCGGGGTAGGCTTTTCGCAGCTGTTCCAGATACGCTTTACTCGGGAACTGCATCTGAATCACCCACCTTTCTAAAGGCTGAACTGCCTGAAAGATTTCTGAGAAGTACCTTTCTTGCTGCTTTGTATTCTGCTCCAATCATGCCAAGGCGAAGAAGATAGCATCGCATGGCATATTTAGGATTGTCGCTGGTGTCAGGCTTGTTGTTGATACGGCTTTGATTCTTCGCAAATTCGCAAAGCATGGAAATGAAAGTGCAGTAGGCGCTTGTATCATCGTACTCCTCCACAGTAAACCAGGGAAAGCAAACCTTGTCTTCTTCTACAAGGATTTCGAGATTGTCTGTTTTGAATGCCGCCTTAAAAAGTTCACCCTTGTTTTCTACAATTCTTCTGAGTCTGTCAATGGTTGCATCATCAACCAGTTCCAACGGCATCTCTACCGTCAGACCGTTTTCTTCTTCATCAAGTGGAACATCGTAGCCTCTGCTGACTAGTTCGTCAATCAGATGCCGGGCTTCTTTGCTGTCAGCTGAATTGCTGATTTCAAGATTGCCTTCCCTGGTGACTGTGTAGTCTTCGCCGATTTTGTATGCACAGGTCGGCATGTACTGATATTCCGCCGGTGCGCCAATGATTTCACTTACTGCTTTGACCAGTTCCTTGCGGTCACTTCCTGTAAGATGTAATTCAATTATCATGTGTTTGACCTCCTTTTCGGTAGTACACATGATAACTCTAAATGGCACAGATATCAAGTGTGGGATATGTAGAATTATTTTCCTTCATTTTGTGCATAGTAGGCGATTCCTGCAAGGACAAACCATGCGTTGCAGGCTGCGATGCCATTGCCCCACATCTTATAAGCAGCGCTGTCTGAGTATGGATTTTTCAGCCACTTTTCAATCTGCTTTCGTGATTTGGGTTTGCACTCTTTTCTGATAGCTTTGTTGTAGGTTTCAAAAACATTCTGCCACCAATCAATTTCAGCCTCAGTGGGATTTTCCGTTCCCAGGTCATCACACCACCATGTGGGCATTCCTTGCAGCAACGCACATTCCTGTGGTGTAAGACGGCGGACAATGTATTCAATTTCAGGAGTACTGTCATTTACAAGCGGCGGGTCTTTGTAGTCCGATGCCACTAAGGTATTTGCTTTTTCTTCTTCAGCGGAAGTAAAAAATGATGCCTTTGAAGAACTGTAAACAGGGTGAGCAATTCCGCCTGCACCCGATGCGACAAGTGTTGGTGATGTTTCTTCTTCAATCTGAAAACTGAATCGTGCGTTATATCCTTGATTCATAGCAGGCCTGCCAATGCCGTAGGAAACTGCATGATTCTCAGTGCAATTGAGAGTGTACATTGTTTCGGATTCCTTATATCCGTCACCATGATGTGACGGGCGTGAGCCGTTGCCCTCAATTACAACCATACCGCCTTGATTTTTACAAGGCGACTGATTACTTGTATCAATGGTTCTTGCTGTATCTGCTTCATAAAATCCGCTGTTAGGATTATCTGAAAGCATCGAATTACTGTATTTTCCGCAAATGCCATATACCTTTGGAACGAAAAGCGTCTGGTCGTTATTGCAGGACAGCGTTGCTGATTTATCCTTCTGAATTAACGCTCCCTTACCGCCATTTCCACTGCCACAGCGAATTTTCAATGTAAATGGGACTTCCTCCATCAGCAGTGGAACATTTCCACCGCCTGTTCCGCAACGTGAAGTAAGTGTCTGACATAAATCTTTATCAGAAACTGTGATTCTGCTGTCAGCTGGATGATTTTCAAGGGCAATTGCCGCAGGAACTATACCCGCACGAAGCGTAGGTGATTTTTCTTTTTCGTATCCGATGCTTCTTGACTGAGCAGAATGCTCTGTACAGAAACCAGCAGATTTACAACGATACCATCTTCGTCCATATGCTGATTTACGCTTTTCATTTACACAGTCACATATGTGAGAATTGTCACCACCGAGTTTTTCAGCAGCTTCAGCCATACTTTTGTAGTATTCCTTCTCTCCGGTTTCTATAACCTCACCGATAACGGGAATGCTGTTTTTCTCTCCGGCTCTTTTTCCACAAGTTCCATAAGCATGGTTATATGCATTATCACACCATTCAAGATTCAAATAGAAGTTATCTGTTTTTACTTCATCAATGTGATTGATGTGTGTGTATTTTTCAGGACACGGATTAAAGCAGAAGGCTTTTGCAACAAGTCGATGAATAGTAAGTGTACGAGCCTTTCCATTATTTCTCAGTGATAGACGTGGGTATCCGTCTTTATCATAGCAGTGTTTTAATACCTTCCCATCAGAATTTCGTACACGACCTTTATTGCTGATCTCATATACTCCTTCGTATCCTTCAATCGGTACCCAAATTTCTGTTACTAATTCTGAAAGCTCCAGCATGTCTGAATTTGACAACTTCGCCTGGTGCCTAAGTGCATTCATTAAAACCCAAGGCATCTCTTTTCCACGAAGCAAAGCTCTCCGCAGAATACCCAGACACGCCTTCGGACTCAAATAGTATTTTTGAGGCACTTGTACCTGTAAAATCTGCGACAAGGTAGATACGCATTCTTCGTTGGGGTACACCCCAGTACTGAGCATCGACTGTCCTATATGCGAGAGAGAAATTTTCTGCCACGATTTCTCCTGCTTTTTCCCATTTTGCAGGTTTAGGGACAGAAATGTCTGGGTCTTTGACTTTGCAGAGTTCTTCGAGGACACATCGGAAGTCTTCTCCGCCGTTGGAGGAGAAAGCACCTGCGACATTTTCCCACACTGCGAATCTTGGATATTTACCATTTGTAGCACACCTCATTTCCTTTATGATTCTGACTGCCTGAAAGAAAAGTCCTGAACGCTCTGCATTCAGCCCGGCTCTTTTGCCTGCAACCGAGAGGTCAGTACATGGCGAGCCGAATGTTATGATATCAACGGGTTCAATTTCAGCACCGTTGATTTTATTTATATCTCCGAGATGCTTTACAAATGGCAGTCGCTTTGTAGTCACCGCTATAGGAAACGGCTCAATTTCGCTGCTCCACTTTGGCACAATGCCTGAGAGCATTCCCATCATCGGGAATGTTCCTGAACCGTCAAAAAGGCTGCCGAGTGTAAGTGGTTTATTCATCTGATACAGTCACATCCTTGTAATCGATTCTTTCTCCATTGCGTATCAAATACACATCCTCAGCATTACCCTCATGAAGTTTTATGTATCTTTCAACCGCAACATCAACGAACTTAGGTTCAAGTTCAACTCCAAAGCATACACGATTCAGCTGGTCACAGGCAATAAGAGTTGAAGCACTTCCAAGAAATCCGTCCAGCACCATCCCATTTGTCTGAGTGCACTGTGAAATCAGATATGCGATAAGAGGAACGGGCTTTGAAGAAGGATGTCCGCAGCCGTCTTCCTTGCTGCTCTTGATACGGTCGAATTCAAATACAGTTTTTTGCTTCTGGTCACCGTACCAGATGTGCTTACCGTCTTTTCTCCAACCCCAGATAATTGGTTCGTGGATATACTTCCAGTCGGTTCGGGTGAGAACAAGGCGGTCTTTCTTCCATACAAGACCTGCACCAACCTTGAAACCTGCATCCTCATAAGCATCATGGAATACACGAGCTTTTGAAGTGGCATAAAACACATAAATACTTGCATCTTTTGCCATTGCATCTTTGAATCTTTCAAATGCAGATTTCAGGAATTCATAACCTTTTTCATCATCAAGATCATCATTCTTGATTTTACCCGATGTGCTTTCCAGATTTACAAGATACGGCGGGTCCGTGCAGACAAGATTTACCTTTGTATCACCAAGAAGCGCCGCATAGGTTTCCGGAAGAGTAGAATCACCGCAGATAACTGTATGTTTTCCAAGATGCCATACATCACCGGGTTTGGATTTGCAAGGCTTTTCAAGTTCTGCATCAACATCGAAATCATCTTCTTTGGCTTCATCGCTATCGGTTGCAAATAGGTCAGCAATTTCCTTTTCATCAAAGCCGGTAAGACCGAGGTTAAAGCCGAGGTCTTGCAGTTCGGACAATTCCACAGTAAGAAGTTCATCGTCCCATCCAGCATTGAGGGAGAGCTTATTATCCGAAATAATATAAGCACGTTTCTGTGCCTCTGTCAGATGACTTTCTTTGATACAAGGCACTTTCTTCAATCCAAGTTTCTGAGATGCATAAAATCTTCCGTGTCCACAAAGAATGGTATTATCTTCCGATACAATAATCGGTGATAAAAATCCAAACTCACGAATCGATGCCGCAATCTGTGCAATCTGTGCTTCAGAATGTGTTCTGGCATTTCGTGCATAAGGAATCAATGTTTCAATATCAGCAATGTAATATTCTGTTTCTTTTGTCATGCAACAATCTCCTTTCGGTATTCAATTGATTTTGTTATTGATTTTGCTAAATCTACATACGGCATACAAACATCTGTAATCTGTTGTTTCAGTTCTTCAGTAGGTTCAGGCACATCATTTCTTTCACCGCCAAATTCACCAAACAAAAGAGAACTTGCAATATTATACATTTGAGCACAAATCACTTTATTCTCTGATTTTCCCAAGATGATGCCGTTTCCAGCTATTTGAATCGATGCTTTATACATTTTAGGAGTTAAGATTCCTACGCCCATATAACCGGTTTTGCTATCTCTTCTAAGTGTTTTATTCAAATTGTTTTGAGCAACCGAAGCAATTCTTATATTGGCTTTCCTGCAATCTGTTTTTACACGATTTATATGGTCGACTACAACATCATCCGTAGAATTTAGATTCAAGATAAATCTGTGCAGCTTCATATTTGTACCAGGATTACTCGTTGCAATATAACCGGAATTGATGTTGTAGAACCATCTATGTTGAATCACACGCGGTATATCTTCCTCGTCAATAAGAAACGGTGTGCCGTCAGGTAATACTCCTTCCGCCACACCATTTGAAATTGTAAATCTATAATCCGGAGTACAGTTTTTGCAATTCCGGCCTCTTGATCTTTTAATATTTGAAAGTTTCAGCATAGAATAATTTTTACATTTCGTGCATTGGCACTCATATAGGCTTGCGTTATTCATCCTGAAGGGACCACGGGTAATAACCCACAAACCGTATACATCACCGATTCGATTCTTCATCGCAACTCTGTCTCCTTTTTAATTACCTCTTCTTCGTAAAATCTTCTGCATACCCTTACGCGCAGCATCTATCTGACCTGCTTTTGCCTGACCTTTGATAGTATTGTATTGCTGCCTGGTCATATGTGGTTTGTTGTTATTGAGTGCTCTCCAGAAATTATTATCTGCTTTCATGTAAATCTCACTTTCTGCTGCGGAGCAGCTTTTCCATCATATCTTCATTCGGGTTGCCCTGGAACTCCACAGAGCAGTTTTCACGGACAATCTGAAAAATCTGATTCCAGATTTGATTTGCCTGTTTCATATAGTTCTGCGACATCGCAACATAAGGTGATGCAATCGCAGCTCCTGTTGTCGGATGCTTGGAAATATATCCGTACTTTGTTACTATCTGCTCACAGTGTATCCAACGTGAAATGCTCATTGCATACTGTTCCACAAGCTGACGGCTGACAATCTTCTCACAGGACCGTTCCTTCAACCACTGATAAGTTTCGGTATACACCTCATCAGCATGAAGTTTTGTGCCGTCACGCTGTAATTCCTGCATGAATTCACGAACAGGAGGTGTTTCAGTCGATTCAATATCAGCCGGCTGCATCATGACTTCCGCAGTTTTTCCTTCAGCAATCTTCTCGGTCAAAGCTTTTCTTGGTCTGCCAGCACCTGGTCTTGCACCGCCACGGTTGGTACCGTCTTTCGCCATGATGTCACCGCCTTTCTAAAATCAAAGAAATTCAAACAAAATCGTAAAATGAGCATAAAAAATGCCGACTGCAAAAGTCGGCAAAGTTAGATTTTATCGATATTTTTCGTTATTTTTTACTTCGAGGGGACAATAGGGCGTTTGAATACCCGTTTTTGTGCGTGAGAGGGGGCGCCGGTCTTTAGAAAGTTCACATTTAGAGATTTTTATCCCCCCGGGGTCAGTATGTGTACTCCGGATTGTTATCTTCCGTCCAGGTTTTCCTGTCATGGCATGAT
>CANQWA010000056.1 GCA_947627445.1 uncultured Ruminococcus sp.
AACGTACTTTCGGCTGGATGACATGGGACAGACGTCTTTCTAAAGATTATGAGATCAAGTCTTTTTATGCTGAAACTGTATGTATTATTTCAAATTTGCATACTCTTCTTCGCAGATTTTAGCCTATGTGGACAAGTTCTTATGCACATTTTGCTAATCAATTCAAAGCACATGAAGGTATCACACCTTCATTATATCGGGAACAAAAAAATAATTGAGGCAAACCCGCACAAAGAGCGCCAAGCGGCTTTGTGCGGGTTTGCCTAAAATCATATTGATTCGGCTAATGTGCAGATACCGTGATATGAAGTCATTATGATGCCTGTTCCAGCAAAGCTCGCTTCATCAGGCAAAGGTCAAATACATTGAGTTTTTCATCCTCGCAAAGATCTGCTGCTTTCCAGTTTGCAAGATACGCATCGGGGACAGCGAGCAGCCACTTCTGCAACAGAACGACATCTGCAACTGTAAATTCACCATCATCATTGACATCACAAACAACATCAGGTTCAGGTATTGTAACTTCAACCAAATTCCACTTTTGACAGCTATGACCATTTGCTTCCCATTGTGCTACGTTGTCACTGTTGCCCTTTCCGGCATTTGCAACCTCTAAAACACAGTTATCACGAGAAGCATGTGTCAGGATACAATAACTGCCGTCTGGATTCTTAACAAACTTGAAAAGCATGGAACTATCCTTTGTGTTGAATGGTGTCAGGGAGAGATTTCCGCCGTTTGTGTCATTTTCCGCTTTCAGGCAGTAGTCTCCAAGGCGGCTCATGATATAGTACATATTCGACGTTCCAAACTGTTTGAGTGTAAACGAATTATTTGTACCGGGATTTTCCGGATCACCACTCCATTGCCATACATTTGTTCCATCATCCGTTTTTGCATAGGCAACATCCATAAACAACCCGCTATTCACATTTTCAAACATATAAACCTTTGATGTATCCATCGTACAGCCATCATTTTCCACTTTTTCAAGGATCCACTGCTGAGAAGTATCATTGCGGTCAAATTGCCACTGCACGATATTTGCACCTACGTCCTTGCTGGATGCCTGAACGCCAAGACACTTCTTATCGTCGGTCTGTTTGGTCAACATCATGTAAACGCCATCAGAGATTTCATGGAACTTGATCTTCTGGCAGTCTGCACCTGTTTCGCTCCAAAGTCCGACATTGGCACCATTTTCAATGCTGTTGTCTGCGACTTCAAGGAAATAGCTTGCCTTATCACCGACCTGACTGACCAGATAGTAGTAGCCGTCACCGGCAGAAATGGCACGGAACGTATTCTGCACACCGGGTTCTGTTGCACCCCATTGCTGAATATTTGCACCATCTTCAGCCTTTGCACCATCTACATCAAGATACAGACTACTGTTGACATTTTTTATCATATAGAGCGCACCCTCACTGAGAGTTGCTCCTTCACGATTACCTACCGGTGAATCTTCGACTGTAATGGCTTTCAGATGTGGAGCTTCATATACTTCGCTAACAAAGTTTTGGCATTCCTCATCTGTGATATAATGAATTTTATGATATGCATCCCACGCACCGGAATAAGCGTTGCAGAATGCTTTTACGTCTGTATGATTTGTGTTATATGCGGAAATGAGATGATAGCCATAACAGTCCGTGACTTTCCATGTGTCATTGTTATGATTTGTGAAGCTGATCGGCGATGCAGCAGAGGTCGGTGTTTCAGCCGTATAGCTGCCCTTATCTGTAAATGAAATGCAGGATGTCCTGTCCGGATCGAGTTCCCACGGTCCACAACCCTCAAACCGGCAGTTTTCGTTGATCACTCGTGAACCCTCACCTCCAATGACTTGTGAAGAGTGATCAGGATTGCTGCCGTTTGTAACAGTGTGGTAGTTATTGTAGTTGTGGTCATATCCATTGGAATATTGCGGACATCTTCTGGAACACTGCTCCCAGCGATTGAACATCAATGTCGTGTGGAGACGTGAGGTGTCTGTATTTTGTGAACCAAATGCAAATGTCCAGTAACGGTTCAGAAAGCTGTTATAAGAAGCGGTAATATAGTCGGGATTGTAGGCATTCCACTTATCGTCTGCCCATCCTTTTGCCGGCGTATTGATCCACATAAATTTCCCGACTTCATGGCTCTTGTCCTGTGCAAAAGTAGCAAGAAAGCTGTTGTGATCCAACCAGAGATTACGGACGCCATAAAAGCCAAAGAGCAGATTGCCGGATCCCGTATCATTAAGATATTCACCCCGGAAATTTATATTACGAATGACAATATTTCCGGCAGGTTTGTCTTCCTCTTCGCCCCAGAGATCATCATTGCGGAATTGGCAGTCTGTGATCGTGTTCGCCTTATAAGATCCGACAAGTGTCTTGTTGTCCCGGATCTGCTGATCAGCTTTGCTTTGGTTTACAAAGTTAAGATCTGCGGTTACAACAACCGTTTTTGGCTCTCTGCTGTCAAGGGCAGTGACAACTTCGTCTATTGTATCGCAGAATACCGTTTCGCCCAGAAGTCCGCCAATCGTGCCTGCCTTTTCCTTCCCATTGACCATACAATTTCCGGCAAAGCCCTCTAAACCATCAAGATTTAGTTTATATGTCTGATAGAGATCTTCTGTATAGGTACTCACCTGAAAGGAATTGCTTTCCGTATCAAATGTCAGTGCCTGTGTGCTGTTAGCGTTGGAAACGATCTTATAATAAAGATCATTTCCCTCAAAGTCCTGTGACACTGCTGTGATCTGCCAACGCTGAGCGGCACTATCGGTGTCAGGTGATGTGACAGCCAGCCCTCCATCGTTTGTCAAAATATATCCTGTTTGCGAATTGACAATTTCATACACACCGCTGCTGACATAGTTCAGATACCACTTCTGTGTACGGTTGCCAATAAATTCGGCAGAGCTGACATAATCGCCACTGTTCGTACCGGAAATGGTGATACTGCGGTTCGTATCACCGATGCCGAAACGAAACTCTTGCACAGGGTAACTCAAAGAATCTGCACCTGCTGCTGTTACCTGTATTGCCGGAGCCGTTGGTATCATGGACACTGCCATTGTGAACGCTGCAAGCAAAGATGTCAGTTGATGTTGATTCATACCTATTCCTCCTAACTGAAAATCCTTATGGCAACCCCGCACAAAGAGCGCCTATCGGCTTTGTACGGGTTTGCCTAAAATTTTTGTCCGATTTCTTACTGCATCTATGATAGCATACTTTTCATAGCAATTCAATAACATATTCCGCAATCTTATTGGCGTTTTCCACAAAAATGATTGACAGGTACGAAAAAAGCTGTTATAATACAGAAAAGGCGGTGAGTGTATGAAACAGATCGGTATACTGATCCCTGCAATACTGGATCCATTGCAGAATGAACTGATCCATTCGGCGTATAATACCGTTTCGAGATATGACTATGATGTTCTTGTTATCACAAACACAACAAATGCCCATGATCATTTTCCACATAATGATTATACAACAGGTGAGGAAAACATTTTCAGTCTGATCCATTCGATCAAGCTGGATGGGATCATATTTGTGTCTCAGAATTTCAAGAAAACATCGCTGAAACAACAAATTGCACATATGATAAGAAAAAACAAGATTCCCTGTGTCGATACCGGCGGAGATACATATGGCTTTGATACTGTTTCCATACCTCAGAAGCAGGCTGTTTACGATATGACAGCACATCTGATAGAAAATCATAACTGCCGTGATCTAGGGCGTGTTGACGCTAAGCCTAAAACGCATCTTTTTTGGCAGAATTTTACGCATACTGCGTCGAGAAAACTTGCCGGGCGACAGCCCGCCTGCGTTTTCTCTTCTTGTCTGCGCAGAAATTCTGCTCAAAAATCTGCGCTTTATTTTAGTGTCAACACGCCCTAATATGCCTTGGGGGATATGAGGGAAATTCAGACTCCGAAGAAAGAATTGCGGGATTTGTCAGTGCTGCACGGGATCATGGAGTAAAATATGATATTGTATATGGTGATTTTTGGAAGGACAGCGGGATTCGCTTGGGACAGGAGATCACTTCTGGAAAACGAGAGAAACCGGATGCCGTTGTCTGTGCCAATGATATTATGGCAATGAATTTGTGTGATGCACTCATGCAAGGCGGCTTATCAGTGCCACATGATATACGTGTCACCGGCTATGATGGTCATATCAGTGTTATGGCACATTTTCCATCGGTAACAACAATCGGAGGACAAAACCGTTCCCTCGGTATTCTTGCAGCAAAAAAACTGCTTCTCGTTCTTGGAGAGAAGCTCACTGATACTTCAGATGCAGGATTGAAAATGATATATCAGGAAAGCTGCGGCTGCGTTGATCAGGCAGAAGATGACCGAAGTTCACGTTTGAAGGTACAGCAGTTTGTCCGCAATGAGCTGGAGAAAACAGAAACACACGAAATGCTGACAACAACGAATTACATTGCCAAAATGTCTGATATTCAAAACCTTGATGATCTTATCGAAGCTGCGGATCAAACAGCACATATCCTGACAGGATTTCAGACGCTGGATATTTGTCTTTGCGAAGATTGGACGGGTGATGTTCAGAAACCTGAAGAATATAGAAGCGAAGGCTATACTGCACAATCCGAATTGGTGCTTTCCAAGAGGATCTCCCTGCCATCACAAAGCCATGTCAATTTCTTTACCGAGTATCTCATTCCGGCATTGATGATCCCCCATAAACCAATGATGCTGTATGTTCTTCCGGTACATTATATCTTACGGAATTACGGCTATTGTGTGATCTCATTCGCTGAAAATGTTCGATTCCGTATTGCGCCTACCCTTGTGAGTTGGCTCGATGCGTTTGCAAACGGTCTGCGTGCCGTACAAAAGAAGATGTATGCTGACTACTTATTGGACATTGTAGAACGTTCCTCTTTGCGTGATATTATGACAGGCTTACTTAGCTGGAAAGGACTTTTGCAATATCTGCACGAAAATGCAGAAAAAGAGTATGGTATTTTGTTCCTGACAATTCGTCGGTTGCTCTCCGTTCAGGGATCAAAAAACGCATCACCTTTGGACGGCATTCTGCAATGTGAGCTGCTGCTTGCCGGAGCACTTCGCCTGCTGGATAATAAGGAGATGATCGCTGTACGCATCAACGAAAAGACATTTGCGGTGGTATTTCCTCTCAAACAAAAAGAGACTTCCGATGTACAGACAGAGCAGATCGTGACAAAAATTGAAGTGATGATGAAGAAGATGCAGGAAACCACTGCCTACGCCTATGTGCCAGAGCTGTTTCACCAAAGCAGCATTGTGGAGACCGGAACAGAGGAGGAACTATCGGATAAACTACACTCTCTTGAAGCAAGTGCAAAGGCTACCGATACGTCGAAAACAATTGAACTATCGCTCAAAAAGCTCCACAAGGAGCTGCACCATGATCCCGGTCTTGACTGGAATCAGACAGTCATGGCTGAGCACATGAACATCAGTGTCAGCTATCTGCAAAAGCTGTACAAAAAACAATTCGGGATCAGCTTTATGGAAGATTTGGTGCAGTCACGTTTAGAAAAGGCGGTAATGCTGCTGACAACAACCGATCTGCAGATCGGCGAGATTGCAGAGCAGTGCGGTTACCATCATGCCACACATTTTATGCGGCAGTTCAAGGCAAAAATGGGAGTGACGCCGTCGGAGTATCGCAGCAGACAAAATGGATAAGGGCAGAAACAATGACAATGATTATCCATTACCAAGCTATATTGCTTGCGTCCGTAGGTAGATATGAGCTGTTTTCATTGACACAAAAGTGATTCATGTAGCGGCATATGTTAATTTTCTGTCTTTTTGTGTACAGAATTAGAAATTTTAGAACTTGTTCTCATTGGATTTGACCATGGATTTTCCAGCAACATTTTGACGAGGGCAAGGCGAAAAAGCGAAAGCAACCTGATTGCGCTGCTTGGCGGTGGCTGGTTCAATGACAGTCTGAATATCTCCGATATGGAGAGTAAGGCAGTGGCTGAAAAATTGCAGGGCTACTGGATTCTGGAGATCGGTGAATCAGTGTATTTTCTTCAGAACAACCAACAGCCGGAGCGGTTATCTGCGTGATATCACAGGCAACTGCCGTTTTTGGAATGTCAAGTGAAACGGGAACGGCAATACCTCCGTTTTTGACTCGATAGAATACTATCTGCGTCGACATCTGTCGAGTGACTCGTCATAAATTAGTAGAGTGTATTGACAAACTTCCATTTTTATGGTATACTGTTATCGAGGTGAGAAATATGTCTATCCCGATCAATATAGATGACCTGCTGAACAGACGGGTCGTAGAGTCCACCAGAATCGAATTCAAAAGCGATTTTAATCCGAATCCGATCATTCATTCCATTTGTGCTTTCGCAAATGATATTGACAACATGGGCGGCGGATATATTCTTGTAGGTGTGGAAGAACAGGACGGTGCGCCTGTATTCCCGGTCAAAGGAATTTCGCAGGAGCGAATTGACGGCATTATGAAAGAGCTGATTGGATATTGCCGCTGCATAGAACCCTTGTATAATCCAATTGTTGAACCGATTCTTTTTCAGGGGGTCTATATCCTTGTGATCTGGGTTCCCGGCGGATATGGCAGACCCTATAAAGCATCCGTGGATGTGTACGGCAAAGAGGCAAGCAAGTCCACAAAGTTTTATTACATCCGCAAATTCAGCAGTACGCTGAAGGCTTCACCGGAAGAAGAGAAGGAACTGTTCTATATCTCAACGGACATTCCGTTTGATGACCGCCCAAATCTTGCGGCGGAGGTATCTGACCTGGACATCGGCTTGATGCGAAGCCACCTGAAAGAGATCGGGAGTGCTCTGTATGAACGCTCTTTGCATATGGATGCATTGGATATTGCAAGAGACTTACAGCTGATCTCCGGACCGTCCGAAAGAATGAAGCCGCTGAATGTCGGCATCCTGATGTTTTCCGAACAGCCGGAACGGTATTTCCGGTATGCCCGGATCGAGGTCGTTGATATTCCTGATCCGACCGGCACGAACATGACAGAAAAGACGTTCACAGGTCCGATACAGCGACAGCTTCGGGATGCGCTTGCGTATCTGAAAAACTACATCATCAAGGAAGCAACGATCAAGGAGCCGCAGAAGGCAGAAGCGAAAAAAATATATAACTACCCGTTTGCGGCGGTTGAAGAGATCCTGTCCAATGCGGTCTACCACCGTTCGTATCAGGTGAATGAACCGATCACAGTACGCATGGATCCGGAATCCATTGAGATCACCAGCTTTCCGGGATTTGACCGGAGCATTTCTGATGAGAGTATTGCACAGCTTGTCATTCGCTCGAAGATCTATCGCAACAGAAGAATCGGTGATTTTCTGAAAGAGCTGAAGCTGATCGAGGGCAGAAATACCGGTTTCCCTACTGCGATGCAGGCTCTGAATGCAAACGGCTCTGAGATGCTGCGGTTCGAGATGAACCCGGAACGGGATTATCTGACAGTCACCATTCCGGTGCATCCCTATTTTCTGCCAAAGAAAAGCAGTTCCAAAAACGCAGACTACGAAAAGAAGATTCTGACGCTGTTGTCTGAAAAGCCGCGCTCTTTGACAGAGCTTGCTTTTGCAATGGGCTACAAAGGAATTACTTCTAAACTTAGCCGAACTGTCAATACAATGCTGGCTCACGGCGTGATCTGCAAAATGATTGATTCGGATCATGCTGTAAAGCTGTCTGTAAAATAAGGCTGAAAGCGCACAGATTTTTGTGCGCTTTTGGTTTTACATGATCCGCAAGTTTTCAGGCGTGTCTGTGCCTGAAAAAGCACCTGTGGATCTGTCAGGCGATATATTTTTTGTACCCGTGAACTTCTATCAAGTGTCGGACGGCCTTGCCGAAATCATCATAGTCATCATACTGCGTGCTGTCAAATATTGGGTGCGCCCGTTCGTCCACAGTCATTACATATGCATTTGCAATTTATGTCTGCAAAAATTGTAGAAAATTGTATTGACAATTCAGGCGTGAAATTGTATAATATTACTATACAACCAAGCCAAGACTTGTACAAACAACAGAGACATGCAAGGAGGTACTTATGAAAAAGAGAAACAGAATTGTGG
This sequence comes from uncultured Ruminococcus sp., assembly GCA_947627445.1. Lineage (GTDB taxonomy): Bacteria > Bacillota > Clostridia > Oscillospirales > Ruminococcaceae > Ruminococcus_C. Next base: position 8,134 of record CANQWA010000056.1, read on the forward strand.
CAGCACTGCTTGCGGCTGCGATGTGCATCATACCAATGGCAGCACAGAGCGGATATGACTTCTCTGTGCCGGCCACGATCACTGCTTCAGCGGAAAGCATCAGCGATCTGCCTGCGGAGTATCAGTATGCGGCTGACTGGATCTGGCAGAACCGCATTGAGCGAGAGCAGTCCACAGTCCGCCGCAACACGATATTCGACCAGATCGTTGCAGGAAAGGGTACGATCCATTACGTCGTAAAGTGGCAGTCCTACCAGACTGTCACCTACGAACAGCGGCAGCAGTTTGAGCAGATGCTCTCCGATTGTATCAATGCGTGGAATGACTGGCTTGCCGGCTATGAAAACTGGCCTTATGAGCATATTGATGTCAAGGTCGTGGGCTGGGCTGTGATCGACAAGAGTTGTCTGCTCGATCTTCACGATGATGAAGTGGTATATACTGACACCAGATATTACGATGCACAGTACGACACCACCAACGGCAGAGATACCATTCCGGACAGAGAGCCATATGCACCCTCGGAGCTGTCCCGCTTCGACCATTTTGCGGAGACAGACTATGAATATCCCGGCGGACTGGACAAGAGATTTGATATGTATATGTGGGCGACACAGGGCTTTCCGGATATTGGCGGCTGCGGCGGCGACTGGGGGCAGCGTCTTTCTGATACAGCTTATCTCGGCATGATTCAGAACGGAAGCCTTCATGTTTTGGAGCATGAGATCGGTCACGGCTTTGGCATGACGGATTTCTACGGCGGTGAGGGTGAATCGGACGGTTTCCCGCCGGGAGGTTTTCCAGGCGGAGAAAATTCCATTATGATGGCAGGTTCTGCGGCGAAAATCACGGATTTTGACGGCTGGATGCTGCGCTATATGTGGACAAAGATCAAGGACGATGCCGGAAGATTTGACCTTGCCAATGCACAGCCTGAACCGACAGAACCTCCCACTGAACCGACTACACAACCTGATGAAGAACCCACAAGTGGCTACTATTTGGGCGACATCAACAGCGATGGTCAGATAACGGTTGCCGATGTGGTGCTTCTGCAAAAATGGCTGCTGGCTGTTCCGGATACATACTTGCCAAACTGGAAGGCAGGAGATTTGTGTAAAAATGACAGGCTTGATGTGTTTGACTTATGCCTGCTGAAACGCCTTCTCATTTCCGGTGAGACACCGGAATGGGTAGGCACAGACACATCTGAGCCGAACAGCAATCTTATCCCTGCAACTGTTTCGGAATTTGGAAAGCTGACACCCTCCACGGGTGACTGCAAAATGCTGTCTGTATTTGTGGAGTTTGCCGATACAAAATACAGCCGTGCGCTGCCCATTGAAACCGTCCGGCAGGAGCTGTTCGGCAACAGCAGTGGAAATGATATCTATGGCAGCATCCCTGACTGGTATGCACGTGCTTCTTACGGAAATCTGCACATTGAGGGCGATGCTTACTATTATACGCTCCCCGGCAATATGACCGACTATATGAATGATGACCGGAACTTTGAGGGATTTGTGATGGATGTTCTTTCCGGTCTGGACGCACAGATCAATTATGCAGATTATGATGCGAACCGTGACGGAATCGTCGACTGCATTTCGATCGGGGTGCCGCTGGACGATGCGACGGATGCACAGAAAGAATACTGGTGGGGCTGCACAGGTACTTGGGCGGCTAATCCATCTTTTTCGCTTGACGGGAAGCAGTTGCACAAATATATCATTCTCGATGTATCGCCTTATACAGATACGATGGAATATCTGAAAACAGTTCTGACACACGAAATGGGACATTCTCTCGGGCTGCCCGACTACTATCTCTACGAAGCCGGTGACGACTGGGAAGCCTATCATGGCAGCGCAGGCTATGAGCGTATGGACGATTCGATAGGTGATTTCTCAAGCTTTTCCAAGCTAATGTATGGCTGGCTGCGTGAGGACGAGGTGCAGTGGTACAGAGGCGGTACGCAAAGCTTCACGCTGAAAGACAGTTCTACGCAGGGCAGTTGCCTGATTTTGCCGATCAGTTCAGGGGCCGGTGATCTCACATCGGAATACTTCTTAGTCGAATATGTAACGCACAGCGGAAACAACGCAGAGCTTGACCGCTGGACAAATGATTCCGGCGTTCGTATCTTCCACATTGATGCGGAACTGATCCGGGAAGAATGGTCAGGACTAAAGAATTTCAAATATGAGGGCTTCAGCCAATACTATCAGGGAAATGACCGTTTCCGCGTCACAAGGCTTGTCAACGATGGACAGGGATTCTATCATACCGGTGATATCTGCACCTATGGTACGGAGGGATTTGCAGGATATGATGCAAACGGCTATCAGACGGTGAATACAGGTTATACGATTGAGATTGGTGCATTATCAGACGGCGCTTGTACCGTGACGGTCAGAAAGTAGGGGAGTTATCATGAACAGAACAAAAATCAAAAAAGCGATATGCGGTATCCTTGCTTCTGTCATGTGCAGTATTGCCCTCACACCGTCGGTTCCTTTTACAACTCCATGCAAAGCTGCTGCGGATTCTTATGCGGATATACCAAGCGAATATGTTTCCGCCTGTGACTGGGTATGGGATAACCGCATCTATGACGATGCGCATGAAGACTGGATGAAGGACTATGCAACGATCTACGACCAGCTTATTGCTGGAAACGGTACGGTGCAATATCTCATTCGCTGGGATTCCTACCAGACGATCACCTACGAGCAGCGACAGAGATTGGAGCTCGTATTGAATGAAGCACTCAACAAATGGAATGATTGCCTCGAAGGGTATGAAAACTGGCCTTTTGATGATGTGAAAGTAAAAATTGTTGGATGGAGCGTTCTTGACAGGAATTGTTTGCAGGATATTCATGCAGATGAGGTCATCTACACAGATACTATGAACTCCACAATGCGTGAGGACATCATCAGCAGCGGTATGGCAGCAGATGCAGCAAAAATCCCCACAATTGAACCGTCTGAGCCAACAGACATTTCAAGATATGTGCATTGGTCTGATAAAAGCTGGAGTTACAATGGCAGCTATGATAACCGCTATGATATGTTCCTTGAGGGCATTGATGGTATGATCGATCAGGGCGGATTTGGCTGGCATTACGGGCAGTACCTTTCTGCTGATGCGATATTAGGACTCATTAACGGCACGGCCAGTCAGCATATCCTGCTGCACGAAATGGGTCATGGATTCGGATTTCCGGATTACTACGGCGGTATCGGTGAATCTGACGGTATCCCACCCGGAGATTTCCCCGGCGGTGAGGGTTCTGTCATGGAAGCAGGCAGAGCATTCCAGATCACATCCTTTGATAGGTGGTTTGCACGTTATGCGTGGAGTAAGCTCTCCGCACAGGAGGGCAGATTCGACCTGAGTGCTGTTACAGTCCCTGAACCGACAGAACCTCCCACTGAACCAACTACACAACCTGATGAAGAACCCACAAGTGGCTACTATTTGGGCGATATCAACAGCGATGGTCAGATAACGGTTGCCGATGTGGTGCTCCTGCAAAAATGGCTGCTGGCTGTTCCGAAGACACATCTTGCGGACTGGAAAGCAGGAGACCTTTGTGCAGATGAAAGGCTAAATTTTTTGGATCTGGCAATGATGAAACGTTTGTTGATCAACAGTTGATGTTTGTGTAAAGAAGTGCTGTGTGCGTTCATTCGCTTGCAGCACTTCTTTCACGATCCTAATGTTATTATCATAATGCCATAATCCAATCGTTTCCTACTGTGAAATTCATAATGGTGCAAAGGTGAACAAGAAACTCGCTGTCAAATCTTGCGGGGCAACGTCAATATTTGACACATACCAACCCAAGATACCGAAGTCTATAAGAGAACTGGCAAAAAAAGAAAAGGTAAGCCTATGTGAATAGCGCTTGCATGGATATGTCAAGGGATTATTTTAACAGTTTGATGTGAAAGTTATCCCCGACAATTCATAAAATTCAGCGTTGATTATTCATTTGGACGGTCTGCAAAAAAGGTGGAACAATTGATATTTTTTCATAAAACTCTGGAAATTGATTTCTGAGTGTAGTATAATGAAAATAACAATTACTGAAACTACTATGCTGTATGTCTGTTATTCTTAACGCTCTGAAAGAGGTGGTTTAGTTGATTGTACTATAAAAATAATTTGAATAATTGTACATTTAAAATGTACTTTGGAGGTTTTATGATGGCATTCTTAATAGAAAAATTGACTCAAAAGCAACGTGAACAGTTTGAGATGAAGCAGATTAGAAATCCTTTATCTCCTGTTTTAGGATTTCTTAAGCCCAGTGAATGGATTATAGATATTGGAAAAGATGTTTTTTTATTTGCAATAGGAGTGCATAGAGATTATCCGAATGAAGAATTATTCTTTTTTCATTGGAGAGGTATGGAGTTTATTTTGCCATTAAAAAAAGAAAATAAATTACCTAATACTAGGATTTGGAGTTTAAACACTTCATGGGATAATCCCATTAAAAATATACAAAGTGATATAAAATCACAAGTAATTACTGACTTAAAAGAAGTACTAGATATCTATAGGGTAGATGGAACATCTGATCCTGGCAATTTGTCAGTGCAGATTTTATATGATTTTTGAAGTAGAATATGGAGGAGAAAATGCATGGAAATTGAAACAATAGATGGAATAATGGATATTGACTTGAGTAAATTGACATTAAATGACGTTTGTGATATGATTACCAAGATTTCTGTTGATGCTGGTGTGAGCAATAACGCCCCAACTGTACCATATAGCGGCTCTCTTTGCGATTACAGTACCAATTCAATTGTGAAATCGTTGAATGATGTAAGAATTATTGATAATACATTTGTTGGTAAATTTTTAGCTGACAATTCTGATACATCAAAATTTAACAAACTTCTTGAATCAGCCATTCGCAACAAAATGGAAAATGGAGGTTTCGACATATCTTCTGTGGCAAAAGGGCTTAGAGATAAAGACTATCAAAGACTATCGACATTACTAGAAAATTAAAAACAAGAAATTCGCTTGTGTAACTGCCGCCATATTTTCCCGACAATAGAAGAATGTGCCTCGTCAATAATGACCGCAAACCGCTTATTTTTCAAGCCTGAAACACCGGCAAAAC
>CANQWA010000057.1 GCA_947627445.1 uncultured Ruminococcus sp.
ACGCCTTCGAGGGCTTTCCTTGCAACTGCCGCACCTGTCTGATTTTTGCTTCATCAAACAGGTTTTTAGAGATTGCCACCATTAAAATTGAACTGCAACAGTCCAAATTTCAATCAAACAGGAGGAAAAATATGTTACATCGTTCCCTATCAGCGATGATCGCTGGTGCTCTTGCTATCACCAGCATCTCGCAGCTTCCCTTCGCAGTCACATCTGCCGAAGGCAGCTACTCCATGAACGTCTCCGTCAACCTTGCCGGAGAAAAAAAATCCATCAGTCCGTACATCTACGGCGTCAACGAATACGGCAACGCCAACAACCTGAAAAATATTAAAGTCAATGCCGTTCGTCAGGGCGGAAACCGCTATACCGGCTACAACTGGGAAAACAACTATTCCAACGCTGGTGAGGACTGGATCAACAGCTCGGATACCAACATCGGCGACATTACCGACGGACCTGCTTACGGCGCAAGAAAGCTTTCAGAAAACAGCGAAAAATACGGCGTTCCCTACAAAATCACGACCTTGCAGATGGCAGGCTATGTGGCTGCTGACAAAAACGGTACCGTTAACGAAAGCGAAGCCGCTCCCTCAGATCGTTGGAATGCCGTAAAAGCAAACAAAGACGGCGAGCTTTCCCTGACGCCTGATCTGGACGACAACACCGTTTACATGAACGAATATGTCAATTACTTGGTACAGACACTGGGTGATGCCACAACTCCCACCGGTATCCAGGGCTATAGTCTGGACAATGAGCCGGCACTGTGGAACGACACCCATCCCCTGCTCCACGGTGAAGAAATCACCAACCATGAGCTGATCACCAAATCTGTCGAGTTGGCAAAGACAGTTAAAAATATCGACCCCCATGCCGAAGTATTCGGACCAGCATTCTGGGGTATGCTGCCCTGTATCCAGTGCGGTGAGACTGATGGTTTTACCGATCCGGAATGGCAGGCAGTTAAAAATCAATACAACTGGTATATGGACTTCTATCTGGATCAGATGAAACAGGCGGAAGAAGAAGCCGGTACACGTCTGCTGGATGTATTTGACGTACACTATTATGCGCAGGATTGTTCCACAAATGAAGCCATCTTACAAGCGGCCAGAAGCCTTTATGATCCGGATTATGTGGAAAACAGCTGGCTTCAGCCTTGGCAGGGGTCTCATTTCCCCTTCCTGACACGGATGCAAGAATCCATTGCCGCATATTATCCCGGCACAAAGCTGGCAGTTTCCGAGTATAATCTGGCAAACATCGCAGATGAAAAGAACACCGGAAAATCTGTTGTTTCCGGTATTGCAGAAGCAGAAGCGCTGGGTGCATTTGCCCTTAACGACGTATATTTTGCCACCTACTGGGGTACGCTGCCGGATTGTCCTTATGTAGAATCTGCCATCAACCTCTACACCAATTACGATGGAGAGGGCAGTGCATTCGGCGATACACTGGTAGAAGCCAATACAGAAGATCTGTCCAAAGCCGCAGCCTTTGCAGCTATTGACGGCAATGACGATTCTCAGGTGACACTGGTACTTTCCAATAAGGACATGAACAATGCGCAGAACGCTTCCATTTCTCTGAACGGCGCTTCTCAGGATTATCAGAGTGCCGTTGTCTATGCCGTTACACAGGACAGTGCAGACATTAAGATTTTAGATGTGCAGAATGATTTGAACACCAATACCATTCAGGTAGAACTGCCGCCTCTGTCCGTGGCGCAGATCGTGATCTCTGCAGAAAATTCAGATGTTGTGATTCCCGAAGAGCCGAACATCACGACTGAAAAAGTCACCTACTCCTTCGATGAGTTGGAAATCTCTGAAAACGGCTATCCCATGATTCCTCTGGGTGATAAAGAACACCTGAAAGAAATCCTCGTCAACACCACAGTGACTTCTAACGCAGGCTCTGGCTGGGCAAGCGGCGGCGGCGCACTCTGTTTCAACAAGGTAGTGCAGAACGGCAATGACAGCGAGGTCTGGGGAAATAAGCCCTTTACGTATAGTCTGGGCACGATGGATAATACCGTTGAGTTTGACGAGAACTTCACGGTTATAGGAGAAGACGCTGGTTCCGTGCAAATTGAGGGAAGCTGCAACGATGAATATACCGAACTGCAAAACTGGTGGGCTTCTTCAGAAAGCGATCCTCAAGCCGGCGCAGATATCTCTGTTACCTACAACTATGTAACACTGGTATATGAATATACCGGAGATACGCCTGAGGGCACCACGACAACACCGGCAGAAACGACAACCACGGAAGAAACAACTGCCACTACGACTGAAACTACCGAAACGCTTTCGACAGAAACGACGATAACGGAGGAAACAACTGCTTCTACGGCTGATACTACCGAAGTGACTCCGGCAGAAACGACAACAACAGAGGAAACAACTGCTTCTACAACTGAAACTACTGAAGCGCTTCCGGCAGAAGCCACATTATACGGTGACACCAATTTAGACGGCAAGATCGATCTGACAGATGCGATCCTGCTGAACAAAGCCATGGCAAGTCAGGTCGTTCTGAATGACATCGCCTCTGCCAACGCAGACTGCGATGGCATCAAAGGCATTGACGGCAATGATGCCATTACACTGCTGCAATTCCTGGTACATCTGGTAGATGCACTGCCACTGGCATAAGATAAAAACAAGTTCAAGATAACCGCATACCATAAAAAATTGAGACACCCACGGGATACAATGATCTCGTGGGTGTCTTCACATAAAAAGAAAAACAGCATATAATAGTATTAAGAACAATTGGAGGGTGACTGTTATGAGAAAAAATGATGAGTCCCGTCCCGCCGCCGTATCGACTCTGACACAACCAGACAACTTTGAAAAAACCGCATTCCGAGTATCTGCTGTCAGTATCATCGGCAATATTCTGCTGTCGCTGTTGAAACTGCTTGCCGGCATTTTCGCACATTCCGGCGCAATGGTCAGCGATGCAGTTCATTCGGCATCCGATGTATGCAGCAGTATCATTGTAATCATTGGCATTAGAGTTGCATCAAAGGCTTCGGATAAGACACATCCTTACGGACATGAGCGATTTGAATGCGTTGCCGCCGTAATATTGTCTGTAATCCTGTTGGTCAGCGGCTTGTTTATCGGGTATCATGCGGCAGAGCAGATGATTTCCGGCAAGACCAACATTGCAGTTCCGGGTTTGCTGGCATTGACGGCAGCTGTAATCTCCATTGCCGCCAAAGAGTCCATGTACTGGTATACAAGAGCCTACGCCAGAAAATTCCATTCGGATGCATTGATGGCAGACGCATGGCATCATCGCAGTGATGCATTATCGTCTGTAGGTGCATTGATTGGCATTGCAGGGGCAAGAATGGGCTTTCCCATGCTGGATACTGTTGCAAGTCTTGTCATTTGCATTTTCATTGTCAAGGCATCCTGGGATATTTTTAAAGACGCCATCAACAAAATGGTAGATCATTCCTGTAGTGACGAGACGGAACAGGAAATTGCGAGCTGTGCTGCAAAACAAGAAGGCGTTCTCGGCGTAGATCTGATCCAGACACGCATCTTCGGAAACAAGATCTATGTAGATCTGGAGATCTGTGCCGACTGTAAAATGACGCTGGAAGAGAGCCACGCAATCGCAAGCCGGGTTCATAATGCCATTGAAGAACAATTTATTCAGGTAAAACATGTCATGGTTCATGTCAATCCCTCCGCTGAAGAAAAGCCATGATCTATCTTGTCAAACCAACAGCCGCCCTGTGCAAAACTGCAGGGAGCGGCTGTTTTTCTTTATATTAACGACATTTGTCCTACTTCCGGCAGATCTTTCGCCATGCCGCCAGCGGCAGGAATGGACCTGACACGATATTTTTTCAGCTCTTCAGCTTCTTCATCACCGAGCAGACGCGCTTCCTTTACCAACTGCTTGGATTTTAAGGTCATTGCCTGTACGCCCTGTGTATCACGTGTGGTTTTCAAAGAAACCAGAGCAGCATCAAACAGCACCGCACGCTTGCCGTCCGATCGCATCAGCACATGCGCCGGTGCATCGATCTTGGGAAGTTGTAATACCTGAACCAAAGGCGACTTGTTGCTGTATGCCTTTTGCAGCTTTTTCCGGTTGGTTTTAGTGGCATACGCCGACAAAGGTACACGAGCCACCTTGCCGTTTGCAAATATAAACAAGAGATCACCGCTGTAATCTTCCGTGGCGATCATCTGCACCACAATCTCACCCTCAGCGAATCCCAACTTTGCCGGTACATAATCGCCCATAGCACTTGCCTTGGTTTCTGCAAATTCGCTGGCACGTGTTTTGTACACCTGCTGCTGGCTGGTAAAGAATAACAGCTCGATCCGGTTGTTGGTTTCCAGATGACATACCATACGGTCATCCTCTTTCAGTTTCTGCTCGCTGTTCATGCGCAGCGAAGCCGGAATGATCTTTTTGAAATAACCGCTCTCCGACAAGAACAGGTTCACCGGGTAATCCGGTATATCCTCATCCTCCTGCTCCTCTTCCACGTCAGAAGCATAGTAGAATCGTGTTTTTCTCGGCTGTCCATACTTTTTCGCTGTTTCTTTCAGCTCTGAAATGATGATCTTCTGAATCTTCTTCGGGTCTTTCAGGATATCCTCGATCTCCGCAATTTCCGCCTTCAACTGATCGGTTTCCCGTGTCTGCTTGAGAATATATTCCCGGTTCAGATGGCGCAGCTTGATCTCAGCCACATATTCTGCCTGTACTTCGTCAATACCAAAGCCGATCATCAGATTCGGTACAACATCGGCTTCCTCCTCTGTTTCACGAACGATGCGTATCGCCTTATCAATATCCAACAGAATCTTTTCCAGACCCAGAAGCAGATGCAGCTTGTCCTTTTTCTTCTGCAAATCAAAAAACAGACGACGGCGAACGCATTCCATGCGAAAGGCTGTCCATTCCTCCAGAATCTCACGCACGCCCATGACCTTGGGCACACCGCCCACCAGAATGTTGAAATTGCAGGAATAGCTATCCTGAAGCGGTGTCATGCGGAACAGCTTTTGCATCACCTTTTCCGGGTCAGCATCCCGCTTCAGATCAATGGCGATTTTCAATCCGTCAAGACCTGTTTCATCACGAATATAGGAAACCTCACGGAGTTTGCCCTGCTTGATGCAGTCCACGACTTTATCCATGATGGCCTCCACCGTCGTGCTGTATGGGATCTCAGTGATCTCAAGGCATCTGTCTGCCTTATGGAATGTCCACTTAGAACGCACTCTGACGCTGCCTCGTCCGGTGTTATAGATCTTCTGTAGTTCCTCCTCATCATAATAGAGGAAGCCTCCGCCAGGAAAATCCGGTCCTTTCAGCGTAGAAATGATATCATGTTCAGGATTCTTGATGCAAGCAATCGCAGTTTCACAGACTTCTGTCAGATTAAAAGGGCAGACGCTGCTTGCCATGGAAACCGCAATACCCACATTGGCATTGACCAGAATCGTGGGGAATGTAGTGGGAAACAAGACCGGTTCTTGCATGGTATTGTCATAATTGGGGACAAAATCTACTGTATCCTTGTCAATATCCCGGAACAGCTCATGACAGATAGGTTCCAGCTTGACCTCGGTATAACGGGAAGCCGCATATGCCATATCACGGGAGTACGCCTTACCGAAGTTTCCCTTGGACTGCACATAAGGATGCAGCAATGCCTCATTGCCCCTTGCCAGACGCACCATGGTCTCATAGATTGCTGCGTCACCGTGCGGATTCAGACGCATGGTCTGTCCCACTACATTGGCAGATTTGGTCAGTCCCCCGGTCAGCAGATTCATTTTGTACATGGTGTAGAGCAGCTTCCGGTGAGACGGCTTGAATCCGTCAATTTCTGGCAGTGCACGGGAGACGATCACACTCATGGCGTAGGGCATATAGTTTTTTTCCAGTGTTTCAGTGATTTTTTCTTCTTCTACCACACCTGCGCCGGCAATATACGCATCGGTATGCCCGGTGCTTCTTGGTTTTTCTGGTTGCTTTTTTCTTGCCATATACTCCTTATCTCCCTTTTAGCTAATGTCTGCAAATTCCAGATAGTCGCTGCCGAACTGTGCAATAAAATCCTTTCTGCCCTGTAAGTCGTCGCCCAACAGCATATCAAACATAGCAGCAGTTTCTTCCACACCGGCAGCCGTTACCTGAATCAGGCGGCGTGTTGCCGGATTCATGGTAGTCAGCGCCATCATATCGGCTTCGTTCTCGCCCAAGCCTTTTGACCGCTGTAATGTGAACTTTTCGCCCTCGATTTTGGATAAAATTTCCGTCTTTTCCTTTTCCGTATACGCAAAATAGGTACGCTTTTTAGTGGTAATCTCAAACAGCGGAGACTCTGCAATATAGACATAACCCATGTTGATCAATGTGGGAGTCAGCCGATACAGCATGGTCAGAATCAGCGTCCGGATCTGGAAGCCATCCACATCCGCATCGGTACAAATGACAATCTTATTCCAGCGCAGCCCCTCAATTTGAAAGGTGGAGAGTTCCTTGTTGGCTTTCGTATTCACTTCCACACCGCAGCCCAGCAGCTTGATGATATCTGTAATGATATCATTTTTGAAGATCTTGTTATAGTCCGCTTTCAGGCAGTTGAGTATCTTGCCCCGCACCGGGATCACCGCCTGAAATTCCGGATCTCGTGCCATTTTGACGGAACCCAGCGCAGAGTCACCCTCCACAATGTAGAGCTCCCGCTTAGACAAATCCTTGCTGCGGCAGTCTACAAATTTAGGAATCATGCTGGTCACATCAATGGTTCCTGCCAGTTTTTTCTTGATATTCAGACGTGTTTTTTCTGCACTTTCCCGGCTGCGCTTGTTTACCAGAACCTGGGCAGCGATTTTTTCTGCTTCATCAGGATTTTCTATCAAGTAGATTTCTATCTGATGTTTGAGAAAATCCGTCATTGCCTCGTAAATAAATTTATTGGTGATTGCCTTTTTCGTCTGGTTCTCATAACTTGTCTGGGTGGAAAAGCTGGAAGAAACCAGCACCAAACTTGCCTCAATATCTTCATATTTTAATTTGGATTCATTTTTCAAGTATTTATTATTATTTCGAAGATAAATGTCCAGCTGTGAAACAAACGCCTGCTTGACCGCCTTTTCCGGAGAACCGCCATGTTCCAGCCAACTGGAATTGTGATAGTATTCCACCCGCTGCACTTGATTGGAAAATGTCACTGCAACGCCCAGCTTCACTTTATAAGAGGGCTTATCCTCACGATCCTTGCCCTCACGCTGACAACTCCAGTTTTGAATGGATGTCAAGGCAGTCTCCCCTGCGATCTCTCCCACATAATCGGCAATGCCATTTTCATAGAGAAATTTCCGCTCCGTAAAAGAGCCGTCTGATTCCTCTTTCCGGTAGACAAACAATAGATTCGGATTCACAACTGCCTGCCGGCGCAGGGTGTCGCAGTAATACTCGTCAGAAACTTTGATCTCCGTAAACACATCCAGGTCCGGCAGCCAGTGGGTCTTTGTCCCGGTCTGTTTTTTCTTGGCAGGTGTTTTTTGCAGACCGCCCACATTTTCGCCCTTTTCAAAATGCAGATTGTACTGATAGCCGTCACGAACGACCTCTACATCCATATAGGCTGAGGCAAACTGTGTGGCACACAGACCAAGACCATTCAATCCCAGAGAATAGGCATAGTTATCTGCCTCGGCATCATATTTGCCTCCGGCGTACAGTTCGCAATACACCAGTTCCCAGTTATAACGTTCCTCGTTCTTGTTATAGTCCACGGGGCAGCCTCTGCCAAAGTCCTCCACTTCTACCGAATGATCGCGGTAACGTGTGACAATGATCTTGCTGCCAAAGCCGGCACGTGCTTCGTCAATGGAATTGGAAATAACCTCAAAGATGGAATGGGCACAGCCGTCCAGTCCGTCCGAACCAAAAATGACCCCCGGACGCTTCCGTACCTTATCCGGCCCTTTCAGCATGGTGATACTTTCATTATCATAGGTTGGTTTCTTTGCCATGATCCTGTCCTTTCCCTGGATTTCTACAACTTCTTTTCCGCATAAGCACCATTTATCATACCACAAAAAACGGTAAAAATCAAGAGTATCGTTAAAAATCCTATCAATCCGCACGATTTCAAATCCGATTTTCGGTGATTTTTTGGAAATGCTGCCACATATCTGAATCGGTTTGAATATACAGATGGAGCATTACAGACAGACCGGAATCGCTTGCCGCAGTTCCATGGAATCCGGTGTGACATAACAATCCATTGCCAGTACCCGGACACCGCAGAAAGCAGCATGACGAAGCGCTTCTCCGAATGCCGGGTGCATGATGTCATTTGGCTGAAAACAATTTGCTTCCTGCATTTGTACCACAAAAAGCAGATATGCATCGTAGCCCTTTGATACCGCTTGCATCAACTCCGTCAGATGCTTGACCCCTCGTTGCGTAGGCGCATCCGGAAACATGACAACTCCATTCTCTTCCAGCGTTACGCCTTTTACCTCCAGAAAAGCCCTTTTCCCATCATCCTGGATGAAAAAGTCAAATCTGGATCTGCCATAGGTCACTTCCCTGCGTATCACAGCATCCGGTGAGAATAAATACCCTTTCCGCAGCCATTCTTCCACAGCAGCATTTGGCATCTGGGAATCCATGTTGATGAGCAGCGGCGACTTCTTGTTTCTTTGCTTTTCCACCGCAATCAGGTCGTACTTTGTCTTTCGGTTGGGATGATTTGACACGGAAAGATAGACCTTGCTGCCGGGCACTAACAGTTCTTTACAACGCCCTGTATTTTTCACATGTACCTGTTCCGGCATGCCGCTGATCTCCACAATGGCAATAAAACGATTGGGGCGGCTTTGGAAGATTCCTTCAATGACTTTTGCATATTGCAAGATATCTTGCCTCCTCATGAAATGTCCTCAAGGCAAACCCGCACAAGGATTGTGCGTCAGATGCGCCGTCAGATTTTTCGTCAGATGAAACCAAAAGCGGAGGGAATACTTGGTGTATTCAAGAGCATTTTGGTGAAATATGACGGAAAATAGGCAAGCAGTTGACGTGCAAAGCCGGTAGGCGCTCTTTGTGCGATATTGCCTCAAATAAAATCGCCCGGAAAGAAAGACCTTCCAGACGATTTTTTGATTGCATGATATATAGCGTTTAGCCGATCACAGCGTCCATATTGTTCAATGTGAATTCAATGGTAAAGCTGTTCTTGGGCATGGTGTAATCCAGTGCAGCCAGATCAGTGTTATAGATATTCACCAACTCGATATACATGTTCCCGGCATCATCTGCCATGACAATAGGATTTGCAATGGGAATCTCTGTGTCATCGCATTTCAGTACTACATCAGAAACCTTGATCTTATCATAATATTTGAAATCCGTGCTGACAAAGAGCATATTCAGCTTTGTGCTGTCAGAAGAAAAATCATAGCCGGACACACCTACAGAATATGTGCCGTCTCCGGTAATGGTCGCGTCGGTAAATGCCGCACCTGTATCAATGATCTCATCGTCCTCACTCCATTTGATGAGGGTATTGAAATGCTCAGTAGATGCACCATAGGAAGCATCGCTGTACGAATTCCGGAATGTATAGATTTCTGTCTGAATTCCCAGATATGCGTGAACCTCAGAAGCCTTTTCTACTTCATATACAATTTCCACATCCATGCCAACTTGGGGATTCTTTTCCGCAACCGCCTTGATGATGGTAGAAATGATCTCAGGCTGCGTCTGCTCATAGGTATTACGGTCAAATAAACCGAAACCATATACACCGTTAAAACCATTATCCCAGTATACCGGAATCATGCCCAGAGAAGCCGCCTTACCGGCAACATAGCCGTCAAAGTATGCACGGTTGCTCTGAATCTGCCCGCCGAAATCAGCCACAGCAGTGGACTTATCAATTGCGCCGTATTCGCCAATGACGACAGGAATATGATTCACAACAAACTTATCATGCAGCTGCTGAAACAGATCGTCCATATAAGCCTCATCGCCCCAGTTAGGTCTTGCCATTTTGGGAAAACGATACTGCTTGATCAGATTGCCGCCGTATTCACCCCAGAGGTAACCGGTCAGTTCCTCTGTCCCGCAGTAATCCCACGGCGTATAATAGTGAACAGACAGCATCATGCGGCTCTCACCGGCAGTGCAGTTGGCATCTGTGGGCATTTCAAAGCCATAATCCCCCACAGTATAATTGATATCTGTATTCCAGCCCGGTACCAGCAGCCAGCGATGCGTGTTCTTGTCACCTGTTGCCCGAACTGTGTCCACAAAGATCTGATTGTACTTGTTGATATTGGCATATGCTGTGGGATCCGGGTCAGAATATGTATTGTTGAATTCCTCATTCATAGACTCAAAGATCAGATGCTCATCATACTTGGAAAAGCGCTCAGCGATCTGCTTCCAGACAGCTTCGTATTTTGCACAGATCTCGTCCTGGTTGTCATCGGCACACAGCAGCCAGCCGTGATCCACGGTGTAATAACCATCGCCGTGCATATTGATGATAACATACAGGCCTTCTTGATAACAATACTGAACGACTTCTTCTACTCTGTCCAACCATGCAGAATCTACAGTATATCCGTCTGCATCGTTAATTTTGTCCAGATAGGAAACCGGCACACGGATAGAAGTAAAACCTGCGTCCGCTACAGCAGAGATCAGTTCCTGTGTGACCACCGGATTGCTCCAAGCCGTCTCATCAGGCATACCGCCAATGCTTGCCTCCAGCTGATTGCCCAGATTCCAGCCGGCGCCCATTGCCTCGGCAACATCGTTGACACCAACAGTAAAATCACCATCATACGGTACAGCCGCAGAATTGGATTCTCCTGCCTCAGAAGCACCATCTTTTTTGCTGCTGTCAGATGTGCCGCCGCAGCCGCTGATGGTAAAAGTCATTGCCGCCGTCAAAGACACAGCTGCTAATTTTTTCCAAAAATTCATAAGGAAACCTCCAATACTATATATACTTTTATTATACCATAAAAAAAGACCGTGTCAAGGGAAATGTCATATTTTTGTGAAGACAAGTTCTGAAAACAACAACCACCGCATGAAGGGAGAACATGCGGTGGTTGTTGTTTATGCAATTGAACCAATCGGGGTAATCAAAGAGCGAA
>CANQWA010000058.1 GCA_947627445.1 uncultured Ruminococcus sp.
ATGGATAGAGTCTGAAAAACTCTACGAGGTACTTTACGAAATGGAGGTCTAACAATGGCACTGAAAAAGAATAAGGTCAAGTTTGGTCTGAACAAGGTACACTGGGCAAAAATCACGTCGTGGACGGATGACGGTGTTCCCACATTCGCTACGCCTGTGAGAATCCCCGGTGCGGTATCGCTTTCCATTGATGCCAACGGCGAAAATGAATCGTTTTACGCTGATAATACTGTTTACTACGTCATTAACAACAACGCCGGATACACGGGTGACCTTGAAATCGCACTTATCACTACTGATTTTGCAACGGAAATTCTCGGTGAAATTCAGGATACCAAGGGCGTGCTTGTGGAGCGTAACGATGCTGAAGCTGCACAATTTGCACTTTTGTTTGAATTTTGCGGCGACAAAAATCACATCCGCCATGTCCTTTACTGCTGCTCGGCAAGCCGTCCGAAAACAGAATCTTCCACCACGGAGGAAAGTACAGAGGTCAAGACGGAAACGCTGTCCCTCAAGGCTTCTGCACTCCCTGACGGTCTGGTGAAGTCCAAAACCTGCGAAAATACGGACGAAACCACCTATAATAACTGGTACAAATCAGTATATATTCCGACGTTTGTGGCAGCAAAAACAACTGCAACTAAAACTTCATAAGGAGGTACAGCTATGGCTATCAAGAAAAATATTACAATTGACGGCATCGAAGTTCCTTTCAAGGCAAGTGCGGCTGTGCCTCGCCTTTACCGTCTGAAATTTGGGCGTGATATTTACAAGGATTTTGCTGCTTTGCAGAAAAATGTCAAGGAGGGCGATGAGGAAAATTCAACTCTTGACATTGAAAGTCTGGAGGTTTTTGAAAATATCGCTTTCGTTATGGCGAAGCACGCTGATCCTGAGAATGTTCCCGATAATCCCGATGACTTTTTGGAGCAGTTCAACACTTTCAGTATCTATGAAATTCTGCCTCAGTTGATTGAATTATGGGGACTGAATACCGCCACGCAGGTGGAATCTAAAAAAACATCGCCAGACTGACCGCCCGATGACAACTCCGCTGTTTCTCCTGAGATGCAAACAGCTCGGTCTTTCAATGACCGAGCTGGATCTGCTGACGATTGGGATTATTAATGATATGTTCAGTGAACGGGAAAATGATGATTTTGATGGCTGGCATGAGATCGCTGGGCAGGCGGATTTTGATTCCTTCTGATTGACTTTTTCTCCCTACTGTGCTATAATTCTGGTATGGAGGAAAGCACGGGGCTTTCTATGCTAATTCGTAATCGTAATTGGCTTTTATGGTGAAGTAATGGGAATCGAAAGATAATGAGTGAACATGAATATAAAAGCAAAGTATTAAAAAGAACTTTTAGAAGATGCCTGATTGCAGTAATTATAACGGCTATCCCCGGTATTATTCTCGGCATTTTTAATAGATGGCTATTGTTATTTGCTCTTTTGAGCTTTATTCCGGTGTTATATTTGCTTGATCGAATTTTTATGCTTATAAAATGGGATTTTGTCATGGGAATCATAGAGGATGTAACTTTACTAAATGATTTTGATCAGCCATGCACAGAAGCTCATATTATATTCCAGACAGAAGATAATGCTGAACATGAGTGTGTCTTTACAATCGGGCATTATGGAGATTATGAAGAAGGAATAGAACCTGAGTTAGAGTGTATGCTCCAAAAGGATAGAGAATTATTTTTGAAAAAGAAAGTTCCAGTTTTTTATTCACCTAAAGATGTTAATAAATGTATGGCATATTTAGAAGATTCACAATAGTTGATTTATCACATTAATTAAATACACATTAAGCACTTGCTCCGGCAGGTGCTTTTTCATGCCCTCACGGAGGAGGTGAACCATCATGGCAAACAGAATCAAGGGCATCACAGTCGAAATCGGCGGCGATACAACGAAACTTTCCAAGGCTCTGGAAGGTGTCAACAAGAACATCAAAAACACCCAAACGCAGCTAAAGGATGTAGAAAAACTGCTGAAACTTGACCCGACTAATACAGAACTCCTGTCGCAGAAGCAGAAACTTTTGGCTGATACTATCGGTTCAACCAAAACAAAACTGGAAACACTTAAAACCGCCGCAGAACAGGCAAATCAGGCACTTGCAAACGGTGACATCTCGCAGGAACAGTACGACGCTCTTCAACGTGAAATTATCGAAACCGAAAATGAATTGCAGCGTTTGCAGACGGAAGCCTCCAAGACAAATACAGCACTTGCAAAAATTGATGAAGCAGGTCAGATATTTGAAAATGTCGGCGACAAAATTTCAGGTGCTGGCGAAAAATTACTTCCTGTGACCGCAGGCGTGACAGCTCTTGGCACTGTTGCCGTGAAAACCGCCTCCGACTTCGATTCTGCCATGAGTAAGGTCGCCGCTGTTTCCGGTGCTACCGGTGAGGACTTACAGGCACTCCGTGATAAGGCTCGTGAGATGGGTTCAAAAACAAAATTTTCTGCTTCCGAAGCCGCCGAAGCGATGAACTACATGAGCATGGCGGGCTGGAAAACGACCGATATGCTTTCAGGCATTGACGGCATCATGAACCTTGCTGCCGCATCCGGTGAAGATTTAGCAACCACCTCCGATATTGTAACTGACGCACTGACCGCTTTTGGCTTATCTTCTGCCGACAGCGGTCATTTTGCTGACGTTTTAGCAGCAGCATCAAGCAATGCAAACACCAATGTTTCCATGCTCGGCGAATCATTCAAATATTGTGCTCCTATCGCCGGTGCATTGGGATTTTCCTGCGAAGACACCGCCGAGGCACTGGGATTGATGGCGAATGCCGGAATCAAGTCCACGCAGTCCGGCACGTCAATGCGTTCCATTATGACGGCTCTTTCCAGCGATGTAAAATTCTGCTCAGATGCTTTTGGAGAAATGGAAATTGCAACTACAAATCAGGACGGCTCGATGCGAGAATTGTCCGATATATTGGCGGATTGCCGAGTTGCATTCAACCAGATGTCGGAGTCCGAAAAGGCAAGTGCGGCACAAGCACTGGTTGGAAAGAATGCCATGTCAGGATTCCTTGCCTTGATGAACGCCGCCCCTGCCGATATTGAAAAGCTGTCGGGAGCAATTGATAATTGCGACGGAACATCGCTTTCAATGGCAGAAACCATGCAGGACAACCTCGGCGGACAGCTTACTATTTTAAAATCACAGCTTGAGGAATTGGCGATATCTTTCGGTGAAATTCTGATGCCCGTTATCCGAGAGATTGTTGCTAAGATTCAGGCTTTTATTGATAAATTAAATGCAATGGATCCAGCCACCAAAGAAACGATAGTAAGGATTGCTCTCGTTGCAGCGGCTCTCGGTCCTTTGCTTATTGTTGTTGGCAAAACAATATCAACAGTTGGAACACTGATGCAGTTTGTATCAAAAATCCCAACTATGATTGCAAGTGCAAAAACGGCTTTCACTGCACTCAGCGGAGCAATCGGAGGAATTTCTGCACCTGTAGTTGCCGTTGTTGCGGCGATTGCTGCACTTGTGACAGCATTTATTCATCTTTGGAATACCAACGAAGATTTCAAAAACAGCATCCTTGCGATATGGGAACAAATCAAGGCTACCTTTGAACGTTTGACATCCGGCATTGTTGACAGGCTGAATGCTCTCGGATTCAATTTTGAGAGTTTTGGTGATGTTGTAAAAGCTGTGTGGCAGGGACTTTGCGATATTCTTGCACCGTGGTTTGAGGGCGTTTTCACCTATATTGCGGAAACTTTCGATGTTATTGTTGATGTCATTCTTGGCATTCTGGACGTTTTCATTGGTCTGTTTACCGGCGACTGGGAGCAGATGTGGAACGGTATCAAAAGTATTTTCGTTGGCATATGGGACTTTATTAAAAATACGTTTACCAATATTCTGGACACGCTGAAGGGCATTGCTGATGTATTTCTTGGCTGGTTCGGAACTTCATGGGACGAAGTATGGACAGCTGTCAAGGACTTTTTCGTGAATATCTGGAACAGCATTTCTTCTTTTGTTTCGGGTATTTTCACGTCAATCAGCAACTTCTTCACGAGTATTTGGACTGGAATCCGTGATTTCTTTGTTGGAATATGGGATGCGATTTACACCTATATTTCGGAGAAAATCACAGCAATCCATACTTTTATCACTACCATTTGGAACGCTATTTCTACGGCGATTTCAACGGTCATGGATACGATTTACAACGTTATCTCCACCGTTTGGAACACCATTTATGAATTCATTTCTCCGCTTTTAGAGGCATTCAAATACCTTTTTGAGACTATTTTTCAGGCGATTCATATCATTATCAGCAACGTCATGGACTGGATTTCAGAAAAGATTCAGACTATCTGGAATGCTATCGTTGCATTTATCACGCCGATTTTGGAGGGTATCAAATCATTTTTTGAGACGATTTGGAATGCAATTTTCACTGCAATTTCAACGGTCATGGACACGATTCACAGCGTTATCACGACTGTTTGGAATGCGATTTCCGGCTTTATTTCGAGGATTCTGAATTCCATCTGGTCTGTGATTTCTTCGGTCTGGAACAGTATTTCATCAACGGTTTCAAGCGTTTTGAATGCCATTTCAAGCGTGGTATCGAATATCTGGAATACAATCAAGACAACGATTTCCAACGTAATGAACTCCATCAAGTCCACTGTTTCAAATATCTGGGACAGCATTAAAAGCACCATTTCGAGTAAAATCAGCGGTATTGTGGACACGGTAAAAAGCGGATTTAATAATGCTGTGAATTTTGTAAAAGGGCTTGCTTCCGATGCTTGGAACTGGGGCAGGGATATTATCAGCGGGATTGTTGACGGCATCAAAAGCTGTATCAACTGGATTTCTGATGCTTGTACAAATGTTGCTGATACAATCAGAAGCTATCTTCATTTCTCCGTTCCTGATATTGGACCTTTAACGGATTTTGAAAGTTGGATGCCGGACTTTATGAAAGGCTTAGCGGACGGCATCAACAAGAGTAAAAAGGTCGTAGCCAAGGCGGTATCGGGTGTTGCGGATACCATGAAAATTTCGCTGAATTCAGATTTGAGCTATAAGCTTGATGGAATTTCTGGTGCTGTCATGAATGGCAGTTCTGAGAGTTCTGTGGTCAACAACTACTACCAAAACGACAACAGCCGGACAGTGAATCAGACCAATAATAGTCCGAAATCACTGTCACGGCTGGAGATTTACAGGCAGACGAAGAATGCAATTAGTCACCATTAAAAGAAATGTAATCTTCTTCAGAGAGTCCTAATTTTTCTTTCCCGCCATTATTTAACAATAATTTAAGAGCGTTGGGTATATCATCTATTGTATCAATTGTAATATAGTTTATTGGAAGCATATGTTTTTTAAAAGCATTCTTGTTTTGATTATAAGATTTTTCAGCCTCTATACTAATCCAATTACAAAATTGGTATAAATCCAAAACAATTACTTGTCGGTATTCTTCTGTAGAGTGGGAAGATAAACTTAAGCCTGTTATAGAAATCGGCACTTCAATGTCTATATTTGTAGCATATATCATGAAATTATATGCACTATTAGCTCTAGCTACATCATCATTACCAGAATGAAGAACGGCACATCTTAAAGCATAACAGATATCCGCATTAAATACTCGTTTAGTTTTATTGTCAAGTGCGGCTAAGTCTGTATGCATAATTTCTTCTTCTCCGTAATATTGTTTCAGATGCAAGTCAAACCATTTTTTGTATCGTTCTCCAACATATCCTTTTCCGAATGTTTTGTAATTAATTTCTGGAAACTCAACTTGTCCACAAATGTCTGGTATAGTAAGAGATAACGCTAAAGCTGCCATATAATTGCCATCTGAATACGCTTTTTTTATAGCTTCAAGTTTTTGTAACATTGTAATAAGCTCCTTTAGAGTGTTTTGAATATATTATACCACACAGCAACTGTAAAAGTCAACCAAGAAAGGAGTGATTCCAGATGTTCTACCGCCTAATCCTCGAAAACGAAACCGGCGAGCAAATCAATATGACCACCACCGCCAATCAATATATGACCTCCGAAATTGACGGCTTGTATCCTCCTGCCGGAACAATCAGCACATCAACTTATGCAGGCATGGACGGCTCATACCTGAATAATGCTTTCATCGAAAAACGCAACCTTGTTATATCATTTCAAATGCGAGGTATTGGCATTGAGAACCGCCGTCATGCACTGTATCGTGTGGTCAAGCCATCTCGATACATCAAGATATTTTATCGCACTGCGAATATTGACGTGTATACCGAAGGCTATGTGGAGACCTGCGAAATCAGCAATTTTGAAACGCTTACATCAGGACAAATTTCAATCATCTGCCCCGATATTTACTGGTACAGCACATCTGCAGTTTACGCTTATTATTCGCAGATTACGGGAGCATTTCACTTTCCATTCCCTGAAAATGACAAGCCTTTCGTGCTGGGAACTTACAGTAGAACCGATAACATTTCCATCGAAAATCACGGCGATGTGACCGGATTTACGATTCAAATTGAAGCGGTTGCCAATGCAATGACTCCAACGATTTACAACGCTGATACCGGTGAATATCTGCAAATCAAAGGCGAAATTTTGAAGGGCGATGTCATCACGATAACTACGAAAACAGGCAACAAGACGGTCACACTGACTCGAAACGGTGTGGATTACAATATTATCAATCGGCTTGTTTCGGGTTCGACTTGGCTGAATTTGTCGCAGGGTGCGAACACCTTTCATCTGACGGCAGTGCGGAATATGAAAAATCTTCGTGTGACGCTGATTCATACGGATGCTTATTTAGGAGTTTAAAATGCAGATTGAAGTTTATGATATGCAGACAAACGGCAGTGAGATTTCTATCACTTTGGAGGCGGTTTGCGACAGCTTTTCAAGTTTGCTATGGGACGTGGAATATTACCAGTGCGGACAGTTTGAAATATATATTGCAGCAAATCCACGCAATTTAGCGACCTTCCAAATCGGCAAGATAATCGGTCGAGATGATGATAAAACGCACTTCGGAATCATCGAATCTGTCAGTTTAGAAACAGATGCGGAAAACGGTGATTATTTAACCGTCACAGGACGATTCTTAATGTCACTGCTTTCACGCAGAATCATCTATCCCACGCTGTCGTTTACAAGCAAAACAAGTTACGGAGAAATGCTGCAAAGGGCAGTCCGTCTGAATTGCATGGCAAATGGCTCACGATTGATTCCCGGATTACAAACTGGCACGGTTTCCGGCACTTGCTGGGAACAGACCGCAAGGCTTCAGGTCAGCTATGCAAATCTCATGGAATGGATATATAAAATCTGCGAGTTGGTAGGTGGCACAGCAAATATCCGATTGCAGGAAACGACTGTCAACAGCGGTCAATACAAAATGCTTTTTGAACTTTCAGAAGGCATTGATAGGAGCATTTTGCAGGAAGAAAATCCTCATCTTGTTTTTTCGGATTCCTACAACAACTTGCTGAATTTTGCCTATTCTGCGGACAGTTCAGCACATACCAATACGGCATATATTCTCGGCTGCGGTGAGGGCGATGCGAGAAAAAGAACGATGTTTTTTCATGGCAATGAACCGCAGAATCTTGACCGCTATGAGATTTACGTTGACGCAAAGGACATACAAAATGAAACGCAGGACAGCGGCCAAACAGTGCAGATTTCCGATGAAGAATATCTGGAGCTTTTACAGGAAAAAGGTGCGGAAAATCTTGTTTCTATCACGGAATCAAGCGAGTCCACCATTGCCGTTAACGGCCGGCAGTATCAGTACAACAAGGATTATTTTGTCGGCGATTATGTCACCGTTCAGCATGAGCAATTTGGCTTATCTCAGCCGAAAATTCAGTTAATTGGCATGGTGGAAAGTTTCGATCAAAACGGCAGAGGGCTAACGCCCACGTTCAAAGTTTAAGGAGGTTTTTATGGCATTTTCATACGGATTTTTTGACTCCAGAGGTCTGGACAGAACGTACACGGCGGAGGACTTCACAAACTATCTTTCAAGCCTAATTTGCAATGGAATCCTCGATACTTACGGTGATTGTTTTAAGGTGACGGCGAATGAAAACTTATCCGTTACAATCGGCACAGGTAAGGCGTGGATAGGCGGT
Organism: uncultured Ruminococcus sp.; assembly: GCA_947627445.1. GTDB lineage: Bacteria > Bacillota > Clostridia > Oscillospirales > Ruminococcaceae > Ruminococcus_C. The sequence continues at coordinate 8,179 of CANQWA010000058.1, forward strand.
CATTATTTCATTAACGACTCTCCTTACACGCTGGATTTATCCCGATATGTGGACAAATCTATGAGCAAGTATCTCATCATCGGCATTTACTGTGACACAAGCGATGCAGTGCGAAAATGCGATATTGAAGTAAAGGCAGGAACGGCGGCGACTACTCCTGCGATTCCAAACTTTTCAAATTCCCAGACAAAAACTTATCTCACCCTTGCAGCGGTTCGTTTGAATGCAGGAGTGACTGAAATCAAGCAGTCAGGCATTACGGATTATCGTGAGAGTTCTTCTAAATGCGGCTATGTCAGGTGTATTTTAGGCAAGTGCAAGGTGTCGGAAATTCTCGATGCCTACGAGAAAAACAACCGCCTGCTTGAAAATATTCAGGAGCAGCTCGGCGAACTTTCAGAACGTGTCAGCGGCATCACAGGAGAAATTGTGGATATTGGTAAGGTTGGCGAAAACGCCTATTATACGCAGTATTCTGACGGTACGCTAAGCATCAGCGGCAGCGGTGCAACAAATGATTATACCGGATTTGCCATTCAGCTGGGGTATTCTGATGAGCCGGATTCACCGTTTTATGAAAATGAATTGATTCAGAAAGTCAAATTTTCATACGGCATCACAGAACTTGGAAACTGGCTGTTTGCGGCGTGCAGAAATCTTGAAAATATCGTACTGCCGAGAAATCTGGAGCGTATCGGCGACTTGACATTCAACCGCACAGCGATAACATCCATTGAATTTCCGGCATCGCTCACAACAATTGGTACGGGCGCATTTACGGCTTCAAGGCTTGAAAAAGTATACATTCCTGATACAGTGAAAAATTTCGGAAGATACGCATTCTTTCATTGTGAGTTGCTGAAAAGCGTCAATATTCAGTGCGAGAAAACCGGCTCTGTGGCGTTCTCCGGCTGCATCTCACTGACGGATGTTACTATTGGTGTTGGCTGTAAATATATTGCCGATTCAAGCTTCGTTTACTGTGATAATCTGCGTGAAATCACCTATGAGGGAACGCTTGCACAGTGGGCAGAAGTTGGGAAAGGTCATCTTTGGGATGGTCACGGCGGTGTTAGTGAATCTGTACTCGAAAGAATTCAGTGTACGGATGGTTTTATGGAGTATGATTCCGAAAACAGCGTATGGAAAGAGGTGAAAACCTAATGTGGAAATTTCTTGTAAAACAGCAAAAAATCGAAGTTCTGGAGCGTGAGATCATTGCCGACCATCAAATCGCATTTGTAAATCTGAAATTTGTCTTTGACGGCGACTGGAAGAAGTTTCACAAGGTGGTGCAGTTTTCGCAGTGCGATGAAACCTACAGCATCGTTCTTGGATTTGACGGCACTTCCTGCCATTTGCCTGCGGAACTTCATGTGGGTGCGGTGAAGATGTCTGTATTTGCTTATGATGCGGAATCCGATACGACCGTCCGTGCAACTACTGTGCCTGTTACACTCAATATTCGTGAATCTGGATTTGTTGGCGATGATGATACTCCCATACCACCTACGCTCGATTTGTATACGCAGTTGTTGCAAAAAATTGCCGAGATTCAAGCAGGTGTGAATGGTAAGAGTGCTTATGAAATTGCAAAAGAAAATGGATTTGCAGGAACAGTTTCTGAATGGCTGGAAAGTTTGAAAGGTGCTGACGGACTTCCCGGCAAGGACGGCGTTGACGGTGAAAACGGACATGACGGCAGAGATGGTACAGACGGTCAATCCGCCTATGAAATCGCTGTTTTAAATGGATTTATCGGCACAGAACAAGAGTGGCTCGACAGCTTGAAAGCAGTCGCAAACCTCAGCGACTATGCAACAATTGAACGGCTGAACGAAGAAGTTCTTGCCATTCGTGAAAGCATGATTCCGCTAACACGGGAACTCCATTCGCATAAAAATATGGCGGTTCTGGATACGCTGACGGCTGAACAATTGGTTCTGTTAGGCGATTTGCAGCAGTTTGAGGACAGCACGAGATACGATATTCAGACTATCCGAGAATCTGTAGAACCGGTCATTTCGCAGGCACACTGGCATCATAATCTGACGCTTTTGAACAGCATTACTTCGGCAAAGGTGGCAAAATGGGACGAAATTTCCGATATTGAAACAGAACTACAGCAATTTCAGGATTCTGTGCTTTACGATCAGCAGAATCAGAATGACAAGATTTTGTATTTGGAGAACAGAATTACACTTTTGGAATCACAGCTTGCAAATGGAAACAACGCAGTTACGCTGTTTTCTGCTGGTGCGAATGCTCTTGATTTATACGGTTCAGAACTGTTCACGATTCACAACAACGCTTATAACTCGATCACCGATTTTTCCGCAAATTATCCGCATTTTCTTTCAGCCGACAATGACTATCAAATTAGCTTTTCTGTGGATGATTTTGGATGGGACGGTATGGTCTATATTGTTTGTGCAAAAGAATTGAATTTGTCCGAAAAATCACAGATTTCTATGGGTTACCAATCAGGAGCAACTGAAAACGGCAATTTGTATCTTGTTACGAAACCCGAAAGAATTGATGTGCCGATTTCCGTTTATGTTTACACACAGATTCAGAATGGCATAGCAATAAAAATCCCATTTCAGTGGCTGTATTCTGATAGCTGCATCACCACATTATCGGATTGTAATGTCAGCAATGGTACATATTATTTTGCCTTTGCTGGACGTTCCAATAATACGCATCCGATGGTAAAACGGATTCAGGTTTTGTGTTAACTTTTTTAGATGTGAGTGGTAAAATGAGATATATGATAAATAGAATGTTAGCGAGAGGAATGATAACTAGAGCGTGTTCACATAAATCTTTACGAATCAGCGTAGATGCAGTATAATGTAATTATGGAACTAACAAAAACAC
>CANQWA010000059.1 GCA_947627445.1 uncultured Ruminococcus sp.
ACCGTGCAGGACGAGGACGCGGAGGAAACCGGCGAGGATGTGACACGGGATGATTCGTGGGACTATACCGCCATCCTTTGGAACGGCATACAAGCCGAAGCCGTGCAGACGGCATTTGAAAAACTGAGCTACCGGGAGCAGCGGCTTCTGGAGGAGCGCAACGCCGTCTGTATGACCTGCGGGCGGGTCAGCACGTTGTCGTAGCGCAAGACATTTGAGGATTTGGCGGTGATGTTCGAGGGCAGTTCTGCCAGCGGAGCAGAGCGGGCATACCGGCGGGCTGTGGAGAAGTTGACCGTCCTGCTTGTGGAGGCCGGTGCGCTTCATGCGATCCGGCTCAAACGAAAATCCAAAACCAGTCGGAAAAAGAAAACCGCCGCCGCAGTCTACGAGTATCAGGCAGACTGCGACGGCGAATGGGGCGAGATTCAGTTTGACTTTGAGAGCGGCACAGCGGAGATCGTCCGGCTGGCCGATTGGGATACGACAGTGACAAACATTTTCGCAAAGAGGGCGATACAATTTCTGCTGGACTGTGGAGCGGACAAGCTGCCGAAAGAAACCCTGATTGCGTTTGAACGGTAGCGACGGCGTTGCGGCAGGACGGGAAATTTTTATCGAGTAAACAGGAAATCCTGTTTCGATGCTACGGCATCAAATAGGAAAACATTTATTACCTTATGATGAAGCGAGGAATAAAATGAAAACAATCGCAATTATTGATGATGATATATTCATTGGAGATATGTTGCAGGAAGTGCTCATGCGAGAAAACTATTCTGTTCTTCGAGCCTATTCCGGTACAGAAGCGCTATATCTTCTCTCACAAAACAAGCCGGACTTAGTCTTGCTGGATTTGATGCTGCCGGGACTGTCAGGCGAGGAAGTCCTGCCGCACATTGAGGGCATTCCTGTAATCGTTCTTAGCGCCAAAGTGGATGTACAGGACAAAGTAAATCTTTTGCTCAACGGCGCAGTGGATTATATGACTAAACCGTTTGACACAAAAGAACTGCTTGCCCGTATCACTGTTCAGCTTCGCAAAGCAGAAAAGCACGAAGAAATCAAATCCCTCTCCGTTGGTGATCTGGTTTTGGATATGATGTCGCTTTCTCTAACGGTGCAGGGACAGCCTGTGAAACTGACCCGAACAGAATACGCCATATTGAAGCTGCTAATGATGAACCCGAAACAGGTCATTTCAAAGGGTGCGCTGCTGGACAGAATCAGTTTGGATACACCTGATTGTACGGAGCGTTCTTTGAAACAGCACATCAGTAATTTGCGCAAAAAGATGCAGAATGTCAGCGGTGTGGACTATATTGAAACCGTATGGGGAATCGGTTTCAGGCTGGCACAGGAAAAATCCTGACGAAATCTTGACGTTTTTCTTGACCGCTTTCTTGACTTTTGTATTGTAAACTAAAGTCATCAAGGAGGTAAAGCACTATGAATTATGTTTTACAGACAAACAGCCTGACAAAAAGATATAAACATTTTCAGGCATTGAACGGTCTTACTATGAATGTTCCTAAAGGTTCTATCTATGGATTTGTAGGAAAAAATGGCGCAGGAAAGACCACGCTGGTTCGTTTAATTTGTGGATTGCAGGAGCCGACCTCCGGCGATTTTACGCTGTATGGTATTCGTAACGACAGTAAGGATATTATCAAATCACGCCGCCGCATGGGTGCGGTGGTGGAAACAGCAGCTATCTACATGGACATGACAGCGGAGGAAAATCTAAAGTATCAATATCTGCTCATGGGGATTCCGTCCTATCATGGGATTCCCGAACTGCTGAAGCTGGTGGGATTGGAAAATACGGGGAAGAAAAAAGCAGGTAACTTCTCTCTGGGTATGAAACAGCGGCTTGGCATTGCCATTGCTTTAGCCGGTGATCCTGATTTTCTCGTTCTTGATGAGCCTGTGAATGGACTTGACCCCCAGGGGATAGTAGAAATACGGGAGCTTATTTTGAAGCTGAACCGGGAACAACAAATTACCATTCTGATCTCCAGCCATATTTTAGATGAGCTTTCTCGTCTTGCTACTCATTATGGCATCATTGACAGTGGGCGAATGGTAAAAGAAATTAGCGCCGAAGAACTAGAAGCCGCCTGCCGCAAGTGTACCCGTATGGAGGTAAGCGATACCGCCGTGCTTGCGCGTGTTCTGGATTCCATGGATGTGGAATATAAGATCGTCTCCGATAATACCGCGGATGTATTTTCAAAGGTCAATGTTACGCAGCTGACCGCCGCTCTGGCAAAAGAAAACTGCGAAGTGTTGTCCCTACAGGAAAAGGACGAAAGTCTGGAGAGCTATTATATATCTTTAGTGGGAGGTGCTGATCATGCGTAAATTTTTATCTGCTGAAATTTATCGGTGTAGGCACAGCCTCCTGTTTTGGCTGATGCTTTTTGCTTCTGCTCTTTCCGGTGTATTTTACGGCATCGTCTCTATGGATGGTTCTTTTGATGATATGTTCGTTGTACCATTGTTTGTTATTATAGCCGTTTTTATTTCTTTGAATATGGGACGAGAGTACGCAGATAACACCATTCGCAACAAAATCATTACAGGAGCAACGAAAACCACAATCCTGCTCTCCAAGCTGGTCTTAGGTGTTGGGATTGGTATTCTTTTCTGTGCTGCTTTTTTAATTCCATGTGCCGTCGTTTTGTCTGCCGACGTTTTTGCCAAAATACCGGCGTCTGTGCTTTTCTGGACGGCGATCGGCTTTGTTCTGCTCACTGTGGTCTGGGCTGTGTTGTTTACAGTCGTCAGTATGTTGATTTCGGCAAAAGGACTCGGCGGCATTATAAACTTTGTTTTAATTATTGCTGTCATGTTCCTTTCCTACCAGTTGGAATTCATCATCGGACAGCCAGAATTTATTACTAATATGGAGACATCACAGGAACTGATGACTCCGGAGGAAGTCAAACAGATCCAAGAGGGAACATATAAAGGAAGCTATTCCACTACGATTGACAATAATGGGCAGGTGACGTATTATAAATTCGTTTTCACCGATGCGAAACAAACCCCTAATCCGAAATATATAAAACAACCTTTCCGCGGGATTTTGACGCATTTGGACTCTATGCTTCCCCACGGCCAGATCAACGAATACGTTTCACGCTTGACCGAATGCACATATTTCCACCGGCAGACGGGCGGCATACCGGAAAATATACGGACCGATGCGTATCCCCGCTTGAAAACTTTTCCGCTGTATTCCTGCTTTGACCTTCTTCTTTTGTCAGGCATTGGTCTGATTCTCTTCCGTAAAAAAGAAATTCGATAAGGAGTTTTCATGGAACGTTTGCTGCTGTTCATCATCGGAATATTATTTCTTATCATCTTTGCCCTTCTCGCAAAGATTTATTACCTGCGCCGTTCTGCAAATGAGATTGCAGAAGCGTTCCGTGACCGATTGGAAAAAAACACCAACGTTCTAATCGACATTTCCACCCGTGACCACTGTATGCGAAAGCTGGCAGACGAAATCAATTTGCAGCTTCGTCTGCTTCGCAAGGAACGTCAGCGTTATCAACACGGTGATCTGGAACTGAAAGAGGCTGTCACCAACATTTCCCATGACCTCAGAACTCCCCTGACAGCGATCAGCGGTTATCTTGATTTATTGGAGAGAGAAGAAAAAAGTGAAAACATTCAGCGGTATCTCTCTCAAATTAAAAACAGGACGGAAGTATTAAAGTGCCTGACAGAAGAACTGTTCCGATACAGTGTAGTTTCATCTTCACAAGATTTGAACCCGGAGCATATAGATATTGTCCGGGCGTTGGAGGAAAACCTGCTGTCTTTCTATGCGGTTATGCAGGAAAAGGGCATACAGCCGGAAATTGAATTGCCGGAGGAACCTATTTACCGTGACCTGGATGTGGGCGCAGTCAACCGTATCTTCTCCAATATCATCAGCAACGCACTAAAATACTCAGATGGTGATTTATCTATAAAGATGGATAAGAACGGATGTGTTACATTCAGCAATACGGCACACAATCTGACCGCAGTGACGGTTGGTAGATTGTTTGACCGCTTCTACACGGTAGAAGCGAATCGAAATTCAACCGGATTAGGACTGTCTATCGCTAAGTTACTTATAGAACGCATGGGTGGATGTATTGAGGCAATCTATAATAATGGGAAACTGGAAATAAAGATAAAATTTGCAGAATAGAAAATCCCGTCTGATTTACAACATGAAATCAGACGGGATTTCTTCGTATGCACTCCCGAAACCGTCAGCCGACAGTTGATAAGTTCAATTAGTTCCTTATCACTATCAAGCCAAGGATAAGTATTGATTTTTTCGTATGGATCAGCTCCTTTTGCATTATTTTTTCTAATGCAAGCATACCATAAAATCAATGCAATATCCAGACCTTTTGCGCAAGTTCTACATTATAAATAAGGCGGCGAGCGGATATTTGGGCATAACTAATCAAGCATTAATTGCAGCCCCCCTCGTCATCGCAGTCGCCTTGAAAAATGCAGTTTTCGCAGCCGTCGGCGCTGTTGCAAATTTCCATTAATTCCAGATCAGTCAGCTTTCTGCGGACTGCCGTCAGCACAATTCCGTTATCGTCTGCTTCCAGAAACACTTTTACCGGAAGACCGTTTCGGTCGTAAACTCCCGAAAATTCAGCCGTTCCGTTATCTGTCATAACTTGTGAAAATATAACTTTTTTCATGAAATAAATTCTCCCTTCTCATTGAAAAAAGAGAGTTGGTCGATAGTACCAACTCTCTGCGTCGTATCGTAATTTGAGATCAGCAGCTCCGCATACTGGCAGCCGCCCTCGTACCGTTGCGCAAGATTATTCAGCCTGCTGATCTCCTCAATTTGAATTTTGGGTTTATTCCAGATTTCTCTGATCTCAGGGCAGTCGTTGTAGGATACCAGAAATTTGCCCTTAATTCCAATAAGCGTATCACGCAGCCTGACATGATCGGCGGTTTTAAATCCCACATCTTTATAGTAATTTTCCGTAGCAAAATACGGCGGATCGCAGTAGAAAAAACTTCCCGGACTGTCGTACTGCTTGATAAGCTTTTCAAAATCACGGTTTTCTATCAGCACCTTTTGAAGCCGCATCGAAGCCATATCTATTTGCGGAAAATCCGCCCACATCGAGTGCGGCTGACAGCCAAAACTGTCCAGTCCCGATGCGTAACTGTATCGGATAAGCTGAAAAAATTTGGCTGCACGGTCAACGTCACGAAATCTTGGGAACAGCTTTTTCTTGTGCAGCGTGGTGATCCAGTCGAAGTCCTCACGAGAATTCAGAACGTATCGCAGCTTGTATTTTAGTTTATCCGGCTTGTCACGTACACACCGAAAAAGGTTTACAAGATTACTGTTAAAATCGTTGTAAACCTCAATTTTTTTGTCCGGCGGCTTGCGAAATAGCACCCATCCAGCGCCGCCGAAAACCTCGATATACTTGTCGTATTCCGGCGGCAAACGTGCAAGGATATCGTCCCTGAGCAGCTTTTTGCCGCCTATCCATGATATAAAACTATTCATTTTCCTCCCTCTGCCGCTGCCGACAGCAGAAAAGAAAAAGTCGCTTTGCAGGCGTCGGAAGCTTTCCGCTGTCGGCAAAACGGCTTTAAATTTTAATTACAATTTCATGTCAAAATCTTCGTTTTCCTCGTATTCTTCAGCAGGAACGGATTCAAAAGTTTCCTCGTTAACAAACCCATTTAACCTATTGTCAACGTAATCGGAAAGCCAAGTGCCGCCAAAGGTTTCTCTTGTTTCAAGCCGCCACATTGCCAGCTTGCCGACATCAAGCCGAACATCGTCAAATGGGAACAGTAGACAAGTTATATTCTCATTATTAAAAGTATACGCCTTTTCAAATTTACTTCCATTCTGCAAAATACCGCTTTCCGTCAGCATATCGTTTATGCCGTCCACCCATTCCTGCAAATCTCCACCACAGCCTTGAAGAACAAGTCCTTCGCTGTTGTTCATTTTTCTCAGATCGTACAAAGAAACATTTTTAATTTCCATTACTGCGAAAACTCCTTTCTTAGCCTGCCAATAATATACTGCTGACCTTTTCCTGTAACAAACGTCTGCTGATAGGTTTTGGTCATAGAACCGGTTTCAAAAATAGACTCCTTGACCGCAAAATAACCACGGTCAATATATTTCTGATAGGGCAGATTGTCCGACATCAGGATCTCGTTTTCACGCAGCCAGCGGAACAGTCTGTTTCTGCCAATAGGGATATTTTCTTCGATTGCAAGCTTCGCCATAGCGTTCATATCGATGAGATTTTCGGTATTCGATACCTGATTTGCAAACTCCACCAGCGGCTGATCATGACGGATACGTTCGTTAAGCTGATTTATTGCCATCATCTGCAGACGAAAAAGACCTTGATACGGTTCTTCCAGAAAGGGGAGGTAGTTCTCGATAAACATATCCTCGTTGGCAACGTAGCCTCCGGTGCGCCTGATCGTTGGGAGGACTTCATCAAATATCCAACTTTCAAATTTTTCTGCCGATGGTAGTCTTGAATGGGCGACAAGCCTGTAGACATCGCCTTCCGGAATAAAAGAAAGAGTCTGCATACCGCCGTTTGTAAGGGCATCGTGTTTCACGATACCCTTACAATGTCTGATGAGGGCATCCGATACATTTCTGTATCCAAGCGCCTTTGCAACATCAGATCCACAAAACACCACTCTGCCGTTTTCTTCTTTCAAGGTTCTCATCGAACCAAATTCCTCATTCTCAAAAATTTTGATTTCATTTTCCATAAGCATTTATCTCCTTGTCAAACTCCAATAAATGTCTTGCAATGTCCTCAACAACAGGTCGCTTACCGCATTTCCGGCTTGTTTATAAAGCTGCGCATCAGACATTCCTATTGCCTGAACCTTATGAAATTGCTCATCGGTAAAGCCTTGAAGCCGCCATGCTTCTATGGGCATTAAACGTCTTATCCTACCATAATGAACTATGCCGTGTCTATCAGTAACAGTTATTGTAAACATAGGCTCGTTGGGTTCTTTTATTCTTCTGCCATTCTGCCAAGTTTTTTCCTTGAATGGATTCAGAATCGCTCTTGGTGAGTCCTCAACAAGAACTCCCGATCTTTCGCCTCTGTGAGTACCTGTTACCCCTTGATCCATTCTCGTATGCAGGCAGCGAGCTGCATCCGTAATCTGTGGATTTTCATTTAGATCGCAAAAAACAGCGGAATGTTCGCCCTTGTGGTTACTTACTCCGCTGTTCTGACGTGCCGTAACACATCTTGCAATATTTGTCATTTGTGGATCGGGATTGCAGTCAATAAAATACAGACCTGTTTTACCGCCCATTCCTCCGCTGCCGCTGCACTGAGTGGCTGCAAGTCCATTCGAATCATATACCCTCGAACCCTGACTGCCTCCGATTAGCTGCTCAGTTTTCCTGCTATTTTGGCGGTCGCTTCTTCCGACAGCCAGTATTTTGCCGGAACAATTAATTCCAAAACATCCTGCAATATATACTCTCTTTCTGACTTGGGGAAGATAATCGGCGCTGTTATACACACGCCATTCCACGCAGTACCCCAGTTCGCAAAGCGTTTCAATGATTTTGGCAAAAGTTCTCCCCGAATCAATCCTCATGAGTCCGGGTACGTTCTCAAGCAAAAAATAGCGAGGTCTTTTACTTTCAAGAATTCGGGCAAGTTCAAAGAAAAGATCGCCTCTCTCATCTGCAAAACCTTTTCTTGCGCCGCACACTGAGAACGGCTGACAGGGGAAACCTCCGACCAGCAGATCAAAGTCTGTAAGCTCTCCGGCGTCAATATTCCTGATATTTTCATAAAACTGCTCACCTCCGGTGTCATACAGCGCTCTGTAGGCTTTTTGGGCGAATTTATCAATTTCGCACCAAGCTACAAATTCAAAACCTCCGACTCTTTCCAGAGCAGATCGGAAGCCTCCGATGCCCGAAAATGCGTCGAATACTCTTATCATTAAGCCCTCCTTTCCCACAGGCGGATCAACCGCCTGTGACATTAGGTTTTATTCAGCTTGATAATTAAAGAAAAACCCAGCCGATTGATAATCAAAGGAAAATCCAGCCGAACACGGTGTATCTTCTTAATACGTTGTACACAAAGTGTGCCATGAGCCTCACCCCTCTCATTTGGGTACAAAAAAAGTGGCTAAGTCTTTTTCAAAACTTAACCGCTACATCGTCATATTCATCTCAGGTTCTTCCGAAAGTTCCTCACAGATCTCCTCGGTCTGAACTTCCTCCTGAATCTTATGGAAGCTGTCCTCGCCGGGGATCATACCCAAACTTCTTCCATTATCAAATTTGCAGAAAACAGTGCCCATGTCGTCAACGAATTCCACCGTTCCTTTAGTACCCGGCGGAATCGGGGTGGGATCGTTTTCCATGTTATCAAGGCATATTCTTGTGCCTTCGGGGTATCTTGCCTTCATCATTTCAACTTTTCTTCTGTTATACATAAAACTTTACCTCATCACATAGTCATGCCAATTTGTGGTTCTTCAGATAAAATCTTCAGTCTGCTCAAAACCCATTTCTTCAGACGTTTGCAACGACCAATCATTGCTGTCATTCCAGAAACTGACATAGATTTCACCTAAATCAGCGGTTTTAATTGGATGCTGCTCGACCGATTCTCCCCAACCATCGCTTGCTTGACCCGAAAGGTATTCACGCAGATCTTCCAGTTCATCGCCTGTTAATTCCTCAGTAATCTGACATTCAAACGCTCCTATGAGTTCGCCGTTTATCTCCTTGACCGATGGGATAGCCGAAAATACTTTTTCGCTTACTGCCGGATTCCTGTCAAAATACACCATAAGTCCAAGATGTTCTTCTTCAGGTTCAGAATAATCCTGAATGAAATCGTTGATTTCCCTTGCGCAATCTACAGCATACCTTGAGGGGATTTCCTCTTGTTCGTCTATTACGACTTCTTCATCAAACTCATAATCTGATTCGTCATACTCTCTGACGATGCGCAGAGGACAATAAAACGTCAGTTCCTGAGTAGGCTTCGCTTCGACTGTGATATCCGGCTGAAAATCCACATCAATCGTGCGGTTCTCAGCCATTTGAATATCCTCGCGCTCCTGCAGCATTGCTGTCACAGAATCACGCAGCAGCGATTTAAAGTCTATATCGGATTTTTCAAGCAGTTCCTCAAGGACAAAACTTTTTTCGCCGCAATGGGCAATCTCTGCAATGTGATCGACCATTTTTTTCAAGTTGTTATGCAGTTTACGCTCAGAAGCTGTCAGCTCATTGTTTTCAACCAATGATCTTGCATTTGGTATGAATTGGGATTTTCGTGCGTAATTGCTTCCCTCAGACTCAACCAGAATTCCATCTCCGCTGTCATAGTCAACCATAAGCAGACAATGAGCAACATCATCGCTGTCGATATACATCAGATCACGGTTTTGGGCGATATACGGATCGTCACGCAAGGGATGATCTCTCAGCTCAGAAAAGTGATTGCCATAAAGCGTGATAACCTTCTCAACGATGATCTCACGTGTTTGGTAATCGCTTTTCTTGTGATTCAGCGTACTGTTAAATTTTAACTTTTTCATTATAACCTCCTGTCATTTTTTTGCAGCCTTTTTGTTTTTGTCATTTAACCTCCCCAGAAAACAAAAAAAGCCGCCTTGTTTAACATCACTTCAATTCGTGATATTAGACAAAACGGCTTTTAAAAATTTGGGTACTATTTTATATCAAAAAAGGCAGATTTAAAATTATTCTTTTCAAATCTGCCTTAAATTTTTCCTTAATTTTCTTTGTCGAGGGTTCAAATCCTTTTCATTTGTAAAAACCCCGAAAAAAACAGCCATGGTTTTGACCTTGAATTTTTTGCCCCTAAAACGCCAAAAAAGCCCGTAGCTACGGGCTTTAAGGGGTGTACAGCTATTTAGTATCACCAATATGGTGCGGATAAGAGGACTTGAACCTCCACCCCCTTGCGAGGACTAGCACCTGAAGCTAGCGCGTCTGCCAAT
>CANQWA010000060.1 GCA_947627445.1 uncultured Ruminococcus sp.
CCATAATGTTTCTCCTATAAAGATAATTCCTAGTTATCCTTTATTTTACAATATATTAGCAGTTAAAATCAGATTTTTATTGAAATATTTGTCTAAATATGGTATAATATATTCATACCATAATTACATCAACCAAAGGAGAAATGTTATGTCTATTAGTAAACTAAACACAGTATTTACAGACGCACCTAAACATGATTCATGGTCAATTCAGCTGCTACATACTACAGTATCCCGCCGAGATGGAATAAATTATTGTAGCAGGGAAATTACACTCAGTCCGAAAAGAAGATTGGATGAGTTTGTATCAGAATTATCTGCCTACTATGTGAACGCAGCAACAGGGTTGTTGCATTCATCATTTACCAATGTTGTAGATTATGATGGTACAGCGCAGGAAAAAATAATATATAAATTATCAGCTGATAATATATTAATAAAGGGTGCATACAAACGCTTATTAACTGCCATAGCTGATCCTGATGTTGAGATTAGTCCTTTAGAATTTTCTTCGGAGGCATATTTGTTAAAAGGTGAGGTTTTAATAGATAGAAATATATGTCCGGTTAAATTTATTTCAATGAAACGACCTGTTAATGCTTTAAAGAATAGATTTATTATGGATAAAAGTTCATTTAAAGAAATTACAGAAAAAGTCTTGTATTTGAGACCTACACTTGACGTTGTTATTTTAGGGGAATGTGTTTATATTTTCACACTTTTAGGAGAAAATCTTTTTAATATGGAGCATGCTTATAAAGCTGTTTGTAAAGAAAAAATTGATGAAATAATACAATGTAATATATTATCAAGTGACGATATGTTTAGGGCTGTTGCGGGATCGGGACATAATCCGAGACGGTTTATTTCATTTAATAATAACAGATTGAATATGCTTCAAAACGACAGCTACAGAAAATTTATAGCACAAAAATTTGAAATTCCGCTCATTAATGGAAAGCTTGATACTTCATCGACAGAATCTGTTGATAAAATTGTTAAATTGTTATGTAACAAAGGAATGGTAGACCCGTTTGAAGATGTTCCTGTAGAAGTGGCGAGCGCTAAAAAATGGTCTTAATAATGGGGGTGCATGATGTCAGTATTATTTTCTTGTAGTTTGTTTTTTCTATCATTCATACCTCTTTGGTTATCTGTAATCTTTGTGGATATACGAAATATCTGTGTCGGAGATTCCTGCCTGAAGACGGAATATATGAGTATATTTTGTATATTGGTAATCACAATTATTAGCAGTGCAATATTATGGAATACAATGCGCAGTAAGAATAATCTCACTGGTTCAACACAATACACCATATTAAAGGCAGAAACGGAAAAAACGATTACCTCAGAGTTTTTACTATCATACATTTTGCCTTTGTTTGCTTTTGATTTTACAAAGTGGTATGAAGTCGTACTCTTCCTTATATATTTTATAATATTAGGATTTTTATGCGTAAAGCATGATTATTTTAGCGTAAATATATTGCTTGAGTTGGCGAAATATCATTTTTATAAATGTGAATTGGAAAATAGTGATGGTGAAATAATTTCTAAAATAGTTATTAGTCGAGATATGCTAAATGGAAGTGTTGGAGAGACAGTATACCTAAAACCATTAAATAATAATTTTCAATTAAAAGTAAAATAGAGGTTTTTGTATTGACGTGTAATACTAGCATTTGAAAATATAAAAAATTCTCATATAGATTTTTACTTTGACTCAGCGATAGTAGTATCAATATGGTTTAAAACTTATAATTGGGTATTGGTGTTGTAAATATAAAAAGGAGCGGGATATATATTATCCGCGCTCCTTCACAGACCGCCCACAATATTGCGCCTTTCGGCTCGTGGGAGATGTTATTTATATTTTATTCTAAAATTCAAATTATAATGCATCCTTCCAATCCTCACGAAAACCATAATATTTCATGGCGACAAAAGGATATTTTTGAGTTAATTCAATAATGTTGTTTTTTAGTTCACTAAAATCATTATCGGAAAGTAATCTTCGCATAACAATAATAAATCCATAAAGATGTGAATTGTCAATTATGCCGTTTTTGCGTATAAGCAAAGCCTGTTCGGATCGATTTAGTGACGGTTTTTGTTCGAACAAACGATTAAACAATCTGCTGCCATGAGCGCAAAGATTCCTTATAATAGTTATCCTGTGCATATGGTGTCCCAAAATATCACTGCCGCGTTTAAAGTGCAGTCCCAGTTCATCAGCTACTGCCTTTTTGATGTCATCCTCGGATATTGAATATAAGAATGAAATATCCGATATTGTAAGCAAGTCCACATAAGCCCAGAACGGAACGTCTTTATGTAAATCTTCAATAAAGTGTTTTAAATATGCTTCATGTGGCAATCGCGTAACTTTTTGCTTTTCGGCTTTATCTATAATCTCCTGATGTTTTTGAGCGTCTAAGAAAAATGAGTTATCCAAATATCCGAGCGCTCCGTGCTTTTCTGTAAATCTATATGCGTAAATAGATTTTAGAGTAACTTCTATAATTTCAATATATTGTAATAAGACATGACGTAGTTCGTGGTCAAAATTGTATATATCAATAATATTTTGAAATGTGGCCGCTTGAGAGAAAACATCATGTTTCCGGAGAGTAAGCGAGTACCCGCTGATTCTGTAGTAGTTATTACGCAGCAAAAAGAGTTTTGCCTTTTCAGGATTCTCGATAGTTAAGCCGCGGTTTTTAAGAATATTCAGTTGTTCGTCAATGGTCTTAAATGTTTTATCGCTCATAGTAAACCTCACAATAACAGAACGCCCCCAAGTGTGCATACGTTTCCGCAGAGGCCTGGGGGAGATGTTAATTATATTATATACAACTGTTTGAATTTTGTCAATAGATTTATAAAAAATTTGTATTCCAAATAGAGATTGTTTTTGAACAGGCTATTAATGCAAGGCAAGTTATTAAATTCGCTCTGAATAGCCGAGAGCATTAACTATTACTTGCATACTAATTGAAAGGAATATTGATGATTTTTGTTGAAATTCGGTTTGCATTATGATACAATATATTCAGAATAACCGCGAAGGAGGATACGCATATGGAAAAGAACACGGAATACACAAAAATGCTTATGAATGAACGGGATAAGCTCATTGATGAAATGGAACAGCCGAAAACACGCAAATTTCCCGTTAATATTATATTCTTTACGCTTGCGGGTATCGCACTTATAGTATGTGGAATTGTCTCAAGGCGTTATATGGTCGGTTTGGGCGGGCAGTCCGCCGCAGTGGGCTTCCTTCCTGCGTCACTTATGGTTGCGGGCGCGGCGGTCGTTCTTTTCGGAGTTTTATACAATATTTTCACAAGCATAAACAACGATACACACCATACGTCGCTTACTTCGCGGTGCGCGCAGATAGATGAAACAATCGCGGTTATGAGTGTGGAAAATAAAACTCCCAAAATGCAGGCTGAAATTCGATTTGATAACAGTCAAAATGATTTCAAGCGCTTCTTTGACATTAATCTCAATCAGTTAAGCTGGGTATTTAAGCTCGGAATAGGCACTGTACTGGTAGGTATGATCATTATATTTCTGACAATAATTATGTTTGCGGTATCACCCGTCAAATATAATATCGCGGTTCTTACCGGCGCAATAAGCGGCGTTTTGGTGGATTTTATCGGCGTGATTTTCATACGAATGTACACGGAAACAATAAAGGCTTCGATACAGCTCCAAAACCGACTCGTACATAACAATGATAACCTGCTCGCGGATTTGCTCGCGGAGGATATAGACGATAAAAATTTAAGAAATCAAACCCTTGCCGAAATCGCAAAAACGATAAGCGCCAACAATACCGCTCCGACGGATACAAGCCTTGAAACAGAATGATAGATTTGATTTGCTATGACAGACAATTAACCTATAGCTGCAAAAAACATGTCGATTTCGTTGATACGTTCTGTTGCTTATCGTTATCATAATTTATATCGGTTATATTGGGGGCGGGTGTATCTTTAATAAAACATTCTTTGTGAATAATTCCTGCTTCAATAATTTATAAAATAACAAAAAAATTGCAACAAACATAGTGACAGATATTGATATTTATGATAAAATGAATATAAGAAAATTTTTGTCAAAAGGAGATGTATATTATGATTTTAAACAGTAATTCAAGACCGACAGCGTTGGTCGGAGGTTTATGTGCTTTAAGGACCGGACTCCATTCCTATGAGGAAACACTTGCCACCATTATTTTTCAGGACGGGGTGATTAAGGAAATTATTAAGCTGAAAGATGCTGATATTGACAAGCACATATCCGAAATAAAATCACGCTATAAGGATTTGCTGATTGTGCGTCTGTACAGTTTGGAAAATCCTTGCTATGTTTTCCCGGGCTTGGTGGACATACATAACCATATCGATTATAACATGATGCCAATCTGGGAGCGTCCTGTCGAGCAGCCCTGGGACAATAGGCATGAGTGGCGTAACTGTACACAGTATACCGATGATATTAAGAATTTGTACAATTATATTTTTGATCACTGGAATGACTCCGAAGTTATCGAAAAAAATGATAAGGCTCTTAATGAGGATGCTTCTATAGTAATCCAATTTTTATCTGAGCTTCAGGCTATTGCCGGCGGTACGACAACACTGCAGGAGTCTACGGAAATAAGCTACTCTAAGAACGGTAAGTCATATTCTCACAGCGCGGAGCACATTCTCCTTAGAAGTACCGGTGTCAGTGAGGATATGGGACTGGATACAGAGCAAAAAATAAACAGCATCATTGACTTCTATAAGCCTGATATCGAAGAAATCAAAAAGGCATACGAGTCATCGGGGATACCTAAGGATAAATATTTTCATCCGCCCATAGACACGAGCACATGGCAGACTAATGAAGTAATCAATGGTACGAGCGCAATGAGTTTTGTTAATGAATATTTAAAATCTCTGGACAAGAGTGATTCTGTGATCGATAATAAAACAAATCAGGGAGGCTATCTTGTCCACCTCGCGGAGGGACGCGCCGGCAATCTGCGGTCGGGAGAAGGTCTCGGGCAGGGTATGGATGCTTACTCCCAAAATGAATTTGGGGAATTAAGAGGGGCAATCTCCGGTCATGAGGATAAGATTGCTGATTCAAGGCTGACCCTGATACACGGCTGCGGCATTAATTTGCTGGAGAAGGAAGATGTCGATTTTATCAATAATTGTTCCATCAGAGTTGTATGGTCTCCCGTATCAAATCTGCTTTTATATGAGGATACGCCCGACTATCTGAATAGTAAAATCAGACCCGAATTAATCTGCCTGGGATCTGACTGGGCGCCAAGCGGCTCGAAGCATATATGGGACGAGGCGAAATTTGCACAGGATTTTGCAATCAAATACGTTTATCACGGCTCTGTCCCAAAGAATATAAACGATATATTCCTTGATATGATAAGCTATATTCCCGCCCAAGCTGTCGGTTCAGACAAGCTTGGTCGTATAGCCGAGGGGTGTTATGCGGATTTTTACATTGTTTCCAAAGGGCGCAAGCTTCCGAAACAGGATATGGATGCAACGATAAGCGATGTGTTTAAAAAATTCTCTGATTATGAGTCGGTCGGAACAATCATTAACGGCAATTTGATATTCGGCACAAAGGAATTGTTTGATTTATTCGAGTTAAAGGAAAGTAAGATTGCATCTCTTGAAAAAGACATGGAGGGAATTGGTGCCGATGAGGGCGCAAAGAATTTGCGGGTTCGCATTCCCGAGATTCAGTTCATCCAAAAAGACACCCAAAACGGCGAAACGGTAGAGGTGCATATTGATTTTGATGATGCGATACATAGGCTTAATAAATTGTTTGATGGCTTTAACAAAAAAAACAAGAAAAAATTTGTCAGAAGCAAACTGTTGTCCTCATATGATATTCCTTATAGAAAGCAGATATCCCGCTTGAGGAAAAAGTTCAATCTGGACTGAGTTTTTCTATTATAAAACACATAATCTTAGTTGCAGGGAAGTCGTCGCTAGATTTCCCTGCAACTAAATTATTGCATAATTTTTTCAGTATGTCAAGGGTTATATTCTTGTGTGATTTATTCCTTGATTTGTCATAGGATTTGTGTTATTGGGACATTCTCTATAATTTTATCTATTGTATGTTTGCTGCGATTACAACATTATTGCAAAATTTCAAATGTACCTTCTTTTAAAGAATAGTTTATATTGTTCCGACTATAATGTTAGCTTAATCTGAAGCGTTATTTCTGAAAATTTCTGAGATCACACCCATACTATTAAATAAAAAATCATCTGGACCTGATATGTTTAATATCGTGCATGATATTCATTTTAGGAATTTTAATGGAACAATTCAAAAATTATACTTGTAATTATAATAATTTATGGTATAATAATTACAATAACACAATAAAATATAAAGAGGTGGCAAACATGGATAAATTTATAGACAGAGACAGCGAAATGGAAATATTGCAAAATGAATATAACCGGAACGGCTCTTCTCTTGTTATCCTTTACGGACGTAGGCGCGTGGGAAAAACCACATTGATTTCGGAATTTATAAAAGATAAACCGGCACTGTTTTTTCTTGTCAGCGAGGAAAGCGAGGCGCAAAATAGGGCGGATTTTAAGAACAAGGCTGCTGAATTTATTGGTAACGATTTGCTCCGTAGAGCTTCGGTGCAGGACTGGAATACCATATTTAGGACGATTCTGGATATTCCGTTTGCGGAAAAACCGATAATTGTTATTGACGAGTTTCAATATCTCGGAAAGTCAAATCCTGCATTCCCATCTGTTTTTCAGCGTATATGGGAAGAAACGCTTAAAAAACGCTTCGTTATGGTGATTTTATGCGGCTCACTGATTTCTATGATGGAGTCACAGACGCTTGCGTATAACAGCCCTCTGTACGGTAGGCGTACCGCTCAGATTAGGCTGAAGCAAATTCCGTTTCGGTATTACAAGCACTTCTTTCCAGAAAAAAACGAAAGACAGCTTATTGAGATGTATTCAGTAACGGGCGGAGTTCCAAAGTACATTGAAGCATTTGCGGAATGTGATGATATTTATGAGGCGATAGAAAAAAGCGTGCTGAACCCTATGAGCTACCTGTATGATGAGCCGCATTTCCTCTTGCAGCAGGAGGTATCGGAAATAGGCAGCTATTTTTCCGTGATACGGGCCATAGCCGCCGGAAACCGTAAGCTGTCAGCCATAGCGTCGCTGCTCGAAGTTAAATCCACAAGCCTTACGAAATATCTGAAAACTCTTATTGACTTGGATATTCTTGAAAGGGAAGTTCCGGTGACGGAGGATAATCCCGAAAAAAGTAAGAAGGGTTTGTATAAAATAAAGGATAATTATATTCGTTTTTGGTTTGCGTTTGTCTATCCAAATATGAGCTTCATAGAAAGCGGTCATGCTGAAATTGCAGTGAGGAAAATACGCGAGGGGCTCATCAGCCGTCAAACCGCGTTCGTATATGAGGATATATGCCGAGAGAAAATGTGGGAACTAAACGCTTCCGGAGCATGGCCGTTCCTATTCTCAAAAGTCGGACGATATTGGTCGGGAAACACCGAAATTGACATCGCCGCAACAGACCCGGACGGTGAGAATATTATACTCGGAGAATGCAAATATTGGAGCGAACCCGTAGGGATAAATGTGCTGCGCGATTTGGAAGAAAAAACAAAGTATATTGACTGGCACAGAGATACGCGTAAGGCATGGTATGTCCTATTCAGCGCAAACGGTTTTACGCGTGAATTGGAAGAACTGGCTGCAAAACGTGAGGATGTTTTGCTAGTAAGCTAATATATGTAACAAGCTATAAAACTAAAGAAATGGAGAATAAAAAAATGAATTTACAAAGTCGAAAAACTTACAACTTAGCAGAACGTCGTCCTCAAGTATTGGTTATCGGTAACGGTTTAGTGAGAGCCTATGAGGAATCAAAAAGGTCTGATGGGAAATATGAGCAATGGGAATGGAGCTGGACAAATTTAATAAATAAACTGGCAAGAGACGGAGCGCCGCAATTTAAAGATAATACTCCTCCAGCTACAATTCATGCAACTGCGGTAACCGAATGCGATGATAAAAAACGCAGAAATAAATTTTCTAAAGCCCTTGCCCAATACGAATATAAGAATTATCCTCTTATAGATAATTTGCTTCAAATACCATTTGATGCAATACTGACTACGAACTATACATATGAACTTGAATATCATCTAAATCCGAGCTATATAACATTGTCAAATGAGACAAAAAGGAATAAATTCGCATATACTACCGATAAGAAATCCGAGGAAAAGTATTTGCTGCGAACATATAATAGAATCGAAAAGAATGGATTAACCCAAAATATATGGCACATACATGGCGAGTTGAGAAGACCTTCTTCTATAATCTTAACACATGATGAGTATGCCAGATTGGTCAATAAGATATTGGAATTTAACAATAAAAGAGGAGATCAATATTCTCGATATTATGACAGCTTAGAAATAAAGTCATGGGTTGACTATTTTCTGATGGGAGACTTGTATATTCTTGGGTTAGGTATGGATTTTTCTGAATTTGATATATGGTGGCTTTTAAGCAGAAGATTAAGAGAGAAAAATTATCCGGACACTGTTACATTTTTCAGCATGGCAGATAGCAATAATCCTAAAATCATGGCACTGTCATCCTTGAATGTCAAATGCGATAACTGCGGCTTTTGCGAAAGAGATTATATAACTTTTTACAAAGTTGCAATACAAAAGATTAAATCAATGATCGAGAGAAATGATTTTAATTAAGTAATACTTGTAACATAATTATATAATTAAACCATTTTATTTATGACTCTAATATTGCTGAGAGTCTAATTAGCATACATATTATTTTTTAGATAATGATTTAAAAATTTGACGTACCAATCTAATTTTGAAATATTTTTGTAATATAAGCATTTAAAATTACAGCTTGTATAATAAACGCCTAGTTCAAATCAATAATTCTACAAGTTTTGTAAAATTATTAATGCTTATGAGTCTCAAGCAAGCCAATATCACAACATTGTTATTAAATTGAATTAACGTAAAAAGAATTGACAGAATGTAAAAAAATCGACTAAATCTGTTGACTTTGACATAATATAATGTTATAATATACAAGGTCAATATAATAAAGGATAACTGTAAATTATCATTAGGGGGTGTGATACCATAAAATCTATATGTTGGGATAACTTAAAAGG
>CANQWA010000061.1 GCA_947627445.1 uncultured Ruminococcus sp.
ACTTTCGTGAACAAGCTGACCGCCATAAAGCCTTTCAGCACGTTCAGACAGGTACTCTGAATGTTTGCCCGTCCGGTTTGGTATTCGATTGCCGTATCAAACACCGCAACTACCAATCCTGCGGCAAACAGCGTCCAGCCGAACAGAGAAAATAACTGCAAAAAAGCGCTGACCCAAGACTGGCTGAAAATGTCTGCGCCCATGCCGTTTATCATGCCGAAAAACTCCGCAACTGCGCCATATATGGTGTTGAACAGCCACTCCAGCATCACGTCCCAGACGGCTTCGGAAATCGCCGATCCCACATCGGAAAACTGATCACCCACCCACGACAACGCATCGCCGATCCAATCAAACATGACTCTCACTCCATTCTCTTAGTTTTTCTTCTGCCGATAGCAGCCGCTTCAGGTTTGCATACTGCCGGTTGGAACGGCAATAAAAACAACGGCATTTCCGATTGGTTTTCTGGAAATACCGTTTTGTGACACGATAACAGCTGCACATTTTTTCTGTATGCATTTTTCACATCTCCTTTAATTTGTATAACGTGGAACTTCGTCCGCCGCTTGTCCGAAACCGTTTCTCACGGGTAATCAGCCCAGCAGTTTCCAGATCGTTTAACGCCCGAAATACCGTGGATTTGGACAAATGCAGATCTTCTGCAATCGTCCTGACGGACGGGTAACACGCCTTCTTTTGCCCTGCCCGATTGGACAGATACATATAGACTGCCACGGCTCTGTGGGGCAGTCCGTACTCATAAATTTCTCTTGCAAATTTCAGATGTTACACACCTCCTGTTCTCAGAATTTTTCTTCTTTTCGTAGGTTCTTCCTCAGAATCCTCATCATCTTCCGGAATCTCTTTTTTCTGCTGCGGATACTGGATTTCCACTTCACGCATCAGGAATTCCTTGCTCATGTAGGTGACAGTTCTTGCACCCTTGTCCTCTAAAACGTACGGTTCTTCAAAAGAGATGCCCCACTTGAAATACAGCTTCAGGGGCGAAATCATGGGATGCGTGCCGGTTTTCATGACAATAAACTGCCCCTTTGGCATAGATTTCAGTTCGTCCACTGTGAGAAGCGGTCTGCCGATCATCTGCAAAGATTGGGATTTATCCTTACCATGGGACACACTGCCCGACAGAACCGTCTGCTCTCCCAGCGCTTTGGATAACACTTCCGCCGATTGGGAATTGGGCGCAAATCCTCCGAATATGGTCAATTGTGTGTTGTCCGTGATGATTTCCTGCCCCTCTTTGCCGTAGTTTTTGTTCAGCTGCGCAAAGGACTGGATAATTGCAACAATACTGATTCTTCTGGAACGGGACGCCGAGAACATTGCTTCTGCGCCCTCAATTTTAGGAAAAGTGCCGAATTCATCACAAAAAAACATCACCCTGTTTGGCAGGCGACCGCCGTTTTCATCAGCGATGACAAGAATTTCTCTGTACAGCTGCTGAATAATCAGCGATATCATGAAATATTTCGACTGATCTTCTTCGGGGAGAACAATAAAGATTGCCGACTTTTCTCGGCAGAATTTTTCCGCATCCAATGCAGTACCAAAACAAAGAATCTGCTCCATTTCTGAGTCGATAAAGCTATTCAGACGGGACAATGCCGTACTCATAACCGACAGCATTGCCTGATCTGCAGAGTGCAGCGCAGACCCGGCAAGCCACTTCGCTTTATGCTCATCCGGTAATTTTTCCATCAACGCTTTGAAACTGCTTTTCTGCTGTACCGTTTTATCGGATTTTTTCACCTTTTCCGGTTCCAGCAAATCCTGAATCAGCTTGAAAACCGATACAATATGCCGTTCGTTTTTCTCGCCGAATTCTGCAAGAAGCAGAATCAATGATGCCAGCAGTCCCTCCGCTGCATCGTAGAAAAACGCATTCGCACCATAAGCCGCTGCATCTCCGCCGCCGATACTGATAATGGTTTTTGCCGTGATTTTTGCGTATTTTTCTGCTTTCGCCTTTGCGGAAAGATTACGCTTATCGGACAGATAAATGTCCATATATTTATTAACAAGATGCAGGATATTGTTTTCGTCTGAGCGAGTTGGATTTCTTAAATCCAACACAGAAACGTTATAGCCGTAGTACTTTTTCGCTATGCTGCCGTAGTTCCGAAAAACATCGCCCTTCGTGTCGGTTTGCAAAAAGGACATACCAGATGCACAGGCAAATTCCAGATTCGGATACAAGAAAAAAGCGGTTTTGCCGACGCCCGCTGCGCCGATCATAAGGGTATGCACATCGCCCTCGTCCACAAGCGCAACCGTCCGTTTTCCATGGGATTTACAGCCGACCACCGTTCCTTGAACAGTGGGAAGATTCCTGCCTTTCCGCCAGTTTTCCACATCAAATAGGACTTGGGTATACGTGTGTTTCACCTCTGATTTCGTAGCAAATCTGGCAGTACCATGTTGACCATCGCCGATTTTCTTGGATTTGATTCCGTTCAGCGAATAGTTATTGGAGCAGTATGCCAGTATTAGCAATAAAACAAAAATGACCGACATCATGATAATGCCGATCAGTTGACTTTGTGTCACTTAGAACACCTCCGTGTTATCCATATTCCATGTGCAGCACCTCCGATGGTTCTTTGGTCTGCGTTTCCTCTTG
Organism: uncultured Ruminococcus sp.; assembly: GCA_947627445.1. Classification (GTDB taxonomy): domain Bacteria; phylum Bacillota; class Clostridia; order Oscillospirales; family Ruminococcaceae; genus Ruminococcus_C. Next base: position 2,645 of record CANQWA010000061.1, read on the forward strand.
CATGGGCTGCGGTGCAGACAATTCCTGTTCCACTTCACATTTCACAGCACAGTCTGCAAGCTGATACAGCAGCTTTGCAGTCTGAATCATCTGTTCCTTTGTACGTGACTGCGTATGTCGCAAATCGCGCATGACCGACTGATACAATGATTTCAAGTTATCCTGTTTGGCATACATTCTGCCACGATCAGCATAAGCTCTGTATTCATCCGATAGCTTGATTTTCAACTTTTCAAACATCACATTTTCATTTTTTCTGCCGATAAAAAATGCAGAAGCGGCTAAGGCATACTCGGCAAGATATCGGTATTGTCCGTTTCGGAAGGTTTTTGCGATCCGGTCGATCGTTCTGTCGGAACTGCATCTGAAATATTGCAAATCTGACACAGTTTCATAATACATTTCTTTTCTTTTGTGAGGAACAGCCGGCAGAAAGTCTGCTCCGTTAAGCTGTTTTAAATCTTCATTCCAATCTTTATTAGTGGGCAGAATCCGCTTAATATCGGCATATCCGCTTTCTTTCAAAATGTCACTAAGCCTGTCCGCAGCGTCGATTCCTCCTGCATCGTTATCGGTGCAAAGTACAATTTCACTAAGATTGCAATGACTTTTCAATGCTGTTAAAACCGCATTTTCATAAACCCCATTCATGGCGATGTAGCTGTGCTTCTGCCAATTCTGCGGATAGAGAGTGAGATAACTTAACATATCTATGGGTGCTTCAAACACAAACAGCTTTTCCGATTTTCCCAAGTGGGAGAAACTATATTTTGTATCCGAACCCTCGATAGTCTGTCGGAATGCTTTTCCAAAAGAATTGGTGGAGCGTAGATGCGCCTGACGGGGAACGCCGTTTTCATCCAAGCCCACAAACACTGCGTTGTGATGCTCCTTGTCCTCATAAATAGTGTGATTTTTTGCAAAAAAACTGATTATATCAGGAACGATAAACCGCTGTTTTATGAGGTAGGCATATACTCTGTGCATGTCCGAATTTGCTTTTGGCAAACGGAATTCCTTTGACTTTTTATCCGGCACAGCCGCTTTTGGCGGACTGTGGGCAATGGGGGTAACACTTCTTCCCAGCAACTCATTCATAGCAGTCTGAAAATCCATACCATAGAAATACCGCATGAATTTTATTGCACCGCCGCCAACCTGATTCTTGTGATCGAACCAAGCTGCGCCCTGAATCGTGATGCTGTCGTGTTTCCCGCTGCCGTCATGATAAATCAGCTTGTATTCCCGTCCGGCTTTTTCTAATTTTTCGCCTCTCATGCGGAGAAATTCCGCCAGACCGACACCGTTCGCAAGCTGTTTTTCTTCCTCTGTGTATGGAATGTAGGGCAACCGAAAAGCCTCCTGTCATACGAAACATTTTTTCTTTTCAAAAGTGCGGATCACATGCCGACAATCGACCAAAGGTACAACGGTGCCGTCAACGTAAAAATCAGACAGCCGAATAAAATTGCCGGCGCAGTCCATTCGATCTGCCCATGCTTGCGGTAATCGGAGTAAAGCATACCCAATTTTACAAACAGCAAAATCGCCAGAATTACGTCAATTACGGGGAATACCACATTGTCCACAATCGTTTTGATCTGCCCTTTGGCAGCATTCCAAGTGTTTTCCACCGCACCAGCTACCTCGCCGTCTGCGAAAACCGTCAGGCTGCAAAAAGTGGTCATCACAATCACTACAGCCACTGCAATCATTATCATTTTTGTTCTTTTGCTCAATTTCATCAATTCTCATCCTCCATGATTTTTCCAACCAGAACTGTCCGGGAAGAGCTGTTTGCACCGGTGCAAGTGGACAGCATCACAAGACGATCCGTATCGGCAATTTCAATGTCATCGTAAATTACCGCACGGTTTATAACTTCGCCCATCACTGTCCGCCAGTCGGATTCAGTGTTGTAAATTCCACCCGTATTTTCCGTTACATCTACTGCGAAAAAATATATGCTGTACGCATCGTTTTCCGTGGTCAGCCAGCCATAGCGGTGGCTGTCAAAATATGCTCTGTCGGTGAAATTTATCACATCCGCAAACATGGAACGGTTGCTCATATTGTGACCGTATAAAATATTGGAAACGCCCAAAAAATCGGCGTCGCAGCGGTAATCCAAAAAGATGGAACCGGCATACAGATAGCCGCCGTCCACCGCATGATGCAGATAAAAATCGTTGTCCTCCGACTGCATGATGGGATAGTTGATATGCGTATCGGGAACATAAATCCAGCCGATGGCGTCAGCATAATTTTGAGTCAGGTTCTGCATTTGCGCCGTCAGTATTTGGGTAGTTTCCGTGGCGATCACAGGCGTATTTTCAGCATCTGACACCGCTTCATCCAACGCCTCGCACACCTCGGAATCCGGCGCATATTCCCTGATCTGATTCCACTTCATTTTCTGCGCAATATCGTTTCCAAACAGCAGATACATTCCACCGCAGAGGAGAGCAGCTGCGGTCACAGCCAGCCCCATGCGGAATACTTTCGTTTTCTTATTCATCTGACTTTTTCCCTTTCTTTTTTCTGCTGATAATAAGTGCTGTGAAAATGACGACACTGCCAGCCAGCATTAGATATGCCAGAGGATTTCGGCCGCTGTCGCCGGTGTTGGGCGTGGACTGGGTTACCGGAGTCTGCTCGTCATGCATCACAACTTCTGTCACTGTGCCGTCCGTGTTCACCGTAAACTCCATATCTTCAGCGGATTTCGTAGCCGTCCGGCGCAGTGATCTCACGCAGGGTATATGTCTCTCCTGCGATTAATTTTCCTTCGATGTAATGCGGCTCGTTTGTGGAAGTCCATTCCTCGATCACATCGCCGTTTTTGTCAATGATTTGCAAATCTGCGCCGGAGAGTTCCTCACCAGTGGTGATATCCTGCTTGGAAATCCGCACTTTTGTGGTGTTGTCTACCATAACGATAAGGGGATTGCCGTCTTCCGAAACAGCGACTGCGTCTACGTTTTCTACGGTAACATTGCCGTAAATATCAACTGTAAAACTGATGTCGGTTGCAATCACATATCCGTCTGGTGCAGCGATTTCTTTTAGAACATACGCTCCGGCAGGAAGCTCGGTAACGACATAGTTTGTGCCGTCAGAAATCCATTCGTCAATCAATTCGCCGTCAGCATTTTCAAGCTGCATTTTCGCACCGGAAAGCTCTTCTCCATAAATATCCTGTTTGCTGATTTCAATGGTAATCGGCTTGTTTTCAGCTGTGATTTCCACAATTTCGCCGTCCTCGGAAATCGTTACAGGGTAGCTTTCATTGCTGAGAATGTAGCCTGTGGGAGCTTCGATTTCCCTGACAACATATTCACCATAAGGAATTTCGTTAAATTCAAAATATCCATTTTCATCGGACACAGCAGTCATATATGCGTTGTCTGCAACAAAGTCAACAGTATCAACTGCAAACAATCCAAACAACGCATTTTCCAGCGGTTCATCAGATTCATTCACCTTGATTCCCTGCAAAGAACCACGCTTTAAATCGTTTCCCAACCGACCACAGTCAATAGAAACAGTCTGAATATCCTGCCCCATATATTCAAAGTCCACAAGATACTTTTCGCCGTTCAGGACATAATGTTCATCGGTTGCGATTTCCTGCACATAATACTTGCCAAACGGAATTTTCTCTGCAATGACAGCCGTCATATTTTCATCCAGTGAAACCTCTGCAATCAGACCGTCCGCAGGAATCACTAATCCGTTGACAGCTACAATTTCTTCCGCTGCAAACAGCCCGAAGCGGACATTCACTGCGCTGTTTTCTGCCGAGATGCCAAAGGTATCATCGCTCTCCATAACCTTTTCCAGACTGATTTCCACGCCCTGATGCTCGTTGACAAATGATGTATTCACAGTATCTCTCACAGCGACTTCCTGTCCTGCGTAGACAAGCTCCACGAACTGCGATTCGCAGTTCAATACATAGCCATAAGGCGCAGTAATTTCACGAATTTCATACTTTCCGAGGTAGAGCAAATCTGTTTCCACATAGCCGTTTTCATCGGTTTTAAGTTCGGCAACAACGTCGCCTGCATTTGCACGAATTGTACCGTCAAGAGTAACAATATCCTCAGAGGCGATCACCTGAAATACTGCACCGGAAAGATTTCCGTTCGCAAACACGGGAGTGTAGGTGGTCGGATTTACTATCATCTCGCCGTTTTCATCGGTGTAAGCGGAGGACGCCGCTGCAACAGATACGAAGCAGTCGCCGGTTTTCTGAACGCTGATTCTGCCCTTCTGGGAAGTGTTTTCCTTGTTGACTTTCACGATCGTCAGAGCGTTTTCTTCCTCCGCATTTTCAGCGGAAATCGCAAAGGGCACAGGTGTACTGTCCAGCACATACCCATAAGGAGCCTGAACTTCCACAAGCGAATATTCGCCATAGGGAAGGACTTCCGGAGTGATCAGATAGCCCTCAGAATTGGTATAAAATACATCAATTGTCGTAGGTGTTGGGTAGCTGTAGGACATAGAGATCTTGCCGCCGTTTGAATCATAAATCTCAAATCCTGCGCCCTCATAGGGAATCGTATTGCTCGTTTCAGAATCCACCTTTACCACCTTGACATAGCTTTCAAACTCTGCATTATTGATAAGATAGCGGTAGGTCTGTCCGTTTTCGCTGATATATACGTCAAAATCGGCAATAAATTCAGTACCTTCCCAGCCCTTGGTCTGGTGAACGGTGTACATACCGTATGGCATATCCTTTGTCTGTGCAAAGCCGTTTTCATCGCACACAAGATAATCTTTTTCGGAATTCTTTGCGTTTGCATAAGAACCGGAGGATTTCAGATAGACCGCAAATTCCGCGCCAACCTCCGGCGTTTCAATCTGAGTCGTACCGTCATCCGTATGCTTGATGATCGCAATATTGCCCTTGATCACGTCCTCAGTCACAGTCATAGAAATGAGATTACTTTCAATTGTGTATTTTTCCGGCTCTGCGCCTACAGAATGAACAGTCGTATCAAGCAGATATCCCTCGGAGGGAGAAATCTCCTGAACCGTGTAATTTCCGCAGACATACTCCTTTGTCTTGAAATATCCGTTTTCATCGGTCGTATAGGTGTCAACAAGCGCTCTGTCACGGTAAATGCCGTAAACTGCTCCGGCAAGTGTGCCGTCACCTTGTGCAGAACCGGTTTCCGCATCCTGTTTCACAACCTCTGCGGTAAACTTTTTGAGGATATTTTCGAATGTCTTAGTTGTAGTTGCGTTAGCCGTAAGAGTTGCCGTCTGATCGGCAGGAATCACATATTTTATCGGCACATTCTTCTCAGAAATGGTGTAAACAATTTTCTCGTTATTGCTGTCATAAACAGGAATATCGGAAAGTATCGCAATGCCGTCAGCTCCTGTTTTTATGGTATAGGTCTTACCATTTCCTGTAATTTCAAACGTTCTGTCGCCATTTTCACCGTCTTCCGACTGCTTGTTGATTTTGATTGAACCTTTTTTCAGATCATTGACAAAATTGGCGGTAACAGTCAGATCTGCGTTTCCGCTTGTCAGCGTTACATTTTGTGCCTTTGGCGTCTCATATCTTGTGGCAACGTTAATTTCAGAAACTGTATAGGTAATCGCTTTTCCCGTTTTCATATCATAAACATTGAGCGCAGAAAACTCTGCAATACCGCTGGAATTTGTTTTTTTCGTGTAACTGCTGCCGTCTGAACCGGTAACCTTGAATTCGATATCCTTGACGATATTGTCCTCGGAGGTCTTGTTGACCTTGATTTTTCCAACCTGAAAATCCTCATAAACGGTCACAGTCTGATTGGCTTTTAGCTCATAAACCTTTGTTGAAAGCTCATACCCTGTGGGAGCGGAAATCTCTTTGACGTAATAACTCCCCATAGGAAGCTTTATCGAACCTGTTCCGTCAGCGCCGATTGTGATTTCTCCGACCTTGGTTTTGCACGCAGAATCGGAGTAAACACCGTACTTCGCCGTGCTGCCGTCCACTGTGGATTTGCCCACAATCTGAGACGTTCCGTCCAGACACTTTTTGATGCGGAATGTCGCATCATTCTGAGTAATACGAAACGCCGAAGTATTCAGCGCGGTTGCGCTTTTTCCGTCCGTATTGTTGTTGATAACAACACCTTGGGAACCATTGGACTCAATACGCCAATGCGTACCACCGTCGCCGTTTCCGATGCCGACTGTTGATGAAGTGATAAGACTTTCCGGAACGCCGATGCTTTTCAGATAGGATACCACGTCGTTTCGGGAATTGAATTCGCCCATGTAAATCCAGGCATGGTTGATATTTTTCGTCTCCGCCACAACCACTGAACCGGCTGTAATCGTCGAACCGTCCGCACACTCCCAGTAGGGGTGATCCTCCGTTTTGACGTTTTGCTTTTCAATGTCGATATTGGAAGTCTTTCCGCCGTAAGTAATCGTGCAGTTATCGCTAACAGTCAGCCAATGTGCCGTGTCTACCGGAACAGGATTGTTCCAGGAAAAGCCCGTGGTTTTGTAGCCAAGCTGCGTCAG
>CANQWA010000062.1 GCA_947627445.1 uncultured Ruminococcus sp.
ACTTTCGTGAACAAGCTGACCGCCATAAAGCCTTTCAGCACGTTCAGACAGGTACTCTGAATGTTTGCCCGTCCGGTCTGATATTCGATTGCTGTATCAAATACTGCAACTACCAGCCCTGCGGCAAACAGCGTCCAACCAAACAGGGAAAACAGCTGCAAAAAAGCGCTCACCCAGGACTGGCTGAAAATATCCGCACCCATGCCATTTATCATACCGAAAAATTCCGCAACAGCGCCGTATATGGTGTTGAACAGCCACTCCAGCATTACGTCCCAGACAGCTTCAGAAATGGCAGTCCCTACATCGGAAAACTTATCGCCTACCCAATCCAGTGCATCGCCGATCCAATCAAACATCGCCCACACTCCATTCTCTTAGTTTTTCTTCCGCCGATAACAGCCGCTTCATGTTCGCATACTGCCGGTTGGAACGGCAATAAAAACAGCGGCATTTCCGTTTGGTTTTCAGAAAATACCGCTTTGTAATACGATAACAGCTGCACATTTTTTCTGTATGCATTTCAACACTCCTTTAATTGATATAACGTAGAACTGCGTCCGCCGCTTGTTCGCCAGCGCTTTTCACGAGTAATGAGCCCCGCAGTTTCCAGATCATTTAATGCACGAAACACTGTGGATTTCGACAAATGCAGATCTTCTGCAATCGTCCTGACGGACGGGTAGCACTCCCTGTTTTTGTTCGCACGATTGGACAAATACATATACACCGCAACTGCCCTGTGAAGCAGTCCGTACTCATAAATTTCTCTTGCAAATTTCAGGTTTTACACACCTCCTGTCCTCGGAATTTTTCTTCGTTTTGGCGTTTCTTCTTCCAATTCTTCCTCTTCTTCCGAAACTGTTTTTTTCATCTGCGAATACTGGATCTCCACTTCACGCATCAGTGCTTCCTTGCTCATGTAGGTGACAGTTCTTGCACCCTTGTCCTCTAAAATGTACGGTTCTTCAAAGGAGATGCCCCACTTAAAGTACAGCTTCAGCGGCGAAATCATGGGATGCGTTCCCGTTTTCATGACAATAAACTGTCCCTTTGGCATAGATTTCAGCTCATCCACTGTGAGAAGCGGTCTGCCGATCATCTGGAGCGATTGGGATTTTTCCTTACCATGAGACACACTGCCTGACAAAACCGTCTGCTCTCCCAATGCTTTTGACAGAATTTCCGCTGATTGTGAATTCGGCGCAAAACCGCCAAATATCGTCAGCTGTGTGTTATCCGTGATGATTTCCTGCCCTTCTTTGCCGTAGTTTTTGTTCAGCTGCGCAAATGATTGAATGATCGCTACAATGCTGATTCTTCTGGAACGGCTTGCGGAAAACATGGCTTCTGCACCCTCGATTTTTGGAAAAGTGCCGAATTCATCACAATAAAACATCACTCTATTCGGCAAGCGACCGCCGTTCTCATCGGCAATCACAAGAATTTCTCTGTATAGCTGCTGAATAATTAATGACACCATAAAATATTTGCTGACATCTTCCTCTGGAAGCACAATGAAGATTGCCGATTTTTCCTTGCAGAATTTTTCCGCATCCAATGCAGTACCAAAACACAGAATCTGCTCCATTTCCGAGTCGATAAAGCTGTTCAGACGGGACAGGGCTGTACTCATGACCGACAGCATCGCCTGATCTGCAGAGTGCAATGCGGAACCTGCAAGCCACTTCGCCTTATGCTCATCCGGCAGCCGTTCCATCAAAGCCTTGAACCCGCTTTTGGGTGCAGTTTTTTTGGCGGATTGCTTTTCCCGCACAGGTTCCAGCAAGTCCTGAATCATCTTGAAAACCGACACAATGTGGCGTTCGTTTTTCTCACCGAACTCGGCAAGAAGCAGAATTAATGAAGCAAGCAGACCCTCCGCTGCGTCGTAGAAAAAGGCGTTTGCACCGTAAGCTGCTACGTCCCCGCCGCCGATGCTGATGATGGTTTTTGCCGTGATTTTGGCGTATTTCTCCGCTTTTGCCTTTGCGGAAAGATTCGTCTTATCTGACAGATAGATGTCCATGTACTTGTTCACCAGGTGCAGCATATTATTCTCATCGGAGCGTGTGGGATTGCGCAAATCAATCACAGAAACATTGTAACCGTAGTATTTTTTCGCTATGCTGCCGCAGTTCCGAAAAACATCGCCCTTCGTGTCAGTTTGCAAAAAAGACATACCACTGGCGCAAGCAAATTCAATATTGGGATACAAGAAAAAAGCAGTCTTTCCCACGCCGGCAGCGCCAATCATAAGGGTATGCACATCGCCCTCGTCAACAAGAGCAATCGTCTGTTTTCCATGAGATTTACAGCCGACTACCGTTCCCTGAACTGTGGGCAGGTTCTTGCCTTTTCGCCAGTTTTCCACATCAAATGGGACTTGGGTATACGTGTGTTTCACCTCTGATTTCGTAGCAAATCTGGCAGTACCATGCTGACCATCGCCGATTTTCTTGGATTTGATTTCGTTCAGCGAATAGTTATTGGAGCAGTATGCCAGTATTAGCAATAAAACAAAAATGACCGACATCATGATAATGCCGATCAGTTGACTTTGTGTCACTTAGAACACCTCCGTGTTATCCATATTCCATGTGCAGCACCTCCGATGGTTCTTTGGTCTGCGTTTCCTCTTGCATGGGCTGCGGTGCAGACAATTCCTGTTCCACTTCACATTTCACAGCACAGTCTGCAAGCTGATACAACAGCTTTGCAGTCTGAATCACCTGTTCCTTTGTACGTGACTGCGTATACCACAAATCACGCATGACCGACTGATAAGCGTATTTTAAGTTATCCTGTTTGGCACACAGTTTTCCCTTGTCTGCATACGCTCCGTATTCATCCGATAGCTTGGATTTTAACTTCTCAAACATTGCATTTTCGTTTTTTCTGCCGATAAAAAATGCAGAAGCGGCTAAGGCGTATTCGGCAAGAAATCGGTATTGTCCATTTTGAAATGTCTTGGAAATCCGGTCGAGCATTCTGTCAGGATTGCATTTGAAATATTGCAAATCTGACGCAATTTCATCGTATTTTTCCTTGCGCGGATGCACAGCAGCAGGAAGGAACGCCACACCGTGAAGCTGTTTCAAATCTTCATTAAAATCCTTATTCTTCGGAGCAATTCTCAATACACTTTCATATCCATTCTCATGCAGAATATCCGTCAATCGGTCAGTGGCGTCAATTCCTCCTGTATCGTTATCGGTGCAAAGCACAATTTCATTTAGATGAGAATGGTTTTTCAACGCTGTGAAAACCGCATTTTCATACACCCCATTCATGGCAATGTAGCTATGCTTCTGCCAGTTTTCCGAATGCAATGTCAGGTAACTAAGCATATCTATAGGCGCCTCAAACACAAACAGTTTGCCTGACTCGCCAAAGTGGGCAAAGCTGTATCTGGTGTCGGAACCGGAACAGGTGATGCGAAACGGTTTCCCGAAGGAATTGGTGGAGCGCAAATGTGCTTGCTGGGGAACACCGTTTTCATCCATGCCAACAAACACTGCGTTATGATGCTCTGCATCCTCGTACAGCGTGTGCTGTTTTGCAAAATGTGTGATAATTTCCGGCGAAATAAACCGTTGCTTTATGAGGTAGGCATAAACTCTGTGCATATCCAAATTCGCTTCCGGCAAGCGGAATCCCTTTATTTTTTCTTCCTGCACAGCCGCTTTCGGCGGACTGTGGGCAATCGGGGCAACGCTTCTTCCCAGCAACTCGTTCATGGCAGTCTGAAAATCCATGCCATAGAAATACCGCATGAATTTGACCGCGCCGCCGCCAACCTGATTCTTGTGATCAAACCAAGCTGCGCCATGAATTGTAATGCTGTCGTGTTTCCCGCTGCCGTCATAATAAATCAGCTTGTATTCTCGCCCGACTTTCTCTAATTTCTCACCTCTCATGCGGAGAAACTCCGTCAAGTCCACGTTGTTCGCAAGCTGTTTTTCCTCCTCTGTGTATGGAATATACGGCATGTTTGCATCCTTTCCTTAGAGCCCGACAATACTCCACAAATACAGTGGTGCCGTCAGAGAAAATATCAGACAACCGAACAGAATCGCCGGAGCCGTCCATTCAAATTGCCCATGCTTGCGATAATCCATGTATGAAGTTGCGATCTTCACAAACAGCAAAATTGCCAGAATTACGTCAATTACAGGGAATACCACATTGTCCACAATCGTTTTGATCTGCCCTTTGGCAGAATCCCAAGTGTTTTCCACCGCACCAGCTACCTCGCCGTCTGCGAAAACCGTCAGGCTGCAAAAAGTGGTCATCACAATCACTACAGCCACTGCAATCATCATCTTTTTTGTTCTTGTACTCATAATCAATTTCATGTATTTTCACCCTCCATGATTTTTCCAACCAGAACCGTACGGGAAGAGCTGTTTGCACCGGTGCAAGTGGACAGCATCAATAATTTGTCCGTGTCAGCAATTTCAATGTCATCGTAAATCACTGCACGATTTACCACCTCACTCATGACAGTCCGCCAGCTGGAATCCGTATTGTAAATTTCGCCTGTGTTTTCCGTTACATCCACTGCGAAAAAACACACGCAATATACATCATTTTCCGTGGTCAGCCAACCATAGCGATGGCTATCAAAATATGTTCTGTCAGTGAAATTTATCACGTCCGCAAACATGGAACGGTTGCTCATATTGTGACCGTATAAAATATTGGAAACGCCCGAAAAATCGGCGTTACAGCGGTAATCCAAAAAGATGGAACCAGCATACAAATAGCCGCCGTCTGCCCCATGATGCAAATAAAAGTCGTTATCCTCCGACTGCATGATGGGGTAATTGATGTGCGTATCCGGCACATAAATCCAGCCGATGGCGTTAGCATAATTTGCATTCATTTGCTGAACTTGCGCTGTCAGCATTTGCGTGGTTGCTGTAGCAACAACAGGTATGTTCCCGGTTTCAGCCACAGCTTCGTCCAACGTCTCGCATACCTCAGAATCCGGCGCATAATCCTTGACCTGATTCCACTCCATTTTCTGCGCAGCATCGTTTCCAAATAGCAGATACATTCCACCCCAGAAGAGAGCAGCTGCGGTCACAGCCAGCCCCATGCGGAATGCTTTACTTTTCTTTTTCATCTGACTTTTTCCCTTTCTTTTTTCTGCTGATAATAAGCGCAGTGAAAATAACCACACTGCCAGCCAGCATCAAATATGCCAGCGGATTCCGACCGCTGTCGCCGGTATTGGGCGTCGATTTTGTCACCGGAACCGCATCATCGTACATGACAACTTCCGTCACTGTGCCATCCGCATTCACCGTGAATTCCACATCATTTGCAATAGCGTAGCCGTCCGGTGCAATGACTTCATGCAATGTGTAGGTTTCACCAGCTTTGAGAACCGCCTCCAAATAATGCGGTTCTTTGGTTGAAGTCCATTCCTCGATTACGTCCCCATTCTTGTCAATGATCTGTAAATCTGCACCGGGCAGTTCCTCGCCGGTGGTGATATCCTGTTTGGAGATCCGCACTTTTGTGGTATCATCAATCATGACAATTAGCGGATTGCCGTCTTCCGAAACAGCGACTGCGTCTACGTTTTCTACAGTAACATTGCCGTAAACGTCGACTGTAAAATTGATATCGGTTGCAATCACATAGCCAACTGGTGCGGCGATTTCTTTCAGTGTGTAATCTCCGGCAGGAAGCTCAGTAACAACATGGTTTGTGCCGTCGGAAGTCCATTTTTCAACCGTTTCTTCATCGCTGTTGATAAGCTCCATTTCTGCGCCGGAAAGTTCTTCTCCATACACATCCTGTTTGGAGATTTCAATGGTAATCGGCTTGTTTTCAGCTGTGATTCCCACAATTTCACCGTCCTCAGAAATTGTCATGAGATAGCCTTCCTCACTGAGAATGTAGCCTGTGGGAGCCTCAATTTCTTTGACAATATACTCGCCGTAGGGAACTTCATCAAATGCAAAATATCCGGTTTCGTCGGAGATTGCCGTCATAATTGCATTGCTTTCCACAAATTCTGTACAGTCTGTTTGGAACAATCCAAACAGTGCATTTTCCAGCGGTTCATCAGATTCATTCACCTTGATTCCCTGCAAAGAACCACGCTTTAAATCGTTTCCCAACCGACCACAGTCAATAGAAACAGTCTGAATATCCTGCCCCATATATTCAAAGTCCACAAGATACTTTTCGCCGTTCAGGATATAGCGTTCATCGGTTGCAATTTCCTGCACATAATACTTGCCAAACGGGATTTTCTCTGCAATGACAGCCGTCATATTTTCATCCAGAGAAACCTCCGCAATGAAACCATCCGCAGGAATCGCTGAGCCGTTAGAAGCCACAATTTCTTCCGCTGCAAACAATCCAAATCGAACGTTGACTGCACTATTTTCTGCCGAGATGCCAAAGGTTTCATCGCTTTCCATAACCTTTTCCAGACTGATTTCCACGCCCTGATAGTCGTTGACAAATGCCTGATTTACTATATCTCTCACAGCGACTTCCTGCCCAGCATACACAAGTTCCACAAACTGCGGTTCGCTGTTCAAAACATAGCCATAAGGCGCGGTAATTTCACGAATTTCATATTTTCCAAGATAGAGCAAATCCGTTTCCGCATAACCGTTTTCGTCCGTTGTCAGTTCTGCCACAACATCTCCTGCATTGGCTCGAATTGTACCGTCCAGCGTTACAATATCCTCCCTTGCAATCACCTGATACACAGCGCCGGCAAGTCCCTTTTCCTCAAAAACAGGGGTATATGTGGTCTGTCCTTCTTCATGAACAACGCCGTTTTCATCAATGGAAATGGCACTGCCCAGCGCAGTGACGGAACTGAAAACATCGCCGGTTTTCTGCACGCTGATTTTACCCTTCTGTGCCGTGTTTTCCTTGTTCACTTTTACGATGGTCAAAGCGTTTTCTTCTTCTGCATTTTCAGCAGAAATTGCAAAAGGCACAGGTGTACTGTCCAGCACATATCCATAGGGAGCTTGTACCTCAACCAGCGAATATTCGCCATAGGGAAGAACTTCCGGGGTGATCAGATAGCCCTCAGAATTGGTATAAAAGACGTCAATTGTCGTGGGCGTAGGATAGCTATAGGACATGGAAATCTGGTTCCCGTCAGCGTCGTAGATGGCAAAGCCAGCGCCCTCATAGGGAATCGTATTGCCCGTTTCGGAATCCACCTTTACCACTTTGACATAACTTTCAAACTCTCGGTTGTTCAAAAGAAACGCATAGGTTTTTCCGTTTTCGCTGATAGTGACATCAAAATCCGAAATGAGTTCCGTACCTTCCCAGCCAGCTGTCTGATGCACGGTATACACACCATAGGGCAAGTCCTTTGTTTGCGCAAAACCATTTTCATCGCAGATAAGGTAGTCTTTTTCGGAATCCTTTGCAGCTTCATAACCACCGGCACTCTTGAGATACACCTCAAACTCAGCGCCAACCTCAGGCGTTTCAATCTGCGTGCTGCCATTATCAGAATGCTTCATGACGGAGATGTTTCCCTTGACTACATTCTCTGTCACGCCAACGGAAATCATGTTACTTTCCACCGTGTAATTCTTGGCTTCTGCACCAACGGAATACACAGTTTCATCCAGCAGATAGCCTTCAGAAGGCGTAATTTCCTGAATGGTGTAATTACCGCAGACATATTCCTTTGTCTTGAAATATCCGTCGGAATCGGTGGTGTAAGTATCCACAAGATCGCCGTCCAGATACAACCCGTAAACCGCTCCGGCAAGTGTTGCATCTCCCTGTGCGGAATCGGTTTCCGCATCTTTTTTCACAACCTCCGCTGTAAACTTTTTCAACACGTTTTGGAATGTTTTCGGTGTGGTTGCATTGGCTGTCAGCGTAGCAGTTTGGTCTGCTGGAACAACATACTTTATGGGCACATTTTTCTCAGAAATGGTGTACACAATTTTCTCGTTATTGCTGTCGTAAACAGGAATATCGGAAAGTATCGCAACACCGTCAGCGCCTGTTTTTATGGTATATGTCTTGCCGTTGCCTGTGATCTCAAACGTTCTGTCGCCGTTTTCGCCGTCCTCTGACTGCTTATTGATTTTGATCGAACCCTTTTTCAGATTATTGGCAAAATTAGCGGTAACCGTTAGGTCTGCATTTCCGCTTGTCAGTGTCACATTTTGTGCCTTTGGCGTTTCATATCTTGTGGCAACATTGATTTCGGAAACCGTGTAGGAAATCGCTTTTCCCGTTTTCATATCGTAAACATTGAGCACAGAGAACTCTGCAACGCCATTTGCGTTTGTTTTTTTCGTGTAACTGCTGCCATCCGAACCAGTCACCTTGAATTCGATATCTTTCACAACATTGTCTTCAGAAGTCTTGTTGATTTGAATTGTTCCTGTCTGAAAACTCTCATAAACTGTCACAGTCTGGTTGGCTTTCAATGTGTAAATCTTTGTGGAAAGCGCATATCCCTTCGGAGCAGAAATTTCCTTGACGTAATAACTCCCCATCGGCAGCTTTATCGAACCTGTCCCGTCTGTGCCGATTGTGATTTCGCCGACCTTGGTTTTGCACGCAGAATCGGAATAAACGCCATACTTTGCCGTACTGCCGTCCACGGTGGATTTCCCGATGATTTGGGAGGTTCCATCCAGACACTTTTGGATGCGGAAGGTCGCATCATTCTGAGTAATGCGGAACGCCGAAGTATTCAGCGCTGTTGTTTTTTTGCCGTCCGTATTGTTGTTGATGACCACACCCTGGGAACCGTTGGATTCAATACGCCAATGAGTGCCGCCATCGCCCTTTCCGCTGCCGACTGTTGAGGAAGTGATAAGCTTTTCCGGAACGCCGATGCTTTTCAGATAGGATACAACTGCATCACGGCTGCTGAATTCGCCCATGTAAATCCAGGCATGGTTGATGTCTTTGGTTTCCGCTACAACCACCGAACCGGCTGTAATGGTGGAACCGTCGGCGCATTCCCAATAGGGGTGCTCCTTTGTTTTGATATTTTGCTTTTCAATGTCAATGTTGGAAGTCTTTCCGCCGTAGGTAATCGTACAGCTGTTGCTGACCGTCAGCCAATGTGCCGTGTCTACCGGAACAGGATTGTTCCAGGAAAAGCCCGTGGTTTTGTAGCCAAGCTGCGTCAG
>CANQWA010000063.1 GCA_947627445.1 uncultured Ruminococcus sp.
CATTTCGGACTGATACTGTTCCATGTTATCGAGGATATTTTGCGCATATTCGTTGCCTTGTTCAGCAGAAAACGTCAGATATTCCAATGCTTTTTTCCGATCCTTCGGAACATCGCCACACCCAAATAAGTAGATTTTCCCCAACCAGTAGTTTGCCCATATATTCGTATCTGTACACTTTTCAAAATACGAAACGGCACGCTGTATATCGTGCTTTTCCTCTGTCAGATACAGTTTGCCAAGGGCATAAAAAGTGTATGCGTTCTGTTCGGACGCCAGCAGATATTGTTCCGCTTTATCCGGATTCTGCGTCGTTATTTTGCCGTCCAGAAATAGTTTTCCAAGCTTGTAACAGCAAAATTTATCGCCGCTGTCCGCGCATTCCGTCAGCATAGAAACGCCCTTGTCAACGTCCCGTTCCAAGGATTTTCCGCTGATGTATTCCAACGCAGCCATCCGTTTTGCATGCATATTTCCGAGTTCTGCGGCACGTTGAAAATGGGTCATCGCCTTTGACAGATCTGCTGCCGTTCCAAGACCGTTTTGATACATCTTGCCAATCCGATACTGCAAGAACGGCTTGATTTTTTTCGATTTCGGTGCAATCAATAAAAATCCCCGCAGCGCTTTCTGATAAAATGCAAACGACTTTTCCGTATCCTTTTTGCCCAGCTTTTCAGACGCATACAGCTTTCCCAATTCAAACATCACGAGCGCATTTCCCGACTCCGCCTCCGACAATAAAAGCTGCTCCGCTTTTTGGAAATCTTCTACTTTTGACTGCTTGTCGTAAATTATTTTGCAAGCTGATTTGTAATGGTCGCTCCACTTCAGGCGGAACTTATCCATATGTTCTTCCGTAAAATTTTCGGATTGCAGATCATCCAGAGGGATGTCAAATGGAACTGCTTCATCGAAAAATTCCGGTTCCGGCGGCTCAGGTTCGGCTATCTCTATGACCGGCGGCTGCATCTGCATTACCGTTTGCACGATCATATTCTTTACTGATTTGAACTCTTTGTTATCAACAAGCGAAGGAAAATCAACTCGTGCAGAGGAATACACGTCATGCTTCTGCTGTTCCATCTCGCACCAGAGGGCATACATC
This sequence comes from uncultured Ruminococcus sp., assembly GCA_947627445.1. Classification (GTDB taxonomy): domain Bacteria; phylum Bacillota; class Clostridia; order Oscillospirales; family Ruminococcaceae; genus Ruminococcus_C. The sequence goes on from CANQWA010000063.1 coordinate 1,109, forward strand.
CTTTGTATCGACTTGTTTTCCGCGAGTTTTGCAAAAATCGTATTGACAGTACGCTTTACCTCCGGCTTTAAATACCTGTAAACCTTTTTGCCATTAGAAGCCTGAAGCTGTTCATTTAATTTGGAAACGAGATGAATCAATTCTGCATCAAAATTACTGTTCTGCGCAATGCGCTCCGCAAGCTTCTGCATCAACTCTGCCGACTCCTTTTTCAAGAGATTCCGCAAGTCCGTTTGCTGCTGATACAGATGATGCAATTCATCCTGATAAATATCATTTGCAAAGCCGCTGCGGATTTTTTCGATGCCATGATTCGTCAGAAATCCTTCACGCTCGTTTGTGGAATAGATAATGATATGCACATGAGGATTGGTTTCCTTATCATGAAAAGCTGCATACCACCTGAGATTTGCCAGATCAATTTTTTGATGCTTTGCAATGTTTGGAATTTGCCTTATGACGAGATCACGCCATGCTTGCAGATTGTCGTAACCCATTTTCTGCGCATCCTCTCTGCGAAGTGAAACGACATGCGTCCACACATTTCCTGCGTGATTTGCAATTTCCTTTGCAACCTTCTCAAGATTAATTTGTTCATCCGATTGTGAGAACAAGCCATGCGCACCAAACTTAACTGCGCCCGGTCGATTTGCAAGGTATCCCACATAATTTTCACGCTCGCTGACTGTCGGAACAGAACCCTCACGGGTCGCAATATACTTCACATAATTCGCAAGTTTTTTCTTTGCGCCGCTTTTCAGATAGCGGCTTGTGACAATAATTTTTGGCATCTGGTCACTCCCTCTGATACTCCACCGCATCCTCGTAATCAATGATACCATTGATCTTGCGCACCTCATTCACACACATAATATGAAGCTGCCGCAGCGTTTCATCGTCCACATCATTCGCCGCCGCAAGCATATGCGACAGTTTTCCAAGCTCCACTGCAATCTTAAAAAGCAAACGAGCCAAACGCTGTTCCGTACCTTTGATTTGCGCTTTTACTGTTTCCGTAATCATGGGAGAAATATAGTTCACACCTTTTTCTTCGTCCAGATAACCGATGTAGAACTTAATTGCCTTTTCAATAAACTCACTCTGCGACTTACAATTATCCCCTTTGAAATGCACCTCCACATCTTTCATCGTCCGTGGATAGACCCACAGTGCAAACTTCACCTTATTTGCAAAACTCATCCGATCAACTCCTAAAAAATGTCCAAAATTCCTTGTTTTTCTGCGGATACAACCCCGAATTTTTCAAAAGTCCGATTTCACAACCCCTGCACGAAATCCTTGAAAAATCCCGAATTGCGGTCGGCTTTGCCGTCCGCTGTGACTACGGCAACCCTGCCGCTTTAACTTGCAATAAAATAAATGACCCACAAACCCACCCGAAATCATCTGATTTCTACCATTCTCAAACTCTGCGATAAATGCCCCAAATTCGCTCCGACTACATTTAGGGTAAACTTATCCCACCGACCGCCGAACCTCGCCACACGGTGTCACACGGTGCGAACTGCGGCGAATTACTGCTCCGACTGATTTTCAGATTCCATAGACGCATCCTTTTTCGTCCTGCGAGATGGCTTCTTCACCGTCGTCAACTCAATAAATTCACGCCATTGGACGGCACATATTTCTGATAAAGCTGCTCTGCAAACTTTTCAAGTTCCTCCGACAGCTTCATATTTTTCTGCCCCAGGTACATCTCCAGCGCAGACAATTTTTCAGAATCAACGCTTACTGTGACTGATTTTTTCATAAGCTCAGACCTCCAATTTTCATTTCAAAATCTTCTTCCAAGTCCTCCTCAAGCTGCTGCTCCGGCTGCATTGTCAGCACAGAATACAGGCTCTGACCCCTGCCAGAAATCACACCGTATGACGTTACCGCACCGCCTGTTTGTTCCAGAATCCGACTGCCGAATTCATACAAATCCACGCTTTCCAAACCGGAAACACCAGACAGATTTTTCATTAGATATGCCCGACCAAACTCACTGCAATCCCGAACAAACCGATCCCATTCATACTCAGGCAAATGCTCCATACACGCCAGCACATCTGGAATCTCACGAATTCGTTCGCTGTCCATAACCGCTTTCAGCTTCACAAAATCATTGTGAGAAAGTTCCGACATCCGTTCTGCCAAGGCATTCAGTATGCCGATCTGATGCATATTTTTCAGACTGTCTGACGTAATCCACGGCAGTGATGACTGCAATTCACAGCAAGTCTGATCATAAACTTCAAGCAATGTTTCCGCATTACAGGGCAGGGAAATCCACTGTGCCTGCGCTGTTTTCTGCGCATCCGGCGCAATCAGCAGACGAAAAAAACATTGCTCTGGTTCTCCAAATTCAAAATGAATGTCGGGCGGTTCGTAACCCGATGTCACACAATAATATCCATCCACAAACACACCGCCCTCACGTTCCTGCATGAGCTGACCGACTTTTTCACAGTCAAGCAATTCCAGAATCTCATCGGAACAGCTCTCCAATTCCGGCAGCAATTCGTTTTCAATGACCGTTTCGCCCAGTTCACGGCAGTCCTCACAGGGATAAACCATTACAGAATCCAACCCGTAGGTCATCAAAAGCATGTCCTCAAAATCGCTTTCCGGATAAGTTTGCAGCAGACTTTTCATCGCTGCCATCTCTGTATCATCCAGATTTTCCAATCGCTCAGCAAACAGATTCAGCCTGAAAATATCCGCTGTAAAATCCTTTTCACATAGTTCTGACAGCAGATTCATATTCCGAAAATCATAAATCTGAAACGTGACAGCTCTGGTTTCCGGTGGAATTTGTAGCTTGTCCAGTGCATCCTGCATTTCAAAAACGGTCATCGGGAACTCTGCCGATAACGCATACCCATCATTTTTCAAGTGTACTCTCATTTTCCTTTTCCTCCACATAACTGATGTACGGAATCTGCAACCAATGCGTCCAAGACCGCCCTGCAAGCTTCGTTCTGGTCACACCCCGGGTTGTGTTCATCGCTTCGATGACCTCGCCATTTCCAATGTAGATTCCGATATGCCCGTGATGCCATACTGCAAGTCCGGGAACTTCCGGAATGGTATCAATCGTGCCTTTGACAGTCGCCGCTTCAAACATATCATTTGCAGTCACGTCCATCATGCCGTTGGAACCTACCACAATTTCGCCGGATTCTCTATTGTACCAACCATAACCCTTAATCAAACCAACACAATCAGCGGTACGTTTCCCCATCCAATTGGAACGAATGAAATCCATGTAACTTGTGACCTGACTGCCGAACACAGACGCTCTGTCCTGCAGCAATGATTCCGTCAGCACGTTTCCGTAAGTGCCGTAGACATAACCCCAGCCATTTTCATGCGCCTGAATCGCCCACTGCACCAAGTCCAGGTTGTTTTTCACCGCCGGATCGTATTCCTCAAATTGAATTTCGTTGCTGAAATTCGATTCTTCGCCGTACTGAATCCAAGGAATCTCAAACCAAGCAGTCCAATTTCCGTCCGAGATTGACTCTTGTACCACGCCGTCTGCAACTGATTTGGCGTACACAACATTGCCATCGCCAACATAAATTCCAATGATATCGCCGCCGATTACCGCCGTTCCAATCGTGCTGGGTAGCGTATCCATGCCGCCTTTGACAGATGCGGATTGGTATAATTCCTGCACAGTTTCACTGTAACCCTCCGCTGCAATCATCCGGCTTTCCGCATTGTACCACAGGTAAGACCGCAGCAGATTGTAATTGTCCACTGTTCTGCGGCTCTGCCACTTATCACATTCCTCTGTAATTTCATCGGAATACTGTTCCTGCAAAGATTGATATAAATCAACATACAGCACATTCCCGTCACTGTGTGGAACATATCCCCACTGTGTTTCATAGGCGTTTTCTGCCCACCGCGCAAGGTCGATATTGTTCTTGATCTCTGAATTCAAGAAGCGGTTTTCATCGATGCTGACATTGGAGATTACAGCATAGGAGCGCATAAATTCCGCATAATCAATGCCCAATCCGTACTTCTGATTCAGCGAATCGATCAGCTTTTTATCATCGCTTTCTGTGAAACAATTGGCGTATTCCGTAAAAAAATTCTCACCCTTCTGAACATTTTCAAAGTATGTGAGATAGATCATCTGTGCTTTGACGATCTGCGTTTGCAGACCCAGCTTTTTCAGCGCATCCGCAATGGCTGTTCCATCCGATTCCATCTGGGAGAACCGCATCTGCTGCTGGGCGGAGAGATTCTGCACATAGGCAGAATAGTCAATGCTCTGGGTTTCCGCTGACGTCAACTGATTTCCCATCGCCAGCAGAAGCATGACTGGCAGCAAAACGATGGCGATTGCGATGCCGATAATCGTGCCAATCACTTTCCATGTTCGCTTGTCCGCAGCAAGGTAAACAGCGACTTTTTTGGCAACAGCAGCGACTGTAACACTCATGTCAAGCACCTCCTGATGATAAAAAAACAGAGCCAACTGCTTCATGCAATCGACTCTGTGCGTTACTTTTTTTCTGGTTCAAATTTTTCCTCCTGTCAAAAAAGAGCCGCATATTACTGCGACTCTCTGCTGACTTACATTGTCATATCGAAAGATAGTTCTTCGGTTTCTTCTTCTGCTTCCTCACACACGCAGTTCTGATTCATTGCCAAAATCAGCTTTTCATGTATTTCGTCGTAAAAAGACTTTGCTGTATCGTATTTCTTCTGAGAAAACGTAATATACGGATCGTATCTGCTTTTTGATTCCCAGAGTGTCAACGAATCTGCAATGAGATCCAGATTATCGGAAAATGTTTCGCCAAGCCTCTTGCAATGCTCCGCCAGCTTATCAATATCATGTGTAAACGCCGGAGATTCTCCATTGTATAAAATGATTGCCTTTAGAGACTTTTCCACTGCTTGCTGTAAATGATACAGTGCAGTCCGAATTGCAAATTCATCTGGGAAATAGGATTCCATAGCCTTACACGCCTGATAGTCTTGCTCTGAAAGTTTAATCATATCAGCAAACCCGACTGTCATATACATCCACTCCTTTGGTATTGATCTCGTTTAACAGCAATTCGCTCTGGATGCTGTTGTAGTGAATGATGTCCGTTTCCACATCTACTGCCTTTTTGATTGGTCGGATGATCCGCAGAAACTCATCTTCATCTGTAATGCCGGGGGCGTCAACTGCGATATCCAGATCGCTGCGCATACCACAGTTCAGCGTTACTGCGCTGCCAAAAATAATGATTCTTTGAATGCAGTCAATGCTTTTTATGGCATCAATGACCTTCTGCACCTCTTTCTGCATGGATGGAAAAATATATTTCAGTGTATCTGCACCGTCACAGCGCCTTGGAAAAATTCGCATCGTACGCACCTCCTTTTCTTTTATTGTACCACATTTTCTGCATGCAATCAAGTATTTTTGCAAATTCGAGTTATCTTCCACCCGCCTTTCCAAACAACTTCTCCTTGTACCCCGGCGCATGCACCTGAAGCAAATACCGCTCATTTCCGCATCGATACAAACAAGACCCTCTCTCCGGATACCGAATCAGCGAGAACTCCGACATCTCCAATTGCAGAGTATCGGTATACGCCTTTGGCTCGATGTTTCCGGCATTGAACAGAAACTGATGGGTCGGGATTGCAAACAGGGGTTTCGTCAATTCCCGTACCTCCGGAATCAGAAAATCGTCTACGTTCTGACTGGCGATCACCATCGCCGACTCCTTTTTGCGGACACGTTTCATGGCGTTGCGGATGTACTCAATCGCCGTCAGATTACTCAAAAAGAGATAGGCTTCGTCAATGGCGGAAACGGTATTTCCAACGCCCAGAAGCTGATTGCTCATGTAGGATAAAATGTTAAACAGCAGCGTATCTTTCAGCCGTTTGTTGGTGTCCATCAAGCCTTTCACGCCAAAGCATAGAAACTGTGAATCCTTAATATTCGTATGCCCGTTGAAATATTTTGACTCTGCGCCCTTGCACATAGAGTGCAGTCCAAGGCAGATATTCTGCAAGGTTTCCTCCGTGTACAGATGCTTTTTCTCATGGTCGAAGATCATGAATTCTTTTTCAATGAGATCATATAAATCCTGCATCACCGGATAATCCGTTGGTTTCAACTTGTCAAAATCCGTCAGATCATCGATGTCAAATCGAACGTACAGCTTCATCAACATAATTTCAATGGTGTCGATTTCGCTGTCGGAAAAGTCCTTGTAAGCCCGGAAAAAGTCTTTCAAATAGGAGATATGCTGGCTAAGCCGTGTCACTTTCCGAAATGGTTCCGGCGAAGTATCATCCTTTTCTGCTTCGCCAAAACTTTTTGGTTCCAGTGGATTGATCATGTATTCTCCCGACATGAAATCCAGATAAGTCCCGCCGAGATTGTTCGTCAGATCGGCGTATTCCTGTTCTGCATCCAGAACAATCACACTTTTTCCCGATTCCCGCAGATTTGTCAGCAGAAGCTTCATCAGGTAACTTTTGCCTTGGCCACTGTTGCCTAAAATCAGCACATTTGCGTTGGTTTTATCATCGCTGCGTTTGTCAAAGTCCACTAAAATGTTCGTCCCAAACTTATCCCGACCGATGTAAAAACCCTTTTCATCGGTCTTGCCGGAATAATTCAGCGGATAGAGATTCGCCACACTGGACGCCGGTAAGACTCGTTCATACAAACTTCCGAACACATTGTATCCAAAGGGCAGCACAGAGATCATGCCCTCTTTCTGCCGCAGAATCAGCCTGTCCACCGTGATTTTGGAACGGGTCAGCTCCATTAAAATATCGGACTGCAATTCCTTTAATTTATCTTCAGAATTTGCCTTTAATTCGAGAAAAACAGCACAGTGCAGCAGCGGTTCTTTGTTTCGTCTCAGGTCTGCGATCAGCTGAACCACATCCTGCAAATTACTTTCAGCAGCAATGGATTCCGTCACGTCATTGGTGGTTGTCATCAGCTTGTTCCGCCGGGTAGCGTGCTGAATGATCTGCCGCTGCTCCGCACTGTCCACAAATCTATTGTAAATGCGAAGCGTCACAGAATTCCTGTCCGCAAGATGAGCAAGTATCGCTTGTTCCTCAGTTGTTGTTGGCCATTCCCGAACTGCCCACACGCATTTGTAACTGTTGCCGCAGATAAAATGATCAGTGAAAAATCTGACCGTACTGGGCACAATACGGTCAAAAAATTCCTGAATCCGGATTTCTTCTGTCTGTTCCGGCGTGAGTATTTTCTTCTTTTTCTGAAACATTTTCAATTTCAATACCTCCGTTTTTTACGCTGTCTCTAAGTAATTTTCTCCCTCAATATCGGAAATTTCCTCGCCATGCATGGACGCTTCAAAATAAATCGCAAGCATCCGCTTGACGTCGGATTTTTCCATGCGCCGCAC
>CANQWA010000064.1 GCA_947627445.1 uncultured Ruminococcus sp.
TTTGCACAGCCTGAAAGTCCCGCAACACAGGCAATGCAGAGCATTGACGCAATATGTCGTTTCATCTGAAACACCTCCTCTTATTTCAGATTTTTTCCTAAAGTGTATGCAAGCATTATGTAATCGGAATTTTTTGTCATTGACGGCGTACCACAGCCTTTTCCGAGAACTTTCCCCATATCTTCAAAATTCAGGTAGCGGACAAGCGTCTTGTAGTGAGATTCAAGCGAATCAAATGTCCAGTCGTCCGCATTCCATGCCGCAGAAATAAGTGCAGATTTCATGTGCTTTCGCTGAATACTGCTGTTAAACGCACAAAAACGGTCTATCATTGTTTTAAGCTGCGCACTCATGCCGTAATAGTAAAGTGGTGTGACGAAAACGATCATATCTGCCGACAAAATTTGAAGACGTATTTTATCAACATCATCTTTTTGAATGCACGGTCCCTCATAGCCACAATGGATACAGCCTGTACACGGGTGAATATTTGCGTGGGCAACGTCTATCACCTCTATGCTGTGTCCTGTTTCCTTTGCACCACGGATAAATTCCCTGGCAAGCATATTGGACGAGCCGTGCCTGTTTGGACTGCCCTCAAGCACAGCAATTTTCATAGACTTTCCACCCACTTTTTCAGCTCGTTTTCTGAAAGTTTACCGTTGAGCAGTTTTCCCTCAACAATTTCCGTATCCGCAGAAACAGAGCCTTTCAAGCCGTCAACAGTTTTGCCGAAACCGCTGCCGCCGGAAGTGGCGAACAGAACAATTTTTTTGCCAGAAAAATCGTGACTTTCAAGGAATGTGTTGATGATAGTCGGAGCGACATACCACCAGATCGGAAAACCGAGGAGAATTGTGTCATAGCCCGAAATATCGGCATTTTTGTCGGCAATTGCGGGACGGCTTGATTTGTCGTTCATCTCAACAGAACTGCGTGAATTTTTATTCATCCAGTTGAGGTCAGCCTTTGTGTAGGGGATTTCCGGCTTGATTTCGTACAAATCAGCACCTGCTGTCTTTGCAAGAGTTTCAGCAACTTTTGCTGTCTTTCCGCTTGCAGAAAAATAAGCAACTAAAATTTTACGCATGTGTATCATTTCCTTTCCTTTCATTTTAAACCAATTTCATCTGCCCACGCAAGCACATCTTCTTCCGATGCAGAAGCAGAAAAACGCTGACCATCAAGCCATGTCGCACTGCTTGCAGATTCTCTTAAAGCCGCATCGCTGTCGCCGAATTCACTGCTTGCAGAAGTACAGAACGCCGCCAAAGTTTTCCCCGAAAAATCATAGCTTTCCATAAATGTACTCATAATTCTCGGAGCTTCGCCCCACCAGATCGGATAGCCGATCAGCACCACATCATACTGCTCCATATTTTCTACAGAACCTGAAATTGCAGGACGTGCCGAGGGGTCATTCATTTCCACAGACGAACGACTTTCAGAATTGCCATAATCAAGGTCTTCGGCAGTATACGGCTGTTCCGGTGTTATCTCATAAAGGTCTGCACCAAGTCCGTCCGCTAATTTTTGTGCTACACCTTCGGTGTTGTTTGTAGCGGAAAAATACGCCACAAGAATTTCGGTTTCCTCCGATGATTCCGTTTGGAAAGTGTCACTTTCTGTATTGTCAGGTAAATTTGTATCTGATGTGAGAATTTCTGTTTCAGAATCTGTTTCTGTTACTGCCGATATTTCAGACGATTTAGTCGTTGAATTTTGTGCAGACGTATTTTCTGAAATAGTATTTTCAACAGAATTTTCTCCACAGCCTGAAAGTCCGCATAATAAACCAATAGCAACAATCAGAAAAAATTTTTTCACGCTCAATCCTCCTTATTTACCTCAACAAAAAGACTGTCCACCCATTCCCGCACGGTTTCGGAGTCGGCATTTTCTGAAAAACGTCTGCCCTCTAATTGTGTCCCGATTTCGGCAAGTTCACCGATATTTCTCTCACTTGTGCTGATACCGCTGCTGCCCGATGTACAGAACGGAATGACTGTTTTGTCCGAAAAATCGTAACTTTCAAGGAATGTGTCGATAATTCTCGGTTCTTCGCCCCACCAGATCGGGAAGCCAAGATAAACAATGTCATAACTGTCAAAATTGTCAATAGACTGCGCTATTTCCGGACGGCAATTCTTATCATTCTGCTCCTGATTGGCACGGCAAGATGAATTGTTATAGGCTATATCTTCATCGGTATAGGGGATTTTTGCCTCAATTTCAAACACGTCCGCGCCTGTAATATCAACGATTTTTTCAGCGATTTTTTCCGTGTTCCCCGTCCGTGAAAAGTACACCACAAGTGTATTTTCCTGTTCATCGTCAGGCAAAATCACTTCACGCTTCATCAGGCATAAATCAAAAACAGTCCACGCATTGTCGCCGTCAAGGTCATAATTTTTCTCCGGTAAATCTTCTGTCGGTTTTGTTAGCAGGAAATCCTGTAAATTCCGGACATCATCAATTGTATACTCAGCAGTTTCGGCATTTTCAGCGATTACGGGAGAAACGGCAGACATCATGGAACATATGCTCATCAGTACACATGAAAATACAGCAAATTTTTTCATTTGAGCCACTTCCTTTTCTATTTTAATTTGCCATATTCCTCATCACTCACGGCTTCCAGCCATTCATTGGAACCGTTTTCACCGGGGACTTCAATTGCAAGGTGCGAGAACCAACTATCCGGTGCAGCACCGTGCCAATGTTTCACGCCTGCGGGAATATTGATGCAGTCGCCGGGGTGCATTTCAATTGCATCTTTGCCCCATTCCTGATAGTAACCACGTCCACCGACACAAATCAAAATCTGTCCGCCGCCTTTGTCTGCATGGTGAATATGCCAGTTATTGCGGCATTTCGGCTCAAATGTCACGTTGAAAATGCCGACCTGATTTTGGGAAACGGGTGCAAGATAACTCTGTCCCGTGAAATATTGCGCAAATCCGTCATTCGGTGCGCCGATCGGAAAGAGAATCGTTTTCTGAAATTTCTCTTTTTCCGTTTCTGCGTCAGAATCGTCATTCCAGACTTCTTTCGCCATATTAAACACCGCCCAAGCCTTAGGCCAACCTGCGTAAAATGCAACGTGCGTCACAATTGCGGAAATTTCAGCTCTTGTCACACCATGAGCCTTTGCATTTTCGAGATGATATTTCAGTGACGAATCCGTCACGCCCGAGGACATCAGCGCAACGACTGTAATAATACAGCGTGTTTTCAGGTCAATGTCCGGATTGTTCCAGTTTTCGCCGAAAAGCACATCGTCATTGAAATGCGCAAAATCCGGCGCAAATTCACCGAGAGCGTTTCTTCCTGCGGTCTGTGTAATTTTTTCCATGATCCATTCCTCCTGCGTCAATTATTTGAAAGACAGACATTTTCCGAGAACTTCGCCTGTTTTCAGGTACTGATATGTCGGAAATTCAAACAAAACCGGCTTCAGCTTGCTGTAGTCAATTTTTCCGTTTTCGTCAAGACATTTTTCGTCCACATAGGTGCTGTCAATGGTGCAGATGTAATTTTCAAAATTCGGTGTCAGATAAATATCCGCAACACTGCACACCATTGTCAGCGGTGAATCACTGATCATCGGTGCACCGGAATCTCCTGTTTCATAGGCGAAAACCTGCGATTTGTCGACTTTGTTTCCGCTGACAGAGCCGATATAATCTGCCTTTGGCAAAATAGTTTCGTCCACAAGATTGATGGACAGCTTTCCGGTTTCCTTGATTTTTGCATGGATAAAATGCGGTGCGGCAAGGCTGACCAGAACACGGTCATGCCCGATAATTCCGAGATGTCCGACCAATGTCCATGTCGGACCATCGCCATTCATTGCACCAATGACGGTAATCGGCATCGGATAAAGAGCCAGTTTGGAACCAATATTTTTCTTCATGAGAAACCCTCCATTTTTTATTCTGACGTTGTGTCACTATAATTAGTATACACCATAACTGACACGATGTCAATATATATTTTGAAATTTCATCAGATTTTCACATAGCTTTCACAAGCGTATAAAAAGTACTCCCTTTTTGATACGCAACATCAAAAAGGGAGTACTTTTTATACGACATTTCCAGCTTTCTGCTTGCCGTTTTGTGCCATGACACCTGCCAATTCGTGCGGAATATAGAGTTCTTCCAGATAATTTATTTCGGTCTGTGTCAGTTCTAAATCCACCGCCTTGACCGCACCGTCAATGTGCGAAATTTTTGTTGCACCGACAATCGGAGCAGTGACTTTTGTCAGTAGCCACGCAAGTGAAATTTCCGTCATGGAAACGCCTTTTTTGTCGGCAAGTTCCTCGACGCGCTGAATAATTTTCCCGTCCGCCTCAGCAGTTTTGTCATACTTGAATTTCGCATAGGAATCCTCTGCAAGACGTTTTGAATTTTCTCCGGGACGTTTGGAAAGCCGTCCGCTTGCAAGCGCACTGTAAGGCGTTAATGCAATATTCTGGTCTGCACAAAACGGCAACATCTCACGTTCATCTTCACGGGCAATCAAATTGTAATGCCCCTGCATGGAAATAAATTCCGTCAGATGATGTTCACGGGCATAGAAATTCGCCTTTGCAAGCTGCCACGCAAAACAGTTTGAAATGCCGATATACCGCACTTTTCCGGACTTCACAACATTGTGCAGCCCCTCCATCATTTCTTCCATTGGTGTGTGATAATCCCACATATGATAAATATATAGGTCTATATACTCCATGCCGAGATTTTTCAGACTCTGGTCAAGATAGTTTGCAATATGCTGTTGACCGCTGATTTTCGCATCCATTTCTTCCTGTGTGCGAGGTGTGAATTTTGTCGCAATGACGTAATCTTCCCGCCTTGCAAAGTCACGCAGAGCCCTCCCAACAAACTGCTCACTTGTGCCGTTCTGATACACGATTGCGGTATCGAAAAAATTGATTCCCGAATTCAGCCCATGACGGATCATTTCCCTTGTCTGCGTTTCATCAACTGTCCAGGAATGCTGCCCTGTTGCGGAATTTCCGAAGCCCATACAGCCCATGCAAATCCGGGAAACTTTCAAATCTGATTTGCCTAAATTCACGTATTTCATAAAATGACCTCCTCATTATTTCAAAAATTTCTTGACAAAGTGAAAAGTGATTTCGTACACCGACATGAATGCATAGTCCACACCTGCCGATTCCATGGCTTTCCGCTGCTTTTCGGTCACAAACGTATACGGATAAATGCCGAACATGAACGGAAAAAATGCGTACAGAAAGTTTTGTTTTTCCTGATTTGGCATTTCGGGAAAATATCGCTCCAGACAATTCATTACCGTCCGCAGAGAATTTCCGTAGGCGACCTTAAATTCCGCAAGCCGTTCCGGACGGCTGTTGCTTTCCATGTCATAATGATTCATAGACATGATTTTCAGCAACTGCTTGCGGTTTTCAAGAGATTTCGCCAGTTTATCGGCAAATTCTTCACCTGTCAGTTCAGAAAATTCCGCCATGATTTTATTCAGTTCCGCATTCCACAGCTCATATTCACGCTGTAAAAGTGCAAGAAAAATTTCCTCTTTCGTCTGAAAATAGTTGTAAATGGACGTTCGGGTCACACTTGTTTCCAGACTGATTTCTTTCAGCGTGATTTCTTTGAAACTTTTCGTCTGGTAAAGTTTCTCACAGGCATTGATAATCTCCTGCTTTCTGGCGTTTGTCAATTCCGGTGAACCTTTCGGCATTTTCATTCTCCTTTCGATGATGACACAATGTCACTATATTTAGTATATCCGAATTTTGACACGATGTCAATATGCAAAGTGAAATTTTCATGAAACTTTCACATTATGATAAACTAAAAAGTGCCGTCTCGTCAGAAAACGAGGCGGCACCATTTTGGTCACATAAGCGTCTGTAAAATTGCATTTTAATGAACGTGACCTACCTGAAATGATACCGATTCTCAGGAACATACTCTCTTTTGAAAGTGATGGTGAAATGGCGAAGACGTGTTATGGTGGAGGTTAAGGAAATTGAACCTCTGTCCTTATTTTGCAAAAATCTATTGACATATTTGTTGAAATTTCTATTCTTTTTACTTGAAAATTTCAGCAAAGTGTGATATAATAGTCACTATCATCAACCCATGCTGGAGGCGCATCATGGCGAAAAGGTTGTATCATATACTAAGCGTATGTAATGACGAAGAAGAAGCAAAATCTGAATTCGCTATATTTTTCAAAATCAAGCTCGTTACACATAAATATAAGATTGATCTTTATACAAACCATACTCTTTTTGAATTCAAGCACGACAGGAACTTTAAGAGTAAAACAGAAAGAGCTAAAGTCGTAGCACAAACCCTCTACTATGTTCGGAAACTCAAATTTGGAGCTTCGACTGATCCTGTCCCTGAGACTATATGTATAGTTGATAAAAATGAGGGCTTCTTTGTTCGTACAAAGGATTTCCACCAGTTTTACAATGCAAGTGCAAAGTATGACTGGGACAGAGCGGCAAACCAACCATGTCCATTACTTGTAGCAGTACTAAAGCAGTCGTCGCTAATAGCTAACATTCACGTTCATCGCTTTGAAAATGCAGCAGAAGAGGATGCAAGCTACTGTAAGAGAATATTCCCGATGGCTACTGTTTTTCAGTATGACTACCTGAATGATGCCATTTTTCTTATCGAAAATCCCAATATATATGACGCGGCTCACGGAAATTTCGGACAGCAACACCGTCTATGGAGGACGGTATGCCTCGGAAACGGAAAAATGGCAGGAATATAAAGCAAAAAAAAAAAAAAAAAAAAAAAAAAAAAAAAAAAAAAA
>CANQWA010000065.1 GCA_947627445.1 uncultured Ruminococcus sp.
GTTCAGCAAAAAAAATGCTCTCAGCCCCGATGCAAAGCCTGTTCGGCTATCCCTCTCTGACACGGTGCACCATGATGAATGGCTGCTCTCAGTGGGAGTTATCTCCCTACAAAGAAGCCAACCTGTACGGCGCATATTTGCGTGCGGAGATCGGCAGCACCGGTGGTATCAATGAGTTCACCAACGGTGCAAACTGTCTCATTGCCATGTCAGAAAATCAGGTACATAAAAAAATCCAGCCTCAACTGCTGGACAATGTCCGCTATCTTAACGATCCCTATCAGAATTATCTGAATCACGTGCTGAAACAGCAGTTCCGAACCATGCAAAAGCGCAAGGAGAAAATTCTGGCCGATATATCCGAGCCGGAAGGCACTGCCAATACCAAGCTGACCCGTGACGCTTTAACCCATCTGGAAAATGTCACAAAATTTCAGTACGACAATCAGGATACCAAATACCGGAAGCTCTGCATGGTGTCCATCGGCAAGAGTGAACGGCTTCTCAGCCATCTGGGGCAGGAACGCATGGATGCCCTCTATCTGAAAAATGTCCAAGAAATCCTGCGATATCTGAAAGACAAGGCAGTCCATGTCTATGCCAATGAACAATATTCCTTCTTCTTTACCGCCACGGACGAAATGTCTACTGAGGATTTTGTGGCACTTTGTGAGCAGATCAGCGAGGAATGCGTTTCATGCAGTTCCGATGACAATTCCATCAACATGGTCAACCAGTACGATCTGGTACTGGAAGAGGAAAACCTGCTGGAAAAAGCAAAGATGTGCATGGCAGAGCATTCCGTCCGGAATACCCGATTCTACATCTATGACAAATCGTTAGAAAGTGCTGCCGAGGTAGATCGTGTGTTACAAATCACCAAGATCCTCACAGACGCCATTGAACAGGACGGCATTACCCCATTTTTCCAGCCCATCTGCTGTAATCAGAATCTAAAGATCCAAAAGTTTGAATCCCTGATGCGCATTCGTGACCGAAACGGCACGATCTATACACCACCGCAGTTTATGGATATTGCAAAGGAATATTATCTCTATCTGCCCATCTCCAGAATCATGATTGAAAAAGTCTTTGCCCTGTTCCGCAACCGGACAGAAAGCGTTTCCATCAACCTTTCCGCCTATGATATCTGCTCTCCGAACTTTGAGGATTTTCTCTTCTCCGCATTAGAGCGGCAACCGGAGGAATTCCGCAACCGCCTGATTTTTGAAATTCTGGAATCTGAGGACTTTCGAGACAAGCAACAGCTGACAGCCTTTGTCAGCCGTGTCAAAACATACGGCGTGCAAATCGCCATTGATGACTTTGGCTCAGGCTACTCCAACCTGTTGGAAATCGTAGAGATCAAGCCGGATTTCATCAAGTTGGACGGCGACCTGATCATTGATATTGACAAACATCCCAACAAACAGATCTGCATTCATTCTGTCGTACAGATGGCAAACAGCTTTCACGCTCAGTTGATTGCAGAACGTGTAGAAACCAAAGAGGAACAGCAGACTGTCAGTGATCTTGGCATTGATTTTACCCAAGGCTATTATTTCTCAAAGCCCCTGCCCTTTGATGAGATTAACAGCTTTTTAGAAGCGCACAATCAGAAGTTTCATCTAAACTGATATTATTTTCAGAATCTGCCTGCATAAAAGCCTGCATAGCATCTTCTTGTAAAGGCAACACTGCACAAAGAATGCCTGACAGCTTTGTACGGCGTTGCCTGAAGAAAGGTTCTGATTCCAACAAAAAGCATCCGGAGTACTTTTACTCCGGATGCTTTTTTGGGAATACCGATGGGAACCAGTTCTTACTTGCCGATCTTCATCTGTGCTGCACGCAGTGTATTCTGCATCAGCATGGTGATGGTCATGGGACCTACGCCGCCGGGAACTGGTGTAATGTAACTGGTTTTTGGCTCAACCTCGGCAAATTCTACATCGCCGCAAAGCTTGCCTTCTTCATCATGATTCATCCCAACATCGATGACCATTGCCCCTTCCTTCACCATATCTGCTTTGATAAAGTGCGCTCTGCCCACTGCGCTGACCAGGATATCCGCACCGGCGCAGATCTCTGCCAGATTTCTGGTCTTGGAGTGGCAGATGGTTACTGTTGCATTCCGATGGAGCAGCAGCATTGCCATGGGCTTACCCACAATATTACTTCTGCCCACGACCACACAGTTTTTCCCGGCAATTTCCACACCGGTGCTGTCGATCAGTTCCATGACGCCAGCCGGTGTACAGGGCAGAAAATCATAGTTGCCGATCATGATTTTTCCCACATTCATGGGATGAAATGCATCCACATCCTTTTCCGCAGAAATGGTGTCAATGACCGTCTGTTCGTCAATATGATCCGGCAGCGGAAGTTGTACCAGAATACCATGTACCTTGTTGTCCTTATTGAGAACACCAATCAGATCCAAGAGTTGCTCCTGGGTGGAGTTTTCACTCAGCTTATATTCAAATGCGTGAAAGCCCACTTCTTCACACGCCTTCTGCTTATTGCGGACATAAATCTGTGAAGCAGGGTCATTTCCCACCAGGATCACCGCCAGTCCCGGCTGAATACCATGATCTTCACGAAGCTTCTGCGCTTCTTCTCGAATTCTGCTGCGGATGGTTTTCGATACTTCTTTTCCTGAAATCAAATTTCCCATTTTTTTACTCCTCTTCCTTGGATTTTGTTTCCTCTTCCCGAATATCTTCTGATGTTTCGTTTCCTTCTGTCTCCGTAGATTGCATTTGTTCTTCTGTTACTTCTGCGCTTTTATTCTCTGTCTTTGTTGTTTTTTCACTTTCAGCTTCGTATAAGAGCTGCTTGGATTCCTCTGTGTCGCAGTACATCTGGTAATCAGCTCCCATCCGTTTGACCTTCAGTCCAATGACGACCTGGAGGATCACAGATGCCGCAACACATAAAATTGCCACCAGCTGAGAAATACGGACATTCCCGATCACCAGACTGTCTGTCCGCAGGCTTTCAATAAAGGCACGTCCCAGACCATACCAACCGATATAGATGAGAAAAATCTGTCCGTCATAGCGGCGGATCTTTTTGGCAAAGACCGCAAGCAGAACAAAGCCCAACAGGCACCATATCGATTCATACAAAAAACAAGGATGCACCGGCGTATCAGGATCCATCGCTATACCAAAATTTTCATAAAATGTCGTATTGGGATAATAGTTCTGGATCCATGATTGTATCGTTCCGCCGGACATGCCGAATATACTGTCCGTGTTGGAACCGAAAGCTTCCTGATTGAAGAAATTCCCCCAGCGTCCGATTCCTTGCCCCAGCAGCATACCAATGCCTGCAATATCCAGCACAGGCAAGATCCGCAGCTTTCGCAGCTTGGCAACGGTGCAGCCCACTATCAGCGCACCAATAATACCACCATAGATGGCAAGTCCGCCGCCCCGAAAATTGAAGATTTCTTTCCAGTCATCCTTGTACAGATCCCACTGCATTACCACAAAATATACTCTCGCGCCAATGATACCGCCAATGAGTCCCCCGATGAATGCATCCATAAAACGGTTAACTTCCAATCCGTACCGGCGGAGATTCTTCAAAGCATAGATAAAGGCGAGAACGACCCCCAGGGTGATAATAATACCGTACCACTTGACCTCCAGGCTGCCAATCGTAAATGCTGTGGGATTCAGATCGATGTCAATACCCAACTTCGGGAACACGATCTGATTCGTTCCCAGCTGTTCTACTGTTTTACTCGTCATACACTGCGCCCCTTTCTCAGACTGCCGGCTCGATGACAGACAGTGTAGTGCGGGTCACATTCACTTCTTCTTTCAGGAAACGACAGCAGTCCTCCAATGTCATTTCAGAAAGCACCTTCATGGTGTCAAAAATGCCATAGCCTGCCATGTGAGAATTGACCAGAGCATTTGTCACGGCAGAGACATTGTTGGTCTCCCGGATCAGGCTGCCGTAAATGGATTTCTGATATTCCTCAAACAGTTCCCTATCCAGCCCCTCCTTCTGAGCACGGACAATGGCATCCAGAACCCGGTCACGAACTGCATGGGGATCATGGGATTCGCCGCCAATGATCACGGTAAAAAATCCGTCTCCATTGAAAATCTCCGACGAAAACTGAGCATTGATTAATCCCTCATGAAGCAATTCCTGATACAATGGCGAGGAACTGCCTACCAGAATCTGCATGGCAACATGGGATTCCATCTCTGCCTTGAGATTCTCATAGCCAGTTTTCGGCGCACACTTGATGCCAATATGGAACATGGTCTGTCCCACAGCTGCCTTTTCTGTCGTCTCAGCACGAACAATATCCAGAGATTCCTCCGGGAAAACCGTTTGCAGCTTCTGATCCGCACAAGGCTTCAGCAAACGATCGGCAACCTCTAACACCTGCTCCACTGTACAGTTTCCGGCAACAGCCAGAACCATATTATGAAGGTTATAAAAAGTGCGGTAGCAGCGGTAGAGCAGATCGTCTGTGATTTCCGCAATACTCTCCACCGTACCGGCAATATCAATGCGAACCGGATGCTTCTGGTACAGTCCCCCCAGCATATTGAAGAACACACGCCAGCCAGGATCATCATCACACATGCGGATCTCCTGTCCGATGATGCCCTGTTCTTTCGCGACGCTTTCCGGCGTAAAATAGGGAGACTGCACAAAGGAGAGCAGTATCTCCAGAGATTCTGTAAAATGATCGGAACAACTAAAAAAGTAGCATGTCTTATCAAAGGAAGTGAAGGCATTGGCATTTGCACCGGTTTTGGCGTAGAGGTCGAACACATCACAATCCTCGTTCTCAAACAACTTATGCTCCAGAAAATGGGCGATTCCCTCGGGCACCGTACAGAAATCTGTATCGGCATCGGTCTTGAACATGGTGTTGATAGAACCGTATTTCGTGCCAAACATGGCATAGGTGTTGCAAAAGCCTTCCATTTCGTACACCAGAATATCCAGACCACTCTTGTGTTTGATATGGGTATATGCATCTCCTGTCTGAGGGGAGCGAATGATTGTCTTAGTCGTTTGCATCTGCATCATCCTCCTGTTCTGCACTTTCCATGATATATACCGTATCCAGCTCCATGGACTTCGCAGCAGCAATGATCTGTTCCCGTGTCACAGCGGCATACCGCTGCTCCTCCTGCTCCGGCGTTAGCTGTTCTCCACGGAGCAGCTGTGATTGAACCCATGTCACATAAGAGGAAGGTGTATCGCCGATGCCCCGCATAGTATTGTGTACAGACATCCGTGCGCTTTGCAACTCGTCCTCTGTAAAGCTGCCTTCCTGGATATCCTGTAACTGCCGAAGGATGGCAGTTTTTGCCTTATCCATGTTGCTGATCTCAATACCGCTGTCTACCGTCATGGTGTGCTTGAGCTCCGCATAGTTGGCTGCGCAGTAATAGCAAAGACTCATTTTTTCCCGGACATTGGCAAACAGCTTTGATGTCGTCGTACCGCCCAGAAGCAAAACTGCCAGCTTTACTGCATACCGGTCAGGATCGCTCACCTTCCATTGCAGCACCATTTTGCACTGATTCACCGGAAGCTGTTCCCGCACAGTAACAGGCTCGGGTTTCAGCAGACTGGGTGCGTCAAATTGCAACGTCTCAGGCGATCTGTTCGGAATCCTGGCAAAGATTTCCCGCAGCTGCTCCGGTAATCCAGAAACAGCAGACGGCCCGACAAAGAACACCTCCACCTGGGCAGTTTGCAGCAGTTTGACATAGGCTTCGTAAGCAGAAGCCGGTGTCAGTGCAGCAGCCGCCTCTCGTTCTCCATAGCAGGACATCGCTGCCGGTTCGCCCTCATAAGCAGTACGGTTTGCCTGCAAAATGGCATACTGGCGCTTTTCATTGATCTCCGCATCTATGTTGTCCAACAGATTGCTCTTGTGGATGCGAAATTCCGTTTCATCAAATGCACCGTCTGTCACGTTGGGTTCCAGCAGACAGCCGGAAAGAATTTTCATCAGTTCAAAAAAAACAGGCTCGCCCTCCAGTGCATAGCGGTCGGCAATGGCAGATGCCTGTATCATTAGAAACTGCATATCGCCGTTTCTAGAAACAGAACAGTTCAGGTTTGCACCATACAGCAGGTTCAGCTTTTTTGTCAGATCCTTGTTGGCGGGATATGCCTTGCTGCAGGATGTGATCATGTCTCCGGCAAGTACACAGCCGGAAGCTGTCTCTGCGGAAAGAGGCTGTAAAAAATGCACCCGAAGTGTATTGGTCTTGAATTTTGGGTCTAAGATCTCCGTAAAGCCAACGCCCTGTGAGATCTGCACCCGGG
>CANQWA010000066.1 GCA_947627445.1 uncultured Ruminococcus sp.
GTAACGCCGTGTACCTCATATCCTTTTTCAATTAAAAATTCGGCAAGATAGCTGCCGTCCTGACCGGTGATGCCGGTGATAAGCGCTTTCTTCATCATTTCCTCCATTCGTCTGCTTTTTTCTTTTTCACTTTATTTTTGACAATTCCAAGCAGGTTCCTGAAATACCTGCACATATCCTTGAAATGCGGATTTCTGAAATAAATCAGCAGATTGATTGCCGGCGGAACCGTCAGCCAGATTACAAACCGGATTCCGATTCCCAGCACATCAACGGCAAGCCCATTGGTCAACAGATACAAAACAAAACTCTCCACTAACACCACCCCGAACAGAAACAGATGCTTGAGCAGGTATTTCCTCATGGACTGACCGAAAAAATTCTTTATTACAAAGCGAATCCGCCCATACGCAATGGGAAGATAGGCAAAAAACGTCCCGATCTGCACGCCCAGAACACCAAGCCGATAAGCCAGAGAGATCGAAATCACGATGTTCAGCGCCGCCGACAAGAGCATGCAGTTCCGGTCCTGCCTGTAATCGCCGAATACATTTCGATATTTACACACAATTTCCCAGACCGCACCGAGATATATCGTCAACGAAAAGGCTATGACAAAGGAATCCGGCAGAAGATACTCTGCACTTCCCAGCCAGATCTGAATCGCCGGTTGAAAGAAAACTAGAAATCCCACGCTGATGTAACTTGCGAAAAAAAAACTGAACACATCGAACATCTCAAACTGTTCCCACAGCTCCTCCTTTTTCCGCCCCTCGTACACAATGTTTCCGATTGCCGCCTGCAGCGGATTTAACAGCCGGTAAAACAAAACATTAAGAACTCCATCTTTAAAAACAACATAATTCCCATACAATGCTACATCCCGGATGCCGCAGATGGCTGAAATCACGATATTATCCGTGCCACCATAAATGGCATATGCCACCTTATGTACCAGGAAATTTTTAATATCCGGGAGTATATTCCGCCTGCGGATATCCTCTTTGGTAAGGAAATATTTTTCCTTTAAATATGGATATTCCCGATTTGTCTTGTACAAAATCAACAGATTGGCAATGACCGTTGTGGAAAGCTGTATGCACAGATATAGCAGATAATTCTTAAAAACAGCCAATAAAGAAAGCTGAACCGCCTGAACTGCGATTTTAGTATACAGATCAATTTCAACAGTCTTGTACTCCTTCTGGTCCGCCGCGTAAATCGTCCGCCGGTAAGAAAGAAAATATCCTGCCACCGTGCTTGCCAGCTGCAGAAAATAGACAATGTATAAATAGTGGATATCTCTGTTCGCGTCCTTCACAATGTAAGGAACAAAAATACAGGCCGCCAGCCCTAGGGCCGTCACAACCGCGGCAATCGCCCGGTACACCCACTTGTACAGATACATGAGCTTGCCTATTTCCTGCCTGTTGTCCGTGACGATTTCTTTGTAGAGATGAAAGGATATGATGCCACCGATTCCCAGCTCCGCAATGGATAAAATAGAAAAAACATTACCAAACACGCTCTGGTATCCCAGATACTCAATATCCAGAAACATGACAAATACCCTGCGGTTGATAAACTGCAGCGCCAATGTCAGAATCTGGCCTATTACGGAGATTATACTGTTTTTAAGGGTTTTGGCTGAGTTCATTTTATTTCCCCTTTAGTAGCCTACTTGTAATATAAATCACTGTTTCTGTAATAATAAATCAATAAATTTTTAACAGCTCTGTAAAATTCTTTTTCTATTTCTTCTAACTAATATGATTCATGTTTTATTTTCTTTCAAATATCTCATTTACTTTACTATCACCCGAATCTGGCCTTTCTAAAAAACAAATCTATATTTTTTAACTCAATAGAATCACTATCATTCATGCTGTTATTATGAATTACTATTTTCTTAAATATTCATTTTTCAAACAAACACAGTACCAAAAACATCCGGCACCATCAAGACTAAATAAACCAATAGAGGCAACATTGTATCCGTCACAAGACCATTTTGGATAAAATAATATCGATTCCCTCTTCCAGACTGAAATTTATCTCAAGACCTAGACTTTTTATTTTTTTGTTATCCAGCCTGACTCCTGCGTCTCTGTCTTTCACAGAATGATTTTCATACTTAACTGCAATATTTTTCCCATAAATATCATTCGCCACTTCTGCCACATGCTCCGCAATTTCATCCACCGCCGCAAAGTTTCCCAAATCTCCGTTGGAAGATATATTATACGCCTCTCCCTTAATGCCTTTTTCACATATCAGAAGCAGCCCGTTAACGGCATCATCAATATAAATATTATCTCTTTTCGGTAAACCGGAGTTTTTTAAGATAATATTCTCATTATTCAGTGCCTTTCTGATAAATTCGTAAAATGCTGTATCAGGCGGGAATCTTGTATATCCATACACCGTGCTCAGCCTTGCTATCACTACATCAATAGCATGCTGCCTGCAATATGACAGGGCAAGGACCTCCGACATCCTCTTAGTTTCCGCGTATGCTGCATACGGTATATCCAATGTTCCGGCAACATCTGTATCTTTTTCCAGGACTGTTCTATCAGTATTTGAATTATTGCCATATACAGTAACGGAGGAAAATAAGACCAATCTTCCGCCATGCCCGGATTTTTTCTGCTCACAGAGCAGGTCAAGGCAGTTTCTTGTGCCGGTTAAATTTGCATCAATAACCTCCAAAGGCCTGTTATTGATTACTTCTCCTGTCATTGCTCCCGCTGCATGAAAAATATAATCAACATTAACACCTTTTGGTAGATTTATAGGAGCGCAAATATCCTGAATAATCGTGCTAAAATTCTTATTACCTATGTAATCCGTAAATCCTTTTTCCAGTTTTTCTTCATTTCGTGCAAGCGCAATTACTTTTACATCGCCCATTAACATAAGCCGATCCACTATATTGCTCCCTATAAGGCCCGTCGCGCCTGTGACAAGAACGGTCTTCCCATCAAAACAACTCATATGGCATCCTCCTTACATTCTGTCTAAATGCTCAAACAATGTCTTATCTAACTCGGGGACAAGGTCCTGGCATCTGTTTCCCCTCGGAAGATTCGGCTCAAGATCTATATCTTCTTCAATAGCCACCTCGACCAGAACGGGCCCCTCCATTTTCTCAAAAGCCTCCTGAAAAAATGTCCTGTGCCTGGGCGTATATTTCTTATATTTCATGCCGTAGGCCTCCGCGAGCTTTTTTAAATCCGGCGTTCCATAGCCACTATTCACGGTGGTATGGACAGCCCTGCCATAACGCCGCATCTCCCTGCTCCTGATCATGCCAGACGAACGGTTGTTCAGCAACAGCACCGCTATCGGCAGCCGGTTCATTCCTATAAACTGCAGCTCCTGGCTGTTGAGCTGCAGGCCCTGGTCCCCCGTGACGCAGAGCACGGGGCTCCTGCGTTCAAAATAGGCCCCTATGCTTTTCCCGAGCGAGCATCCCAGAGCGCCGAAGCACTTTGAATACAGGACTCTGTTCGAAACGCCGGAATAAACATACGCCCTGGATGACCAGAATTCATTATTTCCCACATCGTTTACAATCACGGCTTCCTTATCAAGCGACTGAAATGCCTCCGACAGAATCCTTTCCGGAAGATTCATGTCTGTCTCGAAAAGCTCTGACTTTAAGATCCTGCAGATATCCAGCCACCGCCCGGGATCCATGTATCTTATTTCATGATTCTGCAGTTCTTTTAAAACATCGGATACATCCTCGATAAAACACCTGCAGTTCGGGATCCACCTTCTCGCCTCGCTCCCGTCCGATTCGATCCAGATTATTTCCGCGTTCTCGCATACCGGACGAAAGCTCTCCGAGCGGACCGGAAAAGCCAGACGGTTCCCGAGCGCCAGGATCAGGTCCGCCTTGGACAGGATGAAATCCGCATACCGGATGCCGTGGCTGCCTATATAGCCGAAATACATTTCCGACGCGGGCATGATGTCTTCCGCGCAGCGGCTCGAGAGTACGGGAATACCCGCCCTTTCAGCAAGCCCCCTCACGATGCTTTCCGCGTGCGACTGGCGTATCCCGTCGCCGATGAGAAATACCGGCCGATGGGATTTTTTCAGTCTTTCCATGATATAGCCTGTCGATTTTGGCGATGCCTGCACGGCAGTTTCTGCATGGCCGGACATTTCCATATCCGGGACGTGTTCGGCAAACACGCGCGCAAGCACATCTATGAGCACGGGCCCCTTCCTGCCTTCAAGGGCTGTCCTGCATGCTTTTTCTATTTCATGCGGAAATTCCTCCGCTGAATCGATCCGCACCGCATGCTTTGTCACCGACCGGAATATCTCCACGGTATCAAGCTCCTGCTCGCCAGTAAAACGGACGCTTTTGTCAAGGGCCTTTTCTGAATGGGCCGTAATGACCAGGACGGGGCTCCCGTCGCTGTACGCGTCCGCGACGGGCGTGAGAAGGTTGGTTATGCCCGGCCCCTTTGTGGCATATGCCGCGCAGGGCTTTCCCGACAGCTGCGCGTATCCGGACGCGGCAAAGCCCGCGCACTGCTCATGATAGTTCAGATGCGCGGATATTTCATCCTTCCTCCTGTCAAGCTCGTAGAGGAAGTCCAGCACCACTCCCCCGGGAATCCCGAATACGTCCGCGACGCCGATCCTTATGAGATGATCCGCCAAAAACTCTGCTCCGGTCATTCTGTCTCCTTCCGTCTTTTCCCTTTTCCAGAAAAATGTTCCGCATGATATCCGCAGAACTCCAGGGCCTTCCCTGCGTTTTCCGGCGTGTACCTGTGCACCAGCCCTGCGGGCATCTTCCCCAGGATCCCGTCGATTTCCCTGTATGTAAGCCCGTAATGCTTCCTGAACGAGACCGCGTATTTATACGCCGTCCCGTGTATGGCCGGAAGCAGCCTTGTGACCGAATATCCCCAGAGGGAATCCCTGCCATACTTCTGGATAACCTCACAGACATCCAGGACAGCGCCGTAATCATAGGATTTCCCGAAATTCTTATTGAGATAATCCGTTATGATTTCCGTCTGCAGGTTGCCCGCCCCCTGCCCCATGCCGAGCGCGCAGGAATCAACGATAAGCTGCCTGTCCGTTTCCCTGCTTATAAACGAGAGCGCGTTTGAAAAGGCAAGGTTCATGTTGTTATGGGCGTGGAATCCTATCGCAATGCCTCTGTCAAGGCCTGCGTCATATTTGCGGAACAGCCGTCCGATATCCGCGGGCATCATATAGCCATAGCTGTCCACAAAATAGAGCGCATAGGCGCCCATGGCATTGGCCGCCCCGATGAGCTGCCCGATCTCAGCCTCCGTATAGCGCATCGTGAGCATGGGCTGCACAAAGACCTTATAGCCCTTTTGGGACAGGCCCGCACAAAAGTCCAGAGACTTCTGAAGTTCCGAATAGCGGAGGATGACGCGGACGGCTTCGCACAGCCCGGGACGCCACTCCGGGATGTCCGCCAGCGGCGTATCCGGCCCCCGGTACAGGGCGGCATACAGCTGCCCTGGCATCCTCTCCTCCGGCATGGTCCGGGAAATGGATTCTATGTCCGGGTAAATGGCAAAGCCTGTTTTGGGCTGTTCGGATATTTCAACAGCGCCGAGCTCAATAATATCCGCCCGTGATTCCGAAAGGCTTATGATAATCCTTTTTATATCTTCCCCTGAAAATTTCAGGTCCGATATCCCGTTCTTAACAGCATCTTCAAGTGCAAAGCCGCCATCGCGCAATGTGCACTCCAGTAATTTTATTTCTGACATATGCGGCAGCCCCTTTTAGCAGAAAGCATCATGACGAAAAAGGTACCCCCCCAAGGGCGTTTTTGACCGTCTCCGCCATATAGTCAATCATCTCATCCGTCATCCCCGGATACACGCCTACCCAGAATGTATTATTCATGATAAATTCCGTGTTCTCCAGGCTGCCGGCTACCCGGTAGGCGTCCGTCCCTCGGATTGGATCAAAGCAGGGCTGGCGGATGATGTTCCCGCTGAACAGAAGCCTCGTCTGCACATTGTGGTCCTCTATATAGCGCGTCACCCGGTTCCGATTAAGCCCGCTCTCCGGCCTCACCGAAATCAGAAAGCCGAACCATGAAGGCTCGCTGTTCTCCGCCGGTTCCGGAAGGAT
>CANQWA010000067.1 GCA_947627445.1 uncultured Ruminococcus sp.
ACCATACGATAGGTTGCTTTCGCTTTTTCACCTTGCCCTCGTCAAAATGTTGCTCGAAAATCCATGGTCAAATCCGATGAGAACAAGTTCTAAGCGGAAAATTCTGCGTTTTAACAAATTGAAACTATATAATAAATATGTGATTATCCCACACACTGGGTATTCTTTTGCCGTCATCCCATGTTTCCAATGTATATGATACCATTTTTCCGTCAGAGTTGTAATTATAGAAGAATTTATCTATACTCATGATTTTAACGTCAAAGTTATAATTTTGCAAAGTGCTTGAAACCATCTTGCCATTATTATAGAAAAATTCTTCATTGCTGATTTCATTACAGTTAAACGGCTCATCAAATATACTCATATAATCATAGGATTGAATCAGTCCGTTTTGATACGAGCATTTTGTAAGTCCCGATATCCGCACGGTTTTATCGGGATTAATCTGAAAGACTACGGATTCCGTAAAGCCGTCATAATGATAGATAAGCTCATTCCCTCCAATCAAAAGCGTCTGGTATTCCCGTAACCCATCACCCTCTATTATACCATCTCCGCCTTAAAAATTCAACCTTTTTCCCTATGAATCGGAAATCCATTTTCGCCAATCACCCTCAGAATCATATGAGTATCCATCAAACATTCAAACATCATATTTGAAATAGCGGTTTTAGAAGTATTGCGTCATTTCAAATTTTACCTTCTGTAGAGGAACAGGTTCTAATTCCTTGCGCCAATGTATGAGCTGGGATGTGTGCATTTATCCTAAGCTCTGACTCTCATGCAAAATACAACAATTTGACAAAAAATATTGACTCATTTCTCTAAATATGATACAATATTATCAAAAAAGAGCATCCTTAACACATAAGGAGGAATCGATATGAAACTGAAAAAACGTTCGCTGCTTTTTTATCTGTTTGGATTGGTATAAGTAGCCTGCCATTCAATATGCCGACTATGGCAGAAGGAGATCTGCCTGCAAATGCTATGTCTAATTTACAGATGAAAACCAATGCCAATACAGAAATCGGTGCTACAAATTCCATTGGACAGCTTCTGACAGAGGCTGCGGCAAATGAAAATACAGACTTTGAGCCCAATGGTTCATTTCACATTGCTGACCTGGCGTATGATACAGCAACCGGAACAATTCAGGTTGATCTTAACGCGGCAGATTTTTGTCATTTACTGGTATGCTTTTATAATGATGACGGGACTGAAATGCTGACCTCTGCTACAAAGGAGATAGAACCAGGGGTTGACGTAGCAGAGCTACAGATAGATGCATCTCTGTTAGAGGCGTCATTTTTGATCAAGGCATATCTGCTCGATGATCTTCAATTTCCCTTAACAGAGGTCTACGTTTGTAATACATACACAAAGGTAATGCAGGAAATCCTTACAGCGACCACTGCGGATTTTGATGAAGAATATATCATCAATCTGGATGCAGATACGACTACAAATTTTTTGGTTCTGACAGAAGATACGAAAATTCTCACAACGAGCGAGACAGAAAACACATTGATTTCTGCCGATTATGAAAATGGCATTTATCAATTTGAAAATCCTGACAACATGCTTGCCGGATTGCAGCAAGGCGATTTTTTCTATTTTCAGAACCAACAGGAACTCATTGTGGACAAGGTCAGCCACATTGAGATCCAGGATAATGTGTGTACTGTCACATCTGAAGACACGGATATTCAGGAAGCATTTGAATTTGTAAAAATTGAAGAGGACAGCAGAGACTTTGATATTCTGGAAATGAAAGATACTTCAGAACATGCAGAACTGATCCGTTATGGAAAAGAAGAAGCCGAGCAGGATGTCACACCTGTGTCAGAAGAAGTGCGTCCGCTGACCGGAGCAAAAATGCATGAGGAGTCTCTCTGGGATCATTTTTCATTTGAATATAATCTGGTAAACAATGAAATTTTGTCCAAAGAGAACAGCGATAAAACCCAAAGCGAAAAACTGGAATTAAAAGGCACATTAAAATTTATGATGGATCCTCATATCAATTGCTACTGGAGCTTATTGCACAAATACTTTGAGATTCGTTTTGAAGTCTTGACAGAGACTGACTTTGCCATTACCTTAAACGGTTCTTATGAGGGTACTGTTGCCAAATTTCATGAAATCGCATTTGGCGGTACTGGTATTTATTTTAAGCTTAGACCAGAATTACAGGTAGAGGCAAAAGCAAATCTTGATATTTCCTTTCATTCGGAAGAGACCTTTGGATTTCACTATGATACAGACAATGGTATGCGCAGTTTACATCAAGAACCTGTTGTCACATCCAAAGACCCGAATTTTAAGGGAAAAATCGGCGTCTATTTAAATTTTCAGCCAAAACTGGTAGTCATTACAGAAAAAGCTGCTAATCTCTCTTTTATGGCAAAAATAGGAATTGTATTAACGGCGGAAACAGATTTGAAAGACGGCGGTATTTTAGATGCCGATACAAAGGAGATACACGAATGTGATAGTTGTATCTACGGGAAAATATACTTTTCCGTTAAGCTTGGTTGGGAAGGCAAATTGTTCAATGGAAAATTGAAAGTCGGAGACATGAAAAATCTGGTGCTGGATAAAAAAATTCCGATTCTGGATTATTACATATCCTCCTTTGGTGATTTAGGCTTTACAAAATGTCCGCATCATAAATACAGAATACGGTTTTTGATTTATGACGAACATCTTTCCAGAGTCGAAAATGCTGCGATCCATCTGACCATAAAGCCGGAAGACTACGCCAACGAGTATGCTGTTTTTTATAAGATAAGTCCAGATTTGTTGCAACTGGATGAGACTCTGACAACCGATGAAAACGGTATTGCAGAGACCTGGTTTACAAAAAGTATGGAATCCACGATTCCGATTCGAGCGACAGTTTCTTATGATGGTTATGAGGAGAAGATAACGGATTTTCAATTCAAGGGCAAAGCCAAAAAGCTGACTTTTCACCTATATCCTGTGGACTATGTCGGTGAAAAGGTTCGAGATGCCATAGAAACACTTCTTGCAATCACAGACGTTCTGGATCCCGATTCTACTACAGAAACCACCACTGCTGTCACAGAAGCAACGACAGAAACGACCACAATGCCTGTCTCTCACAACATTATCGCCTCGGGAGTATGCGGTGCAGACGGTGATAACGTCACATGGACACTTGATGATGAAGGTACATTGACCATTAGCGGTACGGGAGATATGGCTGATTATGGTTATGGTTTTCAACCATGGAAACCATATCGAGACAATATGATATCTGTCAATATTGATGAAGGTGTAACTGCAATAGGAGATCACGCATTTGAGAGCTTTAAGAGCTTAACATCCATCACCATTCCTGATGGTTTAACTGCAATAGGAGATGCCGCATTTGCTTATTGCACGAGCTTAACATCCATCATCATTTCTGATGGTGTAACTGCAATAGGAGATAATGGTATAACTGCAATAGGAGATAGCGCATTTGCTTATTGCACGAACTTAACATCCATCATCATTCCTGATGGTGTAACTGCAATAGGAGATCACGCATTTGAGAGTTGCGAGAGCTTAACATCCATCACCATTCCTGATGGTGTAACTGCAATGGGAGATCACGCATTTAGTTTTTGTGAGAGCTTAACATCCATCACTATTCCTGATGGTGTAACTACAATAGGATGGGAGGCATTTTTTTACTGCACGAACTTAACATCCATCACCATTCCTGATGGTGTAACTGCAATAGAAGAAAGCGCATTTTTGGGTTGCGAGAACTTAACATCCATCACCATTCCTGATGGTGTAACTGCAATAGGAAATGGCGCATTTTTGGGTTGCGAGAACTTAACATCCATCACCATTCCTAATGGTGTAACTACAATAGAAGATTACGCATTTGAGAGTTGCGAGAGCTTAACATCCATCACCATTCCCGATGGTGTAACTGCAATAATGGATCGCGCATTTTCGGGTTGCGAGAGCTTAACAGATGTCTACTACAACGGAACAGAAGAAGAATGGCATGCAATAAGAATAGGATCCGACAATGCAGAACTCACCTCTGCCGCTATCCACTGCGAATCTGCCGCTCCAAATATGGTGTCTCTCAGCCTGTCCAACCTGAAAACCGCATCGGTACCCATGAATCTCCAAACCTATACCTATACGGATGCAGCTCCAAATACAAGCTATCTGCTTCTTGCGGTCAATGATGCTGCATCAGACAGCATTCTCGCTGAGGATAACCTGTATTATGTCGACCAGCAGACCGCTGACGAAAACGGCAGCGTGACCTTTCACTACACGGCTCCTGATGCCTGCACCTATATATTTATCGGCGATTTCGGCAAAGGAAAGTACTGCCGCATCATAGATGATTTTATCAGCACCGATACAGAGAACTGTACGATTTGCGTATCTCAGACGCCGGATAATCCAGGAAGCGAAACCACGACTCCCCCCACGATGACCACGACGACGGAAACGACCACGACAACGACAACTTCCACAACACCACCAACAACAGATTCTACTGGTCATGAACTTCCTACGCTTGTCGGAGACGCAGATCTGAGCGGAAGAGTCGATAGCCAGGACGCATTCATCGTTCTGATGTATGCTTCATATATGGCACTGGGCGAAACAGACCATATGCTTTATCCAGATGACGCACAGATCAATTCAAGCCTGATGGATTTGTGTGATATAGATCACAACCAGGCAGTAGATACAACCGATGCATTCTGGATTCTGATGTATAGTTCCTATCGTGCACTTGGTATCGAGATTACCTGGGAAGAAGTAATGCATTGAAAATAACCCCTGCGGATGACATCCTCCCCCCTATCTGGCGGAGAGGATGTCTTTTTATTTCGACTGGTTTCGACAGATTTCGACAAAATTCTCTGCTATAATGAAAATAGAAAGAATTTTCTTTCCAATTTCCATCATGGGAGGATGTATGCATGGTATTATTTGAAGAAAAGGAAAAGACCAGTTCCGAAGACACATATGAATTGCTGGCATCTGCGCTCGAGAAGCACGGCTATCATACAGTTGCATCGAATGATAGGCTGACAGTTGAAGGATTCCGTTTTACTATTACGAATTCCGTCAATCAAATTGACATTTTGGAAGATAGGATTCTTCTGCCTGCTGCGGCATCACAGGACACCTTAAAAGGTATGATTATGGGGATTCTATCTCCCAAACTTTCTTCTAAGCCTGCAATCGCAAATTTTGTCCGAAAAATGGGGGTTCGGACGAGCCTGAAGGGATATCGTTTTCTAGTCACTGCAATTTCACTTGCCGCTCAGGATGTATCACTACTAAATAACATGACTTATACGCTTTATCCTGCTGTTGCAAAAGTTCACGGTGTTGATCAACGATGTGTGGAACGAAATATCCGCAATGTCATTGAGACTGCTTACCAGAACAATCCGGAACACCTTTGTAGCTTATTTCACTATCGTTTGTCAAAACCTTATCCCTCGGAGATCATTACCCTTGCTGTCGATTCTGTTCTCAATCGCATTACATTATCATAACGGCTGTTATTGTTTTGACCCATCATATTGAACATACAATTTTTGGATTCCAAATTCAAAATCCTGATTCATTTCTGCACTTCTTCCATTAAGCAAGTATGCTGTTTT
>CANQWA010000068.1 GCA_947627445.1 uncultured Ruminococcus sp.
TCGGTTTCCCTTTTTCTGTTCCCTGCATAATCAGGCGTATCCTTTCTGATTGACAAAAATTATATGTGCACCATGATATTGACATTTACTGGTTCAGCAGAGCAAGACTTTGGTCATATTCAGATTGTGATACTTCAAGGATAGCAAGAACCTCTTCCAGAGACTTTCCTGTGCCTTTCATAAACTTTGAAACATTGTCAACAAGTTTTCTTGCTTCACCTTCTGCACGTCCGATACCGATACCCTCTGCACGACCTTCTGCCTTTCCTCTTTCATGTCCTCTCACTTCCCCTCTCGTCTCCGCCGCATAGAGTGACGACCGCATATCCAGCATAGACTTCTCACGCCACCTTGCCAGCTCACGAGTTTTACCGTCTGCGCTCATGTCATACACGATCTGAACGGCTTTCTCCATAAGATCACCTCCAGCTTCTTTGACTTGTTCCAATTCTTCCTCTGTATCTGCTTTGATAAACTGCATCCACAGCGTCTTGCGGTCATTCGGCTGTATGTTCTTCACTTTTCCCATCTCAAAGAAATGCATGCTGAATTTGTCTGAGAAAATTTCATGCGTGTCTTTCAACGCAGCAACCACTTCTGTATGATACTGCTCACGGTTTTCAAACAGCGTATAATCCAGAATATTAATCGCAATCGTCTTTTTCAAATTCTGGTACATCTGTCCTTTTTGCAGGCTGGAAGTATATAGTTTTGCCCAGTAGAACAGCGTCCTGTCTCGGAAATCATCCTGTTTGTTGATTTGTATTTCCACATCTACTGCCATGCCATCTACATCCAAAGCCAAATCCAATCTGCTGAACTTTCCCTCTTCAGTCTCAGGCGGCATTTCGGGATTGCAAATTTCAATTTTCCGGATAGACTCAGATGGAATTTCCAAAATATCCGATATAAACGCATGGAGCATATCTTCATGTTCAGTAAAAAACTTTTTGAAGATCACATCGATCTTGACGCTAACGATCTCTCGGCTCATCGGTTTCATTTCTCTTCACTTATAGTATAGCACGAAATCCAGAAAAATGCAAGGGGGATTTCATATTTGTGGATGCTTTTGCGGTATTGGTCCCCTCATATATTTTTGGAAAGTACGAACAGCGTTCTCTTCTGAATG
The DNA here is from genome assembly GCA_947627445.1 of uncultured Ruminococcus sp. Taxonomy (GTDB): domain Bacteria; phylum Bacillota; class Clostridia; order Oscillospirales; family Ruminococcaceae; genus Ruminococcus_C. The sequence goes on from CANQWA010000068.1 coordinate 1,133, forward strand.
TAACCAGAAACAACATCGTTTGCATCTGCCATTCTGTCTATCAGGGAACGAATTTCATCGTTAAGATGCGGAATATCCGCTTTCATGCCTTCTGTTTCTGCATCTGGTGCATCTATTCAGCGTTTCAATGTGTTCACGCATTGCCTGCAAAGTGATGTCCTCCAATTCAGCAGGACGGAGCGGAAATGACCTTGCCACACAACCCTTTGCTGTAATCCATCTGCTATTAACAAGGTATTTTTGTATTTTGTTATTTTTTCCATATCGCCTGTCAAACACAACAGCAAATCCGCAATGCGAACATTTCACCAGACCGACAAGCCAAGAATTTTCTACTTTGCTATTTTTGGGAACAGAAACATTTTTCTGCTTCTTATCCTGAACTGTCAGCCAAAGTTCCGAGGAAATAAGCCCCTCGTGATAACTAACCTTTTTCTGCTGAAACAATCATATTTCTTCACGATAGTTTTGCTGATTTTGATACAACTCAAAATGTATGATCCATAAACTCAATGTAAGGTTTTTTATTCACTTTATCTGAATTTTCCTTATACCATGTAAACGATTCTTTTAATCCTTCGTACAAGTCTTTTTCGGTTGGCATTAATGCATGCTGTTTCGATACATCAAGGTAATATGCATAATCGTAAAAACAAAAATATTTCCGTTGTTCCAAATGATCATAGACATTCTTGGTTCTTGCCTCTTTCCCGACTACACTGTAGCACGTTTCAACCCATTGACGAATCGATACCGGATTTTGATTCCCCACATTAAAAACATGGCATTGTGGTTTTTTCATCAGTAGCACATCTATGAATCTGCACAAATCTTCTATATGAAAAAATTGTAATTTCATCCCCCCGTTTTTAGGCAGATAAAAGCATCTGTTAAGTAAGGCGCAGTCAAACACGAATGCTTCTCTGTATACATTATTCATCTGCCCATATAAGTAGGGCGGACGCAATATATATGCAGACGGTGCTCGCCTTAATAAAGCCTTTTCAGCTTCTATTTTATCTGTTCCGTATTTCCCCCAATATTTATTTTCAGATAGTTCTGATTCTTCCTTAAACGGTTGTGTTTCATATTCCGGATATACAGCGCTTGAACTGATAAAAATATACTCTTTGTAATGTCCAAGAGCATCCAACAAACCGTTTACCCCTTCGGCGTTGTATGCTGTGTCAATGACAACATCAAAATGATAATTGCGCAGTACCTCTCCCAGATGAAATCTGTCAGCCTGAATCAAATTGACCCCTTTTGATTGTTCTCTGTTATTTCTGTTGAGAACATACACATCGTATCCTTTCGCCACATAGTATTCTGCAATGTACCGGCTAACAAAAACTGTGCCGCCTGTAACAAGAATCTTCTTCATACCTGCTTCCTTTCTGTCATTTAATGTTTCGTTGGTCATTGACAATGATCATGTATCAAACTCTCTCTGCAAAATTATATCACAAAATGCGTGATAAGCACAGTCCTCACCGATGTCTTGATACAATCCTCCTTTTGCGATTCAATGGACAGTGAATTGTTGTCCCTGTCCGCTGCGGAACGGCGGACATAAATTGCAGTCACACTGTTGTTATTTTCAATTTTCTTTTTCATAACCGAATTCCGATTTCCTGCAATCGGCAGCCGATTTTGCTGCACTTTATTATAACACAAATTGGATGAAATTCCAAGATTTTTTTCAAATTTCCGATTTGCGGCGTTTGAGAATGTTGTAAATGTGATTGATCTTTTCCTGCCTGATCACATCAGGAACATTTTCGGGATACCTGATAATACCCTTTATACCCTTGTCAGTCATGATGACTTTTTCATTGACAGCATTTTCAGTTTTATTCATAGCGAATTTTCTCCTTAGCTTCTCTATCTCTACGCTTTTAGAGTGAAAGCATCGCCTTCTATCTCTTACTCTCTTTTTGCCGAATTTTAATTATGATTTTTATTGAAGATAAAAACAACACCGAACAAAATTGTTCAGTGCTGTTATGCAAGGTTATTTAGATCAATCTGAATTGATCAAAGAAATATTTCATGAAGTCTGAAAACAACAAAATCCCCTTCTTCCAGCGTAAGTGGAGGATGAGTCAATTTGAATTGTTCTCTTGCAGCAATATATTTTTCAATTTCCTCTCTTGTTTGAAAGAGACCATATTTATTTAGTTGAAATTGAGGAAATACATACGGAATCTCATTATACACAGCCGAATAATTGTCGCCTAAAGCATATGCATAGTCATACCCTAAGAATATCTTTTCAAAATCAGGACAATCGAACTTCGGATCAGGTATATCCGTTTCACACAGTAAGAGTCTGTATTTAATATTTCGTCTTTCTGCTTCCCTTATATATTTATATATGTAACTCATATCGTTACAGGCAGCTGTCCAAATATGATTGCCTAAGTTCCAATAGGTTTTACCAATATTCTCATCATAATATGATTCAAAATAGTCAGACACATCTTCATAATCGTTTAAAAACCAATTTTGAGCTGTATTTTCGCTAAATCCGCTGCCATCTATCCCTTTATAAGAAATATCAGTATATTTTTGAACTACAATGCCGTTTACAAACATATCTCATCACCATAAATTCCAATTTAGCAGAGCAAGTAAAATATTTCTCCCCATATCGATTGTACACCATTTCCCTGAAAAAGTCAACCATACAAATAAAAATTTCATATTGAACCCCGATTTTGAAAAAAAGAGATAGAAAGGAATATTGAGAATGAACAAGAAAGACAAGTCACAAAACCGTGATTTATACATCAAAATAAGAGTGAATCAGGCTGAAATGGATCTCAACAAACGTAAATTTCGTGAAAGTGGTATGCAGACTTTCAGCGGATTTATCCGCACGATGATTTTGGAGGGCTATATTGTGAAAAATATCAATCAGATCACAACACGTTTTCACGATACAGGCAGGTTTTATGAAAATGATATTGCCGAGCTGAAAGACGGCGTAACCCGACTTTGGCAGCCTTTGATTTTTCTTCAACAGGAAATTTTGAAAATCAGACATTGAAAAATATACTGCTTATCTAAAGTTGCGAAAATAAAAAAACACGTCCTCAAAAAATTCTGAGAACGTGTTGTGAAATATGAATTACAAATATTTTCTGAAAAATTCTTCCAGTTTATCAAATGGAATTGCATTTTTGCCGCCACCGTCATAGAGGTCGGTGTGGACTGCATCGGGAATAAGAAGTAGTTCTTTGTTATCGGTGTACTTGCTGTCCGTGATCATTGCAGTATATGCGTCTTTTCCGAAATAGCAGGAATGTGCCTTTTCACCGTGCATGATCAGGACTGCACTGCGGATTTCGTTGCTGTAAGTGTTAATCGGCTGATTCATAAACGACATACAGCCTGTCACATTCCAGCCACCGTTGGAATTGAGAGAACGTTTGTGATAGCCTCTTGCAGTTTTGTAATAGTCGTGATAATCTCTCACAAAAAACGGCGCATCGTCTGGGAGAGGGTCAACCACACCGCCGCCAAGTGCGTATTCTCCCGACTGAAAATCCCTGATACGCTGTGCATTGAGGGCAACTTTTTTCCGGTAACGCTGTTCCTCGCTGTCCTCTGCATCGAAATAGCCGTTCGCATTTACACGGCTCATGTCGTACATTGTGGAGGCAACAGTCGCTTTAATTCTCGTGTCTAAAGTAGCAGTATTTATTGCAAGACCGCCCCAGCCACAAATGCCGATAATTCCAATTTTTTCGGGGTCAACGTTTTCCTGCACAGAGAGAAAATCGACTGCCGCCATAAAATCTTCCGTGTTGATGTCGGGAGAAGCCATATAGCGTGGAGTCCCACCGCTTTCGCCCGTGAATGACGGGTCAAAGGCAATTGTCAGAAATCCTCTTTCCGCCATCGTCTGTGCGTACAGTCCCGAACACTGTTCCTTGACCGCACCGAACGGTCCGCAGACTGCAATTGCCGCAAGTCTGCCCTCTGCATTTTTCGGCGTGTACATATCCGCCGCAAGCGTGATACCATAGCGGTTGCGGAAGATGACTTTTTTGTGATTCACCTTTTCGCTTTTCGGGAACGTCTTATCCCACTCACTTGTAAGTTTCAGTTCATTCATTGTAAAAACCTGCCTTTCTGATTTTTTATCAATACCAATCGTGTTTTTCATCACGATTTAAGTTAGCAATTT
>CANQWA010000069.1 GCA_947627445.1 uncultured Ruminococcus sp.
ACCGCAGTATGCGCAGTGACCGCCGTATTTCTCATATACCTGCTTTCTAATTCCTTTTGATATTGTCCGCCTATCTGTCATACCGCTCTCCGTTTTTAGTAATCATCGACTTAAATACTGTTCAATCTCCCTCGTCAGTTTTGTATCGCCGCCAGACAATCGCTCAATCTCCATCTGCGCATCCACTAGAAGCGAACGCCACGTGTCTCTCTCCTGCAACCACCGCTTTTTGCGGATATGCTCGTCGTAGCAGTACACACCGACAAAAACGATCGCCGCCGAAATGAAAGAATAAATGAAATCTATCATCGTTCCACTCCTATCACCCTGTCCAGAATCTTCTCTGCGACCTCCCTCGTCGGCTGAAATGGTAATCCCTGTAATTTCTGCTCTTTTACTGAGCTTTCGATGCTTGCTGCGAAAGCACTGTATAAATATCCATGTCGTAACAGCTCATTCCGCAAGATTTTTACCGCATCCTCTACCGTATCCGGCGTAAATCTGAACAAAATATCCGCATGGTTCACTTCTATGTCTCCAAAAGCAAGCAATTCTACCGTGCATACGGGTACTGTTTCTAAATCCACATGGTAATCAATCGATCGGCACCGCATCTCTGTACCGTTAATGCTCACTTTTGTCGGAATAGTAGTGCCGCTATTATTTCTGACCTTGAAATCTGCTATTTCATCGTGAATTTTCAAATCCTGCACTTATTCCACCATCCTTCTTTACGCGAAAGGCAACTCATCGTCAATGTCGTCCGGTATTCTCATGAATGAATCGTCCGGCGTGGCGGATGGCTGCGGTCTGCTCTGCTTTTCTTCCTGCTTCTGCGCGCTGCGGCTCTCGACAAATTCATGGCGTTCCACAACGCAGTCGTTCGTGTAGACCTTCTGACCGTCTTTGTTTGTAAAATTTCCTGTCTGCCATCTGCCTTCAATAAGGATTTTCATGCCCTTTTGCAAGTACTTCTCCGCGAACACTGCCTGTTTTCCGAACGCAACACAGTTTATGAAGTCGGCATTCGCTTCTCCCTCGCGCTTGTATGCCCTGTCCACCGCCAGTGTGTACTTCGCCACTGCGGATGAATCTCCTTTGTTTGTGTATCTTGTCTCCGGATCACGCACAAGGCGACCGCATAATATGACTTTGTTCATGGTGCTCCTTTCAACTTGTATATAATTCTTACGAGTTTATCCAATCCCGCAATTTGTGGCATATATCTAATGCATCGTGAAGCACGGAAAGTTCGTTATCCATTACTTTTATTTCTTCTTCCGTTGCTCCGCTTTCTGTTTTATTTCTCATGTATATGTAATATGCAGATATTAACGACGTCATCGTTTCATCGTCAAGTATTCTTGCTTTTGCGTTTACGAAAGATTGGCTTATAGCCAGTTTCATTGCGTCACTCGTTTTGCTTTTCCCTTTCAAAATCATTCGGGTCATACCATTTCCCGCCCGGCCTGTATGCCTTGTCCAGCATGTACCGGCTGCAGGAATGTTCAAATGTCTCTACATAGCCGATATTGTGTCCGTCAACCTCACATACACATTCAATATGACCTGTTTCGTCTTTTATGCGCTTGTTTCTGTCGCAGGTACAGCAGACTTGGTCAATCTTGCTCTTTCTCATAATCTATCAATCTCTTCCAAGAAATCATCAATCAAACCTCTGCAGACCAAAACCACTTTCCCATCTTTTCCGTGTATGCAATTTTCACATGGGTACTCTTGGCTCTTGTCTGTGCATTTTCTAAGAATTTTTGATAATTCTTTAATTCTTAAAATTTTATTTTCCGTCTCTTTCATTTTATCCATCCATCTCGCTCCACGTCCTCGGAGTGCCGTCCGGGTTGAGCATGACGGTGAGTGCATGTCGGCGAGGTCCGTCATATTCAAGATAGCAAATACCTGTTTCCCGCTCTTCAAGAATGGAATATCCGCCCGCAAGCTCGTGCCGGATGAACATTGCGCCGGAAACAGTCTCGGTTTTGTCATCCTCAACGATGCCGCCCGAACAGCCGGTCAGCGAAAGCGCGGCGAGGGTTGCGAGGATTAAGGATGTAAGTTTGTGTCTCATTCTGCTATCCCCTCATAAATCGCTTTTATAACCTCTGCATCGTACAGGGCATTATGCTTCCTGCCGTTAATTTCTCTGCCGTACAGTTCTAAAACGATTTCCTCTCTTGACGCGTCGAATGCCTCCGCCTCGGAAATCCCAAAGTGCCGAGCAATGTCTTGGTTAACATCGTGGCAAGCAGGGCAGACGTTTTTTGGCAGGTCAAAAGCAGTACCAAACAGGCTAATCAGGAGGACGAAATCATAATGGCATACGTCGGAAACAAACTGAACGTCTCCAAATTGGTTTAACCATCTTTTCAAAGCAGATGCAATCGTTTTTGTCTGCCCGAAAACCTGCGTATCAGTTTCGTTAAATCTCTCATAGTCGAGCCCGCGCGAATAATAATATTCTAACGATATGGAATCTGGATTCAAAAAGGTATACCCTTCTTCTTTGCTCTTTCTCAGGAATTTTGGAATATCATCCTTGATGACAACTCTTGGAAGTATGCATTGAGAAAGTACATTCATCCGAATCCAATCGTCTACATACATGTAATTATAGTCGTTGAACTCGGCATAAAACCTTTTTTTGTTTTCCGATACGATACCGAGGCTGATAAGCGATGTGTTTCTGTGTAATCCAGTAAACTCTGTATCGAAAAATAATTTCATGACCTGCACTTTTCCTTTCCACATTTGCGGCATTTCAAGAATTGAACCTTGTACATGCCGTTTATTATTTTCGTTCCCGTGACTTCATAATCGTGCTTGCAAAGTAGTCTTTTGAGAAATAATTTCATTCTGCCCATTTTTTTAAGCCTTTTTTGTTTTTTGAAATTTTTTGAAACTGGAATTATGCCGAAACGGCTCTTTTGTGCTTTGAGATTTTATCGGATGTGTTTTTTGTAATTTTTTATTTTTCTGATGTATGTTTTACTCTGCTTTCTTCCAAATCGGGAAATTCTCATGAATCTCCCTCTGCCTGTATTCCACGGCGTTCATGCCTGTGTCTTTGAAGTAGATTGGTTCGCGTCTGCCGTCTATGTATTCGATTTCTCCGACCGGACAGCCGTCCTTGAATCTGTCCGGACTGTTCACCGCAACAACGTCTACGTTGTTTCTGACCTTTTCGATTCCGTTTTTCTCCAAGTATCTCTTGAATTGTTCTGTCCGTGTAATTATTGTGCCTTTGTAGCCAAACAACTCTCTACATCGTTTGTTTCCAATCTGGCCGTCTATGTACAGGTCAAATACTTTGAACGCTTCTTCGTCTGACAGCTTTGTTTTCCGGCCAGTTCTTTTCAAATTCCTGTATTCTGCTATGTGTCTTCCCCTATGTGCGGCCTCGTGGCATCGGTGGCATAACGGAATTATGTTCGTGATTCTGTTTGTGCCCCCAAGAAGAACCGGGACTATGTGGTGGTATTCGATCGCCTCCGCACTTCCGCAGTTTGCGCAACACGCCCCATTTTCCTCTATGACTTTTCTTTTGAATGCCGGATTCCTCATTTCTCTTGTTCCCATTTGCGCCTCCGTGTTTAATTAAATTTCATTAAACACATTATATCACAGATTTTTCTTGACCGCAACATGTTTATGCTTTAAACTTGCATAAACAGGAGGTGCTATCATGCCGGAATACAGAGAACTTAAAAACCGTACTCGCATATCCACAACGCTTGATAATGACATTTACAGGAGGTTAAAGGAATATGCCGATCAATCATATGTCCCGATTACCAAGATACTAGACCAAGCTGTTACGATGTATCTGGACAGTAAAGGTAAAAACCATCAGACTCCGTAAGGGGTCTTTTTTATTTAAAAAATCTTTTTTGTCGTGTGATCACCTAGAGTACGTCCCCAGCCCAGCTTCGGCCTCTCGCTATAGACCCCCCTGCCGGGTGTTCTCTTCGGCGCTCCTGCCTCCGCTCGTTCTGTGTTTTGCTCCATACTGTTATTGTCTGTCAATACAACTAATTTTTACACAGTTTCGCTCAATATGCGAGATGTATTTGATAAACTCGCGTTTCGCGTATAGATGAACCTTTCCGAAGTCCCGAAACCCCCGTATTTACGGCATTTTTCAATACATCAAATTGTGTGACTGAAATATACAATTCTAACTGCCATTTCCTGGCTTATTGTGTCTCATTCTCACACAATTCTCCGGCTATATCTCCGGCTTCTCCGGCGCGATCAGATGGCTTTCTCGGAGCTTTGCAAGCTCCTGCATGCTCACGGTCGCCATTAATCTAGCCTCTTCTTTGGCTTGCGCCTCCCGCCTTGCGTAGTTGAGGTTTACGCGCTCGTCATTGTTGGCAATGACTGTCTGCCCGAATGGGGTATCAGACAAACCGTTTTTATAAAAAAGCTGCTCCTCAAAGTCAATATTTTTAACCAAATCACAGTAGGCAGTGCTAGGTATCTCCTTATATCCCTCTTTACCGTTTGCTTTATACTCGTTGATATTATGTATCTCGTTACCGTCTAGGTCATAGTATACATACCCTCTACTTTCCCCTTTACTCCACCTAGATAACGTCATTGTAGATATACCTGTTACAGTACTGTATACCTCTCTATTTAACACAATACCATACCTGTTACAGATGTATTTAAGTATCTCGTATATATCCCACAGTAACCAAATATCTCTGTAATCTATCTTACTTTTACGGTTGTTAAGTCTAATAGTATCTCTATCCGGCTTAAACAATGTATTATATATATAAATAAATGCGGCGCGAGCTTGGCCTTGCTTAATCTTTGCCTTTATCGGGTCAATTCCGTCATTCTCGAAATACTCCACAAAAAGCGTTTCTATTTGGTTCTCGTATACTTCCGCCCCGTCTGCCGTCTTAACCACTCATCTCACACCCTCGCATTCTCGCGCTCTTCCGCGCTCTCGTCCTTGTACATGCAAACAAATTCGCAATCCATCGTTTACACCCCCAGAAAACAAAAAACGACCTTAAACGACCGCTTTTCGCGATCATCCAAAGTCGTAAAAGGTTCTTTGCCGTGCCTCCTCAAGCTGGCGCTTCAGCGGGCGCATCTTGGCGCTCCGCTCTGCTCTGAATATTTAATTATTTACAACCATACCACAGGTTATAATATTCTGTCAATGGTATTTTTTACTGGCATATTATCACAGTACTTAATACCCCGATATATTATATATATAAATATATATTAAACAACTCAAGGCTTAGTAGAATCTAGAG
>CANQWA010000070.1 GCA_947627445.1 uncultured Ruminococcus sp.
TTGGTGGAAACTATAGGGCTCGAACCTATGACCCTCTGCTTGTAAGGCAGATGCTCTCCCAGCTGAGCTAAGCTTCCACTGCCATATTGCCGACACTTTTGCGCCAGCGACTATTACAGTATACCACGGTCGGATGGAATTGTCAAGCCTTTTTTGCAAAAAATCGGAAAAAACACGAGATTTGTAACTCTTTACCAAATTCAACAGACGGGATATTGTCATTGTGCTGTATGATCCGGGCGTATGCAGCATGGCAGAGGCAATCTTGTTTTTCACTGGATAGAAGAGAAACCTAAAGGGGTTGCCGCCTGGATCAATTTGCTCCGTTGGGACTGGTACGGTGAAACAGACGGATGACCTCCAGCTTCAGATAGTGATGCTCTGGGAGAGAGAGATCAGGGTCTTTTTGCAGAATTTTTTCAGCAGTCTGGTGTACCTCATGGAGCAGCTTTGTGTCCTGAGACAGGTCGGCTGCCTTCAGTGGGGGGAGTCCGTGCTGGCGCTCGCCGAAAAAGTCACCGGGACCTCGGAGCTGTAGATCTGCTTCGGCGATATCAAAGCCGCTGGCAGTGCGGTTCATAATCGCCATGCGCTTCTGACAGTCCTCCGAAGGATTATCGGCGATAAGGATACACCGTCCGGGGGCTTTGCCTCGACCTACACGTCCCCGGAGTTGGTGGAGCTGGGACAAACCAAAGCGCTCGGTGTTTTCGATGAGCATAATGGTGGCATTTGGGACGTCTACGCCTACTTCGATGACGGTGGTGCAGACCAGGAGATCGATCTCTCTCCGGCGAAAGGCTTCCATAACGGCTTCCTTTTCCGCCGGTTTCATCTTTCCATGCAAGAGTCCCACACGATAGGCAGCAAAGGGACCTGTCTGCATTTCTTCGGCATAGCTTACCGCAGATTTTAAGGCGGAATCCTCTTTTTCGTCGATCATCGGGCAGACAATATAACCTTGATGCTGTTGATCCAGTTCCCGGCGGACAAGATCGTATGCTTTTTTCCGGCTCTTTCCTGTGACGGCATCGGTGACCACAGGGGCTCTCCCTGCGGGAAGTTCTTGCAGCAGGGAAATGTCCAGATCGCCGTAGATCATCAGCGCCAGTGTTCGGGGGATGGGTGTGGCAGACATGACCAGCTTGTGGGGGCTGCCGCCCTTGTCTGCCAGACGGGATCGTTGGAGTACGCCGAAACGATGTTGTTCGTCTGTGATGACCAATCCCAGATTTCGGAAGGAAACTTCTTTCTGGAAGATGGCATGGGTTCCTACCAGAAGCTGGATGGTTCCGTCTGCAACAGCTTCTTGAATTTCACGTTTTTCCTTGGCGCGTAGCGAGCCGGTGAGCAGTCCGATGCGGATGCCTAATGGCTCTAAGAAGGTGCAGAGGGTTTGATAGTGTTGGGCAGCAAGGATCTCGGTGGGTGCCATAAGTGCGCATTGTACGCCGTTTTGGACAGCGAAATAGCAGGCTGCTGCTGCTACGGCAGTTTTTCCGCTTCCCACATCGCCCTGGAGAAGCCGATTCATGGGGGATCTGCCGCAGAGATCTCTGGTGATTCCAGCAATGGCATCCTGCTGTCCCTGGGTGAGAGAAAAGGGGAGATGCCGGAAAAAGGGCGTCATATCCGTGGAAGCGTCCATGGGGGACGAGGTTTCTTTTTGATTGGCGGCTCGGCGCAGAAGCATGCCCAGTTGGAGTTGAAGCAATTCATCGAAGGCGAGCCGGCGGCGTGCTGCTTCTGCAGATGCCGGATTGGATGGAAAGTGGATCTGGAAAATGGCGTGGGGCAGGGGCAAAAGGTCATGTTCTTCCCGAAGAGAATCTGGCATCCAGTCGAAGGGGGCTTGCAGCATCAGCCGCATGGCTTGTTTGACGGTGTTGATCATGATGCCCAGAGAAATACCGCTTGTCATGGGATAGTTCGGGAAGATCCATTCTTTCGAGCCGTCGGAAAGGATACGGGGGGATGTCATTTCTCCTCGGGGCGGTGCGCTTTGAATTTTGCCGGAGAAGCGGTACCATTCTCCAAGTTTTAAGCTTTGGTAATGGTAGGGATTGTTGTAGAAGACCAGGGTGAGATTTGTGATACCGTCGGAGACCTGGAGTTTGTAGATGGACAGATTCTTGCGGATTCTTACAGGGGGAAGCCGGCGGATGAGTTGCGCACGGACTACGGCTGTTTCTCCGGGACGGATATTCTGAATGGGGATGGGGGAGGAGAAGTCCAGGTAGCTTCTGGGAAATGTGTAGAGGAGGTCGTAGGGCGTTTCAATGCCCATGCGGAGAAAGGCTTCGGCACGTTTTGCGCCAATGCCTTTTAGGGTGGAGATGCGGTCAAATAATGCGTCCATAATGCTTCCTTTCCGTATCAATAGTGGATAGGACTATTATAGCATAGTTTCTGTGAAATGGCAAATGGAGAGGAACTGCGATAATTCTGCCATCCATATTGACATCGGTCTTTTCCTGTGGTATAATTTGTATCAATCACATCAGAAACAGAGGGATTGCTTATGAAAAAAGTACTGCACATTGGAGACGTCGTGGGACTTGCCGGCTGTCGGTTCCTACAACAACAACTCTTGAAAATAAAATCCCAGCATGCCATTGACTTCGTCATTGTCAACGGCGAAAACTCTGCCCAGGGCAACGGCATCACCAAATATTCCATGGAACAGATCTTCTCTGCGGGAGCAGACGTGATTACCACCGGAAATCATTGTTTCAAACGCCGGGAAGCCCTGAACATCTATGAACACCCATCTGTGATCCGTCCGGCAAATTATCCCGCAGGATGTCCAGGCAGAGGCGTATGTCACGTGGATTTCGGACCATTCCAACTGGCGGTGATCAATTTATCCGGCACAGCATACCTCGACCCCTTGGATAATCCCTTTACGCGGATCGAACAGCTGCTAAAGGAGATTGACACGCCCAATATATTTGTGGACTTTCACGCAGAAGCAACGGCAGAAAAGAAAGCAATGGGCTTTTTTCTGGCGGGCAGGGTAACTGCGGTCATCGGCACCCACACGCATGTGCAGACCGCAGACGAAACGATCTTATCCGAACATACAGGCTATCTAACAGATGTGGGAATGACCGGACCGGAGACATCTGTACTGGGCGTCTCCATACAGCCGGCGCTGGAACGGTTTCGGTTTCATTATCCCACACGGTTTACAGAAAGCGATTCTTCCTGTTTTTGTAACGGTGTCATTGTCTCATTTGACGAAAAATGTGGGAAATGTACGAAAATAGAGCGGCTGATTGTTCGATAATGCACAAAATCTATGTCAAGAGCTTGCAATTTCAGTGCATGTATGGTATAATAAACACATCAGTAATTGCTGTGTCTCAGCAGACTGGCATGATCAAGAAAACGTACTATTCAGGAGGCATCTATCATGGAAGTATTGAAGGTATCATCTCACTCTTCACCTAATTCTGTTGCCGGCGCAATTGCCGGTGTCATTCGTGAAAAAAAGGTTGTTGAGGTTCAGGCAGTGGGCGCCGGTGCAGCCAATCAGGCGATCAAGGCAATCGCTATTGCTCGTGGATATCTTGCTCCGATCGGTGTAGATTTGATTTGCATCCCGGCTTTTGCCAATATTCAGATCGATGGAGAAGAACGGACTGCAATGAAGTTGATTTGTGAGGAACGATAAAAGAAGCGATACTGCTGTAAGCGCTGCCTGTGTTTATGACCGGCAGCGTTTTTTATCGAAAAGCGGCTTTTGCCCGTCATTCCAAAAGAATGTTTCACAGAAATTGCTTGGAAAAGAATTCTCTGCAAAAAATGGACAACGGTTCTGAGAGAAGGAGCATGGTATGGAACCATATGATGATACGCTTTGGGTCATTGCGATCATGGCGGTTTGTTTGTTGCATGGCTGGTTTTCGGCGGTAATGTCCGCTGTTCACGCTTTGGGCGGACAGCTTGGAACCATGGCAGAGGAGCAGCCAAAGCTGGAATACTATGTGACCCATAAGTTCCGCCTGCGGCTCATTTGGGGGATGGAAAGTCTTGCATTCGGCATCTTTCTGGTGGCTTGCTGTTGCTGCTGCGCCTGGACGAAGGGGAGCATGGTCTGGAATTTGCTCCTGCTGCTGGGGTTGGGCGCCATGTTGCTGGCAATTCTGACGGATGGCATGGCCAGAGGACTTGGCAGGCGGCATCCGGAGATCGCTGTTCGATTCGTCTGGTATATCCGGTTGATCACTGTGATCTGCCTTCCTCTTTATAGTATATACACTTGTGTGGAATGGCTCTGCGGCGGCAAACGGGGACAGAGTGAAACTGTCACCGAAGCGGATATCATGCAGCTGGTGGATGCCGGCAATGAGACTGGTGTTATTGAAGAACAACAGCGGGAAATGATCAGCAATATCTTTGAGTTCGATGATATGCCAGTTTCAGATGTCATGACCCATCGGACGGAGATCATTGCCGTAAATGTAGAAATGAAGATCAATGATGTGGTATGTCTGGCACGGGATGAGAATTATTCCCGTATGCCGGTGTATCAGGAAAATATTGACAATATTATCGGAATTCTCAATGCAAAGGATCTGCTGGGTCTAGTTGGATGCCGGGATATCACTGGCTTCCACGTCCGGCATTTTATGCGGGAGGCGCTGTTTGTGCCGGAAACAGCGAAATGCGATGATGTACTTTCAGAAATGCTGCGGAAAAAGGTGCAGATGGCAATTGTTGTAGATGAATACGGCGGAACAGAAGGCCTGGTCTGCATGGAGGATATTCTGGAGGAAATTGTCGGCAATATTCAGGATGAATATGACGATGAGGAAGTGGGGCTGTGCCGTGTGACGGATTCGATCTATACCATGAATGGCAATGCAGACCCGGATGAGATCCTGCCGGAACTAGGACTGGAAGTACCGGAGGATATGGAACTGGACACCATGAGCGGTTTTGTGGTGGAGTTGTTGGGACGTATTCCGGAGACAACAGAAAGACCTTCTGTGGATTGGCGTGGTGTGCGGTTCAGTGTGCTTCTGGTAGAAGATAACTGGATTGAGAAAATCAAGGCGGAGATTCTCCAGCCGGCGCAGGAGGAAACAAAGGGTTAAATCTATAGAACTTGTGCAATTTCACCAAAAAAGCAGACAAATTCAGATGGAATATTTTACTTGACAAAGTGGAAAAACCATGGTATAATAATAAAGCTGTCGGTCGAGAGGCGAGAGCCGAGAGGCAGGCGGAGATATTCACAGAAAGTTCACTT
>CANQWA010000071.1 GCA_947627445.1 uncultured Ruminococcus sp.
CCCGTTCGCTGTATGTGGAGGGGGCTTCTCTCACAGAAGAGCAGGCAAAGATTGCCGATATGGATGGTGACGGCGTGGTTGATCAGACAGATTTGGAGACGATTCACGCCAAAGAAGTGTATGTCATCGGGGATTTCTCTATGAAGGGAAACAGCTATCTTCCGACAGCGTATGATGCATGGTATTCACTTCTTGTCTGCGCTTCTGAAAGCATGGGACTTCCAATCACGGTTATTTCCGTCTCAGATGTATCAAAGCAGGAAATCCTGCCCGCAGATTCCGCCGAACAGGCTGAGGTTGTCCTCAATGAGGTGCGCTATAACCTGATGGATGCCAATGGTGATGGTGTGGTAGATTACAGTGATGTATACTATATTTTACACGCCGCAAGCGACAATGCGCTGGAAATTTCTATTTATCCGGAAGATGGTCGGTATGATCTGGCTGTCGAAACCGAATATAAGCAAAAAGCCGTTGACGCATGGCAGACTCAACAGTAAAGAAAGGAAAAGGAAAGTATGCGGAAGTTGAAACAAAAAGTGATTGCTCTTTTGACAGCATGCATTATGACCGCTCTGTGCTTTGCAGGTGCTTGGTCTGTAAATGCTGCTGAAGTTGTGGTGCCTGGGTCTGCTTTTACCTACGATGTTATCACCAAAAAGGTAACACATAATGGTCAGGCAAATTGCTTGGAACTGACCATTCGGTTTTTGAACAACCCGGGTGTAAATCTTGCCGGATTAATGATTGAAGCAGACAGCGAATGCACTTTTACAGGTGAATTGGCTGGCGATACAGGACATGTGTTGGATTGGAGATATTCTAATAATTCCGATTACAACAGAGCTATCATACAATATTTTCCGGGAATTAATGCGCCTAAAGATAACTATGAATTCATAGTTTATCTCCATATGAATGACCCCTCAAACTTGCATCAGATTCAGGTTTATCTTGTCGCTTTAGTATGTAAAAGCGAGAATCCGCATGGAGTAACTGGATTAAATAAGGATAATTCTGGAACTGAAATAGAAGTTGGCAGCCCAGCAGAAGCAATGCTCGGCGATGCTGATGCAGACAACAGAATTACTTCAATTGATGCATACCTCGTGCAGGGAGCATGCAACTACTACGGTGAAAGAACGATCGCTTATTTGAACAGCCAAAAAAGCACTGCAAAGTTCAAGGAACTCCTCCCTAATTTGGAATACGCTGAGATCATTGACGTAAACTTTGATCACAAAGTGAATGCAACTGATTATACCAATATTCTGACGTATAGTTCACAAGCAGCACTTGGAACAGCTGATCCGGATGATGCAATCGGAAAGATATTTTATATCAACGTATAAGCCTCTATGACTTTAATCTTTGCATCCATACGCAAATATGAAAACCCCCGGCACAGAGCCAATCACTCTGTGCCGGTTTTTTGTAAAACCAACCAATTATTTGCCTAATCTTTTGTTGAATTTGCTACTTGCATTTGGCTGTGAAATGTGCTATATTATAAGTAGCAGAAAAGGGTAAAGTCTTTGGGCTTTTCTGCCAAAACAAAATATTTTTTAAGAAAGGAAGATGTCTTATGAAGAAAACAAATCGCATGATCGCAGGGGTTCTTGCAGCCGTGATGGGACTGGCTTCTCTGCCGGTACTGTCTGCTTCTGCTGCCGAAGCCGCTTACGTGCAGGGAGACGTAGATCTGGACGGTGTGATTACCGGACATGATTCTGCGGTAGTGTCCCGTTCGCTGTATGTGGAGGGGGCTTCTCTCACAGAAGAACAGGCAAAGATTGCCGATATGGATGGTGACGGCGTGATTGATCAGACAGATCTGGAGGCGATTCACGCCAAGGAAGTGTATGTCATCGGGGATTTCAATATGGTCGGAAACGGTTATATCCCGACTACATTAGAAGATGCATTTGATACGCTGGTATTCTGTTCTGTCAGATCTGCTGGCACGCCCATTACAATTCTACCGGCGGGCTCAGAGGAAGCAGAAAATTTACAGCCCATCCAAAAAATATTGCTTAATCCGGATGAAAGTGTGGCTATCAGTCAGGTAAGATACAATTTGATGGATGTCAACGGCGATGGCGAAATCACGGAAAATGATGTTCTGCGCCTGATGTACGCAAATTCCAGATATATTTTGGTGAACACATTTTATGGTGATATCCATGGCGAAAACGGCACATATCATTTGTAATGTGTTTGTTGGTACGCTTTCGAGGATTCAGCATGTGCATGTTCTTGGGATTGATAATGCGGATATGAAGCCAATATAAACAAACACCCCCGGCACAGAGCCAATCACGCTGTGCCGGGGGTTTTCGTATGAGAATTGGTTACTCAATCTGCGTCACATGCACCTCTCCCGAATGCAGCGTCTCCACATTCCCGAAGCTGTCACGCACCACCAGTCCGCAGTCGTCAGCAATCTCCACCACGGCAACCTTTTTTCTTGTGCCGTCATCCAACAGCAGCTCTGCCGTCTTTCCCGTGAGATAGCTGCGGCTGCGGTATTCGGGAAGAAACCGTCTGTCAGACAACCCCTCCAATGCTTGTTCCAACTCTGTCACAATGGCAGCCGTCAGTTCTGCCCGGCAGATATGACACCCGGGAACGGATTCTTCCAGTGAGGTCACCTTGTCATGCAGTTCTTCCGGCAGCGAACTGGCGGTATTCCGGATGTTAATGCCAATGCCAATCACGGCATGTTCCAGACAGCCGGATTCCAGACTGACCTCGCCCTCGGTAAGAATGCCGCAGCATTTTTTACCGTTTAAAAAAAGGTCGTTGACCCACTTGATCTGCATTTGCGTTCCACACAGACGATCTATGGCTCTGCAAGCTGCCACAGCTGTGCAGGCGGTGAGCAAGGGGGCTTCCTGCAAGGAGAGCTTCTGAGAGATTATCACGGAAAAGTACAGTCCCGACCCTGCCGGCGAACAAAAGCTGCGCCCCTGCCGCCCTCTTCCGGCAGTCTGACAGTTGGCGACAACCAGCGTGCCGTGGGGAGCGTTTTCCCGGAGCAGTCTGCGGCAATAACTGTTGGTAGAGTCTGTTTCCGGCAACACATACAGGGGATTACCCAGACTGACGCCCCGAAGAAAGGCTTTGATCTGGCTTTTTGTCAACAGATCGGCTTCGGCATCCATACGGTAGCCGCTTTTTTGCCTTGATGTGATAGGAACGCCTTCTTCCTGCAATGCTTGGATAGCTTTCCAGACGGCGTTCCGACTGACTTGCAGCTTTTTCGCCAGAGTCTGTCCGGAAATATACCGTCCGCTGGCTTCTTGCAGCAATGCTGCCACGGATTCCTTGACACCCATAGGCTGAATTCCTCCTCCTTCTTCTTCTTCTGGTTTGGACTCTTTTATCATACCATGTTTTTGGCAATTTGGCAAGGCTTTTCCAAGGAATTCCATGTGATGCCCCCTAATTGTTAAAAATTCAAGAATACTGTTGACAGCACGTTTTTTTTGTGGTATAATATATTCCGTTGCAGATAGGGGTATAGCTCAGCTGGTAGAGCAGTGGTCTCCAAAACCACGTGTCCCGAGTTCGATTCTTGGTGCCCCTGCCATATTGTGACCATAAAAAAGATATATGGTCAAAAAAGCCCGAAATATCGGGCTTTTTTCATGCCCAAACGACGAAAAAAGCAGGTGAAAAACCGTAGATATTTTAGGGCATTTTTTCGAATGTAACAGGATTCGAACCAATGCAAAGGAAAAAATCAGGGCAGATTGGAGAAGATAAAACATCAATCTCCATTTTTCAAATAGAAAATATACAAATTTTTGAAGACCGTTTTGTCTGGTATCACGAAATATGTGATACTGCACAAAGCGGTCTTTTTTGTTTCTGGCAGAAATAAAAAAGACTGCTTCAAAATACATTGCGGAGGAAAGAAATGAAGAAGTTACATTTTAACAGCACGTTGAATCACAAGGCATTCGATTACAAGCCCTATGAGATCTGCGTGGAAAGGGTTGTCACGCTTTACGGCAGAAGCTTTGAGGAATTGAAAAATCGCACATTGGATGACAATCCATACATTGCCCAATATCGTGATTTGATGTGCATCGACAGCGATGATGTTGCCCACTGTTTGTTGTTTGTGGACTACGACACTGGAGATGGCATCATTGCAGAAGCCGAAGGCTGCGGATACGCCCGCAAATCACAGTTTATCCCCAATGCAAGAGCGCTTCTGGAGAGCAATGAATTGACTGCATCAGAATGGAAACTACATGAGCAGCTAAAGCGAATCACCGACAAAATTACAGAACTTGCCCACTGCGGCGAAAAAAGCTTCACTTTTGAAGATCTGCTGGAAGAATCCGGTTTGGATGTGAAATCCGTTCTCCGTGACACAGTGACGGCAATGCTTCGAGAACGAGAGGATATTCAGATGGCGGAAAGTCAGTCCATCGAAATTCCCTTTCAGCCAGATATCACAGTCCAAGCGAAACCAACGCAGAAGGTAACATTCTATTGTCCGCTAAAAATTGTCAGAGAGTATGACGAACCTGATTACGAATGGGACGAGGAAGTTATGGAGGAAGATTTCGAGGAAATTCCATCTGCGTATGCCAATGGCTGTGCGGATGAGATCAACGATTTCATTCGGAATTACGAAGAACCGGATGAGAAACACCGTGGGCTGATGGCTTACTATTATGATGATCCTGCTGTTCGAGAAAAAGTTTTCTCAGCGATTCCATCTGTCAGAGAGTGGAACGGCGAACTTGTAGGTGTGTTTGAATGTAGGATTTCCGGTGAACTGACAGCAAGTGAACTGGAAGATTTGCGCAGTTATCTCACTGGTCAGGCAAGCGACGGTTATGTTCAATACATAAAAATGTTCAGTTAAATTGATAAACGCCTAAAAACAGCTTTTTTCATCAATCTAAC
>CANQWA010000072.1 GCA_947627445.1 uncultured Ruminococcus sp.
GCGAAGGATGATCCGGCGGGCGTAGCGCCCGCCCGCGTCCCAGACATAAGGGCGTCTGGACTGCCTCCGAAATTCGGAAATTTAGTGTCTCCGGAATCCGGAAATTTGTAGTTGACAAGGCTATTTTCCTATGTTATTATAGGTTTCGGTTGTGAAACAACCGAAAATGCTGCTGTGGCTCAGTCGGTAGAGCGTCGCATTGGTAGTGCGGAGGTCACGGGTCCGATTCCCGTCAGCAGCTTTAGTTAAGTGCGCAAAAAGCCAGTAAAATCAAGGCTTTCGGGCACTTTTCTTTTGTATACAACCAGTTACACTCAGTTACACTTTTTCAGAACGACACAACATTTTGAATCTGCTGCATTTTTCTTTCATCTTCCAGATTATCAAAATAATAATATTTTCGTGTCGTATCTATGGAAGTGTGGCCCATCTGAGAAAGAACAAGGGAATCTTCCACATGGTGATTTATTAAGTTTGTCCCATATGTTCGCCTTAATTTGTGCATGCTCCTAACAGGGATTCCCAATCTCTGGCATATACGACGCAGCGCACGGTCAAAATAGAATGATTGCATCCAATGACCATTTACCTCAAATAAATAATCTGTAGTATGCTGCATACTGCGTAGTTTTTCAATATCGCGCAGCACCTTTTCACCAACATAAATGCGGCGATCTCCTGCCTCTGTTTTGGGCATTTCTCTGATTTCCCAGACTGTTTTCCCTTCTTCGTTCTTATGTTTGATCTCTGTCCTTTGGATGTGGATGGTATTCTTTCCAACATCAGAAAAACGGAGGGCTGCAAGTTCTCCTATCCTTACCCCTGTACGGGCAGCTATTGCAATGCCCAAATTGGGAATGGTAGGGTTTTGGTCACAATACTCCATGATCTGCTCCAACTCTTTCATAAAAAAGATCTGTTCCTCTGGACGCTTTGAAGCTTTCTGGAAACTTCTTTTCGATATTTCTATATCATTTACGACAGCGGATATACTAAGAGAAGTCAGCCCCATTTTCTTAGCAAAACGAAAAATACCAAACAGGACTGTCCTGACATTGGAAAAACGTTTCTGCGATATTCCACTACCCAACATCCCATCAATAAAATTTTCAATATCATTTGCAGAAACCTCCCTGATTGGGCGGCAGCTAAGACCACAACTGACAAAATATGTATCAAAATCATTTTGATAGCGGTCAGCAGTATTCTTAATAATTGCGCGCACTTCCAACTTATAAGCAAGCCAGTCTGAAAAAACATTTTCAACGGTTACGGCTTTTCGTTCATACGCTTCTATGATCGAATCCTCGATTTTTTTCAATGTGCTTTTGGCAAGCAAGACATGCGGCTTATCTATCTTATCAACATAAGTTCGCCAGCGGCTATCTTTCCCTTGCCATATTTTGTATGGATGCTGCGCTAGGATTTCTTTTCGCTTCATTGTTATGATACGATCCAGCACACCATCTATTTCAAGGCTGTTTAATGCCTCTGGGTTAATGCTTCCCAGACGACAAATTTCTTTCAGTTTTTCTTCCGTTGTCATTGTGCAACATAAAATGTCGCCTCATCGGGTATCTTTTTAATGCGTTTTTCGCAGTTGGGTTTCTTGATGTTTGAGACTGTTTACGCTCCTCTCCATCAAATTCCAAAGAATGACATTTCCCACATCTGAATGGCAGCCAATCTTTGGTTCCATATTTCCATTATACACATTACAATTCGTGCTTCAAGACTTTATTGGTTCTACAGCATAGAACAATCACTTTAAAGCTTTGCCGTATCAGGCAGTCGCACTAGACTCGTGAAAAACCTCGTCAAGTGCTTTGTGCCAGCTTAGACGCTAAGCCTTTTTAATTAAGAAAGGCAGGACGAATAAATCCTCTGCATTACAATCTTGCTATGGCGCGCATGAAAACGGATTCTCTTCATTTGGTTTTACATTCATAAAAGATGACATTTTTTCCATGTATTCGTCTGCCGTGCCATATTTTGTAACCTTTCCCCCACTTTCAAACTCTACAACGTCTGTAATCCTGCGGAGTAGAGCTTCCCAAACTTCGGGCTTTTCTTCCTGCACGTTCGGATACTGCATGGTAAGTTGCAAATTGGATGTTATGTAAACTTTTGTGAAGCTGGCCACCTTGTCCGTATATCGCGCTGGCAGTTTCACAGGATACCCATCCAGATAGTTCAGCATATCCTGAATTGTGATCGAAGAATTAAATTCCTCAAATACAATCACATCCTGCCCTTCATAGGTGTCAAATGGATGATGATAATCTGTCACACGGAATACATTTTCATATCCATATTTCTCCATAACGTGGCGCGTTTTTCCTGTCCCTGTTTTTCCAAAGATATAAGTTACTGACAGTGTACGCCATATATTTTTCATTTCCGTTTCCTTTATGATTCTACGGCAGCGGTCAATATCTATAGTTTTCATCATATACTCTGGAAACTCATCTAATATATCGTAAGTCGATCTTCCACTTTCAATCAATTCAAAAAGGCGGCGCAATTCAGGGTTTTCGTTGCTGCGATCTGGAGGAAGGTCGCCGCTCTCAATCTGCGTCCCCTCAATTTTAGTCAGGCCTTTTTCTGTCCCCTCCCATCTTCCCTCTTTGAAAACATAATCACGATTCTGGCTGTTACTTCCTTTTACCATTTCAAAGTGAGCTTGGGGAAATTTATTTTTCATTGTTGAAAAGAGCTTTGGGTTTTTGTATATCACAAAAACATGAATATGATGCTGCTGGGTCACCCCACCAATTTCCTCACTCAAGCAATAGTAAACCAACCCTGTCAGAGTGTTCAGCAGTTCCCCTATTTTTGCTGCGTCCAACCCCTTTTCTTTTGGATTGTTAATCGTGATCTGGAATTTCCTTGCCTGAGTATCCTTACCCTTTTTTTCCATCATCATTTCCTCCATTCATACTTTTCATACATTTTGTAGTATGAGGCATAAAGCTGGTATTTCATCGGTTTGTTGGTTCATTCATACAGGGGGGGGTAATACTATGCCCCCCCAAAGGCGGCCTGACGGCCGCGGCACGGCTACGGCTAACGCCTCGCCGGCCCCACCACAAACCACAGCAAAACAAAAAACAAAAAAACAAAAAACAACATAACAAAACTACTTTATCAAATCCTATGACTATTTCTCTGCAACTGCTGCGCTGATAGCTTTTCGCAACGCATCTTCATCCCTCACACAGGGCACTAACACTTCATAAAGTTCGCCGCCTACTACAGCCGAGCCATAACCACGGGGTTTCACCGCGTCTATATCCTCTTTAAAATCCGGAAACATCATCTGGATTGACTCACGGCTTAGCCTTCCCAACCCAATAATCACACCAAAATTGTCACGGGCAGCATTAAAATAGGAAGCGTCTGCCCGCTGCTGGCTTATCATCACATGAATATTAAAAGAGCGGCCCAGCATCAAAAGAAGGGAAAGCTTCTTTTTTTCTTCTTCTGCCTGTTTTTTTTCCAGATAGTTCAGATAGGAAGCCCACTCATCAAAGAAAAACAGATAAAATGTCCTTGTCCTGTCCCTGCCTTGCTGCCTATCGTGCAATTTTTTCAATGCATTTTCCAACCCATGTCTGCACTCATCATATCGGAAGAAATTGCGCTTCCCTTCCAGAAAGGAAAAATCATCGTCGCCCTTGAAATCGCATATAATCACTTCGGAATCGGGAATGTGCTTTCCGATACGGGCAATGATCAATTTGGTGAGATACGTTTTTCCACTTCCAGTTGCACCAAAGATCGCCAGATGAGGGATCCGTTGGAAATCCCATAGAATAGGAACAGGCAATCCTGGACACGACCTTCTTGCATCCAATGCCAAATTGATTCTCATAATCAAAAATCCTCATCATTGAAGTGATTTTCATTAATAAACATGATATTATTCCTCGGGGGCAAAGTGAAGAAATTCGTCATTCCTTTATCAAAAGGATCAAAAAGCAGTTCAATTTGGACGCACTTTGAATGACATGCATCATGCCGAACATCAACAACATTCAAAAAAGATTTACCAGTTCTATTGTTGTAAAACTCAACGTAGCTTCCATTTTGCACATTCTGCAAAATATGACGCTGCACTGTATCGCGGATCAAAGTCAGATTAATCCCACTGGCTTTGGGGTCAATAGCGCAAATAAAGCGATAACAGACTCTTCTGCTCCTATCAGGCATAAGCGTAACGAACGGATACTCAGTCGGCATAATGTCCTGCGCTACTTGTGGGCTGACCAAATACAGGTTGGCAGCCTGATTACTCAGAATGTCAAATAGGAGTTGAATGACTTGGAATCTATAATCTGGCTGCACTTTCTTTTCAAATGACCACCAGCAAATGAAAAATATTAGTACCGCTATATACCAAAAGCGGATAACCAGTAAAATTAAAAGAACCGGCACCACGACTATTAATGCGCCCTTAAAGAACCCCCACAGAAAACCTTCCTTTTTATAGTCTCGAAAGGCTTTCCACAGTTTTTTAATCTTTTCCATTTTAATCCTCCT
>CANQWA010000073.1 GCA_947627445.1 uncultured Ruminococcus sp.
GAAAACCACTGTGCTGAAGTAATGGATGCTTGTTGTTTATGGAGAGGGTGGTTCGATTGATTGTATAAAATAATTTGGAAAATATATGTACAATTAAATTAGTACATTGGAGGTTTTATTATGGCGTTTGTAAAAGAGTTAGTATCAGAGACTGATAAAGAATTATATCAATCGTTTCAAATGTATGATTATAATCACAATATGATTAGTGGATTAAAATTATATACAAATTGGGCAGTAGACCGTAAACGCAAAATTTATTTTACTTATGTAAGTGGAGGTGCCCTTGAACATCCTGAACAATATGATCTTATCTGGCAAGGAGAAAAAATTGTTATTTTTATAGAGGTTTCTGTTGAAAGGAAACCGCTTGAAGATAATCCCAGACATATGAGAAGTTTATATAAAATTATTGGTATTCGTGCACCAAAAAGATTTATGCAACAGCAGGATGAGATGATTGGATTGATAAAAGAGGCCTTGGAAGTTTACCATTCTATTGATTTCATAAAAGGTGTGCCATATGAAAATAAAAATAGTTTGCTCGTTACCGATATGGTTGCTCCAAGCTATTATGATGAGGTGAAATAATGAACGCTAAAGATATTATTACATGGGTAGAATCGCAAGTGGTTGATATTTCAAATGAACAGAATATAATTAAGTTTGTATCTGATCTTGAAAATAAAATCATGAAATTGGATTTTAATCTCCCAGATGATACAAAGGCAATAGGTTATGCTGGAAGTACTAGTAACCTAGACGGAACTGGAATATATAGAACTATTGATATATTCACGCAAAACAGTAATGGGAAATATGGATTTATAAATAATGTTGCTGATAATATTTTGAATCATGCCTATAAAGATTCAACTGGTGTTGAGCATTCACTATGGGCTGCGTTAGAACAAACCGTCGGTTTAGATAATACAAGAGTTATCTTTAGTGGCTCAAATGCAGCAGGTTCTCGCTCTCCTGAATGTTTTTCTGGAATAAAGTGCCTTAATGATTTTGTTTCTGAACAGTATTTTTGCGTAGATTGCATTATCTGTGATGCTGCTGGCAAAGATTATTGTAAATAAAACATGATCAAAAATGCGTGTAAGAATCATATCGATATTTGAATTGTATATTTATGTATGATTTTTCAAAATGGAAAGGAGAAAAATGAAGAAATTTGTATGTAAAAAAAGCTATTCGCCACTCATATTTTTTTTGATTTTAGCTGTTTCTCTTGTTCGGATGTTTCTTGCTGCAGTTTTTGCGATTTGTCTCGTTGCTCATGTAGAACTAACAGAATCAGCAGAACCAGCAGAACCGACAGGACTAACAGAATTAGCAGGACCAACAGAACCAACAGGACCAACGGTTTTATATGGCACATATCAGCCGGAAGAAACCGATGTCAAAACAAGGATGTACGATGAACCCACGGATGCTGGTGTTTATCTTCCTCATCCCACCATTGCTGGATTTGATGTAGGAGAACGCTTCTCACTGAATATGGTGTCGAAAGACTTTTGCATCAAGCTGGAAACAACGAAAATTAAAGAAAGCGGATTAGCGTCTGCCCGTTTATATTATAAGGATGTGTGGGTAGCTTTTTTGAATTATTCTGGTATTGTTGATTTTTCTGATCTGCAAAATGCAGAAGCAAGTTCATTATGGACAGGGAAGGTCACGCCAAATATGGAACAGGTAGATATTCCATTTATTGATGCTGATTCTATAAATGGAGTGTTTATGTGGGGCGATATAAGCCTTGGTGATGAAATGTCACATGTGTTGAATCAGTTTGGAGAACCGGATAAAAGAGCAAAGAATGAAAATGTTAATCTGCTTCGTTATTTACGAATGTCCGATACAACGCACAGGATTATATTAGATTTTGATAGTTCTGATGTACTTTTATTTTTTATGGTTTATTATCGCAATTATGATTGATTCATAAATTAATGTTTTTATAGAATTGGAGTCTATTATGTCAACTGAACTAAGTTATGAGAAATTGAAAAATGAATACCTTGAAGGAGAAGTCAAAAACTTGGGAGTCGAAGCAATTATTGCGATACTTCAAGATTATTTAATTTCATGTGGAATTGATAAAGAACTAGTAGAGGTTACTGTTTCTTATGTCAATGAATATTGTGATGGTTCCTTTACTCTTGAAACAGAGGAACACCTACTGGTTCTTAAATCTGAAAGTTCCTTATCTTCGGTGCTTTCAAAAAGTGATGCTGCCGATGTCTATGCAGGCTGTGTAACATTTTATTCCTTTGCAAGCAATTTTTACAATTTATGCAGTAGTTTGAAAGCACTCGAAAATAGTGATGGAACATTATCGAATACAGATGCTTTAGAATCAGTTCTTAATAACTTTTTGTGTGGGACATCGGATTTAGTTTCACTGATTCCTGGCGGTTTTGTATATTCCGTAGCCTTTTCACAAATAAGTGGATTAGTGGGGGATGTAATTGACAAAGGTAAAAGGTATAATGAGCAATTTGAAATTGTCGAATTCTACTTCGAATATGAGTTATATTTTGATGATGCGTGGACAAATTGGTACGGTGGCGATTGGGATAATGGTCCTACATTAACCGAAGTAAATGAATTACTTCAAAATAATGATTTAAGTGAGAAGGACTTAAACCAATTAGAGCCATATATTGTTTGGCGCTACCAATTTGAATTTGAAGAGAGCCTGAGAGAAAATAATTTGAAGCCGGAAGATTTTTATGCTGGATTAGGAAATTCTATTCAAAACTATGAAGACTCTGTAAACGAATCCTTTGCCGGAGATTACTCTGACTCCATGAACTTTATGGATTATTGGTGTCAATGTTGGCTTGAAGGTGCATCTGAAATAAAAGATAGTTGGAATAAATTTTGGAATGGCGTTGCAGAAAAGATATCAAGTGCTTACGACAGCGTTATGGGAGCATTCCAAAATCTGTGGGATATGTTTATGACGATGATGGGTAATTACTTGTACAATAATTCGATAACTGCTTATGCAGAAGAGTATAATGATTATACGGCTGTTGTAATGACGTTGGCTAATTCAAAAGTGTCCTTATCTGATGCATGGAAAATGTTCGTAGATTTTGTTGATGGGAATGACTATGTTTATAATTTGCTTGAGACAAAAGATTTTGATTTAATTGTCGGAACGAATGGTGATGATGAATTAGTTGGGACGACAAGCAATGAGTTGATTCTTACAGGTAATGGTGATGATATCGTTTATTGTGGAGACGGCGATGATATTGTTTCTGGAGCACAAGGTAATGATACTGTATATGGTGCAGATGGAAATGATGGCATATACGGCGAAGAAGGCAACGACACGCTTTATGGCGATGCCGGCAATGACTATTTAGAGGGCGGAAACGGCAACAATCACATGTATGGCGGAATCGGCGACGATGTATTTATCGGCGAAGAAGATACAGACTATATGTATGGCGAGGATGGAAACGATACATTCCATGGTGGAAACGGACCGAACTACATGTACGGTGGCGATGGTGACGACAACTTTACTGGTGGTGAAGGTTATGACTACATAGAAGGTGGTACAGGACACGATGTCATGAACGGCGGAAATGGCTATAACGAAATGTATGGTCAAGAAGGCAACGATTATATATTCGGCGGAAATGACAACGACTACATCGACGGCGGTGTAGGTGATGATGTGTTAAATGGCGGAAACGGTAATAACACCATTTATGGTCGTGAAGGCAATGACACCATCTATGATGGAGATGATGCAAGTTATATTTATGGTGATGAAGGCGATGATATTATTCATGCTGGTGGCGGAGATGATGTGATTGACGGCGGTACCGGAAATGACTTCATTCAAGATGACCATGGTGACGATACGATTGTCTTTAAGGCAGGCTACGGAGTAGATACGATTTCGGACGCATCCGGATACAACACTATTGAGCTTTCTGGATTGGATATATCTTCTGCACAATTCTCACGCAGCGGAAACGATCTGACAATTTCCTTCGGTGGAGATGCCATTGTTCTGACACAGTACTACGACTTCTATAACTTCAATATTAACGGTACTGATGTTTCCGAGTTGATCAATTCTCTGCATGGTTCGGATAATGACGACTGGATGAATGTAGCGAATACAAATGGGGATTCGTTGTATGGTGAAGGCGGCAACGACAATCTTTCCGGTAATAA
>CANQWA010000074.1 GCA_947627445.1 uncultured Ruminococcus sp.
GCGCTTGTTTTGAATGAACCTCCCATCGAAGTTCCCAGCATAGAAAAAGCGCAGAGTCCTGCCATCAGACCTGCGCCCAGTTTCTTCCATATTTTGTTTTTGAACATATACAAACTTCCTTTCAAAAAAGCACGAAAATACGTGCTGTCATACGTTTTTTGTTGCTGAACCTTGCCGGGAAAGTCGGCGCCCGAATTTTTTTGCAAAACCAATCAAGAATCATATTTCACCGCACTCCGCATCGCACTGCTCACACAGCGGACAATCCTGGCAGTGTTCATGAGCTATACAGATTTCCTGCTGTTCGTCCTCCGACAATTCTCTGTGCAGAACAGTAAGGACAACTCCATCCTCGTTTTTCTCCAATTCCACACGTACCGGCAAACCGTTTTCGTCAAACAGTCCGCTAAAATTTGTCACGCCGTTTTCGGCTAAAATTTGTGAAAAAATCACCTGTTTCATAAAGTAAAACCTCCGTTGTTATCGTCAAAAAGAGAGAGCTGCCTTGTCATTTTTGCCCTCTCGCTGGTATCGTAATTGGAAATCAACAGCTCATTGTATAGACAGCCGCCCTCATATCGCTGCACCAGATTGTTCAGTCTGCTGATTTCTTTCATATGGATATTTGGCTTGTCCCAGAGTTCCCGGATTTGGGGGCAATCATTGTAGGACACAAGGAATTTTCCTGAACAGTTCAGCAAGACATTACGCAGTCTGACATGATCTTTTGCGGTGAATCCCACATCTTTGTAGTAATTTTCCGTAGCAAAATACGGCGGATCGCAATAGAAAAAGCTCACCGGGCGATCATACTGCCGGATGAGCTTTTCAAAGTCACGATTTTCAATGACAACCTTTTGCAGCCGCCTTGCCGCCATATCAATTTGCGGAAAATCACTCCACATGGAATGGGGCTGACACGCGAAGCTGTCCAGACTGCTGGCGTAGCTATATCGTATTAGCTGGTAAAATTTTGCCGCACGGTCAATATCCCGGAATTTCGGGAACAATTCTCGCTTGTGTAAGCTTACAATCCAGTTGAAATCTTCACGGGAATTCAGGACATACCGCAGCTTGTATTTTAATTTATTTGGTTGATCCCTGACACAGCGATAGAGGTTCACCAGATTGCTGTTGAAATCGTTGAACACCTCAAAATCATTACCGGGCGGTTTATGAAATATCACCCAGCCTGCGCCGCCGAAAACCTCGATATATCGCTCATAGTAAGGCGGAAATCTTGCAAGCACGGCATCCCTGAGTGCCTTTTTGCCGCCTACCCATGACATAAAGCTATTCATGCAGCTCCTTTCTGCCGTTAAAACCAACAGCAGAAAAATGTCAGGAAGCGAAAAAGCCGCTTTGCAAATGGCAGAAGTTTTCTGCTGTTGGCAAAACGGCCTTACCTTACTTTATTTTTGTTTCCATTTCCTCATCTGCATTTTTGGCAGCGTTACACAGCGCCATCACTGCGGCGCCCATCGTGCCGCCCAAAAGCAGTCCTATGATAAACCAGAGCATATCGTCAATCCCTCCTGATTGATTCATTTTCATTGCAGAATTCTTTTTTCAGTCTGCCAATGATGTATTGCTGCCCCTTGCCCGTGACAAACGTTTGCTGATAAGTTCTGCACATGGAATCCGTTTCAAAAACAGATTCCTTCACTGCAAAATACCCACGGTCGATGTACCTCTGATACGGCAAATTTCCTGACATCAATATCTCATTTTCCCGCAGCCATCGAAACAGCCGATTTCTGCCGATGGGGATATTTTCTTCCACCGCAAGCTTTGCCATGGCGTTCATGTCAATCAGATTTTCTGTGTTTGACACCTGATTGGCAAACTCCACTAGCGGTTCATCGTGACGGATACGCTCGTTCAACTTACCTATCGCCATCATCTGCAGGCGGAACAGATTTTGATACGGCTCGTCCAAAAAAGGGAGATAGTTTTCGATGAACATGTCCTCGTTCGCAACGTAGCCGCCGGTGCGTCTGATGGTTGGAAGTATCTTAGTTGTGACCCATTTACGAAAGGGCTTCGCCTGTGGTTTGTCACTTCTAAGAATTACATCATAAAGTCCGCTTTCGCTAACTGCTGTCATTTCTCGGCGCTGTCCACCTGATGTCAGTTTGACTGACATCAGCTCATCGCTGTCCAGACGACTGGCAACCATTCTGGAATTGCTGATTTCAAGCGCTTTGCATACATCTGCAAGCACAAACCACGGTTCGCCTTTTATTATCACCGTCCTGACCCTGCCAAACTCTTCATTCTCAAAAATTTTAATGATATTTTCCACTGCTTGCCTCCTCGTCAAATTTCAATAAATTTCTTGCAATCGCTTCCACGACAGCAACCGTAATCGAATTTCCGGCTTGTTTGTAAAGCTGAGCGTCGGATATTCCTGTTGCCGCAACTTTTTCAAATTGATCCTTGCAAAACCCCTGTAATTTCCAGCATTCCACAGGCATAAGCCGACGAATCCGTCCTCTGTGAACAATTCCATGCCTGTCTGTCACCGTAAGCGTGAACATCGGCTCGTTTGGCTCTTTGATTCTTCTGCCGTTCTGACGGGTATGCTCCTTAAACGGATTGAGAATTGCTCTCGGCGCATCATCCACAAAAACAGCAGAATGTTCACCTCTGCGATGACTTATTCCGCTGTTCTGCCTTGCAGTAATACACCTTGCTGCGTCCGTCATTTGAGGACTTGGATTACAGTCTATAAAATAAAGTCCTGTTTTACCTCCCATGCCGCCTGAACCGCTGCACTGTGTAACCGCTGTGCCGTTTGTGGAATATACCCTCGAACCTTGACTGCCGCCAATCAGCTGTTCAGGTTTTCCTTTTTCGAAATTTTCCGCATCATTTCCTCCGAAAGCCAGTATTTCGGCGGGACATTTGTCTCCAAGATATCCGACAAGGAACAGCCTTCTTCTGGACTGCGGTATTCCGAAACCGGAGCTGTTAAGCACTCTCCAGCACATACGATACCCCAGTTCTGAAATCTTTTCAAGCAGGATTCTGAAACATTCCCCCTGCGATATACCAAGCAAGTTGGGTACGTTTTCAGCGATAAAATAGCGAGGTCGCTTTGCTTCAAGGATTTGGATATAGTTGAAAAGAGGTTTCCTCTGTCGTCCGCAAAAGCGAGTCTGCGCCCTGCGACACTAAATGATTGGCAGCATGGTCCGCCAACGAGCAGATCAAAATCCGGCATACCTCCGTAATCGATTTTTGTGATGTCCTCATAGAACTTTTCTCCTCCTGTGTCGTACAAGGCTCGATAAGCCTTTTGCGCATATCGGTCGATTTCGCACCAGCCTACACATTCAAATCCGCCCACTTTTTCAAATGCCGATCGGAATGCGCCGATGCCTGCGAAGCTTTCAAAATATCGAATCATTTTCACCTTTTCCTTTCATTTGGGCAAAAAAAGACAGTTCAGTTTTTTCAAACCAAACCGCCTACATAGACATATGCATTTCAAGTTCTTCTGAGGGATTCTCAGTTTCTTGCATTTCCTCCGACAAATTTTCTTCCGGCTGAATCACATGGAATCTGTCCTCGCCGGGGATTAGCGAAAGGGAACACCCGTTGTCCCACTTCATGAATAATTGACCGGCGTCATCCACTGTAATTACCGTCCCCTTTGTGCCTGACGGAATCGGTCGGGGATCGTTTTCCATGCTGTCAAGGCAAATCCTCGTGCCTTCCGGATATCTTTGCCGGAGTTGTTCCACTTTATCTCTGCTATAAAACATAGCTGCTCCTTTCACATCGTCATGCCCATGCTGAGTTCTTCCGTGAGTTTTTCAGCCTGAGACAATCCCATTTCTTCTTCTGTTTGCAGCGACCAGTCGTTGCTGTCATTCCAAAAGCTTACATAAATCTCGCCAAAATCAGCAGTTTTAACGCCGTGTTGTTCAAGACCTTCGCCCCAACCGTCTTTATGTAGAATTCTACATAAAGATGGTTATGTTCAATTTGCATATATGTGCATTATGGTATAAAAATGTCA
>CANQWA010000075.1 GCA_947627445.1 uncultured Ruminococcus sp.
TTCATTGTAAAAACCTGCCTTTCTGATTTTTTATCAATACCAATCGTGTTTTTCATCACGATTTAAGTTAGCAATTTGTTCCATTTCACTGTCGGACAACGCAAATCCCAAAATATCGAGATTTTCTTTGATATGGTCGGGATTGCCTGAACCGGGAATGACAACCACACCTCTCTGCAAATTCCAACGCAGAATCACTTGTGCGGCAGAAACCCCGTGTTCCTCAGCTATTTTGTTCAATGTTTCATCACCGAGAAGTTCCGATGTGTGACCACGTCCGCCGAACGGATACCAACCTTGCACAACAATTCCGAGCGACTGAATATACGGCACAACTTTTGGTTCCTGATAATATGGGTGAATTTCATTTTGCACCAATGCAGGAGTAATATTCACCTGCGACAAAAACTTCTCAAGTTCTTCAATATACCAGTTTGACAGACCAAGAGAATGAATTTTTCCGTCCTCTACGAATTTTTCCATTGCAAGATATGCTTTGACATCATTTTCACCAGGGTGATGCAGTAACATCATATCAATATAGCCTATATCCAGCTTATCAAGGGCATCTTGTATTGCCTTTTCGGGATTGGAAAACTGCTCTCCGGGATAAATCTTTGTAATGACAAAAATTTCCTCTCTCGGCACATCAGAATCTCTTATTGCACGACCGACAGCCGCTTCATTTCCGTACATATATGCTGTATCAATCAACCGACCACCATTTTCAAGCAAAGCCGTCACTGAATTATAACATTCCTCTTCTGTCAAGCTGTATGTACCTAAGCCCATTATCGGCATTTCATAACCACTGTTCAGCATTACCGTTTTTGTTTCAAAGTCAAATTCACGTTCTGCTGAAATAGTCACTGTCACATCGCCGTCACCAAAAATTTCCGCAAGTTCCTCTGCCGTTGTATTTTCGATTTTCCCAAGACGTGTATAACTCCACGAATTTTCGCCGTAAAAAATCGTCATCTGATTGCCCTGATACAGCAGAATATCGCCCGCTTGTGCAGTAATTTGTTCATCACTTTTTGTGAAACTTTGCGGCAATTTTCCGACTTTTTCAAAACTGCCGTATTCGTTCAGCGTGAGAGTCAAGGGGTTGCTTTTTATCAGTTCATAAAGTTCCTCTGCCGCCTGTGTGTCAGCCAATTCGGCTTTCAAAATATGACCGTTTACGGAAATATTCATCTCCCGAACCTCCTCTTTGCTGCCAATTTCAAGACTGTCAATCCAATCTGAAATTTCATTTTCAGTGCCGTCAACTTCAAAACGCTTTCCGTCAAGCTGTTTGCCAATGGGAACAAGTTCACGGATATTTTTTTCACTTGTGCCGATACCACTGCTGCCCGATGTGCAGAACGGAATCACTGTTTTGTCCGAAAAATCATAGCTTTCAAGGAATGTATCAATAATTCTGGGTTCTTCACTCCACCAGATCGGATAGCCTAAAAATACATAGTCATACTGGTCTATATTTTCAATTTCTCCCGAAATTTCGGGGCGAACTGTTTTGTCAGCCTGTTCCTGATTTGCACGGCAGGAAAAATTATGATAGGCAATGTCCTCATCGGTATAGGGAATTTCCGCTTCAATTTCAAACACGTCCGCACCCGTGATATTCACAATTTTTTCGGCAATTTTCTCCGTATTACCCGTCCTTGAAAAGTACGCAACAAGAATATTTTCCTGTTCGTTATTTTGATTATCCTGAACATTGCCCCAATCAGTGATTTGTCTTTTCATCAGACACAAGTCAAAAACCGTCCACGCATTGTCACCGTCAAGGTCGTAATTTTTCCCGGATAAATCTTCTGTCGGTTTTGTCAGCAGAAAATCCTGTAAATTTTTCACATCTTCAATTGTATAATTTACATCTGCTGTTTTTGTCATCGGCGATATACTGTAATTTTCAGTCTTTGAACAACTCAATACGCTTATCGCACTGATGAAAATTGTGAATGCAGAGAATAGAAAATTTTTCATAAGATCACTCCTCAATTTTACGGATTACTTTTGCCGGAACACCAACCGCAATACTATTTTCGGGAATGCTTTTTGTCACGACCGAACCTGCACCGATGACAGAACCGTCACCAATTGTTACTCCCTGCAAAATCGTCGCATTTGAGCCAATCCAGACATTTTTTCCAATGTGAATAGGTGCATAGAGATTCCGCCTGTCGTGAGGAGCAAGAGCGTGATTTATCGTTGCAAGCACAACGTTGTGACCAATCAAAGCATTATCACTGATATAAATTCCGCCTTGATCCTGAAAATGACAGCCTGAATTGATGAAAACATTTTTCCCAATATGGACATTTCTGCCAAAATCCGCATAGAATGGCAGAAACATTCTGAATCCCTCGCCGACTTTCTCACCAATCAGTTCAGACATCAGCACAGGGATTTCCGTATCCGTATGATAGCTGTTGTTCAGATTCACAAGCTTTCTCTGCGTATCCTGACAAATATCCCAGATACAGCGGTTTATTTCATCCTCATCCACATCAGAATTTATACCGTTCAGGTAAGCAAGTATTGTGTCAACCATAATTTTCACCCTTTCCGCTTTTATTATAGCATAGAATTTTGAAAATAGCAAATACATATTTTATTTGTTCTGTTATACTTGAAAAGTATGACAGAGTGTGCTATACTATAATCAGGAGGGATATTTATGGAAATCAGAGTGTTAAAATATTTTCTCGCTGTTGCGCAGGAGGAAAATATCACCAAAGCCGCTGAACTTCTGCATATGTCACAGCCGCCATTGTCACGGCAAATGCACGATTTAGAGGAAGAACTCGGTGTAAAATTGTTTGAACGTACCAACAGGAAAATTGTTCTCACAAACGAGGGAGCTTTGCTCCGGCAACGAGCCGAGGAAATTCTTGAACTTGTGGAAAAGACAAAAGCCGATGTCTGCCCGGAAACTGAAAACATCAGTGGTGAAATTTATATCGGTAGCGGTGAAACAGAGGGAATCCGCACGCTTGCAAGGGTGATTTATCGTGTCAGGAAAAAATATCCTGCTATCAGGTTTCATTTTTACAGTGGTCATGCGGAGGACGTTTCGGACAGGCTTGACAGGGGTCTGCTTGACTTCGGTATCTGCATTGAACCTGCGAATATGTCGAAATATGATTTGATAAAATTGCCGACAACAGACCGCTGGGGCGTACTCATGCGGAAAGACAACCCGCTTGCTCAAAAGAAAACAATCACGCCGAAAGACCTCTTGAAACGTCAGATTATCGCCACAAATCAGGCTATGGCGGAGGGTGAATTTTCGGGCTGGTCAGGAGGACTGTACAAAAAATACAGTATTGCCGTGACGTACAATCTGCTGTACAATGCCGCAATTCTTGTTGAGGAGGGTGTCGGCATTGCCCTTTGTATTGAAAACGTTATCCGTGATTATGCTGAAAATCCGCTTTGTTTCCGTCCGCTTGAACCGCCGATGAATGTGGGACTTGATATTGTCTGGAAGAAACATTATGTGTTTTCAAAGGCGGCAGAGGTATTTCTGAATGAATTAAGAAATGTCTTGCAGGAAAATTTTTGAAACAATAGAAATAGATTTTGTTTCTTTTGTTTATTATTTATGCAAATTATTTGATAAATAAAGTGCTGTCCTATCAGTTAAATAGGACAGCACTTCAGCCTGTCAAAAAAGGCCAGCGCTCGGCTGGACTTTTTTTGATAAATAAGGTATAATGAAAGAAGAAGGCGGTGA
>CANQWA010000076.1 GCA_947627445.1 uncultured Ruminococcus sp.
ATGACACTGAAAAAATTAAAACCGGGAATGAAAGTATACAGAGTGAGGCGTTCAAGCGGACTAGCCGCATTCAACGGAAAATGGCAGACATGGTCTGTTTATGTAAAAGAAATTGACGAAGAAAATGAGCGTGTGCTTGCACAGTGCATCGGGCCGGAGCGTTGGTATGATAAACGAGAATGGTCTAAATGGAGATTGAATATGCCTAAATAACCGCAAAGGTGTATACAACATTCTTACCGTTGTGCGGTAAAATGTATATATAGAGTAGTGGCGGAAGAGGTAGACGCTATGGTGACGGGAGGGAGATTGCCGGAGGCTATAAGTACTCGAGTTGCAAGACGGAGGTCAGAATGTCATCAAACAACAAACTCCATGCGTGGTGCAAATCCACGCCTACTCTATCAGTACTTATGTGCGGTAAAATAAAGGGGAAAGAGAGGTGAGGCGCAATGACGTTTCAAGATGCAATTAAAGAAGTTAAAAGTCATATTATTTGTGCAGATTATAAAGATGATGATTATATAGATTGCGTAAAAAGAGAAACAATGATAGCCTGTATGAATGCGCTTGGAAAGCAGATTCCTCAAACGCCAATAAATGTAAATGAAGATATGGGCGTGTTTGAGTGCCCGAGTTGCGGCGGCTTGATATACGCAACGGACGAGCTTAATACTCATAAATTTTGCTTAATGTGTGGACAGGCGATAGATTGGAGCGATTTCAAATGAACCGTTGGCGTGAATACAATGCCAATCCATTGTCAAAACGTGTCGGTGATTGTACTATCAGAGCCTTATCCAAAGCACTAAACAAGGATTGGGAAACAGTATATGCAGAACTATCCTCTGTCGGCTTTGAACTCTGCGATATGCCCTCTGCAAATCATATATGGGGCGCCTATCTCCGGCGCAACGGATTCCGGCGCAATGTAGTTGACGACCACGGACAGGACATCTATACCGTTGATGATTTCTGCCGGGACAATCCGCATGGCGTATATGTGTTGGCGATACCGGGTCATGTGGTGTGCGTGGTGGACGGGTTTTATTGGGATAGCTGGGACTCAGGCGGGGAAGTGCCGCAGTATTATTGGGAAAGGGAGTAAAGCATGATTGTGATAATTCTGGATTTAATTGCGTTGATTGCGTTTCTTGTCTATATTTATCAAGATAAGAAAGAGGATAAAGAAAATTTTAAAAGAATAATGCGAATATATGATAACCAGAGAAAAAGAGAACTGTTTATTTCGTTTTGTAATAGTAACCCGCATTTGACAGATGAAGAAAAGATAGCATTATATTTCGGTACGGAGGACTAACCAATGGACATAACATCAGCAATCAACACGTTACTTGCCATCTGCGGGAGGTGAATGTATGTTTTGGAAACGATTTGACAAGAAAAAGCCTAAAAAAGACGGTTGGTATATATGCATTGTCGAAGTAAAGAATCAGCAGAGATATGTAATGGATTTGTATTGGTACTCCGATAGACAGCAGTTTAGAGACAATCGCAGACAAAATGTATTTGATGTTTACAATGTTCTTAACTGCGAAAACAAAAGCCTACGTTCTGAAAAATTATGCAATCGAACAGATGATGTTATAGCTTGGCGAAAACAGCCAAAAGCATACATGAGAGGTTTTGTGAAAAAGGAATTTACGGAGGATTAACCTATGGACTACATAAACACATTACTATCAATCTGCGGTGGTATTTCCATAATCGGCGGTGCGGCGGCTGTCATTTGGAAGTGGATAAGACCGGCGGTCAAGATGAAAGACCGGGTAGAGAAATTGGAACAGAACGTAGAGAAGGACTACCGCAACATCGAGGAAATCAAGAAAATGCAGGCGAGCATGAGCCGGATATTGATTGATATAATGGATCATCAAATTTACGGCAACCACACGGAAAAAATGGAGCAGGACAAGCGGGAACTACTCAGCCTAATATCAGAAAACTGATACGGCTTATAAGAGGCGTTAATTTGAAAATATCTGATAATGTGTTACCAGAACTTGAATATTACCGCGCTATGTGCAATTTTACGCCGAATGAGCGCGAGCTGTTTGATTATCGTGCGTCCGGCTGTACGTTGGAAGATTGTTGCGACCTGTTGAATATGGACATATCTTCCGTCAAGCGCCTAAGCCGCAAGGTAAACAAAAAGATGATTGCGGTCACAAGCGTGGTGAATATGGATAAATGGATTGCGGAGAATTACGGATAATGATTGAGATGAACAGTTTTATATGCGGTGATTGTATGGACTATCTGCCGCAGTTTCCAGATAAGTATTTTGATATAGCCGTGGTAGATCCTCCGTATGGGCTGAAAGAACACGGTGGAAAAAATCGGAGCGGATATGTCAAACAGAAAAACGGAAACAGGATATTTGTCAAAGACGGAGGATATGAAAACCGTGGGTGGGATAATGAAACGCCAGACTGCAGATATTTTGATGAATTAAAGAGGGTGTCAAAACATCAAATTATTTTTGGCGTAAATTACTACGATTATCCGCTGACAGGCGGTCGTATTATTTGGGATAAATGCAATGATGGCTCCGACCAATCAGATGCGGAGATAGCCTATTGCTCTCTGAATAACCGTGTTGATATATTCCGTTATATGTGGCGTGGAATGTTTCAGGGAAAATCCATTACTGAGGGAACCGTTCAGCAGGGAAACAAAAAACTGAATGAAAAGCGCATAACACCAACTCAAAAGCCTGTAAACCTGTATAGGTGGATAATTAAACAGTACATAAAAAGCGGTTGGAAAGTGCTTGATACGCACGTCGGAAGTGCGAGCAGTCTGATAGCATACAGCGAAGCAGGGATTGATTATATTGGATTCGAGAAAGACCCATACACATACAGATTAGCAAACGAGAGACTGCAGGAATACAAACAGCAAATTACATTGTTTGATTGCGGAATGGAGTGGCTTGCGTGAACTTTTCCGCACCTTTTTCACAACTTAATCAGAACTTTCAAGCGACTTAGACGAACTGTCCGAGCCGCTTTTTTCGTTGTACGCTATTCCTATAAAACATAGGAGGCGCAATCTATGACATATCCGAACTATCCGCAGTATCAGCAGTATTTCAATCCGAATCCCTACCAATACCAACCGAATATGATGCCGCCCGTACAACAGCCGCAGATGCCGCAGGTACAACAGCCGATGCAACAGCAGTACGGCGCACAGCAAGGCTTGAACGGCAAGTATGTTGACAGCATAGAGAGCGTCAAGGCAACGGACGTTATGATGGATGGCTCTATCATGTTCTTCCCGGCTACGGACGGAAAGACGATATACACGAAACAGCTACAGAGTGACGGGACAAGCAGAATCACAACCTACACCGCAGAAACGCCGCAGGCAGAGGAAAGCAAGCCGAGCGTGACGGATATTCTGGACGGGCGGCTGAAAACCTTTAGAGATGATATATTCAACGGATTTGACGAAATAAACGAACGCTTTGACAAGATCGAGCGGCAGTTGAAG
>CANQWA010000077.1 GCA_947627445.1 uncultured Ruminococcus sp.
AATAACTCCATTTTCGTATTACCTACTATAATTTCTGAAATCTTCGTACGATCATCAATATTTCTCCATTCGGAAAAGCTGATAATCCCTTTTTCCTGCAATTCTTTCAGTTTTTCTTCCATTAATCCGATACCTCGCTTTCCTTAAAAATTCCATTTTGCGGAATATCCAACATTACAGCAATTTCAACAATGCACTTGGTAGATTTTTGGAAATCATCAATATCAAATCCCTTGCTCAATTCCCATAATTCGGCTAATCTTTCTGCTATCATATTTATTTCATTATCTTTTATGATTTTCATTCTTCATCACTCCTTTAGCATATTTTCCACAAGATTTTTTATCTCCCAATATGTCTTGATTTTCTTATCCAAAACAGCCTTTTCTTCTTTATCTTCTGTGTTGATATATAAATTGTGGGCTAGGTCAATAAGGCTATCAATGTCATTGTTCATTTTTATAAGCTTTCTCTTTTCTGTTTCGTATTGTATCTCCCGAACTACTCCTACCATTGTCATTAATCATCACTCCCTTTCAGTAAGTCCTAGAATTTTTTGACCGCCTACAATTTTGGCATACTCACTAATTAAGTATTCAATAGTAATCTTTGGCACTGTCAAATTCATAACATTCCCTTTCCCGTATTCATCTATAAACTTATTTATCCACCACGCTTCAATACTATTTAGATATTCTTGTGACTTTACCCTAACCTCTGTAACGGTTTCAAAAATAAGGTCTGTAATATCGCCTTTAATATGTTGTTTTGCGTGTTCCTGCCAACGAAAAAACGGCATATATATTGTTTGCCCTATGTAGTGCATATTCTTCTTCCTATTGTAAATATGATATATGTAACCATATACACCGCCGTTTTCTTCATACCCCTCTTTGCTTTGCCATTCTCCCTCGTTGTATGGGTTTATTTTGTTTAATGTATGCCTTTTACAATCATAAGAACAAAAGTGATACTTAACTCCGTTGTGTTCAATATATGGGAAATCTTTCATCTTCCCCTTAATCGGATTATGGCAATCGGCGTCAAAACATATTGCGTCTACCTCGATATTAAATCTGTCATAGAAAAATTGGTTGCTTTCCATAACAAGAGCGTAAATTCCATCACTTTTTCTTGGCTTCGCAAACTTTTCAACTTCGCTTCTGCTTTTGACTTCTTCCTTTGCCTTTTCCCTTGTCATATCCTCTCCGCACAAATAATATTCATCAAGCAAAGTTCCTTTGAATTTATCCCATGTGCTATTATCAGAATATGGCTTTAATTCTTCATCTTTTCTGTAATCAAAAATTCTAACCCAGTAATAATTCATAAAGTAGATTAGCCATTCCTTTCTTTCAGCAAATCCCAGAACTTCTCTAACGCTTTCTGCGATACCTTGTTGTTTTCCTTTCCATCTTTCAGCTTGACGGTCAAGTGCAGGTCGATTATGTGAAGTAGTTCTTTCGCAAGGTTCTTTCTGCCCTGCGCTAGTCCGTCATGGTAGCCCTTCTGCGGACGGTAATCGTCAATCTGTTTCTTCCCCTCACCTTGTCCACCTGAGGTCTTGTTCCGAAGCTGGTAACCAGCCTGTGCGTAGGCCTTGATGTAATACTGCTCTTTTTCATCAAGCTGATCTGGAGAAAAATTCATAAAACCTATCTTCCAACCTGAAGGGTTATCAGCTGAATAAAATCCATGTTTTCTAACCGAAAGATCAATATGCTGATAACCACGCATATGGCCTGCAAGTCTGCTAAGAATATGTAGTGCTTGGCCTATATAGGCATATTTGATTCCATCTTCAAATCGTGTCATAAAATAAATACCGCTACCATCATTCAGATTCGGATTAACTTTCAGCAAGCGTTCCTTGTTCTTGCGCTCGATTACTTTGGCTTGCGCTATATTTCGGTTCTGCATTTAATCACACTCCATTTTTCTGTACTCTTTGCAGTATTTGAAAAGAATGTTGTCAAGGATAACCGTGTTTACTTGTCCAACCCCTAAAGGCATTGTGACATACCAATCTTCACCTAAAAGCAAATCGCATAAACAGTCAACGACAAGTTGAGGATTAGTCGGAGGCGGACACAGTTCTCTTTTCATATAAGGCTTTTTCTTGTTCTCTGCGTTAAAATCGTCTAGTATTTTCGCAAATTTCCTCATATTCTCGCTCATTTTCTTTTTTCTTCTTATAATCGGCATTCACTCCACCTCGCTTTCCAACCATTCCAACCAAGCGTCTTGGCACGGGTCGTTCAGCCTTTCTGTTTTTCTGCAACAATTCAATCCACAACCATAACAATCTCCATGTGGTATCTCGTCAGCCAACAGTACCGCCATTTCCTCTATGCTCATGGACTTTATCTTCTCAAGGTTGGTCATTTAATAGCCTCCCTTAATTTCTTAGATAAATTATGGCAATAAGTTCCTATGTCATTCATACTGCTTCTCCCGTCATTCCACTTTTCCTTAAATTCTTCTCTCTTGTCCGGATCTGTAATGCACTGTAAAGCCATTTCATAGCGTTCTCTGTCCTCAAACGTCCCAAACATGAAGCTGTCTAACGCGTCGGATATTTCCTCTTTTAAGTCAGAATATCCCGTCTTGTAATCTCTCCCAAATTTATCTCTGTACCACTCTTCAAAACCTCCAAAAATAAATATGGGAATATCATCTTCCCCGATCTTCGGTCTTGCGGCGTAAGCAAGGCTTATATTTGCTACCACCAATGCCGCTATTTCTTTGCTTTCAGCAATAAAAGTATAAGGATCGCTCGGGTTTATCAATTCATACTCCATCTGATCCACCTCCCATAAAATCGTAAATGTTCATCTGGTGCCCGCATATATCCATTTATCGCACCTCAATCACGCAAACGGCAAGCCAGGTTCGTCAATATCGTCCGGTATCTGCATGAAATCTTCA
>CANQWA010000078.1 GCA_947627445.1 uncultured Ruminococcus sp.
ACCTGTTTGTCCTCGGTAATGTAGGTTGTTTTGGTTGTTTTCAGTCCCTTACAGGAGTGAGAAGCCGAAGTATCAAGAGCAGTGTAAATGTCAAAGCTATAACCAGTGAACTCGTAGGCTGTCTGTGTCAGAATCTGCTTGATTCCGTTTTCGCCTGCCTGAAAATAAGTTGCCTTTTCCCGCTGCAAGCCGTCATATTCCGTCAGATTCATGGTACCATCCGGATTGGTTTTCTTTGTTACCTGTCCATAGGCATCATACTCATAGGAGGTTACATTGCCTTCGGCATCGGTTTGCGTTTTCGCATTGCCATCCGGATAGTAGGTGGTCAATGTACCATGACTCTTATCCGCAGAATCATTCGGTGCATATTCTGCTGTTTTACGACTCAGCAAATCATATTCTGCAATGGTTGTTGCCGGTGTACTGCCTGTACCATAATCTCTGGTAACCGTCACATTGTTGAACTTGTCGTACTCATATTCCTTCACAGAATAGAGATTCTTGGACAGGTCATAACTTGTGGTTTCCTTGGACACCTGAAGCTGTGCATTGTACGCATAAGCAACTGTACTGACAACTGTATTGCCGTCCTTCAGTGTCTTGGATTTTACCAGACCTTTGCCGTAACCATCCTTGTAATAATCATACTCTGTAACATTGCCTTCAGGGTCAGTTGTTGCACGAATCAATCCTGCGACACCGCTGACATAGCTGTCTGCGTAGTATTCGTGACTGGTGATTGCATAGCTGCTTTCGTTTTCTGCCAAGTATTTTACTGGATCAAAGCTTGCAGCAGTTACTGTATTGATATCTGACTGTGAGAGCGGGTTCAAACTGGATGCCTGTTTCAGCAACCGTGTGCCGTTGGAATCATATGCATAAATTGTGGCATAACCCATTTCATCCACGCTTGCAAGAATGCTGTTTTTGTCATTGTAATTGGCAAGCGTGGATGTTCCATCTGCATTGGTGGTCTTGATGACATTACCATTGGCATCACGGTCATACTTGGTCGTATTACCCATGATATCAACGCTTTCAATCATTTCATCATACTTGTTTTCATCATCTACAGTGCTGTAAGTGATTTTATCAACCTCATAGCTCTGACCGTCAGTTTCAACAGTGTTTGTCTTAACAGCGTACTTTTCATCATAATTGTAAGTGAAAGTTTTTACGAGTGCATCACCGTCAAATTCTTTCAGACCAGTTTGTTTTTGCGTCTTATCATAGGTATACACCTGTTTTAGACCGGAAGCATTCGTCAGCCAGTTCACAGAACCATTCTCGTTGTATACGATCTGGTCAGTTACTTCATTGTAGCAGTTTGTGATTTTACAGAGTCTGCCGTTTCCGTCGTACTCATATGTTTCAGTGCCGCCGGAAACGCAGGTTGCTGAAATCAATTGATAATCACTGTTGTATTCATAAACAACCGAACGATTTGCAGCGGTATCCTTAATTTCAGTAACACGGGAATGTTCGCTGTTTCCGTTGTAGGTAATCATATAAGTTCTGCCGGTGGAATCCGTTACAGTACGCTGATTATTCGATATTGCTGAAATTGTCAGAATA
Source organism: uncultured Ruminococcus sp. (assembly GCA_947627445.1). Classification (GTDB taxonomy): domain Bacteria; phylum Bacillota; class Clostridia; order Oscillospirales; family Ruminococcaceae; genus Ruminococcus_C. The sequence goes on from CANQWA010000078.1 coordinate 1,579, forward strand.
TTGCCCTCTGCGTCCTTAACCCAATCCAATTCACCGTTTGTATTGAAGTGATACTGTGACTGTGCTGCATTGGTAACCGTATATTCGCTTCCAGACTTTGTCATAGTGCTGTGTGCATTCAGGCACTCAAAGCCGCCATTACCGTCATCTTTGAAAGTTGTGTTGGAGCCATCGGGAAGTACAACTTGATAATATCCCTCAGCTGGAATGACAATTTTACTAACATCGATGTTGAAGTCCCAGCCGATACCGAATGAACCTTCTTCATCGCTTGTAGAATTGTAAGTGCGGATAAAATCAGATTGAACTCCTGGAGATTCAATACTCAAATCTGTAAAGGTTTTTGTATAGTTACCAGTTGCAATGTGTACACCATCGCCCATTTCCCAACCTTTGCGATAAAGAGTATAATCCGGTTCATCATACGGACGGAACCATGGACGAAACCAGTAATTTTCTTCGGTAAAATCATATAGGAAATCAATTCCACCATCAAAATTAAAGGTTCTTTCCGTGTTCAGAGAGCCGTCTTCATTATTGATATAGGTTTCACAGTTATCCCAAAGAACAGTTTGTTTGCCGCCTTCATATCCAAAATGAATTACTTGTGAACCAGAAGAGTAAATAGATTTTGACCCGGAAGCTTCATTGACTTCCCAGATTGGTCCAAAAAAACAGATATTACCTGCTGTCCATTTTCCTTCCATGTCAGTCAATGTAATATAATTCCAGTTACCGTATACTTCGAGCCAATCTGCACTATTCGTCATCCAGATAGTATCATAGCAGTTCGCTTGACCAAAGTTAAAGTCGCCGCCGACAATCACTGTGCCACCATTCAGTCGCATATTCTGTCCTGCGTTTCCGTCCCAGCCGTCTGGAGAGGTGGTACGAAATACCAGATTATTGGCAACTTCCAGATAACCGCCATTAATATTCAATGTTGCTCCTTGACCACCAGACCAAAACTTTGGAATGTCTGTTGTAAAGGACATACAATCGCCGACATACAGTGCACATTCACCCAGATTTAAGGCAACACCGCATAATCTCCACCTACAAACAAAACCACCCAGCAAAATGCTGAGTGGTTAGAGAAATGTTC
>CANQWA010000079.1 GCA_947627445.1 uncultured Ruminococcus sp.
TACATATCCCGTACCGGCTACTGCAATTTTCAAGTTATTAAAATCTCTCATTTACAGGAATCCTTTCTAATTCTTAATCAATTTATGCTCTCTATATAAAGTAATAAACAAGCATCTCAACCCGTTCGCCCCTCAAAAATCCATAAATAGCTCAGAACGCACCACCGATGCCGCCCTTCACCTTGTCCATTTCCTGCCTAACAACCCGCATAAATCCTTAAAAATATGCAAATTTATATGCTAAAAGCCAACTAACCCCTCACCACTCAAAAAGAAGTCCCACCATTTGGTGGGACTTCAAAAGTGGAAATACTGCTGAAAGTTTAGCATATTTGGAGGGTAGCACTCTTAAAGGGCGGGTAAAGAAAAAAATACTCTCGCTACAAATCAAGCGAGAGGCTTGTGCGTATAAAAAAGCAGCCCACTAAGCCAATATCATTAAACCCCAAACAGCAAATCACGAGTCCTCCGATCCAAAAATGGTCGGAGGGAAAATTATTGAAAAAAAGGCATAGCAAAGCAGACGATAAGAATATCGCCTAAAAAATTTGACAAGAACAAAAAGTTATGCTACTCTGTAAATGAAGTTCGCCGCATGCTTAACAGAATGAACGCGCAGATGACTTTTGCCAGATCGGTATGTGTCAGAAGATCATAAAGAGCGTTCAGATGCAATAGGCTGTACGGTTTACCGCCGTTAGTATTTGGGTAAAAAGAAGCTTTATCTTCAGGATTTGTAGGGATAAGTCTTTCTCAATCTGCCGGCATATTTCATAATGAACCTCCTTGAAACGGTGAAAATTGATATGCCTATTTCAAAGAGTTTCATTGCCTGCGGCAATGAAACCGCAGATTTCGCACGATTTGTCAAGAGGTTTTTGTTACATTTTACATTTTATTAATATTTTTTTCGAGATAAAAAAAGAACCCACACCTTTGATAATGTGAGTTCTTTTTTGGCTTAATGATATTGTGTGTGATCGCGGTACTTTTTGCGGTTATTGGAAATGGATTTCTGTCATAAAGGGGAAGTTGCAAGTTCCTACAACCTACAAATCATAATATACTCTTCGTCATTTTCATTAACAATTTCAAATCCTACCTTCTGATACATACGGACAGCATAATTCATCTTTTGAACAGATAATGATGCCTGTTTATATCCTTGCATTTTGAGTTTCATTAGCATCTGTTTCATTAACTCAGTTCCAATACCATAATTTCTATACTCTTTCAGAAGTGAAATTGCAAACGATGGCGTTTCATCATCAATATGTCCATAATCATTCATAATACGAACCCATACTGCACCAACAATTTCATGATGGACTTCGGCAACCAAACACAAGTCCCCCTTATTCTTTCCGAAGTCTTTAACATACACCTGCAGCTCTGGCTGATTAATAATTGATTTGGACGGCGCAGGGACTCCTTCTGGAATAAAAATTGCTTCATACAAAAATGTGTTTAATACTTTACTTTCGCTTTTTCTTAATTCTCTTATGAAATAATTCATATAAACCTCCGCTCTATTTTTTATAAATCATTTACTATTCCACACATACCAATGTTTTACTTGAAGTAATATCGTTGGATGAAGTCTGATGGAGATATTAGTATTCGAGTTTCAATCCCTCAAAGGTAAGGTTATACAACGGAAAATACATTGTTTATTCCAGTATATCAAAAAATTTTCCTCTTGTCAGCTTTGAAATTTCCGTCGATCACGGCAACAACATTTACTCTCCCTGTATCAGAATTAAAATGATTAGTCAAAAACAACCTCTGTGTTTCATTCACTCCCCGACAAATGCGAATTGTCAGTCTGCTTTTCCAATATCAATACAACAATACTGTAATCATTTTTTGCATACAGATCATCCCTTAAACCAGAATAATCCCTCATTGACCGCTTGTATTTTTGCACCATTCGGAACCTGTTTCATGATTTGCATTACATCCATATAATCAGGCGAAGGAGAAATCAGACCCATGAACAACGGAATAATACAAATTGTCAACAGTCCTTTCCATTTCAGAGGACATATCAGGAAAATGCAAAGTGGTATGATTCCCAATAGGACAGGAGCAAGAGACATAATAATATACCGGCATTTTCTAATTGGAAAACCGGAAACCGCATAAGCAGCCACTTTCTTTATACAGATACCCACATAAACAGTCGCCTCTTTCGGATAGCAAACCGCGTGAAGATATTCATGGACAGGTATCAGTAAAAAGCCGATAAGAAACCCGATCGGCATAAAGCGCAGGTCAAAGAGAAACTCTGTACTTGTGCTTTTTTTGATAATAACAGCGATAAAGCACAGGATCATCGGGATGATCCCATACGGCACAGATGCGCTCAACAGATTATCCGGCCTCTTTATTTTCACCGCACCTTCGGGAAGCGGAATATCAGGAAATTTTTTTCCCCAAGGTTGATTTCCTTCCCATATTATTTTTGCCATATCTATCTTGACTCCTTCCGTCCTCATTATCTCTCCGACAAGCAAGAATTTATTTATGCATACCTTTTAGTAATCTGATACCAAGAACAAAAACTGCACCACCCATTATAATAAAAAGAATCCATAATATATTCCAATATGAAGCAGATATGTCGT
>CANQWA010000080.1 GCA_947627445.1 uncultured Ruminococcus sp.
CAACTGATCGGGTATTTTTGCACTAAAATAAATTATACCATATTTTTTCCATACGTCAACTGTTTTTTTGAAACCGTCCTATTTAGCCCGTCCTATTTAGTCCCATTTTGTCCCTTTTCGCTGTCTTTTTCCTGGTCATATGGCTTCATATTTTTGCGAAATTCCGTTTTGTCCGTCAGGACAGATGTAAAATCCGCGGTCCCTCCCACTAGATTCATCGCTACATCATACTTCAATGACAGGACATAGCTGAGTTTCTCACTCTGACCGCTGTTGGGGGCCATCTCCGGAATGCCCATCTGTTTAAAGCCAAGGGCAATCGCATTGTCCCAGGATGTTCCGGGTGACGTCGCAATCTTGACGTTCTCGTGATAGACCCTGTATTCGCTGTCCGCCCACAGAACCGTTTCTTTATATTTATTCTTGTTGACATATTTCCACAGGGAATAACTCACTTCGCTTGTTCCGCCACCGGACTGTCCCATCTTATATTTCCGGATCCACTTTCCATCATCTGTCAGCTGGTACAGGCTGACGACATAATCCGAGTAGTCTATGAATTTCCCCGTGACATTTTCTTCCGTGTAAAGATATATGCCATCCTCCAATGTAATCAGCCCCGCGGAATAATGATACTCCTCACAGGCGGTCGTCTCCGTCAGCTGCTCCGTATCGATCTGATAGATTTTCCCCTTGTCGTCTCTGGAATAGATCTGAGCCATAAGGACGCCCGGCGACTTCTTCCTGTCAAAATAAAAGACGATGAGATCCTCGGTTCCATCCATGTTCAGGTCCGCTATATTGGCGGAAAACAGGCCCGACCGCTTGTCCCAGCAATTATATTTATTTATGTCCGCGTAATAATCATTTGCGGTGAGCCTTGACGACTTCTTATTTACATTTACATAACCGTAATCGGGCAGAAGATTGTCATGGATAAACCGATAGTAATCGGTCACCTTCCCGTGGCACTCGTACCCCTGCCAGTCGGCCTTGTCTGCCAGAATCCGGTATTGCTCCGCCGCGTGGTCATCCGACATATATTTAAAGACATACCCGGCCGGGTTTTCAATGATTGCCTGATGAAATGAAATCGCGTAATCGCAGCCCTTGACCTGAATATCCTTGAGAATGTGGAACACCTCGTCAAAATACAGGGCGCTTTTATAGTCCTCTTTCGCGTTCAGCTCTGTCGCGGCTTCGAGCAGGACGGGATATGTGTTTCTTGCCAATATCCCTGCGCCCAGCACCATTTGCCCGTAATACGCGATGTCGTCGCAGTTCATGAGCCTGTTCGCAAGGCTTACGCCGACGGAAAAAGACTTTTTAACAAGTCGTCCGCACAGCCATTTTTTGCAGACATCGTCGAAAACCGCGGAGGCTGTTTCGGCGCTGTATTCAAATATATTTTTTTCAAGCAGAGTTTTGGCGGCATTTTTATACATTTCCTTCCACTCTCCGTTTTTACCGAGGTCGATTTCACTCAAAATCGTGTTCAGGGATTTATACAGGCGCTCCGCCTCGCTGCTGTCGTCTGTTTTTATCCTCTCCGCGATATTTTTCCACGTTTCGTACCATTCTTCGGATGCTGCGGACGCGGCGTGGTAAAACAGGTATTTGTCGACAAACTCGCTGAATGTAGTGCTGGTGAGATCCATCGCTTCGCCAAAGTAGTCCAGAGCCGTCGTGCTGCTGTCCAGAAATCCGGCTAATTGATCTCCCAACGACGACTGATACTCTTTTTTCATCTTTTTCGTCATAACCGCGAGCTTCGGCATGAGCTTGTCCTTTTTCTCTTTCCGGAGGCTATGTACCGTATTGAGCGCTTCTTCCGTGGATTCGATCAGATCTTTCACTTGGTCATAGGACTCCCCATTTACTGTGTCCAGATTGGACTTTGTCTTTTTCAGCATATCCGTAAGATCCGTCAGCAGCTCCTCAAACGCGCCGCAAAGAGCTTTCTCATAGCCCTCCCTGTAATTCTCCGACGCGGCCTTGCTCTGCATTAAATCCGTCAAAAATATATCATACTCATTTGTCAGCTCTAATTCCTCATCTCCCACAAGCATACATACATTTGACATCGTCAGCCATGCCTTGTTTACTTTGGCCTGATTCGCTTCTTCGTAGGCTTTTGAGGCCTGTCCCGCAAGATCGTGCTTCGCCGACAAAATCTCCTGATACTCCTGACTCTCCAGATATTCCAGGTGCTGAAGAACATAGTTTTCCTGCTCAAGCGTCCCGGCATCGCCTTCTAACAGGTCAACGGTCTGAATTTTCACCGCATCGGACTCCTGCTCCTTGCCAGCGGGAGCTGTTTCTTTTTTGCCGCAGCCGGATACCAGCAGCGACAGGCATATAATAATCGCCCCTATTCTCTTACTTGTTTTCATTTTAATCTTCATTCCTCCTCTATCTCATCCAGCTTTTTTCGCAGTGTATCTTCCAACGCAGAAAATGCAGGAATAAAGCTATCGCGAATCATCAGAATCATTTCGTCGATTTCATCCTCATCGTAAATATGAACCGATGTATTGCGCTTTTTCAACAT